>NZ_QXIR01000001.1 GCF_003581585.1 Bacillus salacetis
AATGTGTTAGCAACTGTGTAAGAACCGAAATTCTTACTAAAATTAACGTTGACGTTTTGTCTTGTTTTGTTCAGTTTTCAAGGTTCAATCTGTTTTCGCTGTGTTTCAAAAGCGACTTTATTATCTTAACACTTCATCATCTCAGTGTCAAACACTTTTCAAAACTTTTTTTGAATGATGCGGTAAGTTAACGTGCCGTTTGCAGCGACGAATAATAATATATCATGATAATATTTTTTACGCAATACTTTTTTTGAAAACTTTTCTCTAATAAAACATAAATCTTTTATGGTCTCATATATTTTAAAAGTAAACATTACCTTTGAGAGGAGTTCTTCTATTACATGCTAATAAACACAGCCCTTTTTCTTTCATTCATCATGGCAATATATTTATTTTCATTTTCATATGTTCAAGCAATCAAGATCAGTGAATCCGAAACAGAGGTAAGAGGGGGGACATTCATTTTTTCTACCATTATGGCATTTTTCTTTTCCGCCCTTACGTACGTGTTTATATAAGATAATCAAAAAGGAGGAAGGCAAGCTCTGCCGTTCCTCCTTTTTGAATCTCACCTTTGGAAATCTTCTTTCAGCAGGGATGACAGTGATGCATCAACAAACTTTCCTTTTTCAAAAAACCGTTTCCTCTGTGTTCCTTCATATACAAACCCGCATTTCTCAAGAGCATTTTTTGATCGATCGTTCTCCGGATCATAAAAAGCTTCTATCCGGTTGACACCCATTTGTTCAAATGCATAAGTGAATATTGCATTTAACGCCTCTCGCATTATTCCCCTTCCCCAAAAATCGGGATTCAGTTCATAACCCGCTTCAACTTTGAAATGTTCTTTCTCGATTGCATGGAAGCCGCAAGTACCGATTAAGAGGTCTTCCGGCTTGATTGTGATCGCCCATCTCACTTGCTCACGGCTTGTGAAACCTGATAACAATTTATGTATGAGCGCTTCTGCTTGCGAAAGATCAGTGAATGTCTCAAGATCATAATACTCTGTCACCCGGTCATCAGAGAAGTTCTCATAAATTGCTTGTGCGTCCTCGACAGTTATTTCTCTCAGTATCAGTCTTTCTGTCTCCAGCAGAGGAAAGACCTTAAATGCCTGATCCATCGTTTTAAGCCCCCTTCATTTGTGCAGCTGTTAATTTTCTGAGTTTACGTTCCTCTCTTACAAATAGGTAGATCCCTAACAAGATGACACCTCCGCCAATCATTTGTGACGGCATTACCGACTCTTCCAAAAGATAATACGCTAGGACGGATGCGCCTATTGGTTCAAAAAGGATGGCCATGGAAATCGTTGAAGTGCTCAGCCATTTCAGTGACCAATTGAACAAGGTGTGTCCCAGCAAGGTCGGTATTATGGCCAGGAGCAGAAAATAGAACCATTCTTCATTTGGATATGGGCCCAGCCTTTCCCCTTTTATCAATACATATATGAAAAGGACGACCGCACTCATCAGATATACGATAAATGTATATGTAATCAAAGAAAGCCTCTGCCTGACGTTCTGTCCGAATAACAAATACGCCGTAACCAGCGCACAGGCAAGGAGCGCCAGCAGATCTCCCCATAAGGCCATTCCGCTTATCCGAAAATCACCCCAGCTGATTACGACACTTCCGCTGATTGCCAACGCAGCAGACAATAGTGCAGATCTACTGAATTTCTCTTTAAAGAAAAGATATGTCCCAATAAAAGCAAATAACGGCTGCAGCGTGACCAGGACTGTAGAACTCGCGACAGATGTGTAATTCAACGATTCAAACCATAGGATGAAATGAAACGCCAGAAAGAATCCTGCAGCTACTGTGTAGCCCCAGTCCTTAAGCGTGATCCTTCTCAGTTCCTGCCTGTACTTTATAAGGAATACAGGAGACATCAAGATGATGGTAAACAGAAGCCTGTAAAAGGCAATCACTCCGGCATCTGCGCTTGAAACCTTCACCAGGATGGCAGATGTGGAAACAGATAACACTCCGATGATCAGGATGAAATATGGATTTATGCGATATTCCTGCACCTTTATTACCTCCTTTAATTTAAACCCTCTCAGCGGATTCTTACTTCTATACCATTGAGCCAGAATCCTTCTCAATTGGCAAATAAAAAAATCAGCCTTGCTTCAGGCCGATTTTTTCTATGAGCGTTTATTCATTTCAGCTGACTTAACAAAAGTAAACTTTTGCAGTTCTTCCAGTATCTTTGAGGGATGAGACCGCCCTTTTGTCGAAATGGAAAGCGTATACTTTATCAAATTTCCGGCTTTCGTGGTGTCTCCCTCTAAATTATACTGAGATACATCCATATCTTCAGAAGAAAATACTTCATTTATTTTGCTGATATGTCCTTCACCTTTCTCCATGGTCAATGTCAGCAGCAGATTATCTTTCATATCTATTTTCTTTTTATACAATTTCTCGAATCGGTTTAAGAAGAACAATGTGGTAACGATGATGATAGTGGCCAGTACCGCTTCGTAGTACATGCCTATCCCGACCACGATGCCAAGTCCTGCCACAACCCAGATACTTGCAGCGGTCGTCAATCCTTTCACGGTTATACCGCCCTGGACTAAAATAGTACCCGCCCCAAGGAAGCCTATACCCGATATTACATAGGACGGGATCCTGCTGGGGTCGAAGCCTCGCAAGTCATTATGTTCCTTAAGATAATCTTCAAATCCAAAAATGGAAACCAGCATCAGGAGACATGCCCCGACACCGACAACAATATGCGTTCTTAAACCCGCGGGGTGATTTTTGGCTTCACGTTCAATCCCTATAAGCCCGCTTAATAGAACAATCACAAATAATCTTATAGTAGAAGTAATCATTTCATCGGTCATAAACATTGGTTTTCCTGCCTCTCCATCATACCCTGATTGCTTTTAGAAATATAATTATATTTTTTTCTCTTATTTATCCTCATTCAAAATGGATTAAACAGCAGTAATGCAGGGAATACTCGTTTTACATTGTAAATACGGCCATGCCTTTTTATATTTATATGCAGATTCCCTGCCATCATTATGACTTTTTCAACTTTGAACAATATAAAGGAGGCACTATGACAGAGTGGGAGAACTTATTAAGAAATTGGCAGCTCGAGAATAAACTCTTACGTGTGGAATATCTAACAGCCAAGAAGGGAAAATCCTCCTTTTCCGGCCGGCTCTTGCAGTTTTACCCAGACACTCGCACACTGATTTTTTACATGGATGATACGAAATCGGTCATTTCTCTTTACTTAAATCAAATAGAGAATATCAATGCCGATTAACTTGATAAATATTGGAAATCAACCCATTGATGATGAATCTTTTTATTCATCGTCCCCGGAAATCCCCCACTGGCAAGCTTCAGCCCTTAAATACTGAGGCAGTTCTGCCACATTCAGACGCCTTGACGAAAGCCCGTAATGGTGATAAGATGACATTAATTGTTTTTGTTCGGTAACGCTTAAAGATTCGTCTTGATAGATTATTTAGAGCAAGAATGGTAATACATTGTGGCAAAAGCCACGCAGGAGGAAACACATATGTTACAAGGTAAAGTAAAATGGTTCAACGCAGAAAAAGGTTTCGGTTTCATTGAAGTAGAAGGACAAGACGATGTATTCGTTCATTTCTCTGCTATCCAAGGCGACGGTTTCAAAACTCTAGAAGAAGGTCAAACAGTTTCTTTCGAAGTTGAAGAAGGCGCTCGTGGACCTCAAGCTGCTAACGTAACTAAGTAATTAGTTAATATAACTGCGAAAAAGAACTCCCGAATCGGGAGTTCTTTTTTTATTCCATTCCAGCCAACTCTGTATATACCACGAGGCGCTCCTCGTACTCTTGCTCTTCATCATTAAAATTCCCGGAACAGGTAATTAAATTCAATCGAGGATTTGCGTGGTAACCGAATATACTTTCGAGCGGTGCATCACCCGTAAAATAGGAAGCGATGCCAATGACCTCAAAGATAAGTCTTTTACCATTTTCACCCTGAATCTCAACGGTATCACCTTTTTTTAATTCCCTGATATGATAAAATGCCCCGGGCTCCCCCCTTCCATCAAGGTGTCCGGCAATGACGGCATTGCCTGACCCTCCCGGCTTTATACCAGGCTCGAACCACCCGGCTTCATGGATGTTATCAGGTACTTCCATTTCTCCATTTTCCAAATACCCCACCTTTGCGACAGGTGCTTCCATCTCAATAGAGGGTATGATAATTTTTTCAGGGATTACTTCAGCCTTATTGATGGTGTGGGTCTGTGTTGGATTATAATTGAGGTTGGTTCCAGCAATTTCTGCAACAGTACTTTCCTCTACTGGTGATGGAAGAATCATGCTATCCGAAGTTGCTGCACTTGTATTAGCACTAATTGTTGTAACAAGGAGAATCCAGTATAGAATAATGCTTTTTTTTAACCATGCTTTCATTTTTCTCCCCCTATGTAAAAAAGGGAAGAGTTACCCCTTCCCCTGTTGAATTTACTCTGTTACAGATTTACGTCTAAATAGTGCCAGGCCAGCAAACAGCAAACCAGGAACTGCCCATAGTACCCATGTACTGTCGGTATTGTTCATTCCACCAAGACCCGTATTCGGCATTTCAGGCATACCCGCAAATTTATCCGGGAACTGATTCACAAATGCCGAGCTGAATAATTTTGCAGGTGTGAACATATGTCCGTACCCTTTTCTGGCAGTTTCCCATGCTGCTTCATAGTCACCTTGGACATAACTATTAAAGGTTCCGATCAACTGGTCAACATGAGTTTGAAGCCCCGCTGCCAAAGCATCTGCTTCAACGCGTGTTTCAGTGGCGCTGCTGATGAATTGGGAGAAATCCTGACGGTACTGATTTAATTCATTCAGAGCTTCTTCTTTTGCTGCTTCATCTTCATTCGCTGTACCATTCACATAATCAACGAAATAGGAGATATGGTTGCTCCACATTTCTTTGAACTTAGCCGCTGCTTCATCTCCATATACAGAACCGATTGCTGCTGAAAGCTCTTCTGTATTTTCATTCAGGACATTGACATTCGCCTGAAATTCAGGTGCTCCATCGATTCCATTTTGCATCGCCTGCTGTGCAAGTGCAAAGTGTTCAGAAAGAAGGAAGTTCAAATCGGATCGAAGGTTTGAGGCATTCGTAACTGCTTTTGTATTATTGAATTTTTCCGGGAATTGATTCACGATTGCACTTGACAAGGCTTTACTAGTCATATACAAATGTTCCATTGCTTCACTCTGCGTTGAATATGCTTTATCATAGTCTTCAGCCATATATGCATCGAAACCGGATATTAATTGCTCGATATGAGTTTGCAATCCAGAAGCTAATACATCAGCAGGGACCTTTCCATCTGTAGCTTCAGAAATGAAAGTTGAAAAATCCTGCTTATACATTTGCAGTTCTTCCAAAGCTGCTTGTTTAGCATCTTCATCACCATTGGCAGAAGCTTTTACGTAATCTACAAAATAACTGATATGATTGCTCCAAAATTCATTAAATTGATTTCCTGCTTCTTCTCCGTAAACGCTTTCGATAGCGGCTGTCAGGTCATCTGTATTCCCATTTAATGCTTCTGCCACTTGAGCATAATCTTCATCCCCATTTGCCCCTTTTCTCATAGCTGTCATAGCAAGATAAGCATGTTCAGAGAACAGTTTATCCAGGTCAGCCCTTAACTCGACCGCCGGTGTCTCAACTGATGGTGCTTCCGAATTGTTTGCTGCTGCCACTCCGGGAACTAACAGCGATAAACTTAATGGAACTGCGACTAATGCTTTTTTAAAATTCATCTTTTACCTCCTTGGTTTTTTCTTCTTTTGAGATGTTATGTAACACCCTTGTAAAGAAGCTGTATAATTATATGTTACGTTAGGACTATTCCACCCCAAGTACTTTGTAAACAATCAGATTGTATCAACTCTGGTTTTTCAGGGTAGAAATAACCAGGCAAACCCTACTATCTCTAGAGATGAAAAAATATTTATTTTTTTAAAAAAACTTATTATTGAGGAGTGTTTGGTTTACGAAAAAACAAGGTAAGTATATAATGAAGGTATCATCATAAAATAAAAAGAGAGCCCTGACGGCAATCAGGACTCCCTTACAGCAAATACCTGCATGGAAATGCAGCGGCTCAACATAAGCTAAACATAAGAAGTAATCATCTTTAACCTTTGGCCGGGGATGGGATGGTTACTTCTTTTTTTCTGTCACCGCGATTATCGCGACAACGAGCGTTCCAAATGCAATCATGATCTGAAGGACATCTCCAATTGCAACCATAAGCGTATCACCTCCCTTCTTACGGGAGTATGAGCCGCTGCCCCATCCTGTATTATGCTGTATCTCTATTATATCATCTATTGGCTGATATTTATCTCAGCAAAAAGGACCCCTCTGAATTTTTAAATAGGTACATTTCCCTGTCATCGCACATATCCATATTCGTTTACTACAACTTTTTCAACTCGTCTGCCAGAAATTCAACGTCGGTTCCAACCACCACTTGCAAATCTCGTTGGTTAAGCTTGATGATTCCTTTGGCACCGAGTCTTTTCAATTCAGTTTCATCGATAATACCAGTGTCATTCACCACCATCCGGAGCCTGGTGACACAATTATCGATAACCGCCACATTTCCCTTTCCTCCCAAGGCATCAAGATATTTCACCGCAAGTTCTGCATAATTGCCGCCAGCGGGTGCAATTTGAGAAAATTCGCCTTCTACTTCATCTTCTCTTCCAGGTGTTTTTAAATTCAGCTTAATGATCAAGAAGTAGAAAACCACAAAGTAAATCGCACCGTACAACAGGCCGATTCCTAATAGCATCAGCGGCTTTTTGGCAATATTATAATTCAATATATAATCGATTACACCCGCGGAAAAACCGAATCCATAGTGAATATCAAGTATATAGACCAATGACATGGCTGCCCCTGTCAATATCGCATGTGCCAGATAAAGAACCGGCGACAGGAACATAAACAAGAATTCAATCGGCTCCGTTATTCCTGTCAGGAATGAAGTGAAGGCAATACCGGCCATTGCACCTGTAATCAGCTTCCTCCTTTCCTTCTTGGCCGCCGCTACCATTGCAAACGCCGCCGCAGGAAGACCGAACATCATTACCGGGAAGAAGCCCGTCATAAAGATCCCGGCATCAGGATCTTTGGCAAAGAAACGGGTTAAATCCCCTCTTACCACATCCCCCGCAGCATTCGTAAATTCACCAAACTCAAACCACACAAGTGTATTCAGCACATGATGAAGACCGAGGGGAATCAGTAATCGGTTTAGAAAACCAAACACTCCTACCCCTAGTGCACCCGCTCCCACGATCCATTCTCCTACAGCGTTGATCGCCTCCTGAATCGGCGGCCAGACATATCCAAAGATGCCTGCGAGCAAAATCATCGCCAGAGATGTGACAATTGGCACGAACCGCCTTCCTCCAAAGAACCCTAAATAATCAGGAAGTTTTTTATCGTGATACCGGTTATAGAGTATACCGGCAATCACACCCGCAAGAATCCCTCCCAGGACCCCCATGTTGATTTCCTCATTAATGGCTTTTGTTCCTTCCACTAATACAAGAAATCCTATCGCCCCTGCCAAACCGGCTGAGCCATTCCCGTCCTTCGAAAGCCCAATCGCTACCCCGATCGCAAACAACAATGCCAAATGATCAAATATCGCTTTTCCCGCTGCCGATATAAAAGCTATGTCCAATAAGTCCGGCTGGCCGATCCGCAGCAATAAAGCCGCTGCAGGAAGAACAGCAATCGGGAGCATCAACGCCTTGCCAATACGCTGCAAAAACCCTAACATTTCCACCCCTTCTTTCTCTCAAAATGTATTTACTTAGAAATAATGACTCGTACTATAAAATATGTCGGAATCCTATCGATAAGACGTACTTTCCATCTTGGAAAATAAAATCCCTCCATGAATTATGATTGATACGTGTTTATATGGCTTTCCCTTCAAGTCATTAGCCCGCGTGTGAAGAAGAGGAGAAAAAGGAAGTCCCATTGAAAGCTAAGAACCAGTAATCATGGATTCTAAAAGAAAGAGACAGACGCAGCATCTGTCTCTTTCTTCTATATTTATTTTCTTCCAGGTAAATGCCCGCTTTCTTACCATCCAGGCAGCCTGACCTCTTCTCTCATGAATCAGGTCTGTCCCCCCCTTAAACCACCGTGGAAGACCTTGCCACAAATATATCCATCTGCTTCATGGAAATCCCCCTGAAATACTGCTATATTAAACTATGTACCAAAAAGCAACGGAAGGAAGTTGTGAGATGACAAACAATTCAGAAACCAAAAATGAAGACATCGTTTATTATAAAGATGAACCTGATGAAGTCAGCGGAAGATGCGAATGCGGGAATAAATTATTCAAATCGACTGTTAAAGATGGAATGTTTTACAGAAAGTGCAGAGAATGCGGCAAGACAAAAATTGTATAAAAAACGAGGCTGGAACAAAAGCTTTTCATTAACTAAAAAAGCCGAATTATTTTTAGAAATGCTAACTCAGCATTCTAGAATAGTTCGGCTTTTTGAATTCAATTAGATCTTAAGTGAAATTAGCATTCGGCTTTGGACGCTAATAAAATAGCTATGTCACAGCCTCTACATTTTTATATCCGAATCTTTCTCTCTGTATTTTGTATATAGAACCTTCGCTCCCAAAACCAACAGGACGAGAGCTGCATAAATCATGAAAAAAACCAGGTATCCCCATAATCCGATTACAGCATCGGCAAATTCCATATTTCCCCTGTTTGTGATGGCCTGCTGAATTTCTATAGCAAACACTAGGACGAACATGAATGTCATGGTATAAAGGAAAGAAATGATTGTTATGCCAAAAGGAAGCTTCGAAAGCCATTTAGTGAAAAGGAAAACGACCATAAAGGCAGCGATCCCGATGAATCCCATGATCCAGAAATGCAAATCTTTATCCGTTAGGTTCAGGCCCAAAAAGTCATTCGACACTTTAATCAGTATATCATGCAGCTGATTCACAGCTTCAGCCAGCGCTTTGATGCCTTTCTTCATTTCCCGCTCTCCCATTTCTATATTAATCGAGCACCTACACAGTATACCAATATAGAAACCTGGATGGTATCACTTATTACAAGGCTGTTTTCGCATATATTGTTGCTTTTGGAAAAATCCCGGGTGCCTGATTTTCCCACCTGTATTCCGATGTTTTACTCTCGAAACAAAAGAGCATCTTTTTTCTTTCCGGCTTATCAGGATTTTTCGGCGATTTACCAGGATATTAGTTGAAATTCATTTTAAATAGCGACAAAGTTTACGAATAGAGCCTATTAAAATGATACCTTGGACACTTACGCCGTTACAGTATTACTGGCCCGCCAGCGTGGCAGTAAAGCTTTCTCAGTATATGATGGTTCTTTCGCATACATGCGGATGACGTCCTTGATCTCCTCAGCGAGGTACTTTTCATTTTTATTATTCGCAAGCGATGGATAGCCGGATCCTCTCTGAAGATAATCCGAACTTGCAACCTTGTAGAATTTTTCCTCTTCAAGCGGCTGGCCGCCGATCAATACCTCAATGACCTTATTGCCATCATGCTTTATTATCGCTCCGGAAACATGCAGTTTTCCGGCAAACCTCCCCCGAAACCCTGGTCCCTTTCCCTCGGCAAGGCATACCTGTGCATCAAGCGACTGCTCGAATGCTTCCCGCAAGTGCTTACCCTGGACTTCAAAAGAAGTGGGATTTAGTGGTGAGGGACAAATCTCAATGAGTTTCTTGTTAGATATAAATTCAAATGCCCCGGCGTTGACTATCCCGCTGTTGATCAATCCTATTTCACACTGAAGCATATCCCGCAACCCGTCTGCGATCAAGTTACTGATCGGATTTTCTTCGACGGCATCATGCCAAAGGGGGGTATTAAGGCGATATAGCGGCTGACTCAAAACATCAATGGCTTTCTCCTTATTTCGTTTGAGTATTGAGACCACTTCCCCATCTTCCTCCTCATCCCTTGTTGCCACTGTTTTGGAGTGAAGCAGTTCCACTCCTGCAGTAGAGATCTCAATATCAATGATTCCCACATATTCCCCATAACAACCGGCACTATTCAAGATCGTTCCATTGACTATTTTCGCCTCCGGGTAAAGCTGGTGATCATGAGAGGAGATGATGATATCAATACCATCTATTTCCTCTGCAAGGGCATCATCTGCAAAAGTACCGACATGATTCAGCACAAGACAAAGATCATATTCCCCTTTTCGAGTTTGGATTACCTCCTTAAGGGCTTCCTTATAAGAACTGATATGGACCCCCAAACCATCATTGAAAGCCCCAAGATCAGGTGAAGATCCAGTAATGAGGATACGGACCCCTTACTTCTGAATGATTATGGATGGCATAACTCCTTTGACCGGAACCTTTCCTTTTCTTTGAAGGTTGTTACTGATGAACGGCACCCTGCTTATCTCCGCCATATACTGCAGGGTGTCCACTCCATTGAAGGTTTCGTTATTGCCGATGGTGATGGCGTCATACCCTGCGTACTCCAGCAGTTCTATCGCAGCTGCCCCTCTTGTACCCTGGAGCTCGATACTTTTAAAGTCTGCAAAATCACCGCCATCCACTAACAATGTATGTTCATCTTTGTACTTTTTGATTAAAGTGACAGCTCTGGAAAATTGCCCAAAGTGACTGTGCAGATCATTCGTATGCATGATTCTTAATTTCATATTCCACCTCTATTTTCAATACTTGTTACCAATAAGCTTCGAGGCATCATCCTATACTCCTGCAAACATAGAAAAATTCCGAATATTAAAATTCCATTTTTTTCTTAATTTTTCGTTTAAAAATCTTGTTAATAGTCTATAATACCTATAGGAACGGAGATGTTGATATATGAACAAAGACATTGAAACCCTTATCTTCATAAAAGAACTCGGCAGACTTTTTGATGATTATAAGCGATGCCCTGACACTAGTTTAAAAGCATTGATACAAGATGAAATTCTTTTCTTGACAGAAATCATAAACCCGAATTAATTATTCTATAAATAACGGCCCTGTTTTTTTGCAGAGCCGTTTTTCTTTTCACTCATTTTCTAAGACAGGCATGAATAACCTTCTTATAGATGAAATCGTCTAAGGAGGAATAATGATGAAAAAGATTTTCGTAATTGGAGCTGCTCTCCTGTTCATTAGCGGATGCGGTACTGAAGAGGCAGCTGTTCCAAGTGAACTGTGCGGATATGGAGAGATGATGACCGTCAATGGAAAAGAGTATCTGCGGATTAATGAAGAAAAACCGCTGACTCTGGACAAAGAAATGGGTGAAATCACTTCAAAGATAGATAAAGCTCTTCACCCTGTCGCTGATCTCACCTCTAACAGCCTGGAGGAAGGGACTAAAATTTTCAGTGTACGGAACCATGATGATTTTCTTGTTGCAAAAACGAGTAATGAAAAGTATCTTCTATTCGAACAAATAAATTATTAAGTGAATGTCTGGCAAATGCCGGACTTTCTCTTGTCCACAATTAATTTCCTTTCCCTGGATGAAATAAGATATAATAATCGGTAGTTTGATAATTTGGAAGAGAAGTCCGGAAAACCGTGATAGAGAAGTTGGAGGATAATTAAATGACTAATGAAATACATGCATTGGGACACAGAATTTTAGTCAAGAAACATGATCTTGCAAAAGAAATACATAGGGATAGAATGGCAGGGGTCCCCATGACTGAAACAGATAAACACAATTTCGCAAAATTCGAACCAAAAATCCTCGAACTTCGTGCGGAATTTCTCAGCTTATTTGGAGAAGCATTGGTACAGTATGAAGATCCGCAGCAAGCTATCAATCAAGTTGACCAATGGGGGCGTACGAACGGTGAGTATTTCTTCCAACTGGGAGCACCTTTGAATGAAGCGTTGAAGGACACAAGTTTCTATAGGGAATATATCTGGAAGGCTGTCAGGGAAGCAGCAAATGAATGCAGTATTTCCACAGACACTTTATTTAAAGTAATCTCTATTATAGATCCATTATTGGACCGAGCGGTTTATAATTTCAGTCTGAGCTATGTGGACAGTTTCCAAAAGGCAATGGAAAATGCAAAATCGGCTTTCCTTGAATTATCAGTTCCAGTAGTCCCTCTTGGACCGGAAGTCGGTATCTTGCCTTTAATCGGAAATATCGATACTGAACGGGCAAGGCTGCTGATTGAGGAAACATTAAAGCAAGCGGAAAGATTACAATTGAATCACCTTGTCATCGACCTGTCCGGTGTACTCACTGTTGATACGATGGTTGCTGATCAATTATTCAAGATAATCGAAGCCCTTTCTTTAATCGGGGTAAAGGCGATCATCACCGGGATCCGCCCAGAGGTCTCTCATACAATGGTTTCCCTGGGATTGAACCTTGATCGCTTGACGATTAAAGGGACCCTTCATCAAGCTTTGATTGCGCTGAATTTCAATACCGTTTCTTAAGCCATATTTCCAGCAGCCACATTTATGCGGCTGCTATTTTTTCGAATTAATTTCATTTCAATAATGAGTCCGGCACAAATAAAAAGGACTGAAACTCAGCCCTTCATTCCACGCTACAAGGCAAATCTATCATATACTGTTTTGATTACTTTTCCGGTTTTGTCGTAATAAACTTCCTTCGTATAATACCAATAAGAATCCCTATCGCTATATAGCTTGATGTATCCTGATGAAGTATAGACAGTCTTCACATAGGTCCAGGTATGTCCGCCTCCATCCACTGGAACAGATAATGGACTGATTGTATCATCATCTGCCTGCATCACTGCTCCTTTATCGGATTCCTCAGCCGATGCTGCACCGCTGCTAAGGATTGCTGCTGCCGCTACCCCTCCAAGAAGACTAAAGAATGTTTTTTTTGCCGACATCATTTTCTTTCCCCTCTTTCAGTGATTTATCTATTTCTGCTCACTTGATGAAAATAATCTTTGATTTCAGCAGGGTGATATAGTGCAATTCTCTTATATATTATCATAATCTTTCCAATTCATTTGAAAATTGGTGCAATTTTATCGATCCGATTTGTCCATAACCCACCAGTATAGTTTGAAGGCAGTGTTTCCAGATCCTTCTCTGAATCAAACCCTTCAGACCAGGTTCCGTCTCCAGCCACAATGATGACTCTTGTCTCCACAGCCTCCATCCGATTTAGGAATTTATCCGGCCAGCCCCATAACAAACGGACATATTTTTGCGGTATGTGCAGCTGGGTTTCAGTGCAATCATCCGGCACTGCTCCCGACCATCCGTATGACAGGTAAGGAATAAGACAGCCTTTCAGCGTTTCTTTCGACATTACCCTGATATCAGGGAGGACCTTTTTCAGCGATTGAATCGGGGCATCTCCTCCATAAACTGTAATTAAATCCCGCTGGCTGTCTGAAAGCTGCAAGATTTTTTCAGCCAGCAGGCTGCCTTCCTCACGGTCATTGCTTTTAATATGAATCAAGAACAACTTACCAGGGAAAGTACTTAACACTTCCTTCAAGGATGGCATGAGCCCGACTCCTTCTCCCCTGAAAGGGTACGTCTTTCCGCCATCAGCTGTATATCCATATCCAATATCAGCCTTTTTCAACTGCTCCATTGTATACTCTTTCGGTTCTCCTGTAAGATTGGTGCGGCAATCCAGGGTCCAGTCATGAAAAACGGCAAATTCCCCGTCCTTCGTTGGCCGGATATCAAATTCCACCATATCTGCCCCCTCCTTAAAGGCTGCTTCTATAGAAGGAAGCGTATTCTCCAAATAAGTATGCTCCGGCTCATAGATTCTTTCCGCCGTACAAGTATCCCCTTCAATCCCATGCATGCTGAACGTTTGGGCCATTCCCCGGTGAGCAAGAAGGAAGGGGTCCCCTTTCCGCTCTTTTGTGAGGAGAGATGTATTATTGGCAAAAATAAAAACTGATAGAATAAGGATGACAATGGCACTCTTCTTTACTAGTTTCTTAAAGTTCACTTTCCTAACCTCCAATTTCGGTATAAACTATCTATGAAGACTATAGTAAATATTAAGGACATTCCTCAATAGAAGATCAATGATAATTCAATAACAATCACATCATTAGGAGAATAAAATGAAAGCAGCTGCATTTATGATCATTGAACAAGGCACACCTTATGAAAACGGCGCCTTTATACCCCTTAGCTCCAGAAAAACCATTATTGGCAGGAAGTCAAAAGAGAATTCTCCTGACATCCCCTTTCAGAATATCCACATATCAAGGGAACACGCCGCGATAATCCAACATCAATCCGGTGAGTTCTTCATTGAAGATCTAGGCAGCAAGCATGGGACATGGCTCAACCGCCGGCCGCTTACTGCTAATCAGCAGATTCCCTTAAGAAATTCTGACAATATTTCATTGGCTGGCGGCTTGATTAAATTTTCTTTTACACTGACCAGCCTTGAGTTGACAGCCGATCTTGTTCCCATGGGCCATGCCGCCACCCCAAAGGAATTTCAGTTAAACCCCATAAGACAGGAACTGACAGTCAATGGGGCCATCCGTGTTTTTTCAGAGAAGGAGTTTAAATGTTTAGAGGTTTTATTGAACAACCACAGTCAGTTCATCTATAACGACGATATAAAAGAAACTGTCTGGCCAGAGAGAAAACATTCAGAGGATTCGACACCTGATGTAACACCTGAAGAAATCAATGCACTGATCTATCGTATCCGAAAGAAACTACCTGAGTGCCTGAGCATAGAAAATATAAGAAGCAGGGGATACATCTTATCAATTCAAGATATTACCTGAAGGATCCGGTGAAAAGGACAGAACAAACTTCTCTACATGTTCAATGAAAGACCATGTTCCGTCTTTTTGTGATAGCACCACTATTCATAAAAAGAGCCAAAAAAAGCAGACACATGACAGCGTCTGCTTTTTGTCCCACTGCATTTAAAAATCAAAGTCATCCGGATCAGGACCGACCCGATGATCCTGATTCAAACCATCTATCTTTCTCATATCCGGTTCAGTAAGTTCAAAATCAAATACGGATGCATTTTCTATAATCCTTTTTTCTTTGGTGGACTTGGGAATCACCACGATCTGATTCTGCAAATGCCAGCGAAGGATCACTTGTGCTGCTGTCTTGGTGTACTTTTCTCCTATTTCTTGAAGAACAGGGTGTCCGAGGATTTCCCCCTGCATCAAAGGTGACCATGCCTCAAGCTGGATATTATTTTTTTCACAAAAAGCCAGCAGCGTTTTCTGCGTCAATCTTGGATGGAGTTCTACCTGATTCACCATCGGCTTTATAACAGCTTCCATAAGCAAGGTTTTTAAATGATGAATTTGAAAATTGCTTACCCCCACCGCTTTGATTTTTCCATCTTTATAAAGCTTCTCAAGGGCTTTCCATGCATCGATATATCTCCCTTCCACCGGCCAATGGATCAGATAAAGGTCCAGGTAATCCAAGCCGGATTTTTCTAATGATTGTTCAAATGCAGCCAAAGTTTCTTCATAACCCAGATCATCATTCCATACTTTCGAGGTGATGAACAGGTCGCTTCTGTTTATTCCGGCTTCTTGGGTTCCTTCCCTGATCCCTCGGCCTACTCCTTCTTCATTTCCATAGATGGCGGCAGTATCGATACTTCTATATCCATGCTTGATCGCTGTATTAACCGCATGGACAAGCTCCGGACCTTCTTCTACTTTAAATACACCCAGCCCCAGCAATGGCATTTGAATTCCGTTAGATAATTGAGTTGTGCTTTGTAACATGTTCATATTCTTTTCCTCCAATTATTTTATTCTTTACGCTTATTCTGCCTGTGAAGTAATCTGATCAACATTTTCCAGGCGCCTGCTCCAGGCTGTAAGCAGAACCGCTGCCGTCACCATAAGGCCGCCCAGCCAGCCTGTATGAATTAATCCGATTGAATCGGTAATGACCCCGCCAAGGTAGGAGCCGATTGCGATTCCCGCATTAAATGCGGCAATATTGAGGGCGGATGCCATATCCACCGCACCGGGAACAAATCGTTCAGCAAGCATGACTACATACACCTGCAATCCGGGAACATTCATAAATGCAAACAGCCCCATTGCAATAATCGTCAATAACCCAACAATTTTAAAAGGTGCCGTGAATGATAAGACAAATAGAATAACCGCCTGGAAGATAAACATATAAAATAATGCATTTATAGGGTTCTTATTGGATAACCTTCCTCCAACCATATTTCCGATCGCAATCGCTAGTCCATAAATCAGCAGGATGATTGCTACACTTCCTGACTTGAACCCGGTAACCTCCTGAAGTAATGGGGAAAGGTACGTGAAGACAACAAATGTGCCTCCGTATCCAAGAGCCGTTATGATGAACACAAGCAGCAGACGCCCGTTGGTAAGAAGTCTGAATTGATCAACAAACGTCGCTTTCGCACCCTTTTCTAAATCTGATGGTACAAGCAGGGCATTGGCGATCAAAGAGATAAGCCCGATGATGACGATTGCCAGGAATGCGTTTCTCCATCCGAATTGCTGGCCAAGGAAGGTTCCAAATGGCACCCCGGTGACCGTAGCAACCGTAAGCCCTGTGAACATAATTGAAATGGCACTCGCCCTTTTGTTTGCCGGAACGAGGCTTGCTGCTATGGTAGATCCAATGGACATGAACACGCCATGGGAAAAAGCCGACAGCACCCTTGCCGCAAGTAAAATGTTTACACTTGAAGCTGCTGCTGCAATACTGTTTCCAATGATGAAAATAATCATGATCCAGAGCAGCAGGGCTTTTCTGGACATACTGGAAGTGAGTGATGTAATGACAGGAGCTCCAACTGTCACTCCAAGTGCATACAGTGAAACCGTCAATCCGGCGGTTTTCACGGAAATATTCAAATCATCGGATATAAGCGGGAGCAATCCGACGCTGATGAATTCTGTCGTTCCTATCGCAAAGGCACTGACCGCTAAAGCCAGCAGCCCTAATAGACTTCTTTTTCTTTCTTTTGGCATTTTTTCTTCCTCCTCATTTAGTAGTCATTTCGGCCGGCAAATGTTAGTATGATTCATACAGATTCAAATGAAAAGTACGTACTTTAAAGTGATATAGGAACCATAAAGTACTATAGGCACTAAAAAGTTCCTGTGAATAGGAGGCTGCGATTTGAAAAAAAAGAAATATAACATAAGCGTAGAAGCCACTTTGGAAGTCATCGGCGGGAAATGGAAATGTGTGATTCTCTGCCATCTTACCCATGGTAAAAAAAGAACAAGTGAGTTAAAGCGGCTGATGCCGAATATTACCCAGAAGATACTTACCCAGCAGCTGCGGGAACTTGAAGAAGACGGCGTCATCAACCGCATCATCTATAATCAAGTCCCTCCGAAAGTAGAATATGAACTGAGTGAATATGGATGGAGCCTTCAAGGGATCCTGGATTCTCTTTGTGCGTGGGGGGAAAACCATATTACCAAAGTATATGGAGATAAATCGGAGGTACTTGAGGAAAGTATTTTGAACGAGTAGACTTAAACACACGAAAAGCCCGATTCAAAAAATTTGAATCGGGCTTTCTCTTAAGGTGCGGAGCAGGACAGCCTATGACCTGTTTAGGCCTAGTCCATACGTACGGAGCTGATCCGCTCTTATCTGACATTCATATCATTAGGATGAGGACCCTTACGTCTGTCCTTGTTCAATCCGTCAATTTGGCTCATTTCATCTGCAGTCAGTTCGAAATCGAATACATTGAAGTTTTCTTCGATTCTTGAAGGAGTGACTGATTTAGGGATGACAATTGTATTATTTTGCAGGTGCCAGCGAAGGACTACCTGAGCAGATGTTTTTTCATGTGCTTCAGCAATGCTTTTAATTGTATCATTTTGCAGCACTTCCCCGCCTTGCTCAAGTGGACTCCATGCTTCAACAAAGATATCATGCTTTGCACAGAATTCTTTCAAGTCATTTTGTGCAAGATGAGGATGGCATTCAACCTGATTCAATACAGGCTTGACGTCACATTCTTTTAAAAGGCGTTCCAAGTGCTCGATTTCGAAGTTGCAGACACCGATAGCCTTTACCTTACCGTCATTATAAAGCTTCTCTAAAGCTTTATATGTATCCACGTACTCATCAAACTCCGGAGTCGGCCAATGAATCAAGTATAAATCCACATAGTCAAGACCAAGTCTTTCCAAGCTTTCATCAAAAGCACGCAATGTGTTGTCATACCCTTGGTCGGTATTCCAGACTTTTGTTGTGATGAAGAGTTCTTCGCGCGGTACTGAAGCTTCTTTGATTGCCTTGCCCACACCTTCTTCATTTTGGTAGATCATTGCCGTATCAATGGATGTATAGCCCGTTTCAATTGCTTTTGAAACCGCTGCTGTCGCTTGATCATTCTCAACCTGCCATACCCCGAATCCAAGCTGAGGCATTTTGACACCATTATTTAGAGTCACGAAATTCATTAGGCATATCTCCTTTAAAATAGATTCCTCACCAGGTGAAGCACATCTTTAAGGTGTACTCCGCGGTCCTGCTTTATTCCAAGCAAAACGTGAAATCCACCTGGCCGGTAAGCCAATTATATAAAACCAGCTGGGAATTTTTAAAGTAAATAGACTTGAGAAAATGAAGGAGGGGACATGGGAGGACTGAAATTCCCCCTTGAGAGCTTGGCACATCGGCTGTTAAAGGGGAATTCGCCTTTTCATGAGAGAGATTAGGTGCATAAAGGCTATTTCTCTTCTATTCGTGCCTCTTTATGGCTGCTTCGGGACCTCTAAGGGCACGGATCCTCTTTTATTCGTACCTCTTCATGCCTGCAACACGCCCCCTAAGGGCATGTTTCTCTTCTATTCGTGCCTCTTCATCGCTGCTTCGGGACCTCTAAGGGTACGCTTCTCTCTTTCTCGTACCCCTTCATGGCTGCAACGCGACCTCTAAGGGCACGATCCTCTTTTATTCATACCCCTTCATGCCTACAACGCGATCTCTAAGGGCACGATCCTCTTTTATTCGTACCTCTTCATGCCTGCATATGGACCTCTATGGGCATGTTTCTATTCTATTCGTGCCTCTTTATCACTGATTCGCGACCTCTAAGGGTACGCTTCTCTCTTTCTCATACCCCTTCATGCCTACAACGCGACCTCTAAGGGCACGATCCTCTTTTATTCATACCCCTTCATGCCTACAACGCGACCTCTAAGGGCACGATCCTCTTTTATTCGTACCCCTTCATGCCTGCATATGGACCTCTATGGGCATGTTTCTATTCTATTCGTGCCTCTTCATCACTGCTTCGGGACCTCTAAGGGTACGCTTCTCTCTTTCCCGTACCCCTTCATGGCTGCAACGCGACCTCTAAGGGCACGATCCTCTTTTATTCATACCCCTTCATGCCTGCAACGCGACCTCTAAGGGCACGATCCTCTTTTATTCATACCCCTTCATGCCTGCATATGGACCTCTAAGAGCATGTTTCTCTTCTATTCGTGCCTCTTCATCGCTGCTTGGGGACCTCTAAGGGTACGCTTCTCTCTTTATCGTACCTCTTCATGGTGCATATGGACCTCTAAGGGCACGATCCTCTTTTATTCATACCCCTTCATGCCTGCAACGCGCCCCCTAAGGGCATGTTTCTCTTCTATTCGTGCCTCTTCATCGCTGCTTCGGGACCTCTAAGGGTATGCTTCTCTCTTTATCGTACCTCTTCATGGTGCATATGGACCTCTAAGAGCATGGTTCTCTTTTATTCATACCCCTTCATGCCTCCAACACGACCTCTAAGGGCACGATTCTCTTTTATTCATACCCCTTCATGCCTGCATATGGACCTCTAAGAGCATGGTTCTCTTCTATTCATACCCCTTCATGCCTGCAACACGACCTTTAAGAGCACGATCCTCTTTCATTCGTACCCCTTCATGGCTGCATCAGGAACTCAAAGGGCATGGTTTTCTTCTAATTTCGTATCTCATCTCGGCATATTTGCCCTTGTAAGGGCAGAATTCATAATAAAAAGGACGGTTCCCCTATTCAAACAGGGAACCGTCCTTTTTCAGTCTGAGACTGCATTTATTTACTTTCCGGCAGCCAATTCAGCTGCAACTTTTTTATTTACTGGAAGTTCCTCCATAGGATCCTCCGCTGGTGTTGATCTCTTGATGAAGAAGGCAAGGATCAAAGCCACTGCTGCGATACCGGAAGCAACCAGGAATGCATCATTGATCCCTTGCAGCATTCCCTCCATTGTAATCTGCTGCTGCATCTGAGCCATTGCTGCTTCAGAAGGCTGCCCAGTCGCATTTTTCATTGCGTCCTGCATCAATTCTTTTGTGTGAGTAACCGTACGATTGGACATGACAGTGATAAGCAAAGCGGTACCGATCGCACCAGAAACCTGATTCAGTGTATTGTTCATAGCTGTACCATGAGGATAAAAACGTCTTGGAAGCTGGTTAAGGCCGTTTGTTGAAACCGGCATCATGACCATAGACATACCGAACATCCTGATGGCGTTCAAAACGACTAAGTTTGTGTAAGAAGTATCCTGTGTCAGCTTACTGAATAGATACGTAGTGACAACTGTCAGCAGCAAACCGCTTGTAGCCAAAACACGGCCGCCGAATTTGTCAAACAGCTTTCCTGTGATTGGTGACATGACAGCCATGACAAGAGCACCAGGAAGCATAAGCAGGCCGGCATCCAAAGGAGAAATCCCGCGAATCGTCTGCACGTAGATCGGAATCATCAACATACCAGAGAATAGCGCCATATTGACAACCATTGTGATGGAAGAAGACAAGGCGAACATCGGGTATTTGAAGACATGGAAGTTGAGCATCGGTCTGTCAAGCTTCGATTGGCGAAGAATGAAGGTCACCAATGATACTGCACCCAAAATAATCATCCCATAAACCCATGGACTATCCCATCCTTTTGTGCCTGCTGAACTGAAGCCGTATAGTAAGCTTCCGAATCCAACACTTGAAAGGATTACAGACAAGAAATCAAGCCTGATATCCACTTTCTCTTTTTTATCTTTCAATAGGAAGAAACCGAGTAAAAGTACGATTATCGCAATCGGTGTTACGAAGTGGAAAAGCATTCTCCAGTCATAGTTTTCTACAATCCAGCCGGAGAGTGTCGGACCGATTGCTGGTGCAGCCATCATGATCAAACCGAATACACCCATAGCTGCCCCGCGTTTTTCAACAGGGAAGCTGACTAGCATGACATTCATCAACAGCGGCATCATGATTGCTGTTCCAGATGCCTGGATCATACGTCCGGCAAGCAGAACCGGGAATACATGGGCAACCCCGGCAAGCACTGTACCGATTGTGAATAAGCTCATCGCTACAAGGAATAGGCGGCGGACCGAATATTTTTCAATAAGAAAAGCGGTTGTCGGAATCAACACTCCATTCACCAGCATGAAGCCGGTTGTCAACCACTGTACCGTAGATGCTTCGACCTCAAGTTCCATCATGATGGATGGGAGGGCGATATTCAGTAATGTATTATTAAGAAATGCGATAAAGGCTCCGACCATGAGGACAGCCAGTATCCCATATTGAGGACGTACGTTTTTTGTTGTACTTTCCATTTATTTTCCCCCTGTACTGTTAGTTCATTTTTTTGTACTGTCATTTTAAACAAGATATATCATATACCATCGGTACAAAAATTTCAATTGGAAATTTATATTTTTTAAAAAAAGTTTGTGGAATCCTTGATACTAGGTTATTATCAGGATTATACAGGCGGTATAGTCAGGAGGAAAAGGAATGAATAAAAGAAAACAGCATGTGATTTCAAAAGCACATGGACTGTTTATTGAAAAAGGATTCCAGCAAACATCCATTCAGGACATTCTGGACTATAGCGGCATTTC
This sequence comes from Bacillus salacetis, assembly GCF_003581585.1. Lineage (GTDB taxonomy): Bacteria > Bacillota > Bacilli > Bacillales > Bacillaceae_B > Rossellomorea > Rossellomorea salacetis. The sequence continues at coordinate 21,976 of NZ_QXIR01000001.1, forward strand.
AAAAGGGACGTTCTATAATTATTTCTCTTCAAAAAACGAATTGCTGATCGAACTTTTCAAATCGATATACAGTGAAATCGAACAGAAGAGAAACGACTTACTTATAAGCCAAGATCCTTCCGATATAAGGATTTTCATCAAGCAGATTGAAATTCAAATGATTGAAAATAAGGAAAACAAGTTGATCCCCCTTTTTGAAGAAGTCATGATGTCAAAGGATGAGGACCTGAAGAATTCGGTCAAAAGAGGGCAGTTGAAGATGATCTACTGGCTGCATGGACGTTTCCTGGATATCTTCGGGGAAAGTAAGAGACCTTATCTCTTGGACCTCGCCATCACGTTTCTCGGGATCCTGCATCATAATCTCCGCTACTATTCCATGGTGAATAATACGACTGCAGGTCTTCACCGCGTGGTCCATTACAGTGTCGACCGCATCATCAATATAGCAGAGGAAATGGAAAAAGGCAGCAAGCCGCTGTTCAGGCCAGAACTCCTTCAAGTGTGGTTCCCTGAATATCAAACAAGTGCTCCAGATGCAAGACAGGAGCTTCATCATACAGTTTTCTTCTTGAAACAGCAGCTCACCGATACCGGGGAACAAATGAAATACGAAGAACTTCTGGACTTCATACAGGAAGAGCTGCTTCATAGCAAAACCCCGCGCCGGTATATCGTCGAAAGTGCCTTCACTGCATTAAAAGAAGGAGAAGAATTATTCGAGGAAGCGCATTTTGAAAAGCTTGAAGAGTTAATCAAAAAAATTATGAACTAACAAGTTGTCCCCTGCTTATCTGCGAGGGACTTTTTTTATGAATAAATTTGCCAAACTTCTTTCACAAAGTCTATTGTATATCGAAATGTAACATGATACTTTAAAGTCAGTGAGATGAATGAGTCACCAACTGAATTGTTTTTCGGAAGCACGGCATTGATTACCCCACAGGGCGGAGTGAATATACCATGGAAAAGAAGGCAATCAGAATAAGTGACATGGAGTTAATATCAGATGAATTAAAGAATTTGCTTGTATCCATCGGTACCCTCAAAAAAGTGCAGGCCGATACATTTTTGTTCCAGGAAGGCGGGGATGCCGCCGAACTGTACCTGATAAAAACAGGGCTCTTCCAGATCAGCAAACTGACTAGTGACGGAAGGGAATTGAATATGAGGATATGCAAAGCGGATGATATCATAGGAGAGTTGACCTTATTTTCAACAGATGCAAAGTACATGCTCAGCGCCCTGTCCCTTGCTGACAGTGAAGTGCTTGTGATAAAAAAGGAAAGCCTTGAAGCTGAATTGATTCAAAATGCTGCCTTGACGTTCGAATTCATGAGGTGGATCAGTACACATCTGCGCAAGAATCAATCCAAGATCAGGGACTTGATGATTAACGGTAAAAAAGGGGCGCTTTACTCTACGTTGATCCGCTTCACCAATAGTTATGGTGTACAAACCGGCGAGGGCATCCTGATTGATATACACCTTACCAATCAGGAGTTTGCAAAGTTTTGCGCCGCCACCAGGGAAAGCGTAAACCGCATGCTGAGTGAATTAAAGAAGAAAGACGTCATTTCAGCAACTGCTGATGGAAAGATCATTGTGAAGGACTTACAGTATCTTAAGAATGAAATCGGCTGTGAGGATTGCCCGATCAGCATATGCAATATCGACTAAATACAGCTGCCTTGTGTGTATACAGGGCAGTTTTCTATTGCCCCCCTCACCCTGCATAATCATAAAAAGCGGAAGGCAGCAATCGCTGCCTTCCGCTTTTTCAACCCTGGATCCCTTACCTGTCACTTTTTAAAAACAGCTCATCTATCGTCCCTGTCACTCCAAAACAAACGATACCTGTGATCACCTAAAACTAGTGGTGTTTGTCCATCCATGCAACACCTTTTGATCCTGCAGCAATTACATAATAGGCCAGCTTCATTGTCACAAACCCCGCAAACATCCATGCCAAGATATGACTTCTGCTTTCACTGCTCATCATCCAATGATCACCTTCTCCTTAGGATAGTGATAGGATTCTTTAGCTGTATTGCCCCGGATCAAGAATAAGAAAGATAAGATTCCAATCCTTCCTATGAACATCAAGGCAATAATGATCCATTTTCCAGCGGTGCTCAGTTCTGCCGTGATGCCCATCGATAGTCCTGTGGTTCCGAATGCCGAGCAGACCTCGAAGATAATCTGCATGATGCTGAATGAAGGCTCAATATATGTAAGCAGAATAACTGCCGAGGAGCAGATCATTACAGCTGTAGTAATGACAATGAACGACCTGTGAATATCCTCTGGATCTACCTCTCTCCCGAACACTTTAATGGTGTCTTTACCTTTCGCATAGAAGAAAATGCTTAAGATCATGATGGCAAATGTCGTCGTACGGATACCTCCCCCTACACTGCTCGGTGATGCCCCGATGAACATCAGCCCGCTGAGGATCAGCAGGGTGGGGTTCGAAAACTCACTGACATCCATTGTCGCCAGTCCGCCATTCCTAGTGGAGACCGATTGAAATAATGAATAGAAAAATGACTCATGCCAGGATTTCCCCAAGAAATAATGATTTCTTTCAAACCAGTAAATAAGAATTGTACCGACCAGGATCAGGATAAAGAACGTCAGGGTCGTTAATTTTGTAAACAATGTGAACCTGTAGTGGGAACTCCCCCCGCTTTTTATGAAATCTTTTATTTCGATAAGGACCGGAAAGCCAATGGCACCAAGTATCAATAAGTCAATATTGATAAATTGGACAAAGTAGTCATCCGCAAACGGCACAAGAGATGTTCCTGTTATATCAAAACCAGCATTCGTGGTGGCACTTACAGAAGCGAAAAAACCTTGTAAGAAAGCTTCCTGCCAAGTAGGGAAGTAATGCAGGAAGTGTATACCCAGGATAAGCGCCCCAAGCAGCTCAATACTGATAATGATGATTAATATCTGTCTCATCAGCTGGACGAGCCCTGAGAAGGTGGACCTGTTTTGGTCGGTCATAATCAGGCGGCGGTCCTTCAAGCCGATCTTCTTGCCAAAGAGGAGCCAAATGAATGTACCGAGGGTCATGATGCCAATACCGCCGAATTGCAATATGAAAGCCAGCACAAAATAACCAGGGACACTGAAAGTATCAGTTGTCGATACGACTGTAAGCCCCGTTACACTAATGGCACTGACTGCAGTAAAGACAGCATCTATGAATGACCATTCTGCACCAGGCTTGTGTACACCCGGAAGGCTCAGCAGGATGGTCGAGACAGCCACAGCCAATAAATAAAATAAAACAATCAACTGTACAGACGATAACTTTCTTCTTAATTTATCTAATTTTCTTCTATCATTCATCATTACACGACCTTCGGAAAGATATAAATACTCTTTATAGAATACCTTTTTTATATTTTAACACTACCAATGAAAAATAAAAACGAGGCTTGGTTCTTTCACCGCCGATAATGATCAAAGCGGGCAAACAGACAAAGGACCTGCAGCCATGTTTACAAAAGCAGAAGGATTTCAATCCATAAAAACGGGAATAGACAACCAAGTCCAGTTCCCAAAAAATAGGTGGATTTTCCAAAGGTTTTTTTCAATTGCATCTACCTTTTTTCGACAACATACGCTATTATTAGCCTAGCAATAAAATTGAGATTTTCTGGAGGTTTGAATCGAATGGTATTCAAGAAAAAAGACAACTTCGCCATTCTACTTAGCAATATCGCCGTTAACTTAAAGGACGGAGCACATTATTTTGCTGACTATAAAATTAAGAATGCCAGTGACTTAAAAACGTTCTCGACCCACATGAAAGAACTAGAAACTAAAGGTGACAGTTATGTTCATGAAGTGATCAAGGATCTAAATAAAGTCTTCATCACACCGATCGAACGCGAAGACATCCTCGCATTGGCTATGAGTATGGACGATGTTCTGGATGGATTGGAGCATACCTCTGCCATGTTTGAAATGTACAATGTCACTCAAGCAGACGAATACATGCTGAAATTTGTGGAAGCAATCCGTGAAAGCAGTGATGAAATCGAGGCTGCGGTTAAAATGTTGTCAACAAAGAAATGGCCGCAGATACATGAACATGCTGTCAAAATCAAAGAATTGGAATCAAAGTGTGATGGTATTCTTCGACAGTCGATCAAGCATTTGTTCAGCACAGAAAAAGATCCGATTCGAATCATCCAATATAAAGAAATTTACGAAGAACTTGAAGAAGTGGCCGACTATTGCCAGCATGTAGCCAATACTTTTGAAGCCATTATCATGAAGAATGCGTAAGGAGCCTAATCAGGTATGGATACTATATTAATCTTGACCATTCTGATAGTGGCCGCGGCCCTGGCATTTGATTTCATCAATGGATTTCATGACACTGCCAATGCCATAGCCACATCAGTCTCAACAAAAGCGCTCAAGCCCAGACACGCCATCATCCTGGCAGCCGGGATGAATTTCGTCGGAGCGATGACATTCACCGGAGTAGCAAAGACGATCACCAAGGACATTGTCGATCCATTCACTCTTGAAAACGGGACAACGGTCATCCTGGCGGCACTTCTTGCTGCGATTGCCTGGAACCTTATCACCTGGTACTACGGGATTCCAAGCAGTTCCTCCCACGCCCTGATCGGTTCTATTGCAGGGGCGGCCATCGCCGCAGCGGGATTTTCGGCATTGAACTACACAGGATTCATCAAAATCATCCAGGCACTTCTGTTTTCGCCGATCCTTGCTTTCGTCATCGGCTTTATTGTCTACAGCATTTTCAAAGTTGTATTCAAGAACAGCAACCTGGCGAAAACAAACCGGAACTTCCGATTCATCCAAATCGGGACAGCTGCGCTGCAATCATTTACACATGGAACCAATGATGCTCAAAAGGCAATGGGAATCATCACTATGGCTTTAATCGTCAATAACTACCAGACTTCTGAAGATATCCAGACATGGGTTCAATTTTCCTGTGCACTCGCCATGGGTCTTGGAACATCCATCGGAGGCTGGAAAATCATCAAGACCGTCGGCGGGAAAATCATGAAGATCCGTCCCGTCAATGGCGTGGCTGCCGACCTGACTGGAGCTGCAGTCATTTTCGGAGCTACTGCCATTCATTTACCTGTCAGTACAACCCATGTCATTTCCTCTTCCATTCTGGGTGTCGGTTCGGCTCACCGTGTTAAAGGTGTGAAATGGGGAACGGCTCAAAGGATGCTGATCACTTGGGTGATTACGCTCCCGATATCAGCTTCCCTGGCTGCCATCATTTACTCCATCTTAAATTTGTTCTTTTGATGGATTCTTCACCAGCAAAAAGGTCTGTCCTACCGTCATGAAGACGGAAGGACAGACCTTTTTTATTGTTTATCCTGAACCGGTATTTTTTGTACAGCTTCCTACAGTTTGAACTGGGAAATAACTTCTTCCAATTCGACGGCCATCTTTGCTAATTCTTTGGCTGCGAAAGATACATCTTCCATTGAGGCATTCATTTGCTGAGAGGATGCTGCTACAGTCTGGGAATGGTCATTCACTTCCAAGGATGTTTTGGAAACATTATCTATGTAAGATACCACTTCCACTATGCGTTTTTTCATTTCATCCATTGCAGCACCCGCATCTGTAATATTTGATGATACATGCAGGACAGAATCCTTGATCTCTCCAAATGCCTGTCCGCTTTCATTTACAAACTGCAAACCTGCCTTAGCAGACTCGGAACCCCTCGTGACCATCACCATCGATTCAGTAATGCCACTTTTTATATCACTTACAATATCATTTATTTGCAGTGCAGACTGATTCGATTGCTCAGCAAGCTTACGCACTTCTTCCGCTACCACCGCAAAGCCTTTTCCATGTTCACCTGCCCTTGCTGCCTCGATTGCAGCATTTAACGCCAGAAGGTTTGTTTGTTCAGAAATGGACTGAATCATAAGGCTGATGTGGCTTACCTCGTTTGATTTCTCGCTCAATTCACTTATCTTCTCGGCAGATGAAGCAACATGGCGGTCAATTTCACTCATCTGTTCCACCGTCTGCTTGACCACATTTGTACCTTGTATAGCTGTTTCTGCAGATAAATTGATTGAATCACTGACCGTTCTCATGCTTACTGTTACATCATCTACGCTTCTGGAAACTTCGGTAATAATTTCAACCGCGTCTTCCATTGCCAATTTCTGATCATCGGTGCCAGCAGCTACCCCTTGAATGGACACAGCGATTTGGCCTGCCGCTTCCTGATTTTGAATAGACCCTGCAGCAAGTTCCTCAGAAGTAGCTGACAGCTGCTGTGATCCATCCGAAATCTTGGCAATCAAGCCTCTCAAGCTCGCAGCCATTGTATTATAGTTTTCACCCATTTCGCCAATTTCATCATTGGAGCGGACATCTACACGCTGTGTGAGATCCCCATCCGCCATCGCAACTGAGAGATTACTGATTTTCTTGATATTGCCTGTTATTCGTAAACTCATAAATACGGAAACGACTATAGCAATGACCGCGGCAATTGCCCCAATAATCAAAATCGCATTTCGTATGTTATCAGCGGTGGCAGCCAGCTCTTTTTGTTCTACCACAGCTACATATTTCCACCCCTCGATTTCCGAATCCACTGTATTCAGCAGATAATCTTTTCCATCGATAGAAGCCTCGAAAGTCCCATTTTCACTTAAATCCTTCAATTGAGGGATATTCATCTCTGCGATTGGCTGGAAATTCAATTCAGGGTTATGTGGATTTGCTAAGATTGTCCCGTCTGTTTGAGTCAGGATAACGTATCCATTCTCACCGATCTTGATGTCTTTGATTATATCTGTTAATCCATCCAAACTGACATCAAGGCCAAGCACCCCGTTTTCCTTTCCATTTACTTCAATCGCTGCCACGTTGCTTACGATGATTCCATCCTGTCCAGTAGCGGCATAAGCGCTTGTTAATCTTACTTCACCAGGCTGTTCCATAGCTGCTCCATACCATGGCCTCTCCCTGGGATCAAAACCAGGATTGGTCGGCCCTTCCGGATATTGGATGTATCCACCATCGGAAGTTCCCATATAAACATAAGCAGCATTTGGGTGCGTGGCTCCAAACTGGGAGAAGACATTAAATATCGCTTTTTCCACATCACCATTTTTAGAAGGAGTCATTTCGATAGAATCTCCCCCGCTGGCGTTCATGTAGGATGTCACACTATCATCCGCTTTTATTACTGATGGGTTTGTTGCAAGAAGCAGGACATTCTCCCTGATGGATTCAAAGTACATTGAAATCGCATTATCCACTTGATTGATTTCTCGTTCACTGAAATTGATGTAATCTTCTTTAGTTGTTTCACTTACTCTATTATTCACAAAGAAACCGATTAGAGCCATAGGCAGCAGGGAAAGCAGCAAAGAATAGATTAACAGCTTTGATTTAAAGGAGAACTTAATTTTTTTCATCATTATATCCTTCCGGGAAGAAAGGACAGGCATTCAGTTAGCCTGTCCTTTCTTGCAGTATATTATTCTAGAATAAGCGGCTTGAAGTACGCAGGTTTTCTTGACAAAATCAGCAGTTCCTGATTGAACCAAGCCTCAGGCTGGATCGTCTCAAATTCAACTACCAATGCCTGTTCTGTATCGTCTGATGCAACGACAGGCTGGTCAAGGGCGTATAGAGGGTCCAATGTATACAGACTGCTTCCGCCTAAGAAGTTCTGCTCTGTACCAATAAAGTTAGATACAATCGTATAAGCTTGTGCACCGATGGCTACTGCATCCCAAGTGACCATAGCCCCTTCAGGATACTCATTGGCTGATACCACTTTATTGATTTCCATTTTCCCGCCGAATTGTCCATTCCAAGCCGATGGGATTGCAATGATATCTGCTCGTTTAACAGCCATAACTCCTGAAGCCTCAGGGTATTCTGCATCCTCGCCGATAAGTATTCCAATTTTACCCAGACTTTCGGTCTCAAATACTGGCAGCTCGTCACCTGCAGAAGCCCACTTTTTATCTTCTTCACTCAAATGGGTCTTTTGATAGTGTCCTGCGGTGGAACCATCTTCGGAAACGAGCATAGCTGAGTTATATAACGCCTTCCCATCTTGTTCGATGAAGCCGAATACGATTGAAATATCAAACTGTCGTGATAGATCGGCGATAAATTCTTCTGATTCACCATCAGCTGTTTCTGCAAGAGCTTTAATGGCTTTTTTCTTCAAACCATCTACAGGCCCAGTCAACGAAAGTTCCGGAAGAACAACCATGTTCAGATCAGGATTCTTTCTCTTTGCCCCCTTGATCAGGTCTTTGATTTTTTCTTTATTGCTTTCCTTATTTCCGATTAAAGGCTCATATTGAAGTGCTGCTGCTGTAACCTTATGGGAAGTTGTATTCTTTGTATAATCCCAAGGTGCTGCCTGCTGCAATAGTTCCTTATATAATTCCGGCCTGCGGCTTTCCAAAGCTTCTTTATTCTCATTGTCGTACTTTTTCGGATCAATGCTTGCATACGTGATTGTTGGTTCGTTGATATCTTCTTCAGGTGTCATGACGACTGCAGCTTCGGCCAGCTTTTCTCCCTCAGGAGACCAAATGGCGCTTCCTCCGATCATATGAAAGCCGTTTTCCGTATTGGAGCGGTTCGCACTTACGACATACATTCCATTTTGCTGGGCTCTTGCCGGCAAAGCAGAAATGGCCTGCGCTGAAGAGTTCGTCGGAAAAGCCAGGATTTCCGCTCCCTGTATCCCTGCCAATCTGGCAGTCTCGTAATAAGCAGAATCCATGCAAACATTGATGGCTATTTTTCCAAGTTCAGTGTCGAATACTGGCACACCCAGGTCTCCCCAAGCTGCCCAATGCATTTCCGTTTCCCACATTTGTGTCTTTCTATATTTTCCTATGTAACCATCTGGTCCTACCAAAGCAGCTGAATTGTAATAGATGTCTGTCTCTTCATCCACTTCAGCCATTCCAAATGCAATATATGAATCATATTTTTTCGTAAGCTTCTCGAAAGCTTTGGTTGTCTTTCCAGGGATTGAATCAACAAACGGTTCAATGCCTGCACGATCTGCATAGTAGTATCCCGTCGTAGCCATCTCCGGAGCTACTACAAGCCTGGCTCCATTTTGAAATGCTTCTTCCACAATCTTCAGTAACTCTTCAACATTTTTATCCCGCTCATTAAGAATGGGGTTGAATTGAACAGATGCAACTTTAAACGGTTCCTCAATCTTTTCTGTTTTCTTATCTTCTTTCGCTTCGACACGTGAATTTTCTTGATTCCAGTAGTAACCGCCGACAGATACTACAGAAAATAAAAGTATAATAAAAACTAACAGCTTCTTCTTCATATAAACTCCTCTTTTTACTCCATTTTGTAATGATTGATTTATAAAATTAACTCAGGGCTTCAGTGAACAACATTTCATTCTTGAAAAGCATAATTACAAAAATCTCCATCCTCCTTTAAATAAGGGCAAACAAAAAAGCGGCCGTATCCCAATAAAGGAACAGCCGCTTTTCTGGCTATTCGGCAACCTGGCAATCATGACCCTGTTGAACAGGATTTTAGACCCATAGCTTTGCGTCCTTACCTTTCGATAAGTTTGCCTTTATCGTCACTTCGTTATTAAATGGGTGAGTTAAGACTCACACCAACCAAAATATATGTTACAAAAGAACCACTTTTATAACAAGATGTTTTTGTATAGAAATAAAAGTAATTAAATTGCGAATATTCCTTTAACCTTTATTTGTAAGACAACAAAAAAACACAGCCATTTTGACTGTGCTTTTGGTATGGAGCATAGCGGGATCGAACCGCTGACCTCTTCGCTGCCAGCGAAGCGCTCTCCCAGCTGAGCTAATGCCCCTTAATATAATGTTGCGACGCTTATTATTATATAAAGTTTACTTTATTTTAGCAAGTGGTTTTATCAATTTTTTTTCACTTTGGAATGTATTGTTCTACATTCCATATTGTAAACGCTTTCCATTCCTTTTATAATGAAAGAAAATTCAGATATCAATAGGAGGATCATATGCTGCAAGCTGAACTGCTGCCGGAAGAGACCAGGCCGTTTGATGAGTCATATATTGGAAAAAGCGAGATGCAAGGGAATTACCGTATGGATCTTCGAAACTTTACAGAGAAGGAATATAACAAATTTGTTAAGGTGGATACCGTCCGTGACTGGTCCATGTTGTCCTGGAAAGATGTGGGCCGGCCCTTTGAGGTGAAAAATTATTCTGCAGACAGACATCAATATGAACAAGAGCACGGCAAGCCCATGAGCGCACATACTTCCTGGCAGTACTTCAACAAGTCCTTTCATGAATGGTTCTCAAAAGATATTCCGCATGAGCAGCAGAAGGAAAAAGAAAAGTTCTTTGCCAGCCTGAAATCCTTCAAGCCTGGAGAAATCAAATCTGCCCTTGGCGATGTCGTCCGTATTCAACTATGGAATTATGTCCATCGTATTCAGGATGGAATCTGGGACCCGCGTGGGAAAAGGACCCTCTTTGAAGGAATGGATGTTTCTAAACCGAGGATTCTTTTCCTTGGGGCAGCGGAAGGGTATGAAGCTATGCAGCTTGCCGCTATGTATCCCGGTGCAAAAGTGGTGATGGTCGACTATGATGAATACTGCAAGACAACAAGGTTTGAGCATTTTCCGGACTCCTATCCATTTCTCGGTGAAAATCCTCAAACAGGCCAGCCAAAAATATATTATAAGGATGACTTGAATATTGAATATGTTGTGGATGATATCCGGAACCTCCCGTATGGAAAGGAATTCGATATTGTCCTGTCAGTCGGGCTTCTTGAGCATTTTCCGGACGAATATAAACCTGAAGTGGTGGACTGGCACCGCAAATTCCTGAAACCGAATGGATATGTTGTCATGACCACACCACGGAACCAATTGCGTTCACGAATCTATTACAATATTTTTGCAGATGTTATGAATCATACTTACCGGGAACTGATGACGGTCGAACAAATGGGGTTATATATGTATGAAAACGGTTTGGACATCCTTAAATCCGGGTTCATCAAAGTTCATAATGGTATAATCGCAAAAGCCCGTTGAGGTTATTTTTCTTTTATGTAACATTTCCGTTTCATCTTCGTCTACTTCAGTAATAAATGACAAAAAGGAGTGAGGAGATGAAGAAGTTATGGATTGGTGCTGCCGGTATTCTGCTGGCTGTTACTATTGCTTTTGTTTTTTTCAAACAGCCTTCGGTGGAGACCGGTGCCCTTGGTTCTGAAAGAAATATCGTCCTTTCGGACAAAACCTGGCAGTTGGAATTTTCCGAGCCGATAAAAAGGACTGGGTCCGATGCCTTTTATGTAGAGGATAGCAAGGGAGAAAAAATTCCAGTGAAGGTCACAATCAGTAAAGACCGTAAAAGTGTCTCTATCCTGCCGCCTGAGGAAGGGTATCCGACTGAAACGGAATACTTCACACTGCACATTTCCCCAGAGGTCAAATCTTCTCTTGGACTCCCACTGCGGGGAGATAAAACAGTGGAATTTGCCGTCGTTCCCACTCTACCAGAAGTAAAATCCAAAGAAGACCTGAATCGATATTTTAAATATGCCATAAAAAGAGAGAAAGAAAACAGACCGAAATTTTCATTCTTCAATGGGACTGCGACGGAAGAATCGGCAGATACCGCTGATTCAGGCGGAGCCCCTGCATTGGAAAATGAATCTGCCTCCTCTGATCACAGCATAACCAATAATCAGGTTCAGGGAGTCGATGAAGCTGATATTGTGAAAACCGATGGCTCTTATATATATCAGGTCACTTCCCAGAAGCTGATGATTACAAAAGCTGTCCCTGTTAAGAATATGGAGACCGCCTCTGCCATCACTTTCGAGCCTGACTTTTCTGCACAGCATATATTCCTGCATGGAGACAAACTAGTAGTCATAGGTAACAGCTGGGATGATGGGTACTCCAGCAAACCTGCATCCAATAAGAACTCCGTACAGGCATTGGATATACCTGTTCATGGAATGATGAAGACACTTATTTACGATATCTCTGATAAAAAGAAGCCTGAACTGCTGCGTGAGTTCGGTATGGAAGGAAATTATACGGCCGCCCGGAAGACAGGATCCTTTGTATACCTTGTCGCCAGCCACTATCCTGATTACTGGATACTTGAAAACAAGGAAAATGCTGATTTGCGCCCTAGGATAACGGACAGCTTGAATGGAGAGGAACCCACCCTTTTGAACTTTGAGGATATCAAATATATGCCACAATCCACTGAAACCAATTACACATTATTCGCCTCCATCAACCTTGATGAAATATCTTCTGAAATCAATGTGGAATCTTATCTAGGCAGCGGCCACCAGATTTATATGTCCAAAGATAATCTTTATATGGCGTTAACAAGATATAATCCTGCAAAGGAGAATGCCTGGGAATCTGCAGATACTGAAGTATATAAGTTCACGGTTGATAAGTCTGACATTGAATTTTCTGCAATGGCTAATGTAAAAGGCACGATCCTCAACCAGTTTTCCATGGATGAACATGAAGGAAACTTCCGGATCGCCACAACAAAAGGAAATACATGGGGTAACCAAGAAACTCCTTCTGCCAACAATCTTTATATCCTTGATGAAAACTTAAAGCAGATCGGAAAAGTCGAGGACCTGGCCAAGGGAGAACGGATATATTCTGTCAGGTTCATGGGAGATAAAGCATACATGGTCACATTCAAACAGGTGGATCCGCTCTTTGTCATCGATACAAGCAACCCGTCTTCCCCGAAAGTACTGGGTGAGTTGAAAATACCAGGATTCAGCAGCTATCTCCATCCAGTGGATGAAGATCATTTAATTGGTTTCGGTAATGACACCAAGCTCGTCAAGGACGATAAAATGCCGAATGAAGAACCCAGGGTCCTGACAACCGGTATGAAGGTTTCCCTTTTTGATGTATCAGACTTCAATAACCCAAAAGAAAAGGATACAGAAATCATCGGGGGCCGCGGTACCTACTCTTATTTGCTGGAAGACCATAAAGCACTTTTTGAACATCCGGAAAAGAACTTATTTGGTTTCCCGGTTTCTGTCTATCATGAAAAAGAAGGCAGCATGCATGAACAGGTATTTGATTTTCAAGGAGCACTCATCTTTGAAATCACTCCTGAGAACGGCATTGTCCGGAGAGCAAAAATGGTCCAATCGGACGGTGATGATATTTATGAACACTGGGAGAATCAGATCCAGAGGATGATTTATATAGGGGATAACCTTTACACATTATCCCCTGAGGAAATCAAAGCGTACGGATTAAATGATTTTGAAAAGATCAAAGAACTGAACTTTCAATAAGGTTCTTTTCGTAAACTTTGTTGCAATTTAATATAATTTCCATATAACATCCTGGTAAATCGTCGTAAAAATTCCGATGAGCAGGAAAGAAAAGAGCTGCTCTTTCTTTATCGAGAGTAAAACCTTCGAATACGGGGAAAAATCCGGCACCTGGGATTTTTCCGAAAGCAATAATATATGCGAAAACAGCCTTTAATAATGAAGAAAATTGAATCGGGCTCTCTGATGAGAGTCCTTTTATTTTTGTGAAAACCGGGAATAATGTATAAGTATGCGGGAAAGGAGAGCTTAATTTGAATCTTTATTTTTATCAGCGGTTTCTAAGATGGCCGATATTAGTGCGGACATTCCTAATTGCCATGGCGGCTATTTCCGGATTCGGAATTCTGATTCATCTGATAGAACCGGAAAATTTCCCGACAGTCTTTGACGGGATCTGGTGGGCCATCATCACAACCTCCACTGTCGGATACGGGGATTACGTTCCATTGACTGCCACCGGCCGAGTTGTGGCGATGCTATTAATCCTGTTAGGAGCAGGCTTTTTAACCACTTATTTTGTCACACTCGCAACTTCTACTGTCACGAATCAGAATGCCTATCTTGAAGGAAAGGCCCCCTATTCCGGGAAGGACCATACAATCATTGTCGGCTGGAATGAGCGTTCAAGAGAAATCATTGATCAACTGCATGCCTTTGACACAAAGCATGACATTACATTAATTGATAATACACTTAAAGAGAATCCCTATAGAAATCATTATATCCACTTTATCAGGGGAGAAGCATTCCGTGATGATGTGCTTTTAAAAGCAGGAATTCAAAAGGCAACGATTGCAGTGATTACAGCTGATCAAAATAAGAATGAGATTGATGCTGATATGAACTCGGTTATGACCTTGCTTGCCATGAAGGGGATCACTCCTGAACTTTATTGCGTTGCCGAAATTTTGACTAGTGACCATATAGCCAATGCCGAGAGGGCCGGAGCCGATGAAGTGATTCAGACGAATAAACAGACAAGCTATATCATTATGGACAGCATATTATCCAAAGGGATGAGCACCACGATCTTAGAGCTGTTAAATCATTTAAAAGGCAATAATCTCAAAGTCATTGGAACCTCCCCGGAATGGTGTGAAATAACGTTCAGTGAACTCAGCAGCATCCTTCTAGAAAAAAACATCATTCTTTTGGGCATAAAGAAAGGAGAGTCCACTACTGTGAACCCTCCTCTGGAAACCATCATCAAACCGGAAGACGGACTTCTTGTTATCTCAAGTGAAAAATAATCACCTTAACAGCTGGTCTTCCAGTTCCTTTACAAGTTCAACACCAACGGACACATATTCTTCCGGAAAGCTTGCATCGGGATCCTGGGGTTCGGAGAACTGGTTCGTCGTGCCGGAAAAAGTACCGGTGGACGCGTGATCGTCAAGTCCGCGCTGGTACTTGTGAGACAGCAGGAACGGCCTTCCGAATTCCACGGTCGCACCCCGCGAATCGAGCTGGCCATCCACGGATGCAAATGGAACACGGAGAAATTGGTAACCTACTTCGTCATCAATTTTATAGTCAAAATAACCATGGTCATAATCCCAGTTGCCGCCGATATCATATCCAAGCGGCTTTAACAGCTGCTCCAGCTTGTATAACTGGAAATGCTGCCCCTCCAGTTTAGAAGGAAGTTCAATCATTCCAACCACTCCTTTCTTTTCGGTTAGTTTTTCCCAGAGTGGCCGGGATAAGTCATAAAAGGGGAAAATCAGTTGAGTGAAGTTGGGGTCGGTGCTTCCAGCGGGCGTTTTGAAGTGTGCGATCTGCTTCATCGCAGTATGAGAATATGCTGCTGAATCTTTTTCCGCTGGAAATTTTTCCGAAAATCCCCTTGAGGTTTTTCGGTTTTGGTTCAGAAGTCTTAAGAGCGGTTCCAGTGGTGTTCCCTAACCTCATTTCCTCTTCTTCCTTGTACTAATGCCCCCCTCATGAACCACGTAATCCAAAAGAAAAAGCTGACACCCAACTAAACGGGTGCCAGCCTTTCATGTCCATTATTTCAAGCGTTTTTCCAGCTCGGCTTTCTTTTCTTCAAATCCAGGTTTTCCAAGAAGGGCAAACATGTTCACTTTATAAGCTTCGACTCCCGGCTGGTCAAATGGATTGACGCCAAGAAGGTAGCCGCTGATGGCACACGCTTTTTCGAAGAAGTATACAAGGTAGCCGAATGTATAAGCATCCATTGCAGGAATTTCAACGATCAGGTTTGGCACGCCGCCGTCCGTATGGGCAAGCAATGTTCCTTCGAAAGCTTTATTGTTTACGAAGTCCACTGTCTCACCCGCAAGATAGTTAAGGCCGTCCAAGTCGCTTTCTGCTTTCTCGATCGTCAGCTCGTGACGCGGCTCAGAAACCTTGATGACCGTTTCGAATAAATCTCTTCTGCCTTCTTGGACATACTGCCCCATTGAGTGAAGGTCGGTGGAGAAGTTTGCAGACGCCGGGAAAATTCCTTTTTGGTCTTTTCCTTCGCTTTCACCGAACAATTGCTTCCACCATTCAGAGAAGTATTGCAGCCCAGGCTCATAGTTGATCAGCATTTCGATTGTTTTGCCTTTGTTATAAAGGATGTTGCGCACAGCTGCGTATTGGTATGCCGGGTTTGATTCAAGTTCGTCTGTACCGAAATCACTGCGCGCTGCTGCAGCACCTTTCATCATGGATTCGATATCGATGCCGCTCACTGCGATTGGCAAAAGGCCTACAGCTGTCAAAACCGAATAGCGGCCGCCTACATCATCAGGCACGACGAACGTTTCGTAGCCTTCGTCATTCGCAAGGGTTTTAAGCGCTCCTTTTGACTTATCAGTAGTAGCGTAGATGCGTTTTCTCGCTTCCTCCACACCATATTTCTCTTCCAGTTTCTTGCGGAAGATACGGAAGGCAATCGCTGGTTCAGTTGTTGTACCGGATTTTGAAATCACATTGATGGAGAAATCCTTATTTTCAAGAAGATCCATCAAGTCTGTCATGTAAGTCGAGCTGATGTTGTTACCCAGGAACAGGACCTGTGGTGTTTTGCGCTTTTCGCCAGGAAGAGCGTTATAGAAGCTGTGGTTCAGCATTTCCAAAGCAGCTATTGCTCCAAGGTATGAACCGCCGATCCCGATGACAAGAAGGACATCAGAATCATTTTTGATTTTTTCAGAGGCTTTTTGGATCCTTGAAAATTCTTCCTTATCATAGTTCTCCGGAAGGTCCACCCATCCCAGGAAGTCACTTCCCGCACCTGTTCCTTCATGCAATGACTTGTGCGCTGTTTTTACAGCGTCTTTTAAGTATGTAATTTCATGTTCACCGAAAAATGCCAATGCTTTCGAATAATCAAAGCGTACATGTGTCATTTCTTATTCCTCCCTTTTAATTATTCCTTTACTCACTTTACCCGAAAGGGATAGTGATAATCAAGAATGGACCCGGACTGAAAGCGATACCATTTTGGTTTTTTTACAAACTTTCACTAAAAAGCCGCGAATCCTTGAGTATCCTTCTTGAAATCAACTTATAACCCGCCTCGTTGGGGTGCAGGGAATCACTGAAATATTTCCTTTTGGACTTGTCTTTAAAGACTCCATTCAGGGGAATATAGTTGATTCCGGCAAACTTATCCGACATCTCAATGTTCAGCTTATTCCACTGGTCAATATATCCTTCGATCTCCAGATTTTCGGGATAGGGATTATATAGGCCGATGAGATGGATGGGAACTTTGTCATTTTCATCCCTGAGGATCTTAAGGATGGATTTCAGATTCCTCTGGTACTCATCCTTGCCTTCCTTTATCTTCTTTTCATGAAGGGGGTTCAGGTCTCCTCCGTTGCTGTTGATGAGATCATTGGTCCCGATGAAAACGATGATGCTGTCTGCCTCAGCCGCCTCTTCCCTTACCTCTGGATCTTTAAGCTGCTGCAAAACGCCCTTCGATTCCTGGCCCACGATCCCATAATTCAAGATATCCACAGGACCGCTTTCATATTTGTCGTTCAATACAGTTTCAACATCGTCGACATACCCCTCTTCACCTTTATCTCCATATCCGTAAGTCAACGAATCCCCGAATGCAGCAATGGTATGTTCTTTTGATTCATAGTTTGCCCAGCCGAGGATAACAGTAGTAATAAAAATCCCCAAAATGGTGTAAATTGCGGGTTTCATAAAAAAAATCCTTTCCTGTAAGGCAGGCTTCGGCTGGCATGAATAAAGGGGGACTGTACCTGAATTCAGGCCAGCCCCTCCAGTAAATTCATTATAGTGATGCTTTCAAGATGGCTTTTACATCGTCATGGTTAAGAGATGTGAAGTTGCCGAATTCACCATTGGCCATCGCTTTGTCTGCCATTACATCAATATTTTCGTCATTGATCTCGTAATCAGCCAAGCGTGAAGGTGCTCCCAAGCTGCTCCAGAATTCAGACAGCTTATCGATCCCTTCCAAGCCGACTTCTTTTTCTGTTCTACCCGCTGGATCCACTTCGAAAACACGTACAGCCATTTGGGCGAAACGGGCAGGGTTTACATCAATATTATGCCTCATCCAGTTAGGGAACAGGATTGCAAGTCCCCCTGCGTGCGGGATGTCATAAACGGCAGAAACGGCATGTTCGATGTTATGTGTTGCCCAGTCACCACGGTACCCCATTTGAAGCATTCCGTTCAATGCAATGGTCCCTGAGTAAAGGATCGTTTCCCTATGTTCATAGCTCTCTAGGTTTTCAAGAAGCTGAGGAGCTGTTTCAATTACTGTTTTCAGCGTTGATTCACATAATCTGTCCTGCAGCGGCGTGTTTGACGCGTTATTGAAATACTGTTCAAAAACATGTGACATCATGTCTACCATGCCGTAAATGGTTTGGTCCCTTGGCACAGTGAACGTGTTTTGAGGATCGAGTATTGAAAATTTCGGGAACACGGCAGGACTTCCCCAGCCATACTTTTCGTGTGTTTCCCAGTTGGTGATGACAGAACCTGAATTCATTTCAGATCCGGTCGCAGCTAATGTAAGGACTGTACCGAATGGAAGAGCTTCTTCAGCAAAGGCTTTTTTGATCACAAGATCCCATGCGTCTCCGTCATACTTTGCACCTGCAGCTACTGCTTTCGTACAGTCGATGACGCTTCCGCCGCCTACTGCAAGAATGAATTCAATTCCTTCATTTTTACAGATTTCCACACCTTTTCGCACAGTGGAAATCCGCGGGTTTGGTTCAACACCTGCAAGTTCATGCACTTCTGCATTTATTTCCTTTAATAAACCTGTTACTTGATCATAGAGGCCGTTACGCTTGATGCTTCCTCCTCCGTATACAAGCAGGACCTTTTTGCCGTATTGAGGAATTTCTTCCTTAAGCTTTTCCACTTCATTCTTACCAAAAATCAATTTGGTCGGATTATAGTAAGCAAAACTGTTCATTCCTGTTACCTCCTTTATTTTCAGCAGCCTTCGCACTTATGTACAGGCCGGGTTCTTCTATACTTTTGCCCTTTCATTATCGAATATAATGTTCCCTTATTGCAAAGAAAATGCACTCGCTTATTTTTTCAGTGCATGCATAATAAATGGCGAAATTCAACAAGCTATGAAGGAACCATTAAATAAAAAGTGCCGGGAAATTAATTTAATGCCGGTACCTATTCCATAAGGAGGTAACAACATGAGTACTATTCAACGCATCGCACTGGTCCTTACTATCATCGGAGCAATTAACTGGGGGCTTGTTGGGTTCTTCCAATTCGACCTTGTTGCCGCTATCTTCGGCGGACAGGATTCTGCCCTTGCCCGTCTTGTATATGGTTTGGTCGGTATCGCAGGCCTTATCAACATCGGCCTTCTATTTGCTCCTTCTGAAGAAGCAGAGCATTCTCCTGAAGCACGCCCGACTCGATAAAAAAATGCCAAAGACAAACTCCGGGATAGGGAGTTTGTCTTTTTTGTTCGGGCAGGGCCAAAGTCGGGGTTTTAGTCTGGTTGGATTCAGCGGTTCTGTGCCTTTTACTAGACGAGCTTTATGAGCCAGGTACACTTCAATCGGCCGGCTCTTGCCAATCATATCTCACTAAAAACGCAGACTACTTGAGCAGTCTGCGAAGGATCTTCAACCCATTTTTCGAGTTGGGATATTTGAATGAGAAATCAAAAAGGTTGGTTTGTTTCAAGACACTTTTATAATGGGAGAAGGTCGAGAAGCTGCTTTCCCCGTGGTAGCTGCCAATTCCGCTCTCCCCCACTCCCCCAAACGGAAGGTGAGGTGTGGCAATGTGCATGAGCGTATCATTTATGCAGCCTCCGCCATACGAAAGATTCTCTGTAATGTCCTTTTCAACCTCCCTGTCAGCAGTGAACAGATAAAGGGCAAGCGGCTTAGGACGGCTGGCGACAAAGGATTTGACCTCATCCAGCCTGTCATAAGTTAGAACCGGAAAGATCGGTCCGAATATTTCCTCGGTCATCACCGGCACACCCATACTCTCAGGCCTAAGAAGTGCAGGCTGGATTTGCAGGGATTGATCATCAAATCCTCCTCCGAAGATTACTTCACCATCGCTCAAGTAACTCTTCAGCCGGTTGTAGTGGCGTTCATTGACTATTTTGCCAAACTGGTCGCTTTTGAGCGGCTCTTCCCCGTAAAACTCATGCACCGCTTTTTTAAATTCTTCTATGAACTTCTCCTCCGCACTGCGATGCACAAACAGGTAATCCGGTGCTATACAGGTTTGGCCGGCGTTTGCCAGTTTACCGAATGCGATCCTCTTTGCGGCAAGAGCCATATCAGCGTCTTCATGAACGATGCAAGGACTCTTCCCTCCCAATTCAAGGGTGACTGGAATCAGCCTTTTAGAGGCCGCTTCCATTACAATCTTCCCTACTGGGACACTTCCAGTGAAAAAGATGTAGTCCAACTCTTGGTCCAACAAGTGCTGGTTCGTTTCAATCCCGCCTTCCATAACATAAACCAGCCCACTATCGAAGGAGCCTTCAAACATTTCCGAGAGCATCCTCGATGTATGCGGGGTTAATTCAGACGGTTTAACTATAGCAGTATTGCCCGCTGCAAAAGCTCCAATCAACGGTGAGATTGCCAGCTGAATCGGATAGTTCCATGGGGCGATGATCAATGACACCCCGTAAGGCTCGGGAATGCGGTATCCTTTTGACCCTATATGTGTGACTGCGGTTTTCACTTTTTTCGGTTTCGCCCAGGAATCCAGATTCTTCAATGTAAAGCTGATTTCTTCAAGCAGAATGCCGATTTCGGTCGTGTAAGCTTCCCTTTCCGATTTGTTCAGATCATCATGAAGGGCTTTTAGTATTTTTGACTCGTTCTTCCTTAGGACATCAGCCAACTTGTTCAGGCTTGCCTTCCTTGCTTCAAGCGGCCGGGTTTTTCCGGATGCAAAGTAATTCCTCTGAAGTTTGACTGCTTCATTCACTTGTTCCTGTGTCTTTTCGCGAATCGTTATTCCGGTCATAAAAAACTCTCCTCGGATTCTGATTATTCCTATATTATATACCTTTTCCCAAGCGTTTACTTCTAAACTGGCCGAGTCAGCCCTGTTTTTGAGTACAAAAAGGCCGACCAGGCATCAACCTGATCGGCTTATTCTTAAACCCATCCTCTGAATCTTGAAGCTTCCGCCATTTTGCGGGCACCAACCATGTAAGCTGCCAAGCGCATATTGACTCTCCGATTGGCTGCAGTGTCATATACATTATTGAAAGCCTCTACCAGTTTCTTATGAAGTTTTTCATTCACTTCTTCTTCTGTCCAGTAGTAACCTTGGTTGTTCTGCACCCATTCAAAGTAAGAGACTGTTACCCCGCCCGCACTTGCCAGTACGTCAGGCACGAGAAGGATATCTCTCTCGGACAAGATTTTCGTCGCTTCAAAGGTTGTCGGTCCATTCGCGGCCTCCACAACAATTGACGCTTTTATGTTTTGGGCATTGTCTTCAGTAATTTGGTTGGAAATCGCTGCAGGAACAAGGATATCACAATCCAGTTCCAGTAATTCCTTGTTAGAAATAGTGTTTTCAAACAGTGTTGTTACGGTTCCGAAGCTGTCACGGCGATCCAGCAGATAATCGATATCCAGGCCTTTCGGGTCATGCAGGGCTCCATGGGCATCAGAAATCGCGATGACTTTTGCACCCGCATCATGCATAAATTTCGCCAAAAAGCTCCCGGCATTCCCAAATCCTTGGATGACTACGCGTGCCCCTTTGATATCAATGCCTTTTTTCTTGGCAGCTTCCTCGATACAAATGGTAACGCCTTGTGCCGTAGCCTTTTCACGCCCTTGAGATCCCCCAAGGACCAACGGCTTCCCTGTAATGAAACCAGGAGAGTCGTTTTCACGCAAACGGCTGTATTCATCCATCATCCAGGCCATGATTTGTGAATTGGTGTATACATCAGGGGCAGGGATGTCTTTGGTAGGGCCGACAATCTGGCTGATTGCCCGGACATATCCGCGGCTGAGTTTCTCCAGCTCAGTGAAGGACATCGTGCGCGGGTCACAGATGATACCGCCTTTTCCGCCGCCATATGGTAAATCTACAATTCCGCATTTCAGGCTCATCCACATGGATAATGCTTTAACTTCTTCTTCATCAACTTCCGGATGGAAGCGGACGCCGCCTTTGGTTGGGCCTACTGCATCATTGTGCTGGGCCCTGTAACCGGTGAACACCTTGATTTTTCCATCATCCATACGTACAGGGATGCGGACAGTCAGCATTCTCATAGGCTCTTTTAAAAGCTCAAACACTTCCTCACTATAACCAAGCTTGCCCAGCGCATCGTTGATTACATGTTGAGTAGATGTAAACAGATTCAGATTTTCTCCCATTGAAAAATTCGCCTCTTTATTGTGTAGTCTAAAACCGTTGTTATTGTAACATACAACCTGGTAATTACTTAATAGCTGACAAGGAAAATGTATAAATTACTTTTACAGTCTTTTATATCTTATCCATTACAACCAAATATACATGAAGGACAACGAAATGAAACAGGATTATTTTGAAAGGACTTTTTGGATGCGCTCTATCGCCCAGTCCAGATCTTCCTCGCTGATCACAAGCGGAGGTGCGAACCTGATGACCGTTTCGTGTGTCTCTTTACACAATAAGCCTTCTTCTTTCAGTTCTTCACAATAGCTGCGTGCGGGTTCGGTCAGTTCCACTCCAATAAACAGACCTTTCCCCCGAACTTCCTTGATTTTCGGGTTGTCGATTTCCTTCAGCTTATCCATGAAGTATTCCCCGAGTTTCAATGAACGTTCAGCGAGTCCTTCATCTTCAAGGACTTCCAAGGAAGCAACTGACACAGCGGATGCCATCGGATTTCCTCCGAATGTAGAACCGTGGGAGCCCGGGTTGAATACGCCTAGAACATCTTTATTGGCTACTACACATGAGATTGGGAATACCCCGCCGCCCAGTGCTTTTCCAAGGATATACATATCAGGTTCAACATCTTCCCACTCACAGGCAAACATTTTGCCGGTACGGGCAAGACCCGCTTGGATTTCATCTGCAATGAACAGGACATTATTTTCTTTACACAGCTTGTAAGCTTCCTTTAAGAAGCCTTCAGGCGGGATGACAATTCCAGCTTCTCCCTGAATGGGCTCAAGCAAAAATGCTGCCGTATTCGGTGTGATGGCTTCCTTCAATGCATCGATATCGCCATAAGGGACAAGGTTGATTCCAGGAAGCATAGGGCCGAATCCGCGCTTATACTCTTCCTCGGAGGATAGTGAAACAGCCGACATGGTACGCCCGTGGAAGTTTCCTTCGCAGGCAATGATCTCCGCTTGATTATCGGCAACACCTTTTTTGTCATATGCCCAGCGGCGCGCTGTCTTGATTGCAGTCTCTACCGCTTCTGCACCTGTATTCATCGGGAGCGCCATATCTTTATTTGTCAATTTGCAGATTTTTTCATACCAAG
Organism: Bacillus salacetis; assembly: GCF_003581585.1. Lineage (GTDB taxonomy): Bacteria > Bacillota > Bacilli > Bacillales > Bacillaceae_B > Rossellomorea > Rossellomorea salacetis. The sequence continues at coordinate 45,374 of NZ_QXIR01000001.1, forward strand.
GTCCCAGCTGGTCATTATGGAACGCACGAGAAGTCAAGGTCACGCGGTCTGCCTGGTCTTTAAGAGCCTGGATGATTTTCGGGTGGCGGTGTCCCTGATTCACTGCAGAATAAGCACTTAACATATCCATATACTTGTTTCCTTCAGGATCCTTAACCCAGACCCCTTCCGCCTCTGAAATGACGATAGGAAGCGGATGATAGTTATTTGCACCATATTCCTGGGTTTGTTCAATGATAGATTGAGAGTTTCTTGACATTTTATCTTCCTCCTAATCATTATCTATATAGTTGAAAATCGGCTGCTGGTTCACGGCCTTCATTGGAGAACCGGCACTTTCAATCCGGCAGCTCTGATAAAAACATTGTAAAAAGCTCAATTCTGGTTAAGTATCCGATTAATCTTAATATGTCTGGTTATAATCAATGGAGCCTCCTTATGAAGGCTCCATTATTTGTAGTTTTATAGCATTTCAGAAGTTGTTTTAGCCTGCATGTGAAGAAGCAGGTAGTCAGGTCCGCCTGCCTTCGAATCCGTACCGGACATGTTGAAACCGCCGAATGGCTGATATCCAACGATTGCTCCAGTACATCCGCGGTTGAAGTAAAGGTTTCCGACATGGAAATCTTCACGGGCCTGTTCGATGTGCGCACGGTTGTTTGTGATGACCGCGCCAGTCAATCCGTATTCAGTGTTGTTTGCAACCTCGATTGCATGGTCGAAGTCCTTCGCTTTCGCAAATGCCACGACTGGTCCGAAGATTTCTTCTTTCATGATGCGTGCTTCAGGATCAACGTGAGCAAAGATCGTCGGCTTGATGAAATAACCTTTGGAGTCGTCCCCTTCTCCACCGATCATCAATTCGCCTTCTTCTTTACCAATTTCAATGTAGCTCATGATCTTATCGAATGCTGCCTGGTCATTAACAGGTCCCATGAATGTTTCACGGTCTGTTGTATCTCCAAGAGTCAATTCTTTTGTCAGTTCAACGGCACGTTCAAGAACCTGATCGTAAACGTCCTCAACGATGATTGCACGGGAACACGCAGAACATTTTTGCCCTGAGAATCCGAATGCGGATGCAACGATCGATTTCGCAGCAAGCTCTAAATCAGCTTCCTTGTCAACGACGATTGTATCCTTACCACCCATTTCAGCGATTACACGCTTCAGCCAGATTTGGCCAGGATTCACTTTTGCAGCGCGTTCGTAGATGCGTGTACCTACATCGCGGGATCCTGTGAATGAAACGAAACGTGTTTTTGGATGGTCAACAATATAGTCTCCCATTTCAGAACCGCTTCCAGGAATGAAGTTAATAACGCCTTTAGGAAGTCCGGCTTCCTCAAGGACTTCGATGAACTTAGCTGCAACAACAGGAGTCGTTGAAGCTGGCTTAAGAAGCACAGTATTACCTGATACGATTGCAGCAACAGCTGTACCGGCCATGATGGCGAACGCGAAGTTCCAAGGGGAAATGACTACACCTACTCCCAGTGGAATGTAGTTGAATTGATTGTATTCGCCCGGACGGCTTTCTACTTTGAAGCCTTCAGCAATACGAAGCATTTGGCGACCGTAATATTCCATGAAGTCAATTGCTTCTGCCGTATCTGCATCCGCTTCGTTCCAAGGCTTTCCTGCTTCCCTTACAAGGATTGCAGAGAATTCATGCTTGCGGCGGCGTACAATTGCAGCAGCCTTGAACAGGATATCTGCACGTGTTTCCGGTTTTACTTTTCTCCAAGTCTGGAATGTTTCATAAGCTTCGTTCATTGCTTTTTCAGCCAATTCACGGCTTGCTTTGGAAACGCGTCCCACAACCTGCTCTTTGTTTGCCGGATTCACTGAAACGATCTTGTCTTCAGTCGTGATTTTCTCTCCGCCGATAGTCAACGGATAATCCTGCCCTAAATAGCTGTCCACCAGTTCAAGGCCCTCTTTAAAGGCTTTTTGATTTTCTTCTTTCGAGAAATCTGTGAATGGTTCATGTTTGTACGGAATCAATTTCATTTCCCCCTTTATTTAGAATAAAAATTAGTATTTTTATATATTTGCAGGGTGAATACGCAAAAAAAATTTGCAATAAGAAAACCCTTACAGATATAATAATGCAAAAGATAGTTGCATTTTTCAAGCCTTTTGCTTAATTTTCTAAAATAAATTATAAAAATGACCGCATCATATGTATGCAATGGCATTTTGATTCATTTATTTCAAGGGCTGGTGCTTGCTGAAAAACTATCTTGCACATTACACTATTACACTGTGAAACAGCCTTTCAAACTTATAAACCTGAATCTTATAAAAATTCTAGAGTTTTTTCAGGGGCAGTACATAAAAGGGGAGAAATAAGATGTTTGTGAACGGGATGCAAGAGTTGGTTTATCTCTATGAAAACGTGTTGGACTCTATAGATGCAGGCGTTCATGTAATCAATTCAGCAGGAAAAACCATTATCTATAATAAAAAAATGAGAGTCATCGAGGGAATGGATGTCGAGGATGTCCTCGATAAGACTTTGCTTGAAGTCTTTGAATTCAATTACGGGGAAGAAAGTACACTGTTAAATGTGCTTCGGACCGGAAGGCCGGCACTGAATGTCAAGCAAACGTACTTCAATGTGAAAGGCAGTGAAATCACCACCATCAATAATACCTATCCGGTTATTCATGAAGGTGCCATCATCGGGGCTATGGAGATTGCCCGGGATATCACCAAGCTCGAAAAACTCATCCGCGAAAACCGGACAAAAAAAGATGAACCGACCTATACATTCAGTCATATCATCGGGAAAAACCTGCGCTTGAAAGAAGTCCTTGAAAACAGCAGGCGGGCTGCCAAAACCACTTCCCCTGTTTTGATTGTCGGGGAAACCGGTACCGGAAAGGAACTCTTTGCGCACAGCATTCACAACAGCAGCCCCAGGGCGAAGAATTCTTTGATCAATCAAAATTGTTCCGCACTGCCGGACACTGTTATGGAAGAACTTTTATTCGGTGTCAACAAAGAGGATTCAGGGGAAACAATCGATAACCCGGGACTTTTTGAACAGGCGGAAAGCGGAACATTGATTTTGGATGAAATCAATAGTCTCAGCCCAACGCTCCAAACAAAATTATTAAGGGTGCTGAGGGAAAGGAAAGTCCGCAGGCTCGGATCCACAGTTGACAGGCCGATCGACTGCAGAATGGTGTGTACAATAAATGAAGATCCCATAGACGCCATTTCTGAAGGCAGGCTGAAAAAAGAGCTCTATTACCAATTGAGTGTCGTTTCCATCTTCATCCCTCCATTAAGGGAACGGATGGAAGACCTGGAGACTTTGCTCGCCTTCTTTATCGAAAAGTACAACGGACTGTTCGGGATGGCTGTCCAAGGCCTTGAAGATTCAGTATATGAAAGATTTAAAAACTATGAGTGGCCGGGAAATGTACGTGAACTCGAGCATGTCATTGAAGGCGCCTTTAATCTGATGGATTCAGGAAGCAGGATCAGTTACAACCAGCTTCCGGTTCACTTCAGGCAGCGGACCCAGCTTTCAAACGAGCTGGAACTTATTAATACCGCTGAAGATTTTCTTTTTGATGGTGATAGAGAAATCAAGCCGCTTGAAGACTATATCGCAGAAGCAGAAACGTATTACATCCAGAAAGCCCTTTTACATCATGACTATAATGTCACCAAAACCGCTAAGGCACTTGGGATGAGCAGGCAGAATCTTCAATATCGGATCAAGAAATTTGATATTGAACGCCCTGATTGAACTCTCTGCACAAAGAATTCCCCTTCTTATGGGGAGGGCACTGCAAAGTCCGACAAAAATAAAAGGCATCATCGTTCATTTCACAGAACGATGATGCCTTTTATACTTCAGGTTTTGTAAAGAGTGTGGATTTCCGATCCAGCTGCGACTACGCGGGGCGGTGAATAAAAAGCGGAAGCGGCCGATCAGCGACGCACAGATTGGAGGGCTGTCGCATGAGATAAAGGAATCACGAAGAACGGAGTGATTCGATGATGACTTATCGCAAGGAGAGAGACCGAAATCTGCTAGTCGTTGGCCGCTGGAGCTGGATCGGCCTCCTCAGCTTCGCCTGCGGGGTCTCACTTATCAAAAGCGGAAGGGGCCGTTCAACGACGTACGGATTGGAGGGCTTCTGTATGAGATAAAGGAATCACAACGAACAGAGTGAGTTGATGATGACTTATCGCAAGGAAGGAGCCTGAAATCCGCTAGTCGTTGGCCACTGCAGCTAGACGGGTCCCGCTAATCCAGCAGGAGATCGCATACCTTCCACTCCAATCAACGTGGAAAAACAAGATTAACGACAAATAGTATACTTACTGAACATCATAGTTTGTTGTTGAATCAGTGGAAATAATAGTAGGTATCATTGTCTGCTCCTTTTTCACCTTGCCATGCTTTCCCAATAGCCATGTGCAGTGCTTGCAGAGATATATAGAAAAAAGCAGACTATGCTTCCTTTTGGAGAAAGAGTCAGCTTATTTTTTGTCATTTCCAAGTCGGTTATAAAACTCTGAAGTTTTTAGTGCCCCTCCTTCTGTAGAAAGGTTTTTTTTTACTAATGAAAAGGGACTTTATCGATAGGTACAGAAAACTCGTCGATAGAAATCGTCAGAGCGACGATAGAACTGCCAAGGTCGCAGATAGACTCCACCCCCTACCCTGTTTGCCGGTCCAGCAATTCGAACACAAAAAAGGACCGGCCACATAAGCCGGTCCTTCCACGATATTACTTCTTGATTAGATCTTCACGCTCTGATTGCTCGATCCACTCTTCAAGCTTGTCTTTAAGAGTGTTGAAGCCAGTTGGAGCAGCTTCAGCGGCAGGAGCAGATTTAACGCTTCCTTGGCGACGCTTAGGCTTTTTCGCAGCAGCGGCCTTAGGCTCTTCTGCAGGCGCTTCTTGAGTCGCGCGGATTGATAAGCTGATTTTGCCTGCTGCTTCGTCGACAGACAATACTTTTACTGTTACTTCATCGCCAACGCTAAGATGCTCGTTTACATCTTTAACGAATCCGTGTGTGATTTCAGAAATATGAACAAGTCCTTGTGTATTTTCATCAAGAGCAACAAATGCACCATATGGCTGAATGCCTGTTACTTTACCTGTTACAACGTTTCCTGTTTCGTATTTTGTACTCATGGGAACAACTCCTAATTATATATAAATTTTCTCCTTTTTACGCAATTATAAATTATATCACAGATGGCGAACATACGCAAAAGTTCTCTATATATATTAAGTATTTTCCCTTTTTGCCAATACAAAAACATTCTTATTGATAATTTTAAAGCTCGTATTCCATATAAAAGCCGTCCCAATTTTCCGGTTTGGCAAACTGATTTTCCATCAGTTTATTATAGTAAGGCTGTATCCTCGCTGCCGTCTTTGAATCAGGATATTTCTCCATCAGTTTTTCAAAAGATTCTTTAACATCTTCCTTCAGCACACCCTCATCATTGAAGATGGATTGAGAGGACGAACCTTTCACATAAGCCCTTAGTAATGTGCTGTACTCAATCCTGAATTGTTCAAGAAACTCCGAGCCAGGGGGCAGGTTTTCAAGCACACTCTCATATAGCAGGAGGTCTCCTCCCGCCCTTACCCAATTGGTGGTTATGACCCCTCCATTCAAACTGGCCGGCAGTCCCTCCAGCGTCAAAACATTCATATACACTTCAGGGAGTTCTGAAGATGAGAGGAATTCTTTAAGAAAATGCGCATCCATCTTTGCCGAGAAGCGTCCTTCGGATTGAGAATAATCCAATGATATTCCATTGCCTACAGCACCTTCTGCCAGTGTAATCAACTTATCAGAGTACTGTTTTTTCCGTTCCAGTAAGATATCGCGTTCCTCAAGGCGGCCCTGCTGAATTTCCGTTTCCCATTCTTTTCTGTGCTGTTCAATTCCTGCTTCATATGCTGAAAGAAGGCCCTTTTGTACTTCCAGATAATTCTTGACCCATAGATCTGCCTTTTCTTTGGAAAGTGACTTCCCTGTCAATCCAGTGATCATCTGGGCTGGGGTTTTCAGGATATCATCTACGTTTGAGTTAATCATTGCGACAGTATCTGTACCCTCGTACATGGACATTCTCCCATCCTTGATCGTTTGTTTCGCATAAGATACATATGCTTCTGCGGACGTCCCCATTTCGGTCTGCCTGAATCCCTCTTCTGTCAATCCCAGGCTTCCCATTGCTTGCATGCGTCGGACTTTGTAATGCTTTTCGATTTCTTCGATGTTTTTTGCCACTTCTTCCGACGTCATTACTGACTGCTGGCCGTTCTGTAGATTTCCCTCTTGACTGCCCGTAAACTGGAATACCAGCACTGAAGAGATCAGCAGGACACCTATGAAACTTGCTGCGTATGGCCAGTGAATGAGTTTCCGTCTGGATTTCTTTGGTTTCTGCTCGTTTTCAATAGCTTTTAGGACATTGGAAACATCCGTTTGTCCGGGCATCCGCTTGTAGTTGTTATTGAGAAGCTCCATCCGTTTTTCCAGCATCTTATCATCCATGGTTTTCATCCTCCTTTTTTTCAGCCTGCAGCAGCGCTTTCTTCAGCATGTTTTTCCCGCGCAGCAGCCTTGTCTTCACTGTGGATAGATTCAAAGACAGGATCTCCTGAATTTCTTCATATTTTTTTTCATGGAAATAGTAAAGAATAATCGGAAGCCGGTATTTTTCATCCAGGCTTTGAATACTTTCATGAAGCAGTCTGTCCTCTTCTTCCCTGAAGAAGGTTTCTTCAGGCAGGGATGAAGGCTCCGTCAGGGAATCTTTGGCCAGTTTTTCCGTTTTTAGCTGATGCCTGTTTTCCTTTCTAAGGAAATCCCGAGTGACATTAAGCGTGATTTTATAAAGCCAGGTTGTGAATTTAGAATGTGAAAACTGGTGCAGGAACCGGTAAACCCTGATGAACACTTCCTGTGAAATGTCTTGGATATCACCGTTTGAAGCCCCCATTTGAAAAGCGAAGCGCTCGACAACCGGGGCGTAATACTTGACCAATTCCCCGTAGGCAAATAAATTTCCGTTTTGTGCCTGTCTTATAAGATACTCGTTTTCCACAATCAGTCCCCCTTTCCTTTTATTTGTAATTATGAAACGCTGGTTTTCCAGTAATTGTTTCATGAAATAAGTAAATATATCTGATTATTTTAAATCATCTATACACTGGGTGAAAAACATAGTAAGATGGTGAAATCATCTGGAGAAAGGAGAGAAAATTTTTGAAAAACAGCGATCAATGGTCATCCAAAATCGGATTCATCCTTGCCGCAGCCGGTTCCGCCATCGGACTCGGGGCGATATGGAAATTCCCTTATATGGCTGGAACAAACGGGGGCGGAGTTTTCTTTTTGCTCTTTATTCTATTTACTATCTTAATCGGGACCCCCATCATGCTTGCTGAGTTTGTCATTGGCAGACGCGGCGGTGCTGATGCCGTCACTTCCTACCGTGTCCTGGCCCCTTCTTCACCCTGGCCGTTTGTGGGCTATTTCGGAACATTAGTGTCCTTGATTATTTTATCATTCTACAGTGTTGTCGGCGGTTGGATTCTTTCATATCTGATAAGGAGCCTTACAGGCGGTCTGACCGGAATGTCACAGGCAGAGTATGGTGCCCTGTTTGAAAACATCATTAGCCGGCCATGGGAGGTCCTCTTTACACAGGGAATTTTTATGATCATGACAGTCCTTGTGGTCAAAGGAGGAATCAAAGCCGGGATTGAGCGTGCAAGCAAATTCATGATGCCTGCTTTGTTTGTCCTTTTCCTTGTTCTGGTTGTCCGCTCGCTTACACTTGAGGGGGCTATGGATGGGGTCCGCTTCTTATTGCAGCCTGACTGGAGCTATCTAACGGCAGAAACCGCTTTGCTGGCACTTGGACAAGCCTTCTTTGCCCTCAGCGTAGGTATCTCGGTCATGGTGACTTATTCTTCTTATCTGCCAAAAACGGAAAACATGCCAAACTCGGCATTCAGTGTCGCGAGCTTGAATATCTTCATTTCCCTGCTGGCCGGGCTGGTCATTTTCCCTTCTGTGTTTGCGCTCGGATTTCAGCCTGACGTAGGGCCGGGACTCGTTTTTGTTGTGATTCCCGCAGTATTTAATGAAATTGCCTTTGGGGGACTATTCCTGACCATCTTCCTTGTTCTGCTCCTTTTTGCCACCTTGACTTCCGCATTTTCCATCCTGGAAATCATCGTTGCAGTCATGGAGAAAGGAAATGAGCAGAAGCGAAGCCGTTATGCCTGGTTCGCGGGGATCCTTGTTTTCGTGGTCGGAATTCCTAGTGCATTGTCATTCGGGGTGCTGACAGACTTTCAAATTATCGGGAAATCCTTTTTCGATTTTGCCGACTTTATCACAAGCAATATCGGCCTGCCGGTTGGAGCCCTGCTGATCAGCATATTCACAGGTTATGTTTTGAAGAAATCTGCAGTGAAAGAAGAGCTCCAGCGGGGTTCGGGAATGTCCGACGGGTTATTCCAAGTCCTTTACTTACTGATTCGTTACATCGTCCCACTCGCTATCATCGCCGTATTCCTGAATTCATTCGGCATCCTTTAACACTCTAAAGCACAGAGGGACAGTCCCCGGTTACGTTAACGCGTTAAAGCGCGAAGGGGGACTGTCCCTTTTCGCGCGGTGAATCGTTGATGCAAACTGTCTGCAGCCCTCACATTTTGTTCAAGGATTTCATGACTTATTTTGGCGTTGTGATGGTAAAATAATAGTGTAAAGGTTAATTTGATGGAGGGATTCATATGTCTCATTTTGGTCAGAATTTGAAATTATTGCGTGAAGAACGGAATATCACCCAAGAAGAATTAGCCATGCGGGCGCGGCTCGGAAAAAGAACCATTGAAAAATACGAAAGCGGCAGCCAGATCCCTGATACTCAGACGATTTTGAAGCTGTCCACAGTCCTTGATGTACCGGCATCCGAAATGCTCGAAAAGGAGCTTCTGGAAAGCCCATCTCAAGGAATTGACCTGGAAATTGAACAGCTCATCAGCGAAATCGGCACCAAGAAATCCAAATTGATCCTCCGGAAAGCAAAGGAGTTTTCTGAAGAGGATTTTCTTAGGGTCATGCAGATGCTTTATGAAATTAAGTACGGTTCAGCAGTTGAATAAACTTTTTTAAAAATGAAGGTATATAAGTAACCCATAGGGGCAATGCTTTTAGTAAGCTTTCTAAGTATTCCCCCTTTTGTTTTCATTGTGGACGATATTTATATATCGTCCTGTTTTTTATTTTGAGGAGGTCGATTTCCCCAGCGCAGTCGATAGACGACTAGAATGGCTTAGATGCCCTGACCTTTTTTTTGGAATTGAGTAATTCATGAACCTCTTATGTGACACCCAAACCTGTCCTGGGCTCTTATTGCTGCTTAATGAACCTCTCACTTCTTCTGATTCATAAATCACTTCAATAACAATGGTAACTTCTCCTGATTCCTGACACCCCGGCCAAAGTCACCGATTCCCCAATACACAAAGCCTCAATATTAACTTCCCACTCTTAGATTCATGGTGTTTTTTCACTCATGCAGGGTAGAATACAAGTACCTATTCTTATCAGGAGTGAGAGTAATGAATGAGATAACTTACAAAGCTGTGATCAATGGCGCAGAAATTTTCTATGAATACCACCGTCATCCCTCTTCCAAGGAAACCTTTGTATTGCTTCATGGATTTCTTTCATCTACTTTCAGCTTCCGGCATTTGACACCGCTGTTGAAGGAACAGTATAACGTCATCTCGGTGGATTTGCCTCCATTTGGGCAGAGCGGAAAGAAAACCGACTTTATCTATTCCTACCAAAACCTTGCCAGGACCGTCATCCTTCTCATGGAAAAACTTGAAATAGAGAATATTCATCTCATAGGCCACTCGATGGGCGGCCAGATTGCCCTCAATATCATGAAACAGAAGCCGGAGCTCGTCGAAAAAGGTATACTCCTTTGCAGCTCCGGTTACCTGAAGAAAATGAACTGGCCTGTAATGATGCTCAGCTATATTCCGTTCTTTCATCTTTATGTAAAAATGCATCTGGCCAAGTCGGGGATCCGTCAGAACTTGGAAAATGTCGTTCATGATTCTAAAATGATCAATGACGAAATGATGTTCGGTTACTTGCAGCCTTTCCTTGACGATGACATTTTCCGGGCACTGACCAGGATGATCCGCCACCGGGAAGGCGATCTGAGCCAGCAGGATTTGAAAAAGATTCAAACTCCTTGCTTATTGATATGGGGCAAACATGACCGGGTCGTCCCTCTCAGCATTGGAAAAAGACTCGATAAAGATCTGCCGAATTCAAAATTGCTGGTCCTTGAAAATACAGGGCACCTTGTACCGGAAGAAAGACCAGAGGATGTAACCCGGCATATAAGGTCGTTCATTTCACAGGAGTTTGAAGAGCAAAAGGTCGGAACAAAGAGTAAAAGCCAAATCTCTAATACTCTCCCTGTCACCTGATAAAGGATGTCCGCCAGAAACATTACTTTCCGGCGGACATCCTTCTTTCTCGGGAAAACTGAGCCAAATCCAAGCAGATATTTTTCATCTTATGCCGGCATATTTTAACATACTAATATGAACTATATTAATTTTCACAAAGGATGTGATCTGGGTGCACAATTTTGATAAAGTACCAAACAGAAAAGGAACATCATCGGTAAAATGGGACATGACCAAAACGGTCTTCGGACGTGATGATGTGCTGCCGATGTGGGTTGCGGACATGGATTTCCCCCCTCCGCCTCAAGTCATTGATGCACTTAAGGCTCGGTTGTCTCATGGCATATTCGGGTACACCTTTACAGGGGAACCATTGGGCGAAGCTGTCAGCGCTTGGATGAAAGACCGCCACAACTGGGAAATCAGGAAAAGCTGGCTGCTATACAGCTCTGGGATCGTCCCAGCCATAGCGACAATCATTAATGCTCTTACCGAAAAAGGCGACGCTGTCCTTATGCATTCACCGGTCTATACTCCTTTCTTCAGCCTGGTCGAAAAGAATGAGCGAGTAGTGAAAAAGTCACCACTGAAAATGAAAGACGGACAATATGTGGTCGATTTCGAAAAATTTGAAGAAAGCTTACAACAAGGCGTGAAGCTTTTCCTTCTATGCAGCCCTCACAATCCAGGCGGCCGCGTGTGGAAGCAGGATGAATTGGTGAAAATGGCGGAACTCTGCCAAAAATACAATGTACTGATCGTCTCTGATGAGATCCACGCCGACCTGGTACATAAACCAAATAAGCATATCCCAGTTTCTTCTATTAAAAATGAATTTGAAGACTTCATCCTTACACTTATCGCTCCGAGCAAAACGTTCAATATTGCCGGACTTCAGGCATCAGCCATGATCATACCGAATCAGAAATTAAGGGAAAAAGTAGCTGAGGAACAACAAAAGCAAGGGGTTTTCACATTGAATACCTTCGGTGTGGTTGGTATGGAAACTGCTTACCTGTATGGCGGGGAATGGCTGGACAGCCTCCTTTCCTACCTGCAGGAAAATATCAGGCTGGTTAAATCGTTTGTTGAGAAAGAACTTCCGGAATTGACAGTGATGGAGCCGGAAGCTACCTATTTGTTATGGATTGACTTCAGTCAACTTGGAAAGTCTGAGAAAGAGCTGGAAGACTTGCTATTAAATAAAGGCAAACTGGCCCTTGAGCCGGGAACCAAATACGGCAAAGACGGGGACGGGTTTTTCAGGATGAATATCGCCTGTACGCGCGAAACACTGAAAGAGGGTCTCGCACGATTAAAAAAGGCATTCAGCTAAAAAAGCGGAAACACTTTAACGCACCACCGCATTGAGGGACTGTCCCCGGCTGCGGTGACGCGTTAATGCACTAAAAAAGCTGGCAACCTCAGGGTTGTCAGCTTTCAATTTTTCTTCTTTTCACTTGTGATCTCTCCGCAGGCGATCCGTTCTCCGGAATCCCCGGCAGGCTGAGTCATACCGTCATCCTGGCCTTCATTAATGACGATGGTTGTACCTTCTTTAGTAAACAGCGAGGTCGGACCCTTGGAAAGTGTAACCAGCGGGGCCATGATTTTTCCTTTATAAGAACCGTCACTCTCCACAATCAAGTTGGGAAGGTCGCCTGCATGAGCCCCTTCAGGGTGAAGAAGTCCGTGTTCTTTATCTTCCGGGTTGAAGTGGTTTCCAGCTGATACAAAATCAGGTGCTTCGCATTTTCCTTTTTCATGGATATGTATGGCATGCACTCCTGGAGGCAGGCCGACAAGATCCAGGTCCAGTTCCACACCGGCAGCCATCTCCTGCATCTTCACCTTGCCCAGAGAGTCACCGACAGGATTTTTGATATCAACCTCTGTCTTCTTCGGATTTTGAACTGCACACCCCTGAAGCAAGATTGCCGATGCGAGCAGGCCTGTCACTAGCTTTGCATTCATGATATCTCCTCCAACAACAAAATCATCTCTACCATTGTTGCCTTTGTTGAAGGAAAATATTCTTACTCAATGCTTAAGACTGATTCTCCTCAGCTCTTCTTCTTGCTTCTTCCTCGGCATGCTTTGTCTTCTCTTCCTCTTTCTTTGATAATTTGATGATCCAACGGAATGTCAGTACGGCAGCTGTTCCAAACAGGATCATCCAGAAGGCGGCTGGAATATATTCTGTTTTATCTTCAGGAAAATAAAGAAACAGATTTAAAATAAATGCGTTATGCATATAAGGCTCCTTTCAAACTTCTCAAGTTGTAGATATTATATCAATTCCGCAAAGGTAAAACCATGTCGAAAATCAAAACAAAGACAGCCGGTTTCTGATACCCCGGCTGCCTGCAAACAATGCTATTCTTTAATGATCTCAATCTTCTCAATCACGACATCCTCTGCGGGCTTATCATTTTCGACTGTTTCAACCGCAGCGATCTTATCGACAACATCCATTCCCTCGATGACCTGTCCAAAAACGGTATGTTTATTGTCCAGATGAGGAGTACCGCCGCGTTCCATATATGTCTCAATAGCTTTTTGGCCAAAGCCTGCTTGGACCATCTTCTCTTCTAAAGAAGGGTCAATACTGGAGTTCTGCACGATGAAGAACTGGCTTCCATTCGTGCCGGGTCCTGCGTTTGCCATGGAAAGAGCTCCACGGATATTCAGCAATTCTTTTGAGAATTCATCTTCAAACGGTTCGCCCCATATGCTTTCTCCGCCAGTTCCCGTACCTTGCGGATCTCCACCCTGGATCATGAAGTCCTTGATGACCCTATGGAAGATAACACCGTCATAGTAGCCTTCCTTACTGTGTGTCATGAAGTTTTCGACTGCTTTCGGTGCCTGTTCCGGGAATAATTTAATTGTGATATCCCCCATATTCGTCACCATCTTTACAGCTTTTTCATTTTCCTGGATTTCATCCGTCAATTGCGGATATTCGATATCACTGTCATCCACTGGCCCTTCCGCTTCCTGTTCCTGCTCATTTCCTGCTGTTTCGTTTTGCCCATTGTTCTGGTTCGCTTCTTCATCGTTGGCACTTCCGCATGCGGACAACATGAACAGAAGAAGCGCAGCTGCTGCAATCGCGATATACTTTTTCACATTAATTCCTCCATCAATAATATTGTTTGTATGTATAATAGATGATAGTGCCAATACATGGCAACTCTCTCTATTATGAATTAGAATGAAAGTAATTGCTATATTACGAAAGGCTGTTTTTCATTATGCAGCCATTTTTAAAAAGGCTGTTTTCGCCTATATTGTTGCTTTCGGAAAAGAACGAGCTGGTCTTTTCTTTCCTGCTCACAGGTTTTTTTCCGGCGATTTACCAGGATATTATTTAAAATATATAGAATAGCAACAAAGTTTACGAAAAGAGCCTTAAAAAAGGAGGAAGACACATGTCTGATTTCAATAACGGAGATATTGTAACAGCACTTTATAAAACAGGAAGATACATAGGGGAAGTCACGGATTCCCGCCCGGGAGTATATGTCGTCAAAATCCTCGCTGTCTTGAAACATCCGCGGCAGGGAGACCTGCACAATCCTAAAGATGTGGATGTGCCTCTATTTCATGAAAGAAAAGCGCTCGCTTTCAGGGAAAGAGCCAACATCCCTGATAAGATGGTGAAAGCTTATGACGGGGAAATCCCTGAATATAATGATTCGCTGATTAAATCGTTCAATGATTTAAAAGTCCAATTGGGATCCGAGGATTCGGCTTTTGCACACAAAAGCCTGGAGACATTGGAGAGTGTTAAGAGGGAATATGAATTGATGTATAGCATCTCGCTCTAAAGACCAGGACCCAAATCAATTGTTGATTTGGGTCTTTTCATGCCATCTGATTAAAAATTTTGGATAAATCGATACGGTCGCCGATTGTGGTCGGTTCCGCTTTATCCAGGTACTTTTTATCTTTTTCGATCAGCTTATAAATATGGTACGTCGTCAGCGCATCATCAAGCGCCTTGTGATGCTTTCCGACACCTTCCCGTCCATATTCCTGTACCGCTTTCCAGAGACCCGTCTGATTTTGGTCTCCAAAAAAACGCTTGTATTCCATGGACAGATCAATGAATTCCCCCCCTTTAAAAGGAAAATCGATCCCCCCCTTGCTGCAATTTTGCCGCAGCACCTTCATATCCATGTTGCCCCAGGTGATGATTTTGCTCTTTCCTCTTTGATTCAATTCTTTTAGATACTGTACCAGTGAATGAAAAGGAATCCCATTATCCACATCACTTTGGGAAATCGATAGGAATTGTTTACACCTCTTTGTTAGTACCGGAAATGCTGAGAGCTTCACGTAGGAAGAAAACTTATCGGTCACTTTCCCATTCTGAACAGCCACCAACCCCGTTTCAATGATTTCAGGATAGAAACCCCTGGGATATTGCTGCCTTTCCGGCATGGAAAATTCAAAATCAATGATGATCAATTGATCGCCTTTCAACTGATGTCCCCCCAATCCTACAGTCATACCACCACACTGCCTGACCACCCTGACAAAACAACACTGTATTTGCATTCTATTCATTATATCACGATTACACTAAAAATTATGACAATTTAAATAAAAAGCGGAAGCGCCTTGTTCAGCCCCGACAGGCAAATGTTCCGAAGAGAAGAAAAGGCGCCCTTTCCTTTTATTCTCGTCGGGTTATTTGACCCCGAGGGGCTAGGCGCTGAAGCTGGATTGAATAAAAAGCGGAAGCGGCCGTTCAGCGCCGTACGGATTTCAGGGCTCTCGCATGAGATATAGGAATCACGAAGAGCGTCAGCGATTCGATGATGACTAATCGCAAGGAGAGTGACCGAAATCCGCTAGGCGCTGGCCGCTGAAGCTGGATTGATAAAAAGCGCAAGCGCCTTGTTCAGCCCCGACAGGCAAATGTTCCGACGAGAATAAAAGGCGCCCTTTCCTTTTATTCTCGTCGGGTTATTTGACCCCGAGGGGCTAGGCGCTGGAGCTGGATTAATAAAAAGCGCAAGCGCCTCAATCAGCCCCGACAGGCAAATGTTTCTCAGAGAAAAAAAGGCGCTCTTTCCTTTTATTCTCTTCGGGTTATTTGACCCCGAGGGGCTAGGCGCTGAAGCTGGATTGAATAAAAAGCGCAAGCGGCCGTTCAGCGCCGTACGGATTTCAGGGCTCTCGCATGAGATATAGGAATCACGAAGAGCGTCAGCGATTCGATGATGACTAATCGCAAGGAGAGTGACCGAAATCCGCTAGGCGCTGGCCGCTGAAGCTGGATTGATAAAAAGCGCAAGCGCCTTGTTCAGCCCCGACAGGCAAATGTTCCGAAGAGAAAAAAAGGCGTCCTTTCCTTTTATTCTCTTCGGGTTATTTGACCCCGAGGGGCTAGGCGCTGGAGCTGGATTAATAAAAAGCGCAAGCGCCTCGATCAGCCCCGACGGGCAAATGTTCCGGCGGGAAAAACGTTAAGTGCCGTACAGATTGGCTTGCTGTAAAACAGGGTAAGGGGATGACAGTATCCCTGCCGGCTTTTCCCCTTGAAAAAGCCCTGGGGGTTGCAGAGACGAGCATATATTTTATATCATTAATATTTAGTAAACCGAAATATTTTTTATAATAAATTTGAAGAAGGTGTTATTTATCTCTATAGAAAAAAGAAACCTGACAATCATGTGGTTTGCAAATTTTTTGGTTGCTGCCAGTGCCACGATGGTTCTGCCGTTTCTTTCCCTCTACCTCGAAACATTCGGAAACTTTGACAACGCATTTGTTCAGCGCTGGTCAGGATATGTGTTCGGCGTTACCTTCCTGGTAGCATTCTTTATTTCGCCTGTCTGGGGGAGGATCGGCGATAAATATGGTTTCAAGCCGATTCTTCTGATTACAGGCTATGGCATTTCCCTGTCGATTTTCATGATGGGTTTTGTAGATTCTGTGGCAGGTTTGTTCCTGCTTCGTGCTGTTATGGGGGCTGTTACTGGGTTCATCCCCACATCCATTGCCCTCATTTCCTCTCAGACACCCAAAGAAACTGCCGGGCGGACACTCGGCACCCTTCAAATGGGGACCGTGTCTGGCGGGCTGTTCGGTCCTGTCCTCGGGGGATTAATGGCTGATTCATTTGGATTCTCTTATACTTTCATTATTACCTCCATCGCCATTGCCCTTGCGGCTACAGGGGTCCTATTCGGGATAAAGGAAATCAGGCAGACATCCAAAACGGACAAAAACAAAACACGCTACTCCAGCAAAGAAGTTCTGCAGCACATTATGAAACATAAGCTGCTTTTGACCGTCATGACCATTTCCTTTATCATACAGGTTGCGAATTTCAGTGTGCAGCCTTTACTGGCACTGTATGTAGATGAGCTGACTTCAACAGCTAACATAGCTTTTCTTGCCGGGCTGGCCTTTTCAGCAACCGGTGTCGGCAATCTTCTTGCCACCCGGAGATGGGGCAGCCTCGGCGATGAAATCGGATATGAGAAGGTGCTCTCGATCCTGCTTATCCTTGCTTGCATTTTCATCATCCCGCAGGCCCTGGCAGAGCAGCTTTGGCAATTGGTCTTATTCCGCTTCTTATTCGGAATAGCCATCGGCGGGATGATCCCGAGTGTTACTGCTTATATCAGGCAGGAAGCCCCTCTTTCCATGCAGGGTGAAGTTCTCGGGTATAATCAGAGCTTCCGTTTCTTAGGAAACGTTGCAGGACCTGCGCTGGGAGGAGTTCTTTCAGGGTTCACCGGAATTTCCTCAATTTTCTATATTACTGGTGCTTTATTCTTGGCGGCTTTTGGATTATTATGGTGGAGTATGCGGCATTCCGAAAATTATGCTAATGAGCCGTATTGAATTAGAAACCTTAAAGAACCAATAAAGCTAGAGATGAGTTGAATGTATGAGAACCGTCGCCGGTTATATTTTAGTATTTTCATTGTTTCCATTTTTCCTTTTCATCCTTTTTTCTTCCGCGAAAGAAATCCATAAGGTGCAAGGTTTTCACGGCGCTCTCGAAGAAGCTGTCAGTGAGGATCAGTTCAATATTACAAAAACCAGCCTGATAACAGACAAAGACGGCAGAGTTTTTTCTGAAATGAACAACCCGTTCCGTCTGTATGCAGACGACCAAGAGATCCCTGACTTTGTAAAAGAAATCGTGGTTGCGTCAGAGGACCAGCATTTCTATGAACATGTCGGTTTCGATGCAGGCGCCATCTTGAGGGCAGTTGTCAAAAACCTGGTCTTCACCCATATTCAGCAGGGCGGGAGTACAATCACACAGCAGCTCGCACGAAACCTTTACCTTGGACAGGAAAAAACCTATAACCGAAAACTGACCGAATTATTTTATGCCCACGAAATCGAAAAATCGCTGAGCAAAGAAAAAATCATGGAACTTTACCTTAATGTCATTTATTTCAGCAATGGAGTGTATGGAATTGAAACAGCCGCGCAATATTATTTCCAGAAACCCCTGGGTGATCTGAATAAAGCAGAACTTGCTTTTATTACAGCCATCCCTAATAATCCGAATAAATACAATCCCGCCGAACATTTCGACCAAACCAAAATCAGGCAGGAACGGCTGTTGGATATCATGCAGCAGACAGGTAAACTTACCGAAAAAGAAGCTGCAGAGCTGAAAAAAATTCCGATACAATTGAACGTCCGGAAAGCAACAGACAAGTATCCCGATTACGCGGTTTATGCCGAATCTGAATTAAGGGAACTCGTTGCCAGACAGGAAGGCTATCTGAAAGAGCTCGATAACGCCAAGAGCCCTGAGGGTAAGCAAAAAATCTATGATGCGTTCGATAAGAGGATGAGTGATGTCATTAATTCAGGCGTGGTCATTCATACTTCTCTTGACCGCTCCATGCAGGAAAAAAGCATGACCGCTTTTCAGGACAGGCTGCCATACGAAGGAATCGAAGGAGCCAGTATCACGATAGATAACGACTCAAGAAAAATCATTGCGATGGTCGGCGGGAAGAACTATCAAAAGTATAACTTCCACCATGCCTATCAAGCATTCCGCCAGCCAGGGTCTGCAATCAAACCGCTTCTTGTTTACGGTCCTTATATCGAACAGACCCAGGCATCCATTGCAGAACGCGTCAGTGCCGACAACTATTGCATCGGCAATTACTGCCCTGTCAATTATGGAGGCAGACAATACGGCACAGTGACAATGAATACAGCATTTTCACAGTCTTACAATACTCCCGCTCTCAGGCTGTTTGAAAAGGTCGGGATAACGGAAGCATTCAATAAATTGGACAAGTTTGGCTTTGAAAAGGTCCAGCAACAGGATTATACCTATGCGGCTTCCATAGGCGGCTTTACTTATGGAATGTCTCCACTGGAGATGACCGATGCCTACACCTCCTTCATTGATGGAAATTATCAGCCTGCCCGCGCCATAACAAAGGTAACTGATTATAAAGGAAAGGTCCTGTATGAATGGAAAGAACCAAGAGAAACCCTCTGGTCTCAGCAGACAACAGAGAAGATTCGGGCGATGATGTCCAATTCCATGCAGAACGGAACTGGAAAATGGGCAAAAGTGAATAAACCCTATGCTGGTGCCAAGACAGGAACAACCAATAACTATAATGATTACTGGATATTGGGTTTGACTGATTCTTACACAACAGGAGTCTGGATAGGGTATGACACACCGAAGAATATGGAAAACATCGAACGGAACCGTCCGAGTCATTTGATTTGGAGAGATATCATGAAGTAGATCAGAGCAATTTGTGCTCTGGTCTTCTTTTATTGGTGCTTCTCGTATACTTTGCTGCTATTATGGCAGCACTTAACAGCCATGCCCTTCTCCTATCGATGGATCTCTGAGTAAAAAGAAAAAGAAAGGCTATACACCTCCCCCTCCTCCACAGCCTCCACCGTCGCCTCCTCCAGAACCTCCATCAAAGTTGCCGCAACTGCCGGAATCACTGTAATCCCCATAGAAGACTGTCGAAGAAGCGCCACCTCTGCCTGGCCCCCGTTGTTTACCCGGTTTCGTGGATCCAATGGCAATGACCGTAATAATAAGCGGCAGCAGAACCAAAACTATAAGAACTTCCATGTTTATCACCTCTTACTATCTTTCTACGGTAAGCAGCTGAAAAAGTTTCAAAATCTTCCAATAATAAAAAGCACTGAGCATAAGCCTCAGTGCCTCGGTGACTTCTACGGATTCAATTTAACTTCAGAAATGATCGGCAGGCTTGCCAGCAGTCCGTTGTATAACTTCAGGACGACCAGAAAGACTATCAAAAAAAGTGAGGACCAGGTAATCACTTGAAAGAAGATGACTCCGAAAAGCCCGGGTTTTGATAAAGACGGACTGATTTTGTAAATGAAATAAACAAAGTAGGCAATCGATGTCAAAAGGAAAATCACCAGTAGTCCAAGAAACGATTTCAGGCTTGCAACCGACACTAAGGCTCCAATGAAATAAACCATTGAGCCGGATCGCACCTGATGGAGGATCTCCCCTTCATTATCCTGCGAAAAGAACAGCAGGGAAACTTCATTTATAGTTTCAGCAATCAGCTTCAAGGCAGCGAACACCATAAAGCAAACAATCATGAGAAAGATAAGAAGGATGAACTTCAATTCAAGGTCTGAAAGGAACTCCCTCATCCCGGGATAAATCCCGATTTTTTTAAAGAGGTCTACAAACACTTCCACCCCGTAAACAGAAAAGGTCAAGCTGAACAGCAATATAGAAAATAAAGGCAGGTATCCTGTTAAATATGTATTTCTCACGCATTTCTCCCCTAACATAAATTTACCGCATTTCCATCATAATCTTTTATCGGCAGATTGAAAAGGGGAGGACAACGCCTATTTATGGCAGGAAAAAGGCGCAGCGGCAGCGTAAGAAGGTCTGTTCACTTCGCCAGCCTGATATACTCTCTCGGTTTAAAAGGTTCTGACCCAGTTTCCTCGGAATCTGCATTTGAATCAATCTCGATAATCTCCGAGTCAGCCACTTCATCATTCAAGCGAGTCGGCTGCAGCATGTTTTTATTTAACCACTGATTCTTTTTCTCCTCTTGTTCCTGTACGTACCAGGCACCAATAAACAGTGTGGAAAAAATCATCGCAGAAACGGTTTTTTTCATTTTCATCCTACATCACCACCTATGGATAGCATGCGCCTTTTTGGCTCATACTATTCAAACAAAAGGACCCTTCATGCTGTTATCAGCCGTCTGAATATCATTTTCCCGAAAAAATTTTGGCGTTCTTTTGCCGTGTTCCTACATATTTAATATCAGAATTTGACCTTTGCGCCCCTGCGGACTTTCATAAATGCACACCTCATTTTTTTACGTTATAATTTCCTTTGAGGCTTGTTTAAGGAACCAGGCATAATCTTTGACCAGAAATAAATTGATTATGAGGAAGATGATAAATGTTGAAGATAAAAAAATTTTATAAGGGGGTTATTCGGTGACATTATTACATTGGGCAATTATTTCACCTTTTTTGGCAGCTATCCTTGTTCCATTTTTGTATAAAAAGCTGCGTTCAATACATACCGGATGGTTTGTCCTCATTCTTCCCGCAGTGCTGTTTCTTTACTTTTTCCAATTCATTAGAACTACATCAGATGGAAATGCGATTCAGAAAACAGTTGAATGGATGCCGTCTTTCGGAATCAATTTCACTGCATATGTCGATGGTTTAAGTTTACTTTTCGCACTGCTCATTACGGGCATCGGTGCCCTGGTTGTTCTGTATTCGATCTATTATTTATCGAAAGAAAAAGAGCAGCTCCACAATTTCTATGTTTATTTGCTTTTATTCATGGGGGCAATGCTCGGAGTTGTCCTTTCTGATAACCTGATCGTCCTTTATATGTTCTGGGAATTCACTTCCATTTCATCTTTTCTCCTGATTGGTTATTGGTATCACAGGGAACGTTCCAGATACGGAGCGCAAAAGTCGATGCTGATCACCGTTTTCGGCGGACTTTCCATGCTTGGGGGGTTTCTGCTTCTCTACCTAATGTCTGGAACCTTCAGTATACGCGAGCTGGCAGGAATGGCGGATGTGCTCATCACTGAACCTCTATTTCTCGGCGCCTTGATTTTGGTCCTTCTTGGCGCATTTACCAAATCGGCTCAATTCCCATTCCACATCTGGCTTCCGGATGCAATGGAAGCACCAACACCAGTCAGTGCTTACCTCCACTCCGCGACAATGGTTAAAGCGGGTATTTATCTTGTTGCCCGTATGAGCCCTGTCTTTGCGGAGTCCGGAGTATGGCTGTGGCTCGTTGCCGGTTTTGGGATCATGACCTTATTCTGGGGATCTTTCAATGCTGTCAAACATACAGACCTGAAAGGGATCCTCGCGTATTCGACTGTCAGTCAGCTCGGATTGATCATGTCTTTATTGGGAATCGGCGCTGCCGCTCTCCATTATGACTATCTTGATGAAAACATTTATGGCGTTGCTACCATGGCCGCTGTCTTTCATCTGATCAACCACGCAACCTTCAAAGGAAGTTTGTTCATGGTGGTGGGAATCATCGACCATGAAACGGGGACAAGGGATATCCGCAAGCTCGGCGGACTGATGAACTTCATGCCGATCACGTTCACAATTGCTGTCATTGGAGCATTTTCCATGGCAGGTCTGCCGCCTTTCAACGGGTTCCTTAGTAAGGAAATGTTCTTTACCGGGATGGTGCAGGTTCTTGAAATGGATATTTTCAACCTAGAGACATGGGGGATTCTATTCCCTGTCTTGGCCTGGGTAGGAAGTGTATTCACTTTCATCTATAGTATGATCGTGGTATTCAAGCCTTTCACTGGAAAGCATCAGCCTGAAAAACTGGACAAAACGCCTCACGAGGCACCGCTTGGCATGTTGATCTCACCAGTAATCCTGGCATCGCTTGTCATTGTATTCGGATTCTTCCCGAACATCCTGACAGGCACTATGATCGAACCGGCAGTTTCAGCGATCACGACACTTACAGTCGATGATTCACATATTTATTTCTGGCACGGGTTCACGCCTGAATTGTTCATGACTCTTGGAGTTATTCTATTCGGGGTGCTGCTGTATACGCTGCTTCCTAAATGGAAGGGCATATACAATACAATCCCTGAAAAGTTCACATTGAATTCTTTTTATGACAGCGGATTGGCCAAAGGAGAACGCGGGGCATTCAAGCTGACACGATCCTACATGACCGGCTTCATCAGGAGCTACCTTGTGTATATATTCACGTTTCTCATTGGGATATTGATTGTCACATTGGTTGTAAAAGATGCCTTTGTTATCGATACATCCGATCTTGCTTCGATAGGCCTTTATGAAGTGATCATCGCACTCATCATGGTGGTCAGTTCCATCACGATCCTGTTTGCCAAGTCACGTCTGACCTCCATAATTGCCCTGGGGGCAGTCGGGTATTCAGTTTCGTTATTCTTTGTTCTGTTCAGGGCACCCGATTTGGCACTGACACAACTGGTCATAGAAACCGTTTCTGTTGCTCTTTTCCTCCTGTGCTTCTACCACCTGCCGCCGCTCAGCAGGCATGAGGAAAGAATGAGCTTCAAACTTGGAAATGCATTGATTGCCATAGGTGTCGGGGCGACCGTGACCTTGATTGCCATTGCTTCATATAGTACGAAGCTCTTTGGCTCCATTTCAGAATTTTATATTGAAAATGTTTACGAAGAAGCAGGCGGCAAGAATATGGTTAACGTAATACTTGTGGACTTCCGCGGCTTTGATACATTGTTTGAAATCTGTGTTCTTGGTATTGCTGCATTGGGAATCTTCTCAATGATCAAATTGAGGATGACAAGGAGGAAAGAAGGATGAGAACCAATGATGTTATCCTCCAAACTGTAACAACCATTGTCAGTTTCATGATTATATTGTTTTCAGTCCAGCTTTTCTTCGCCGGCCACTATCATCCCGGGGGAGGATTCATCGGGGGACTGATGACTTCAGGGGCATTGGTGCTTCTTTTACTTGCCTTTGATATTAAGACCGTCAGCAAAATCCTGCCGGTCGATTACAAACTGCTGATAGCGATCGGATTATTACTTGCTGTGGGCACAGGTGCGGGCGCATTATTGTTTGATGTCCCTTTCCTGACCCACGCCTATAACTATTTCAACCTGCCCCTGTTGGGGAAAACTTCACTTCACACTGCCGTGATTTTTGATACAGGAGTTTATTTAGTTGTTATCGGAGTCACGATGACCATTATTCAGACGATTGGAGTGAGCGAATAATGGAAATTCTTATGGCCATAGTTATCGGCATTCTTTTTACCAGTGCAGTATATCTTATGCTGTCGAAGAGTCTGCTTCGTATCATCATTGGTACAGGCCTGCTCAGTCACGGAGCCCATTTGCTTCTCCTGACGATCAGCGGCCTTAAAGAAGGTGCTCCGCCTCTTCTGGGCGAGCATGCCCCATCATACGTCGATCCGCTGCCGCAGGCATTGATTTTAACAGCAATTGTTATCAGTTTTGGTGTTACATCCTTTTTCCTTGTTTTGGCTTACCGTGCTTATCAGGAACTTGGGACTGATAACGTGGATCAAATGAGAGGAAACGAAGGAAATGATTAATTTACCGCTATTACCGATTATAATCCCGTTATTTACAGCGATCATTCTCATGTTTTTTGGAAAGAATGTCTCCATGCAAAAGTGGATCGGCGCCATCGCCACTGCTGGGACAGTCGTTGCATCGATCGTCCTTGTGAATACTGTCAGGACGGATGGGATACAGACAGTGAACCTTGGAAGCTGGGAAGCTCCATTCGGTATCACGATGGTATCTGATATGCTGTCAGCCCTGCTTGTAACGACCACAAGCATCATTACATTTTTCGTACTCCTTTATTCTTTCCGTTCAATCGGTAAAGATAGAGAACGATTCTACTATTACCCGGTGGTCCAGTTTCTGCTGGTCGGGGTGAATGGCGCGTTTACAACAGGTGATATTTTCAACCTGTTTGTCTTCTTTGAAGTCATGCTGATGTCTTCTTATGTCCTGATCGTATTGGGAGGGACAAAGGTTCAGCTCAGAGAATCGATTAAGTACATCCTGGTGAATATTATTTCATCTGCTTTGTTTGTTGTAATGGTTGCTTATCTGTACTCTGTGCTGGGGACATTGAACATGGCCGATATCTCTGTGAAAATTGCTGATGTCGACCAGCCTGGAATCCTTACGGTGATTGCCGTCATGTTCCTTGTCGTCTATGGATTGAAAGGCGCCATTTTTCCATTGTACTTCTGGCTCCCGGGTTCCTATTATGCACCGCCGACACCGGTATTGGCATTATTCGGGGCACTGCTGACCAAAGTCGGGGTGTACTCGATCATGAGGACCTATACCCTGTTCTTCTATCATGACACAGGGTATACACATGCAATCCTCGGCTGGCTGGCGGTCATCACGATCATTGTAGGATGCATCGGCGCCATCGCGTACTGGGATGTCAAAAAAATCATCATCTACAATATCATCATTGCAGTTGGAGTCATTCTTTTCGGGGTTTCCGTCATGTCTCCAGAGTCCCTTGAAGGATCGATCTACTACTTGATCCATGACATGATCATCAAAGCTGCCTTATTCCTGCTGGTCGGGGTGATGATTGCCATCACCGGCACCAGCAATCTAAGGAAGATGGGCGGCCTTATCAAAGATTATCCATGGCTTGGATGGACGTTCCTTATTGCAACTCTGACACTTGCCGGAATACCGCCTTTCAGCGGCTTTATCGGAAAGGTGCTTCTGGTGAGAGGAAGCTTTGCTGCAGAAGCCTATATCGGGGGAGGCATGATTCTTCTCTCCAGTCTGTTTGTCCTTTATTCGGTCATCAAGATCTTCTTGAATGGA
Organism: Bacillus salacetis; assembly: GCF_003581585.1. Classification (GTDB taxonomy): domain Bacteria; phylum Bacillota; class Bacilli; order Bacillales; family Bacillaceae_B; genus Rossellomorea; species Rossellomorea salacetis. Next base: position 70,797 of record NZ_QXIR01000001.1, read on the forward strand.
GTATGGGGAGTTCCCAAGGAATATGACGGAAGAAACAAGCACAATGCCTTTTATTTATGGGGCTGCGCTGTCTTCCTGGTCATCCTTGCTGTAGCGTATGGAGTTGGCGCTGAAGCTGTTCGTCCGCTTATCTCGCAGGCATCAGAGGCACTTGCTGATCCGGGAATCTATATACAAGCAGTACTAAAGGAGTAATGTAGAATGGCCTTTCAAATACTATTGAATTTCTTTCTAGCTTTTCTTTGGATGTTCTTGCAAGTATCTTTTACTTCGACATCCTTTATCATCGGATACATTCTCGGATTGATCATTACATTTGCATTCCGCAGGTTTTTCAACAGCCGTTTCTATATGTACCGGGTATTTGCAGTAATCAGTTTGCTGCTATTATTCATCAAAGAACTGATTCTATCGAATATCTCGGTGTTAAAAACGATTCTTAGACCCAAACTGGATATCAAGCCTGGCATTTTCGCCCTTCCGACCGATTTGAAATCCAATTGGGAAATCACCCTGCTGGCAAACCTGATAACATTGACCCCGGGGACGCTGGTGGTGGATATTTCTTTTGATAATAAAATTCTGTATATCCATACCATTGATATCGATGATGTTGACGAGGCAGTTGACGATATCAAGAATTCGTTCGAAAAAGCCATCATGGAGGTGAGCCGCTGATGCTTGAAGCTATCATTCAAATTTCCCTGCTTGCTGTATCCATTTCAATGATTGGCCTTATTTACCGGGTGATTGTCGGTCCGACAACGCCAGATCGGGTCGTAGCGCTGGACGCACTAGGGGTCAACTTGATCGCCATCATTGCCCTGGCATCCATGCTGCTGCACTCAAAGTCCTTCCTGGAGGTCATCTTGCTGATCGGGATTCTGGCGTTCATTGGAACAGTTGCCTTTTCAAAATTCCTGGAGAAAGGAGCGATCATAGAGCATGACAGAGATCATTAGATTCATTATTGGATTCCTTCTTATTGCCGGGTCGTTCCTTACCCTTGTCACGGCGTTTGGCCTGATCCGCCTCCCTGATGTGTACACACGGAACCATGCGGCATCCAAGAGTGCTACACTCGGTGTGATGTGCATCCTGCTTGGGACCTTCCTGTTCTTCTTCTTGGAAGAAGGCCACTTCAACTCAAGGCTGATTCTTGGAATCATCTTCATTTTCATTACCGCACCGGTTGCCGGTCATCTGATTTCAAGAGCAACCTACAACAGCGGTGTGTCCCTTTGGGAAAAAAGTGTCCGTGACGATCTGAAAGATAAGCAGAAATATGAAGAGAAAAATATGTAAAGAATAAAATTCCAGCATCACGACCAGACCGGTCAGGCATAAGACGAACCGGCGGGAAGGCCGCACTTCGGTCTTCTTGGCGGGTTGCTTATGAAAAAGGCGTGCTGAACGCTGGAGCTGGGGGAAGAACTCAATCCTGGCTATCCACACCTGAGATTTTTTTCATCTTCTTTAACAATGAAAAGACTGCATGTTTCGGCGACTTCGAAACATGCAGTCTTTCTTTATGGACCCAGTTCTATCGGATGCTTCACTTTCTGGTATCAGTTCCGGACTTTTAGCTGCAGCTGGGGAAAGGATTCAGGAAATCATATTGGGATTTGCTATATGAGGTATTTTTGAATTGTCTTACTTACTTGCAGGTTGTGGAATAACACAATAGCCCTGCTGGAGTCTTATTCTCATCAGGAACTTCTTGCTTTGGGAATCTGGGTTTCTCTAGGGGCCACTTCCGTTTTGTTTCCTGCCCGGTTTGGACTCTAGAACCTCTTTAGGGGACCTTTCCTTTCTTATTCCTGCTCGCTTTGGACTCTAGAAACTCTTTAGGGGACCTTTCCTTCTGGCGTCAGCTGCATTTTTTGTAATCCAGCACCAATTTAATGGAAGCCATTATCACCGGATATCTCTTCTTTTTTAAGTTTGTGTTGATTCTTGAATCCCTGGAGAGTCCTACATGAATTTTGACAAACCTAACAAAAAGGACTGCAAACCGTTCATTCGGTTGATACAGTCCTTTTCATTTCAGTTGTCATATAACCTGTCCTCTACTTCCCCATCGCCTTTATGGATGACAAGGATCCCATCATGATCATTAACATATGGTTTCGCTTTTTCAAGCAAATCTTCTTTTGTTTCTTCTTTGTAAATGGCCTTATCGCTGCCTTCTTTCACCAATCCCCATCCATCATCATTGGATTTCACATGATACTCTGTCTTATTCCCGGAATCGCCATCTACATACTTCTCTGCACGGTCCGTCGCAATGGCGATGGACCTCCCCTCGTCATATCCATCACGAAGCAGGGCGTTTCCGATTTCAATCGCTTTGTTCCGCACATCTGAAGAAAGGTTCTTCCATGATGCAGGATAATCATTCTTCGACCAAGGCATACGATTCACTCCTTTAGCAGTATTTATTATTAAAATTCCCCGTTCAAGAAAAGGTAAACACGCCCTTTATCGCATTAAAGCGGTGAGGGACTGTCCCTCACCGCTTTAATGTGATAAAGTGTTATCTTTTTGGGACGACTGCCATCGTGCATCGTGATACACAAATCAAGCCGTCTTCTTCATCTGTTATCCGGATATCCCAGACCATGGTGCTTTTCCCTTGATGAATGACAGTGGCCGTAGCTGTAACGGTTCCATCCTTTTTTGCTTTAATATGATTGGCATTGATTTCAAGGCCAAAACAAATTTCTTTTTCCAGGTCGATCAGTTCAACGGCCCCGACACTTGCCACTGTTTCTGCCAATGCAACTGAAGCCCCTCCATGCAGGTACCCAAAAGGCTGCCTCGTTCTTTCATCAACAGGCATGGTTGCCACCACTTTTCCTTTGCCAAGTTCAATGATCTCCATTCCTAAAGCGCTGATCAGCGTATTTTCATTATTCAAATCTGTCACCTCTTCTATTAATTCCTTAAGCTAACTTTCTCGATATATGTACAAAAATCCTCTTTTGTCCCCTGATTTTTTATATACTCCCAATAATTCCATGATTGTTTCCCCCTTCATGAATGGCTGTTTTGATTCTAAGGTCATTTATCTAAAAAAGGGAAAGCAGCTGCTTCCCGGGATTTTCTCTGTGAATTACAGCAATAAATTTATATAAAACAGCAGCGGAGTTAACGAAAAGAACATCATGAATATAGAAAAGGCGGTGTGCATATAGTTCTCTATGAACAGGAAACGATTGTAAATTCTGCTTCCAGCTCTGGCCATCCAAGAAAGGAGTCAACATATGCATAGATACCATCCCTTCTATACACCCATACAAAGGCCGCAAACTCCAACGTGGCCGCCCGTCAATCCCTATCATACAATGTACCGGCGCCCTTATGAATATCCTCCTGTACAGCCGCAGCAGTTCATGGATTCTGCTGGAAAAACGAAACCCCTTTTGGATGAGGCCAAACTCATCCTGGATAAAGTTTCCGCATCAAATGATTTTGCCGCAAAATTAATGGGTGCGGCACAAAAAGCAGATATGAAGGAAGTAAACCGGCTGATCAAATTAACCGGGGTCCAAAGTATTCCAGGAATCAAATTCAATCCTGATGGTTTCACAATGGACTTCAGCAGCCAAACCGCACATATAGACTGCTGCCATCTGACCATTATCCTCCGATGGAAGTAGAATGCATTAAAAAGAGCTGCCTCGGCAGCCCATTTTTTTATTAATAAGGGTATCCCCCATAGCCGTATCCTGAACCATACCCATATCCGTATCCGGGATAAGCTCCATAACCATAAAATGGCGGTCTATAATAGTAAGGCGGTCTTACCAGCGCTCCTCCAATTACACCGCCAAGGACCCCTCCCAGAAAAGGCAGTCCGAATCCCCAGCCGAACCTGCTTCCATAAGCCGGATTCCTGAAGTGAAATCGCGGATCATTCATTTCTGCATACCTCCTTCTATATTTAAGGCTTCATTACCTATGTATGCAGGAAAAGTCCAAATTGCATGGGCAGAAGTATATAAATCGGATACGCCGGACCTCCGCAATAAAAAAGGATGCCTCCAATGAGAAGCATTCTTGCTTTGTCTTGTAAGTGGTTTTCCCTCTATGGGAGAGCAACACTTTTCTTACTAGAATAAATGTATTTATCAGATGAATCAGGTCAATTTTTTAGAAAGCCGCAATGACCAGCAGCCCAGCATAAGAAATGGCCCTTATAAAATGATTGCTGCAATCCAGCCAAAAATGATCAACGGAATGTTAAAGTGCAGGAATGTCGGCACACATGTATCCCAAATGTGGTTATGCTGGCCGTCTGCGTTCAACCCGGCAGTAGGTCCCAGAGTGGAATCGGAGGCGGGTGAACCTGCATCTCCCAAAGCCCCTGCTGTCCCTACGATAGCAACCGTGGCGAGCGGACTGAATCCAAGTTCCAAGGCAAGCGGTACAAAGATCGCTGCAATGATCGGGATGGTTGCAAAAGATGAACCGATTCCCATGGTGACAAGAAGTCCGACAATCAACATAAGCAATGCTGCAAGTGATTGATTCCCGCCAATGATATCAGAAGTGGCTTCCACAAGGGTTTCAACATCCCCTGTAGCCTGAACAACTGCAGCAAAACCATTGGCAGCAATCATGACAAAGCCAATGAAAGCCATCATTTTCATGCCCTCTGTCAATACCCCGTCAGCGTCTGTCCATTTAACCGAACCCGACACATAAAGAATGGCCAAACCGGCTAATGCCCCAAAAATCATGGAGTCCAGAGCAAGCTGAACATACAGGGCAGCAACAATTGAGATTATAGCAAAGATAATTCCTTTCCTGGAATAAACCGTTGCCGTTTCTGCCTTCTGTTCTCTTACATTCTTATATTGGCGCGGTTTTCTATAGCTGAAGAAAACGGCTATTAACAAACCGGCCACCATTCCTGCTGCCGGCAGAAACATCGCTTTCGGGATATCCCCCATTGAAATTGCCAATCCGCTTGATTCCATGTTCTGGGCAATGATTTCATGGAACATGAATCCGAATCCGTACGGGAGCAGGATGTATGGTGTTGTCAGACCGAATGTCAATACGGAAGCAATCAGCCTCCTGTCAATCTCAAGCTCGACCATAACCTTTAAAAGTGGCGGCACCAGGATCGGGATGAAAGCGATATGGATGGGTATGAGATTCTGAGAGAAACACGCCATTAATAAAATTGAAAAAACAATAAGTGCTTTAGAAAGCGCCTTTCTTCTGGAATCTCTTTCCTTTCCCGCCATTCGAATGACAAAATCCACAAGCAGGTTTGGAATCCCTGTATAAGAAATCGCTACAGCAAACCCGCCAAGCAAAGCGTAGCTGATCGCAATATTGGCTCCGCCGCCTAATCCTTCCGTAAAGACATTGACCGTTTCATTGATTCCCAAGCCGCCTGTCAATCCCCCTGCAAGTGCTCCGGCAATCAAGGCAAAAACCACATTCACACGGAACAAACTGAGGATAAGCATGATCAGGACAGCCACGATGACTGCATTCATGTTGAAGTCTCCTTTCAAGAGCAATAAAATATTATGCTTTAGTTCGCTAAATTGGTAGAGCGTTAAAATACTTATATTAATCTATCAGATGGGAATAATGCTGTCAACGCTTTAACGTGCTAAACCACTAAAATGTCTTATTCCAATTATTTCTTATCTCAGTTCACTTATCCCTTTTAGCAATGTACCCCATTTCAGAAACAGTATACCTGTAGATCAAAACAATAAAAAAAGCCTGCCTCAAAAGAGACAAGCTTCTCCTGTAATTTATTTTTCAGATGATTCAAAGCGTTCAACCAGTAATGCAAGCGTACGGGCCATCACGCCTGTTGCGCCGGCCGGTCCGAGATTGTGGTCGGATTTCGAAGTGGCTGTCCCTGCGATATCAAGGTGGACCCATGGCGTGCCTTCAGCGAATTCGCCGACAAAAGCTCCGCCCATTATGGCATGGCCTTCCCTTCCTGGAGAATTGTTCAAGTCAGCTATTTTGCTGCTTCTGACCCGTTTCTTGTCATTCTCTGTATAAGGGAGCCTCCAGATGAATTCTCCTGCTTCAGAGGAGGCTTCCAATACCTGCTCAAATAGAGCTTCATCATTCGTTAATGCACCTGTTTTATCATTACCGAGTGCCACAATGACACCGCCTGTCAGCGTAGCGACATCCACCAGGTAGTTTGCGCCGTGATGCTTAGCATATGTCATGCCGTCTGCCAGAGCAAGGCGTCCTTCTGCATCCGTGTTCAGGACTTCGATGGTCTTTCCGCTCATTGCTGTAATGACATCATCCGGTTTGAAAGCATTCCCGCTTACCATATTGTCTGTGGATGGAATGACAGCGACGACGTTTTGTTCAGGCTTCAGTTCCCCGATGATTTCCATTGCCCCTAGAACAGCAGCTGCACCGCCCATATCGGTTTTCATACCGACGATTCCGTCTTTCGGTTTAAGGGAGTACCCGCCTGTATCAAAGGTGATTCCTTTTCCGACAAGCCCGATGACATCATTCCACTCGTCTCTGCCCTGATATTTAAGTACAATCATTTTGGGAGGCTCCACCGATCCCTGATTCACGGCAAGAAGCGCGCCCATTCCGAGCTTCTCCATCTCTTCTTTATCAAGGATTTCCACTTCGAATTCATACTTTTTACCGATTTCCGTTGCATAGTCAGCAAGCTTTGTGGAAGTGAGGATATTACCCGGTGCATTTACCAGCGCACGGGCTGAATTAACTCCCCTGCCGTGTGCATAGCCAACCTGAAGGGCAGCTTCGATCTCAGCGCTATCCTCTTGTGAGAAGGCTGTCAGGTTGTTGATGAATGTTTCCGGGACATTCCCTTTGTGCTTGTAGCCGGGGAACCTGTAGGTAGCCATAGTGAATGCTTCGCTGACAGCATGGGCGATGTCTGAAGCATCAAGCTGATCGGTGCTCAAAGTATCCAGTGCAACCGCAAAAGAAGAGATCTTCATTTCCTGTATCGACTTGGATGCTTTACCGATTGCTTCCCTTAATCCATCGAAGGAAAGTTCCTTTGCTTTCCCCAGACCTATAAACACCAGGCGTTTTGCAGGGATTTTACCAAACGTATGTACTTTTGAAACTGCATTCAGCTTAGAGGAAAGATCTCCGGATTTGACCAGCTCTGTTAAATGCCCGTCAAACTTTGAATCCAGCTCTGCCAATTCCCCTGTGAACTCAGGAGCATTGAACAGCCCAACCAGGATACATTCCTGTTCATTTTCAAAAAAACGATTATTCACAACTGTAAATTTCATTTTATAAACACCTCCAACCCAATTATATATAAATTTTCGATATATTTCGAATGTAAGGACCCCATTTATCCAAATGAATGATTTCTTCTGGAATGATTTTCTATGGTATAATTGGGAAAACATTTTTTAGCAGAGAACGGGAAAAGAATTAAAATAAATAACCCTAGAAAGGATGTTTTGCGACAGCGATGGAACTACTTACGAATTTTCCGCTTTGGGCAGCATTAGCAGGCATTTTTTTCGCACAGTTCATTAAAGTGCCCATTCAATTTATGGCCACAAAAAAAGTCGACTGGTCCTTGCTTACTTCCACTGGAGGTATGCCCAGTTCGCATTCAGCTGCCGTAACAGCGTTATCTACAGGCGTAGCCCTTGAAGCAGGCCTGGATTCCCCCATATTTGCGGTTTCAGCCATCTTTGCCATCATTACTATGTTTGATGCAACAGGGGTAAGGCGCCAGGCAGGTGAGCAGGCCATCGTCTTGAATAAACTGGTCGGGGATTTTCAGAAGTTTGTCGGGGACGCAAAGGGCTGGCAGAAGAAGCCGGAAGAAGAAAAACGAAAAGAATTGAAGGAACTGCTCGGACATAAACCGATTGAAGTCCTTTTTGGCGGGCTGACCGGCATAATGCTGACATTGGTCATCTATTATACTCTTTAGAAACGATTGGTGGGAATACTCTTGAGAATTGTATCAATTTGCCCCAGTAATACCGAAGTGCTCGATTATTTGGGACTGACCTCCTCCCTGGTTGGAATCGATGACTTCTCAGACTATCCCGAAGAGGTCCACAACCTTCCAAAGCTCGGACCGGATCTCAGTATAGACATGGACAAGACAGCGGAGCTTAAGCCCGATTTAGTGCTTGCGTCCTTAAGTGTGCCAGGCATGGAAAAAAACATTGAAGAACTGAAGAGAAGGAATCTTCCCTTTATCGTCACCAATCCCCAAAGCTTTGAGGATATCGCCCAGGACCTGTTGACGGTCGGAAAAGCTTGCGGTGCCGAGGAGACAGCAATTGAAAAGCAGAGGGAGTTTCGGGAGAGAATCGAATTATTAAAGGAGGCAGCAGCATCTGCTCCCTCCGCTCCCGAGCTTTATTGGGAATGGTGGCCCAAGCCAGTCTTCACCCCGGGAAGGATCAATTGGCTTACAGAGCTCAGCATGCTTGCAGGAGCAGAGAATCTCTTTAGGGATGTTGAGCTTGCCAGCATTCAGACCGATTGGGAGGATGTCCGCAAACGGAATCCGGATTATATTTGCTTGGCATGGGTCGGCGTAAGGCGGGAAAAAGTCAACCCGGCGGTTGTGACCAAAAGAAAGGACTGGACCGGTTTGGATGCTGTTATCCATGACCGGATTCTTATCCTTGAAGAGGAATTGTACTGCCGCCCTTCTCCCAGACTGCTTGATGGTGCTTTAAAGCTTGGTAAGCTCCTGCATCCTGAACAGTATGGCTCAGTTGAATTCTAGGCAAAAAGAGGAAGGGCATGCAGCCCTTCCTCTTTCTTATCACTCTTCATTTTTTTGAATATATTTCTGCCTGAACACTTGCATGCTCTCATTTTCATTCAACGCTTCCAGTTCACCCTCTGTGAGCTTGCCTGTTCCCTTAGTAACGACGTATACTTCCAAATCCTTTTTACCCCAATGCTTGTACACTTCATCCACTGTTTCATAATACAGGTCAAGTCTATGCCCTTTGATTGCACTTCCAGTGTCCGCCACTACACCATATCCATATCCGGGGATAAATAATATCGTCCCTATTGGAAAAACAGCAGGGTCTGCAGCGACCGTAGAATATAAGTCCCTTTTCACTTTTACTCCTGAGTATGTAATCCCATAAGCCGGATGGTCCGGAAGCTTGCCTGTGGATTCAATTCCTGCTGTATATCCAGTTGCCGTCACCGTCGATTTTGGGTACTGGGACCAATCGATGGCATCTTCGAGCGATTTCGGTTTCGCTGTCACCGGCTCTGCAGCTGAAATCAAAGTCCGCAAACTCTTTGCCCTCTTCAGCAGCTTATCTTTTAAAGATAATGTTTTATATGAATGCTCTTTATATACAATTTCCTTTGTTTCTATTTGTCCTGTCATCCAGCTGGAAAAGGATTGTGCTTTGACTCCAGAGATTGATTGGAACGTCATAAACAATGCTGCCGCAAACAAGACAGCCATAACCATCCTCTTGGACCATTTTTTAAAATTTTTCATGTAAGAATCACTCCTCCCATCACTATTACTTTCCCAAAAGAGATGAATATATTCAGGAATTAGTTAAAAAGTCTAATAGTTTCAACTTTCTGAATAGTGATCAAGGAGTATTTTCCACACCTGAGGTGCAGCCACACGGAGCTTTGAGACCTTGTAAAATCGATGTAACGCTTATGCAATCAGGCAGCTAAAGCCAAAACCTTAAGCTGTCCTGGATGATTAGCCAAATCCATATAAAGACGTCCAAGGAGGGAAAACCAGCTGTATAGCTTTCTCGAAACTGCTTAATCATAGGAAGAGGCTGCTTTCGCATATTTTCGGAAAAATCCCAGATGCCGGATTTTCCCCTGTAAGAACGAGCAGCTCTTTTCTTTCCTGCTCACTAGGGTTTTTACGACGATATACCAGAATATTATTTGAAATTTGTATTGAATAGCAAGAAAGTTTACGAAAAGAGCCCAGGAATGTGCATTTGTGGAAAATAAAAAAACCCTATGCTGATAAGCAAAGAGTTTTCAAATAGAATATGAAATCAAAACATCTGATATCCTTTTTTCCTGAGGACCTTCATCGTGAGGCCTGCCACGATTGCACCGGCAAGACCACAAGACAATATAAGAACATCAACTGCCGTAAGGGATGTAAACTTGGTTCCAAGGGCAGAGAATGAATCCCCGGAGTTTCTAAAATAATCTATGAACCGTACTTCATCTATAATGAAGATTGTAATGAGCGGATAAATGACTGCCATGATCCATGTCATGCGCAGCAGCATATTCAGCAAAAAGCCAATACCAAAAAACAGTACAAAAAATAATAACATTGATATAATCACAACTGGAATTCCCATTTGCATTCCTGCAGCACCTCCATTGACACTAAAGTTTAGTGTACTGAATGTTTTACCTACCGTCAATAAACAATGGCAGGAAAAGGAGGTTCTTCACAAAATGAACATATTTTGAATAGGATGATGTTGGGAATGGGCATCTGTTTGAAACAAAACAAAAAGGACCGGCTCATTGCCGGTCCCCGCATATTAAAAGCTTGCAATTATTTATTATTTTTTACCGCTGCCCGAACAGCACGGACAGGTTTCAGAGCCGCCAAGAACGAGTTGGAAATACCCTTTTCCCGAGCAATATTCACATTTCTTCGCTGCTGTTTCAATCGTAGATCTCATCGTCCTTATCTCCCCTTCACTTAAAAATTTTTTATCTGATTTCTGATACTATATCATCGTTTGAATTTTTAGAAAAGGGACAAAAAAACGCGTGTACATCCATGAAAGCGAATACAATTACTTGTTTCTTTCAATTGCTTGAGTTTTCTTTAAATTTCAGAAAATTAAAAAAATAGTTTATAGCTGGTATACCCAAAGTGTTTTCCGGGGTCTACCGGGTCTAAACCTGACTTAAGCAGGCTGAAATCGTATTTGATCATCTCATGGATCATGACCGATGTTTCCTGGTTTTGAAGCAATTCCTCCTTGGCCATCCACCGGACTTCCGAGATTTCGTCCTCGCAAGGGACAGGCTTTTGGGACAGATCCTTTTGTTCGAGCAGGAACAGGATCATATTGTCACTGATCTGGTCTTTAATGACACCGGATCTTATGCCAATTATACCCGCCGCATTTGTCTCTAAGCCGGTTTCTTCTTTCACTTCTCTCTTTGCTGCCTGTTCAATGGTCTCTCCCTCATCAACGAACCCTGCCGGAAGGGACCACATCCCTTTAAGGCCGCCATATTTCTTTTTCACCACCAGCCACCTGCCATCTTGATCGATAAGCAAGCCGGCAGCCGCAAGCCATACATTTCCTCGTTTCAAGCTATCTCCTCCGCATCTAAAAGCTAATTTTCCAGTAATCACGCGGCTTTACTACATCTTTGCTTTTATAACCAGGTACTTTTGGTTTAATCACCCTGCTACTCCCACCACTTCCTTTTATAATAGGGGGTTTCTTCTCTAATCGCACGGTTATACTGCGGCTTCTTCTCTATAACCAGGTGTTTTGATATACTCTACATTTTGCCAAGCAATAATCATTAATCAAAGTTTCCCCTGGTCCTTCATTTTCTCATTCCACAAAAAAAGCAGAACGAAGTGATTCGCTCTGCTGTCTGTATCTTAAAAGAATTTAAATTTACCTTTTTTCATTACCAGGCCTGCTCCGCCTACCATGTATAAAGCACGGTTATCAACCACTTTTTTCATGAATGAAGCTTTTGTACCCATCAATTTCTTGCCGTATACCAGACCTATTGCATCGTCTTCACCAAGTGAACATACTGTTCCTTTGATGTCCGGTTTGAATTGCTCGAGTGCTTCATTGCCTTTGATCAACGCAGTGATATTTCGCGCACAAGTTTCACCTTGCTGCATTGCAATCTGAGCAGTCGGCGGGTAAGGGCGATCGATTTCTTCATTAATCATTAGTGAACAATCACCAATGACAAAGATATTATCGTGACCTGGAGCTCTTAAGTCTTTCCCGACTTTTACGCGGGCTCTCATGTTTTCGATTTCAGCTTTTTCGATTACAGGGTTTCCGCGGACACCCGCAGCCCATACAATCGTACCAGCCTGAATCTCTTCCACCTCATCTTCACCCTTTGAAATGATGACAGAGTTCTCTGTCGCTTCTTTCAATGGAGTGCCGATGCGGAATTCCACACCTTTTTTCTCCAGTTTGGCACGCGCATACTTCACAAGTTCAGGATCGAATCCAGGAAGGATCATTGGAGCAGCTTCTACACATACGATCCGCACTTTTTGGAAGTCGACATCGTACTCTTTGCAAAGCTCAGGGATCCTGTTCCCAAGCTCACCAAGGAACTCGATTCCAGTAAATCCGGCACCGCCGACAACGATCGTCAAGCGCTCATCTTTCTTGTCTTCTTCGTTTTTATAAGTAGCAAATTGATACTCAAGATGTTCACGAAGCTGACGGGCAGAATTGATGTTGGCAATCATGAAGGCATGTTCATGAAGACCTTTGATTCCGAACGTTTCTGATACAGCCCCAAGTGCAATGACAAGGTAGTCATATTCGACTTCGCCATTGTCGGTGATTACTTTTTTCGCATCTGTCTTGATATCTTCCACTGTAGCTTGCATGAAGTTCACTTTGTGTCCGTCGATGACATCTTTAATATCATATCGAACCTTGTCATGATGCAGCGTTCCTGCGGAAGCCTCGTGCAGCCATGTTGTTTCATAATGGTAATCATTCTTATTGATCAGAACGATTTCCGCTTGATCTTTACTGAATTGCTTTTGCAGGCGAGTCACTGTCATCAGGCCGCCATAACCAGCACCTAATACAACTATTCTTGGCTTTCTCAACGAAATCACATCCACCTTTTTCTTAGAATTTACGATGAATATATATGACTTAGCATCCACCGCAGGCAAGATTTTTATTTGATAAAATATAAAATAAATAAAGATAATAAATAAGTATGTGACAAATTTCACGATTGAAGATAAAAATAAGGATGAAAAATGTCATAAAATCTTAACAATATGCCCTACATTACATATTATTCTTTTTACTATCGATTTTCAAGATATATCCTTAAAGAATAAAACTTAAGAAAATTTCGACTATACTATACCCTTCATTCCACGAATGAAAACGCATACAAGATAACTGATTATTCGCAATTTTGATGCATATTTTGTGGGAAAGCGGGCTCCTGTGGTAGAATAGAGAGTATATTGCAAAACAAACTGGAGGGATATCATTTGAAAGAGGACCAAAAAGTATATGATATTACAATCATCGGTGGAGGTCCAACAGGATTGTTCACTGCTTTCTATGGCGGGATGAGAAAAGCAAGCGTCAAGATCATTGAAAGCCTGCCTCAGCTGGGCGGACAACTGTCTACCTTATACCCCGAAAAATATATTTATGATGTAGCAGGATTCCCTAAAGTCAAGGCTCAGGACCTTGTGAATAACTTAAAGGAACAAATGGCTCAATTCGAACCGACTGTATGCTTGGAGCAAGCAGTGGAAAATGTCGAAAAGCAGGCAGATGGTGTCTTTAAGTTAACTACAGACCAGGAAGTCCATTATTCCAAAACGATCATCATCACTGCAGGAAACGGCGCGTTCCAACCAAGAAGATTGGAACTGGAAGGCTCTTCTACATATGAAGGAAAAAATCTTCATTATTTCATAGACGATATGCAATACTTCGCAGGGAAAAAAGTTGTGATTTGCGGCGGCGGGGACTCAGCTGTCGATTGGGCATTGATGCTTGAGCCGATCGCTGAAAAAGTCACTCTTGTTCACCGCCGTGACAAATTCCGCGCACATGAACACAGTGTCGATGAACTTCACAAATCTTCTGTAGAAATCAAAACACCATTTGTACCGGTTGAAGTGATTGGTGACGAAGAAAAAGTGAGTCAGCTGGTATTGGAAGAAGTGCGCGGAGAAGCTAAAGAAGCTCTTGATCTGGATGAACTGATCGTTAACTTCGGTTTCGTTTCTTCCCTTGGCCCAATCAAGGACTGGGGCTTGGAAATCCAAAAGAACTCCATTGTCGTGAATTCCAAGATGGAAACGAACGTCCCAGGCATCTATGCTGCAGGTGATATCTCCACTTACGATGGAAAAGTAAAACTTATTGCCAGCGGTTTCGGCGAAGCGCCGACTGCAGTCAATAACGCAAAAGCATACATGGACCCAAAAGCAAGAGTACAGCCTCTGCACAGTACATCCTTGTTCAGCTGATTTAAAAAGAAAACCTTTAAACTTTAAAGTGGACGAAGCCAATGATGGTTTCGTTCACTTTTTTATTGTAATAGGCTGTTTTCACATATATTGTTGCTTTCGGAAAAATCCCAGGCGCCGGATTTTTCCCTGTAATACAAAATTTTCACTCTCGAAAAAGAACGAAGCAGCTCTTTTATTGAACTTTGGTCGAAAATCAAACGGAAAGAATAAAAGAACACCTTGGTGCCATTCTATGCATAGTGCACTCCACAGCGTTTATTTCCAGCATTTACGGGTAGAGCAGTTAGTAATAAAACTTTATTTAAAGAGGATGATTGCCATGAATGTACTTGTTATAGGAGCAAACGGGAAAACAGGAAAGCATGTGATTACATCCCTTGTCAACAGCAGCCAGCATATAGCCAAAGCGATGATTCGCAGAGCTGAGCAGATTGACGCAATGGAACAGCTTGGTGCCAAACCGCTTGTCGGAGACCTCGAAGAAGACTTCTCTTATCTGTTCGACGAAGTCAACGCGATCATTTTTGCTGCGGGGTCAGGAAGTTCAACAGGTCCTGACAAGACGACTGCCGTTGATGAGGAAGGTGCCATTAAAGCCATTGATTATGCCAAAGAAAGAGGGCTGGACCGTTTCATCATGCTCAGTTCCATGGGAGCTGACACCCCTGATTTAGGTCCGGACGGGATGAAGCACTACTTAGAAGCTAAAGGAAAAGCGGACCAGCACCTGGTTGAAAGCGGTCTTAACTATACGATTGTCCGCCCCGGCGCCCTTGTTGATGGAGAAAAGACAGGCAAAATCACTGCGTCCCTTTCCATTGAGGATAAAAGCGGAAGCATCACCCGGGAAGACGTAGCGGAAGTTCTGACTGCATGCCTGACTGAACCCGAAACCTACCACAAAACATTTGAAATCCTCAATGGTGAAACAGCTATTGAGGAAGCCTTGAAGAACATTTAAGAAGCTGCTTCGCTTATATTGCCGCTCACGGAAAAGAGAGAGCAGCCCTGTCCTGCTTACCTTACAGGCGTTTTACCAGAATCCGAGCAGCAACAAGGTTCACAAAAAGAGCCCCTTCCCGGCCGGAAGGGGCTTTAATATATTTAGGAGAAATCAGCAATTCTCCGGCGTACCGGTGTTCGTCGCTGTCCTGAAGGATGATCCGCATCCGCAGTTTGCGATGGCATTCGGATTATCGATGGTGAAGCCGCCGCCCATCATCGACTGCTTATAATCGATCTTTGTACCATTGAGGATCGGTGCATCCTGCTTGTTGACCACGACTTTGATGCCATGCAGTTCAAGCTCCATATCATCTTCAGCGGCTTCATGTTCGAATCCCATTCCATATGATAGGCCGCTGCATCCGCCGCCCTTTATGGAAACGCGGATGAACGCTCCTTCTTCCTCATTCTGTTTCATCATATCCTTGATCTGCAATGCTGCCGCTTCAGTGATCACTACTACATCTGACATATATTTCACCTCCATATTTACTTTAAACATCTATATCTGCTCACTATATCTTATGACTATTTAGTGTACAGTATATACCTTTTTGCTTATATCCTCAACCAATCTGCAAAATAGGCTGAAATCAATTTATGATTCTTAAGTCTTGGTTTTTGAGTTATAATATAAGCATAAAGAACTATGTGATTGGAGGATGAAAATGACTGATATAACACCGTTTTACCAGAAGAAAGTGGTTTGTCTTTGCTGCAAGAACCTTTTTCTGAGCACAAAAGTCCGGACACGGTTCATAAAATTAAGTCATCATGAAACTGATTTTCGTCCTGTATACAAAGATGATGAGATCAATCCCTTACTGTATAATGTGAATGTTTGCCCGGAATGCGGTTTTTCGTTCACTGATGATTTTACAAAATATTTTGTTCCGGCAGTTAAGCAGGATATCGAGGAACGTCTGACAAACCAGTGGATCAAGCAGGATTTCAGCGGCCGCAGATCTATCACCGAAGCAATCAATACATACAAGCTGGCAATCCTCTCTGCTTCACTAAAAAGAGAGAAAAGCATCACCACAGCAGGCCTGTACCTCAGGACCGCCTGGCTGTACCGTTCCACTCCTGATGAACAGCAGGAAAACCGCTTCCTGGCACTGGCGCTGAATGAATATATAAAAGCTTATATGAATGATGATTTTAAGGGGACAGAAATGTCGGAAACCAAAATCCTTTACCTTATTGCTGAGCTGCAATTAAGACTCCGGAATTTGCGTGAGGCTGCCTCCTATTTCTCCAAGGTACTGGCACAGCAGAAGAATTCCATTGAACCGAGAATCATTGAAATGGCCCGCGAGCGTTGGCATGAGATGAGGGATGACTACCATAAGGCCGTCCACCTTACATAGGAAAAGAGCCGAAATCCGGCTCTTTTCAATCGTATATACCGGGGCAATACGCCTCGAGCATAATCCCATCCGGATCATAATACTTAAAATGCCCTTTATGGGATGGGTTCTCTTCTACTTGTACATCATTTTCCTGCAGCTCTTCATACAATTTCTCACAGTATTCCTTGGAAATTCCCAGTACTGGATGAGCAGTATCCTTCCCTCTCTCAGCATCCTTCTTTTCAATCAAGCAAATGACCGGCACCCCTCTTTTTCCTTCCTCATAGGAAGGGGAATCCCCGAAAGCCATGACGATGGTCGAGCTCTAATCCGCCGCGATAGCAAGCCCGATCTTATCCCGATACCAATCGGCTGACCGAAAGATATCGCTCACATATAAATTGGTTTGTAGAAGCCCTGCAAAATAAGCCACAGCACTCTTCTCTTTTGTTAGGAAATAAAAAAACAGGCAGAAATAAACCATTTCTGCCTGTTCTGGTTGATTGACATCGTAAGTTAAAACATCGGGTTCTCTTCAAGATATTGATAGATATTTTCCACAAGTTCTTCCGGTGTGTCCCCCTGAACGACATCACCTTCAACAAGCGCAAAGAAGGAAGAAGCACACTTCCCGCAGTATCCCAAACAGCCATATTCGACCACATCCAAGTTGGGATCCCTTTCCAGAGCTTCAAGGGCTTTTTGTGCCCCGCTTGCAAGATTGCTGATGCAAAACTCAATAATCGGCTTCACTTTCTTCACCTCGCTAATACTACATGATAATGCTACCTTTTTTCCTGGACAACGTCAATGAATTGCCGTTTTTTTACAGATGAAAAACTCTTGGCGGCCTCCTCGTTTTCAAACCGGCTTATGTGATTAATTTGTCATAATTCTGTTGTGAAAAATCTATTATTTCGATATACTTTTTAGTGATTGAGTTTTATTTTATATGCAAAATAGATCAATATATGTCCATTATTGAAAGTGCTTACCTAAACCTGTTCCTCATTTCGCCAGCTTTGCATTCCCCGCAACCTACTATCAGCCGGGCTTCTCTGCATAGTGAAACAGAAATGAGTTCATCATTCAAGTGCAAAAGGGGAAATTACTGTTATGAAAAATTTAGTCCTGCTCGGTGGCGGATACGGAAACATGCGGGTGCTTCTGCGCATGCTGCCCAACCAGCTTCCCGAAGATGTTTCAATCACCCTGATAGACCGGGTGCCTTATCATTGTTTAAAGACCGAATACTATGCTCTTGCGGCCGGTACCATATCCGACCAGCATGTACGCGTCGAATTTCCAGAACATTCAAGACTTAGTGTGAAATATGGCGAAGTCACAAAGATTGATGTAACCAGCAAACTTGTCCACTTGAACAACGAGGAAGCCGTAAAGTATGATGACCTGGTCATTGGGCTCGGCTGTGAAGATAAATATCACGGTGTACCTGGGGCAGCTGAATTCACCTACAGCATTCAAACGATTGAAAAGGCGAGGAAAACGTATGAAACACTTTGCAACCTTCCTGCCGGTTCCGTGGTTGGAATCGTAGGTGCCGGTTTGAGCGGGATTGAATTGGCAAGTGAGCTGCGCGAAAGCCGTTCAGACCTGGATATTAAACTATTCGACCGCGGCTCGAGGATTCTCGGAACGTTCCCTGAGCGTCTGAGCTCTTACGTACACAAGTGGTTTGAGGAAAACAATGTCGACATCGTCAATAATTCCAATATCACAAAGGTTGAACCGAATACGCTCCACAATCATGAAGATAGCATTCACTGTGATGCCATTGTCTGGACAGCCGGAATCCAGCCTAACAAAATCGTCCGTGAGATGGAAGTGGAAAAAGATAAACAGGGCAGAGTCGTACTGACGAAATATCACAACATTCCGGATGACGAACATGTTTATGTCGTCGGGGACTGTGCGAGCCTTCCGCAGGCACCCAGCGCCCAGCTTGCTGAAGGGCAGGCTGAACAAATTGTCACAATCCTGCTTAAGCGCTGGAAAGGGGAAGAACTGCCGGCAGAACTTCCACGCATCAAATTGAAAGGTATCCTGGGGTCCCTCGGTAAGAAACATGGTTTTGGCCTTGTCAACGAACGTTCCATTACAGGACGAATGGCAAGGTTGTTGAAATCCGGTGTCCTTTGGATGTACAAGTACCATAATGGTTGATAAAAAAGAGGGTTTCATAAGTAAAGAGATGCATGTTTTGATCATCTTGCGTTTTTTGGACGGATTTTACCGTCCTTTTTTTGTTGCTCTTTTCACAGACTTTATTAAATCAATGCAAATTTCAAAACGGGAGGAGAGCAGGCCAGACAGTAATTCCGAAAGCAGCCAATTGTGCAGTACAACCTGCTTGTTGTGAAGCAATTCGTGTGCCTGCAAGCCATATGGTAATATGTATTTAATAGGCTCACAAAACGGTAATTCACCAAGAAAGCCCTGGTATGTAAAAAAGAAAAGAGTTGCTTTCCCTTTTTTGAGTAAAAAACTTAAAATGCGGGGTAAAATTCCGGCACCAGGGATTTTTCAGAGCGCAACTATTAATTCGAAAACGACCTTTTAATAAAACGTTGACAGCGCACACCAAAAAATTAAAAAAAGCCCGCCCCTCACATGGTCAACGGATAAACGCATGGGGGATGGGCTTTTTGCCTTGTGCCGCTTATTTGGTTTTGATGTATTCTTTCAGCACCTCCAAGACATACGCCTGGTTCGCTTCGGCTGTGTCAGGATTGTACTGCCCGCCGTTCACTTTATTATTGGACAATACCCGTATACCGAGAAAAGGAACATCGTATGCCGCAGCAATCTGCGCGCCTGCAGCTCCTTCCATTTCTTCCACAGAAGTGCCATAGTTTTCATGGAACCAGTTTATGCGGTCCACTTCATTATTCCAAACGTCGGCAGAACCGATCGTCCCCTCGACCACTTTCCCCTTGTCGTATTCCTCTTTCACGGCTTTTGCTGCTGCCAGCAATTCTTTATCGCCGTCGAAATAGCGGATATTCTCTGCATCAGGGTCTTCTCCGGCGCTGCCTTCAGATGCCATCAAATCCATCGGGATCCATTCCTTTGGTTCGATTCCTTGCCCTTCATTCAGTGAACCAGTTTTCAACGATCCCAAGTTGACCGTTCTCTCCCCAAGGACAATATCAAAAACATTCAATTCGGGGTCATGTCCTCCTGATGTCCCTTGATTGATGATAGCTGCCGGGTCATATTTTTCTATGGCAACAGCTGTAGCGGCTGCAGTATTTTCCATACCCTTTCCTGTCTTTGCAATGATGACCGGGTAACCTTCCAGCTCCCCTTTATAAAAAACGAAATTTCCGGATTTCTCTTCTTTTACCTCTTCCAGATGTCCAGCGAGTTTTTCAGCTTCGATAGGCATCGGCCCCTGGACAATGATTGGCTGTTGTTCCTTTGCGCCAGCTGTTACCTGCTGCTCCTCTGAAGTCTTGCATCCCGCAAGCCCCAAAAATGCAAATGCGGCAACCATGATCAGTGAAATAATTTTTTTAAACATGTTGTACCCTCCTGTTGAATGCTGCACCCGTAATCTCAATAAAAAGGCCCGGAAAAAGAGAATGCTCTCTGCCTTCCGGACCCTTAAAGTCAAAGTATGAATAAAAAGGGGGTATAGATTATACTCAATACCACCCAGCAGTTCGAATCAAAAAATCCGAACGATACTTCAACCCGTAGTCCGGTTCTTCCAATGGGAACCAGGTAGAGACTCTCAGACCATATTACTGAGTTTATACGAGTGTGCTATGTAATTGATTACGCAGTAAGTCTAACAGAGACAGAAGTGATTTTCAACCCGAAACACGAATGTAATTTTTATACATTCTGTTTAATGTTCGTATTTAATAGAAAAACCTCTCCTAATCAAGATAGGAAAGGCGGGATTCCCTCCATCTATATAAACCACTCATTTGCTGATCATTTGTTCTGAGTCGCAAACGGGATTTTAGGCGGGGTTTACAATCCCGCTTCGTTTGCATAGCGTGGGATTTCTGGCCACCAACACAGAAACCCTGAAACACCGTAGAGGGTGGTCCGGGTTACGCTCATCCTGCCTGGTAGCCGTATTTCTCAAGTTCAGCATAAACCGTCTTTAGTTTCGGGTTGCCCTCCCCTACTACTTTTCCGAAAATGGATACGACCGGATAAAACATATCTTCTTCAATGACGCGGGAGGCGAATTCCTTCAGTTCCTTCTCTTCCGGCGGGTTAAATATATCTACGTATCTTATTATAAACGGTTGTTCAGGATACTTCCTCGCGATGGCGGCGTCAAGCCACTCATAGGTTTCCTTTGAGGTCGGGAGATTGACACAGCTTGCACATACCTTCTCCGCCCCATACACGACGATTTCCACTTCTTTTCTTTCCATTTTTTCCACCCCTTTATCTTCCTATCTCTCATTTTACAAAATTTCCGGTGACAGCGTAACCTTTTTCACTTTCCATCATACAACGTTTTCATTTCAGAACAGCAAGGGAAATTTTAACACACGAAATCGGTCTAACGGATAGATTTTTTCTGCATATATTATTATAATAGAAAGTAAGGAAAGGAGTCGATTTTACATGACACAACAAGAATTAGTACCTCAAGTACAAGAGGTGTTAGATAAATTGCGTCCGTTTTTGCTTCGCGATGGCGGAGACTGTGAATTGGTCGATGTTGAGGATGGCATTGTAAAACTTCGCCTTCTTGGTGCTTGCGGTAGCTGCCCGAGCTCAACTATTACATTAAAAGCCGGTATTGAGCGTGCACTACTGGAAGAGGTTCCAGGAATCGTCGAAGTTGAACAAGTATTCTAATTAATGAAAGATGACCTGCAGCAGCAGGTCATCTTTTTTTATTTATTGATTTTTCTTTTCGCCCTTGATGCTTACAATAATTTCTGTTGATCATTCAGTATCTTAGGAAAAAGTTTACGAGAGTAACGATTCATGCGAAAACAGTGTTATTTATTCACCTGCGTTTTCGGGGTATCCCCTTCAAGTACCGCCTTGATATTGCTGACACACAGCTCCATCATCTCGATTCTCGTTTCAACCGAAGAACTTCCAATGTGGGGAAGGGCTACCACATTGTCCAATGATAATAATGGATGTGTTTCATCAATCGGCTCTTTTTCAAACACATCAAGCCCTGCAGCTGCGATTTCCCCATCCACAAGCGCTTGATATAAAGCTGATTCATTGACGATCGGCCCTCTGGCGGCATTAATGAAAATGGCTGATGACTTCATCATTCCGAATTGTTCCTTTTGCAAAAGCCCCTTTGTTTCCGCTGTCAACGGAGCAAGACAGACAACATAATCGGATTGAGCCAGCAGTTCCTCAAGGCTCGCATACCTTGCCCCAAGAGATTCTTCCGCTTCTGGTTTCCTGGAACGGTTATGATACAGGATGTTCATATCGAAGCCTTTTGCCCTTCTTGCAAATGCCTCTCCGATACTGCCCATTCCGATGATTCCCACGGTTTTGTGATGGATATCAGTACCGGCCATCAGCAGCGGTGACCAGCTTTTCCACTTTCCTTCTCTCACAAATTTATCAGCTTCAATCAAGCGCCTGGCCGCTGCCATCATCAAGCCAAAAGTGAGGTCTGCTGTTGTATCTGTAAGGACATCCGGTGTGTTACAGACTGCAGTGCCTTTTTCATTTGCGGCTTCCAAATCGATATTATCAAACCCTACTGCAAGGTTCGCAACAACCTTAAGATTCGGTGACTGCTCAAACAGCTCTCTGTCTATTGGATCTGACAGCATGGATAGAATGCCTGCTGCTTTTTTCGCTTTAGTAAGTAAAATTTCACGCGGGACAGAAACATTTTCATCATCCCACATTTCCACTTCATATTTTTCCTGAAGGGGAGATAAAACCTCTTCTGGTAATTTGCGTGTTACGTAAATGTACGGCTTCATTTTGACAACCCCAGCTTTCCTGCTTTTTTCTATATTTTAGCAATATCAGGGGTGGTTGAAAAGCAAACCGCTTTACACAAGCCAGGTGACGCCAGGAATGCCGAATGATTTCACAGGGACTTCAGCAACCTGATAAAAGCTGCCAAGAAACCTTTCATAATGCCGTGTGGAATTCAGGTACCCTTGCATTCGATCTCCCAGCTGAAAGTGCTGGCCTTCCGAGTCTGATAGATAATAATTCTCCACTGTCTCAAAATAATGAAGAGGAAACAGGAGCCTTGCATATACCAATCTCCAAGAAAAAGATGACAGCGGTGTGACGGATTGATAGTCACGGAAAAACTGCTGAATGTCCGGCTGGTGTGTAGTTTGCATCTGGAAATATCGTTCCCGCACATGCTCAGCAATGTCTCTTCCACTGTGGTCAAAAACCCAGTCAAATGGATTGCGTATCGTTACTTCCCCTCCCCATACGCCGTCTACAAATCGTTCGTGGCAAACTGTCCCGGAATCTGCATACACTGGATTATCGTCCATTTCGGTATCAACCAGATACTGCACTGCGTTTTCTGCGAGCGCCAAATAATAAGGGCAGCTGTCTATGAACATACGCTCGAACTCATCTCCCGGATGGCTTTCGATGACCAGCTGAAACGCCTTCTCCATCTGTTCGATTCTTTTCTCCCACAGAGATTTCCATTGGCCGATCCGGCTGATGTGGGTGATTTTCTCCTCAATCACACGTCCCCGTTGATGAAATTTTGCAAGCTTCCTCCCCAGCCTGGCTTCTGAATTCCGGCTGTGTTGATCATTTTTCAGGACAGTAAAATCCTGTTCCTTTTCAGTCACAAGAAAGCGTCCTTCAGTAGTCGGTACAAAGGACGATACAAACCGGTCCCCATATTTTTTCATATGCTCGGCAATGGTATAAAGCTCGACAAGGTTTTCCTGTTCCATATTGGTCACATTGACAATAGTATATATTGACCCCTCCACCATGTACCGCTGAGCTCTCCCATCTTTAAAAGAACGTTCCGGCTGCAGTCCATAATGCTTCGTTAAGATATCCTCCATCAACTACTCCCCCAAATAATCCATTTGTTATATATATATGAAACAAAAAGGAGCCTTCATGATGGAAAAATTGGGTGGGGGAATTAACAAGGTGCAGCTTCTAAAAACCGGACTTGTATCATAAAACTATAAGTACACACTAATTTTTGCAGATCGATTAGTATACTTAGCGGCTGGGGGCAATAATAGATGAATGAAGAGTGAGCCTGACAGCCGGAAAGCAGTATTGTAGGGCATATCCAAAATATTAAAGAAAAAGGTGACAGAGATGAAGGATAAAGAATCCAAAAAATTATCAGAAGAAACGGCACGCAGATGGCTTCGCGAACGCGGTGTGGAGATTGATGATATCGCCGAACTTGTCCTGTTCCTGCAGAAGAAATATCATCCGAATTTAGATATAGAAGAATGCCGCAATAATATAGAGAGGGTCCTGTCAAAACGGGAAGTCCAAAATGCGATCCTCACCGGAATTCAATTAGACAGACTTGCTGAAAAAGGAATGCTTGAAGAGCCTCTGCAATCCATCATTGAAGTCGATGAAGGCCTTTATGGCGTGGATGAAATTCTTGCTTTTTCGATTGTGAATGTATATGGATCCATAGGATTTACCAATTATGGCTATATTGATAAACAAAAACCCGGCATCCTTGAAAAGTTAAATGATAAATCTTCAGATAAATGCCATACATTCCTGGATGATATTGTCGGTGCAATTGCCGCCGCAGCTTCTTCACGGTTGGCACATAGATATGACGAGGATGAAGACGAATAAAAAAAGGAAGGCTGGGTGCCTTCCTTTTTTTGTGCTCTTTGAAAATCTCTTTCAAGACACTTTCCCTGCCGATGTCACGTGGGCATGTCTTTGAAGACTTCCTTCAAGACAATTACGCTGCCGATGTCACGTGGGCATGTCCTTGAAATCTTCCTTCAAGACAATTACGCTGCCGATGTCACGTGGGCATGTCCTTGAAAACTTCCTTCAAGACACTTTCGTCACCGATTTAACGTGTTCATGTCCTTGGAAACTTCCTTCAAGACACTTCCGCTGCCGATGTCACGTGCTCATGTCCTTGAAATCTTCCTTCAAGACACTTTCGCTGCTATTTTCACGCGTTCAGGTCCTTGAAATCTTCCTCCAAGACACTTTCGTTACTGATTTCACGTGCTCATGTCCTTGAAATCTTCCTTCAAGACAATTTCGTCACCAATTTAACGTGTTCATGTCCTTGAAATCCTTTTTCAAGGCACTTCCGCCAATAATTCCACGCATTTATGCCCTTAAAGACAAGCGGAGCTAAAGATCACACTTCCCATTCATCAAGTGAATTGATGGCATAGGTCGGCTGTACTTCTTTGCCGCTAAGGATTTCTTGTGTCGTAACACCAGTATGAACAAGGAGCGTATCAAGCCCTGCGTTGATTCCTGCCAAGATGTCAGTGTCATAATTATCACCGACCATCAGTGTTTTCTCCTTCGGCACACCAAGTACTTCCTGCGCTTGTTCCATGATGACCGACTCAGGCTTCCCGATAAAGATCGGCTCTGTCTGGGTTGACACTGTAATGACAGATGTCAATGAACCATTACCAGGGAGGAGCCCCCTTTCAGTAGGGATTGCAATATCACCATTCGTTGAAATGAAAGTCGCACCGTTCCTTACTCCGAGACATGCCAGTGCTAATTTTTCATAATTGATGGTGCGGTCAATCCCAACCACCACAAAGTCAGGCTCTTCTTCTACAATTCGAAGTCCCTTTTCTTCTAGAGCTGAGCGGATGCCTTCTTCCCCGATGACATAAGCTGTCGCATCTTGTTTTCTCTCTGCGATGAAGTTGGCGGTTGCCATTGATGTGGTGAATACCTGGTGAGGTTCAGCAGGTATATCGAAATCCCTTAGCTTCCCCGCAACCTTCTCAGGCGTTGCTGATGAATTATTCGTCACAAAAAGGTATGGCAGCCCTTTTTGAATCAAGCGGTTCACAAAGTCTCCCGCTTCTTCAATCTTTTCTTTTCCTCTGTACATCGTTCCATCGAGATCGATTAAGTATCCTTGATAGTCTTTCATATTAACCTCCAGCATTGCTCAATTTCAGTGAGCAGAGTTCTCCTGTTGTTGCTATTTCTATTGATTTCCGCTCCATGTGTATGACTCCGCGGGACGGTCCGAAGGGAAAAAAGGCATTTTCCCCTTTTATTCTCTTCGGGTCATTCGCCCCCGAGGCGCTGGCGCTGGAACTGGATTGATAAAAAACAGAAGCGGCCGTAGGCTTCCGCATGTGATATATGAAACACAACAAACGTTAGGGAATTGATGTTGACTAATCACAATGTGGAAAGCTTAAATCCGCTAAGCTGGACGCTTGAGCTGGATTGGGGTCTCCCCTGTCCCGCTTTAATCCCGCAGGAAACCCGTACACCTTCCGCTCCAATCAATAACTCAATACAAATTCAGCAGCCCTAAGTAAATAACCAACTAAAATAATCCTAATTATTATTTAAGCTTATTGATCATTTTTATTTTCTACAGCTCAATACCCCTTAGTTTTTAAAAGCAGAAACCGGTCCCAGCTCATTGGTGAGGTATTCTCTTACATTTGCCGGGAATAAACGTAATGACTCCATGTTTTCATTCAAGCTTTCTTCAACTTCTTGATGGTCGATTTGTGTATATTCCTGGACAACCATTTTCCGGAACCCGATTAGATTCTTCAAGCTGGTTTCCATTTCTTTGTTGATCACTTTTTCATCCAGAAGAATATCGATAATATCCTCATAGCTTCCGGGATCCCTCATGATAAATCCATCAATCATTGCATTCCCTGTATCAAGGATCGATTCGATGATAGTGTGGGAAATGCGTTCCAATGCCTGCTTTTCTAAAGCTGAATCCCAGCTTGTCCCCGATTGAAATAAGTCCAGCTGTTTCTCCATATATACCAGGATTTCTTCGATTTTTTCACGGTCAACAAAATACATCTGCAGCACCCCGCCTATTGTACAAGCTTTTTCCGGTAAAATAAACGTAAAAAGCTTTTTTAGTTTTCAACTTATAGTGTAACATATTCCTTCAAAATTCTTCTCCATAATACTACCAGCATGATATTGTCCTGCCTCCATATACTAAACAATATCGGAGGTGGCTATATGTTTTTCAAAAAGGAAAAAAACGTCATTGATAAGGAAGAAGAAGTATACACGGATTTTTCCAATGTTGAAACCATGAGGAACTTCCTTGTTCCGGAACAAACTCCTGAAGGCCCCTATGGAGCCCCCCGGGGAAAATACACCCCTGTTGAAAACAAGTCCACTCCTTGGGAAGAAGGACAGCGCTATTACAGTGCGTTCAATTACGAATTCAAATCACTCCATCAGGACATCCCAAGGCAGGACCCGGGTGCCCATCCGGTCCACGCTGACCCGGAACGAAACGAGGAACCTCCTTATACAGAAAATAAATAAGCCAAAAAACCGGCAGCCCTACACAGGGCATGCCGGCTTTATCGCTTTAAAGCAATGAGGGACTGTCCCCCGTTGCTTTAAAGCGCTGAATCATTGCTTGGATTTCTTTACGACAAAGTAAGGACAGCCAAAGTTGCAATACTCATAAAGATAATCTTTGATCGTCGTGATTTTTGTATCAAAAGTCGCTTTTTGATTCTGGTCATCAAAGAAACCTTTCAGGCGAAGCTGACCATAACCCCAGTCGCCTAGAATATAGTCATATTTGTTCAGGATATCACTGAAGCGCGCACGAAAGGCTTCCTCATTGAATCCGTCACGGAATTCCTCGATTACTTCGTAACATACGTTATTGATGCATACCATCTTACCTTCACCTACTTTCCATTTCAAACCCTTTTCCGGTTAAAAAATCTCTTATTTAAATTATAACTGATTGTCCATTAATTACTAAGAGAAAAATACATTTCTCCTGGTCATTCTAACAAATGAGGAGGTGTTTAAATTGAAGAAGAAAATACTCGCAGCAGGAATCATCGGTTTTTCACTTATTGGAACCGGTTGTGCAGATGACCTGGCTTCAGATGGTGATGAAATCTTCCATGATAGCGGCAATGCGATCAATATCAGTGAAGAGGAAGATATCTACAGAAAAACCGCTGACAATGAACATGCCCGTGGCGAACAATTCGGTTATGTAAGACACCAGAGGAGCCCTATAGAAGGAAGAGCGATCTCTACCGAGGACATGTACACCATCGACCGTGAAAAAGTCGCGGACGCCATCAGCAAAATGAGTGTCTCGATACCGAATGTCGAGGACGCATCCACTCTTGTGACAGATGAAGAGGTGTTGGTGTCCTATAAGACAGAGGTTAAAGATAAAGATTCACGTTTTGAAGTAGCCGATCAAGTGAAAAAGACAGCTCTCTCAGTAGTGCCTCGATGGTACCATGTGTATGTCACAGATGATCCAAACTTGATGCAAAACGTCGAAAACCTTGCTTCAATGGATTCTGACATGGACAATGTCAACACAGCAATTGATGATACAATCAACCAAATGCTTCAAGCCTCCCCTCAAGGGCGAGAGGTTGATGCCGGCGAAAACGCAAATGGAGAAATGTATAATGAATTGGGTGAAATGAACGAGGATGACGTTCATCAAATCAACCCTGACAGACAAAAAAGGTATGACCATACTGGCCATGACAGCATGACGGACTAACAAGAACAGCTGCCAGTGCGCATGCGAGAGGTAACCAGGCTGGCCATACTTTTTATACAGCGAAAAAGGACTGATCCCTAATGGGAGGATCAGTCCTTTTTCAATAAAACAAATTACGCTTTTTGAACTTGCTCTTCTCCCATTTCCTGTTTAGCTTTTGCAGCAGCATTTACCTGCTCATCTGCATGATAGGAAGAACGGACAAGCGGCCCAGCTTCACAGTGGCTGAAGCCTTTTTCCATAGCAATTTTGCGAAGTTCCGCAAACTCATCTGGATGGTAATATTTTTGAACCTTCAAATGCTTCTTCGTCGGCTGCAGGTACTGGCCGATCGCCATGATATCCACATTTGCCGCCCTTAGGTCATCCATGGTTTCGATGATTTCTTCTTTTGTTTCGCCAAGACCAACCATGATGCTGGACTTTGTTGGGATTTCAGGCTGAAGTTCCTTCGCACGGGAAAGGAATTCGAGCGTGCGTTCATATGTTGCACGAGCCCTGACTCTCGGAGTCAAACGGCGGACCGTTTCAATATTATAGTTCATGATATCCGGCTTCGAATCCATCAATGTCCGGATGTTATCAAACACACCGCCCATATCGGATGGAAGCACTTCAATTGTCGTAAATGGGTTTTTCCTGCGGATGGCTCTGACTGTCTCAGCAAAGACATTGGAACCGCCATCTTTCAGGTCATCACGGGCAACAGCAGTGACAACGACATGCTTCAGATTCATCAATTCAACTGAATCTGCCACACGTTCTGGTTCAGCCAGGTCCAGTTCATTCGGCAGACCTGTCTTAACGGCACAGAAGCGGCAAGCGCGAGTACAAACGTCCCCAAGGATCATGAAAGTGGCCGTTCTCCTCGTTCCCCAGCATTCATGGATGTTAGGACAGCGTGCTTCCTCACATACCGTGTGAAGATTCTTTTCACGCATCATCTTTTTGAGGCCCATATAGTTATCGTTCGTATTCAGCTTGATCTTAAGCCAATCGGGTTTACGGATATGCTCTTCTTTTTTGCTCATTATTTCATCTCCATTCATCGAAATCACTGTCTAAAGCAAACAGAGTGAAACGCTATTGAAAGCGAATTCCATGGATTTATGTAAAAAAAGTTTAAAATAACATGTTCCCTAGTCACTTTATCACACTAAAAATAGTAAGACAAGCATTCAATTCAGCCATTACCATTAATTGATATTTATGAAAACCATAGACTGTAACACACTAAAGACAGGACTATAAGGAAGGCTCTTTATTTATGCCGTAACGTTTAACTTTATCAACCAGAGCTGGAAAGAAAGGTGGAAGCAATTTGTTCAAGAAAATGATCGCCCTTATTATATGCAGCTTTTTCATAGCCCCTCCTAACCTAGAAGTTCAGGCAGCAGGAGAGGAAGAGCACCTTCCAGAGAGGATGGAACTTTTTAAGAAAATGGAAGCGGCAACGCAGATCCCTTGGTACTACCTGGCTGCAGTGGATCAATACGAGCGCAGTCTCCGCTTTTCCAGGAAAGATTTACCTAAACCGGAAAACCCTATTTCGATATATTTTCCCGATTCGGAATGGGCAGGTCCCCTGAACCCGGACCCACAAGACACAAACCCCAAGACCATTACCTTGTTTGAAGGAATTGGTGTTGACGGAAACAGCGATGGGATTGCAGACCGCAATGATGATGAAGATGTTCTGGCAGCTTTCGCACACTATATCCTCCGGTACGGAATCGATGAGGACAACTTCAAAATCGCTTTATGGAATTATTACCAACGAGATAAATCAGTCAGTATGATCATGGGCAAAGCCAAACTTTATAAAAATTACGGCCACCTGGATCTGGGAGGAAAAGCATTCCCGCTCCCTCTAAGATTCAACTACAGTTATAAGAACACCTGGGGCGACGCACGCGGATGGGGCGGGAGAAGAATTCACGAAGGAACTGATATTTTCGCTGATTACGGGGTCCCGGTAAGATCGACCTGTTACGGGGTCATCGAAATGAAAGGTTGGAACCGCTTTGGCGGCTGGCGCCTCGGCATCCGGGATATTAACAACACCTATCATTATTTCGCCCACCTCAGCGGATTTGCCAAAGACCTGAAAGTTGGCCAAACTGTGGAACCTGGTATGCTGATCGGCGGTGTTGGAAGTTCAGGATATGGACCGCCAGGCACCTCCGGAAAATTCCCACCCCACCTTCACTATGGTATGTACAAAGACAATGGATACACAGAGTGGTCCTTTGACCCTTATCCATATTTAAGAGTGTGGGAAAGACAAGAGCATCAGAAGAAGAGATGAAATCGTTTTTGAGACAAACTGCCAATGACGGTTGACGCAAATTTCATGGTCCCAGCCACCATTGGTTTGGAGCCTGGCTCAAATCTATCCTTTTGTACCTGGCTCAACATCTCGCCAAACGAAAAAGAGCTCCGGATGCGACCCGGAGCTCTCCTTGCTTATTTAGATTTCTTCACTGCGTTAAGGATGCTGCCAACCAAGCCGCCCCAAATGATCACCATACCTAGAATCATCATAAAAATAGCACTGCCTGTCATATCAGCTTACCTCCTTATAGCTCTCGGCATCTGTTTTGGCATGCCAGCTCTTGAATGTAAGGGCAACCCCCGCAATAAGGGCAAAGGCTGCTACAAACCAGCCGCCATATAGAATGAAAGCATCTGAGTACCCTTCATAGTTACCTGTATCCGTGTCAAATTCTTTAAGCAGATTTTGCTTGAATAAACCAAACATCATATATCCAAGAACGATTGGTGTGATGACGCCGAGACATACTTTCCACCAGCCGCCAAGACGGATATCCGATGCAATATTGGCATGCTCCTGGAAAGAGTTAAGCTTGCGAAGGAACCAAGCGATCGCAAGAACCTCGACTAGTCCGACGAATGCTACACCGAATTGGTTGATGAAGTAATCAGCCGCATCAAGGAAGAACAATCCGCCTTGTGTGGCAAACAGGATGGAGATGAGTGCTGCAGCTCCCCCGCCGAAAGCAATTGCCTTGTTACGGGAAATTCCGAACTTCTCAGAGAATCCGGCTACATACGTTTCCGTGATGGAAATCAAGGAAGACAATCCGGCCAAAACCAAGGAAGCGAAGAATAAGAATCCAAACAAGCCATTGAGCGCCGGGAATTCATTGATGATCTGCGGGAATACGACGAACGCAAGTCCGACCCCGCCTTTGACAACCTCTTCTACAGACAGTCCCTGGGCATTCGCCATGAATCCCAAGGCAGCGAAAACACCAATACCCGCAAGCAGTTCAAAACCGGAGTTACTGAAACCAGTGATGAATGCATTGTTAGTGATATCGGATTTCTTTGGCAGATAACTGGAATACGTAATCATAATAGCGAATGCGATGGATAAGCTGAAGAAGATCTGGCCGTATGCCGCCATCCAAACACTTGGTTCCATAATCATATCAAAGTTCGGTTTGAAGAAGGTGTTCAATCCGTCCATTGCTCCCGGCAGAGTGACGGCACGCACCACAATGATCAAGAAAAGGACGACAAGGGCAGGAATGAAGATTTTGTTGGCTACCTCAATTCCTTTTTTAACACCTTTGAACAGGACACCCAGCGTGATGACCCAGACAAGGATCAATGGTACAAATACACCGGTAACAAGGCTTCCTGTCTGTCCTGGCGCCTCTGCAAGCTTCAAGTAATCCCCATAAAGGAAACCTTCAGTATCGCTTCCCCAGCCCAGGTTAAATGAAAATACACTGTATGACATTGCCCAGGCGATGATGACCGCATAGTAGGTGGAGATGACAAATGATACAAATACCGCCCACCAGCCGATCCATTCTGATTTCCTGCTCATCCGGAAAAATGATAATGGTGCAGATCCCCTGTACTTATGGCCAAGAGTGAACTCAAGGACCAAAAGTGGAATACCCGCAGTGAGCAATGCAAATAAATAAGGAATGAAAAATGCCCCTCCGCCGTTCTCATAAGCTACTGCAGGGAAACGCCAAATGTTTCCGAGACCGATTGCGGAACCGACCGCTGCCAGAATGAATCCGGCCCTCGTACCCCATTGTGCACGATCTTCCATGATAACTCCCCCCGTTTACGTTTTTAATCTTTTGTATTTTCAGATTATTTGGATAATCTAAAAACAGTATAGCTAGTATCGGGACGAATGTCAAAGTATTATTTACCATTTCATATTTATTTCCGCCAGGCAGGGAACACAGCCAATGACACGCCAAAAACATTATATAAATATAACTTTCGAGGAATATGAAGGATTATTTTTGTCATACTGCGCCTTTCAACATGAAAAGGCAAAATAAAAGGCTGTTTTCGCATACATTGTTGCTTACAGAAAAATCCCAGGTGCCGGATTTTCCCCCTGTATATAAAGGTTTTACTCTCGAAAAAAAACGAGCAGCTCTTTTCTTTCCTTCTCACAGGGGTATTTACGGCGATATACCACGGTATTAATTGAAATTTATATTGAATAGCAACAAAGTTTACGAAAAGAGCCAAATAAAAAGAGAGAGAAGCCTTGTGTTCAAAGCTTCTCTCTCTTAGAAATCTCATTTAGCTGCTTTCAACTGATGTTACAGTTTTTTTGCCAAATACAGCGAATAGTACAAGCAGGATGATTGTTACGGCAAGGCCGATGAGCGTGCTGCCTGTCAACCCAAGGGCAAGGAAGCCGGCCGCTGCGATTGTAGCTCCGGTCAATGCATAAGGAAGCTGCGTGATGACGTGGTCGATATGATTGCTTCCCGCACCGGTAGATGACAGTATCGATGTATCTGAAATAGGGGAACAGTGATCGCCAAAGACAGATCCGGCAAGTACGGCAGCCATGGCAGGCAATAAGATGCTTACATCGGTAGCCGCAGCAATTTCACCTGCGATTGGAAGAAGGATACCGAATGACCCCCAGGATGTTCCTGTCGCGAAAGCCATAAGGCCCGCCACGATGAACATGATGACTGGAAGAAGCCCGATGTTCAAATCGGATTGCTCTACAAGCCCTGCAAGATATTCACCTGTTTGAAGTGAACCGATCAAGGTTACGATCGACCAGGCAAATATGAGGATGTATACAGCAGGAAGCATCGATTTTATTCCTTCAAGAAAGCCGAGACCCAGTGCCTTGCCATCCAGGTCTTCGGATTTGGACATTTGTCTGAAGAAAAAGATCAATGAGATGACAAGCCCGAACAATCCGCCGTACACCAGGGAAGTTGAAACATCGGTATTTTCGAAGATGGCCAGCAGTGATGCCTCTCCTTCAACAGCCTGGTACCCTGTCCAGAGCATGGCGCTGACAGTTCCGATGATCAAGGCGATAATCGGCCAGATCAAATCACCGACTGTTCCTTTTTCACTTACAGGCAGGTCATTTTTCAACTCACCAGGAATATCTTTTTCAGGATCGTAAACCTCTCCTGTATTGATGGCGCGAAGTTCATGCTCACGCATTTTCCCAAAATCGATTCCCCTGTAGGAAGTGATGAACACAAGACCGATCGCAGCCAGGACATATAGGTTCATTGGGATGATCTGGATGAATGCCGAAAATGCAGAATATCCGGTTATGGCATGGTCAGCCAAGATACCGCCGATCAGGGCGATGATGAATGCTCCCCAGCTTGAAATCGGCGAGATGACGCAGATTGGAGCTGATGTGGAATCGATAAGGTAAGCCAGTTTAGCTCTGGAAATCTTGTGGCGGTCTGTGATCGGCCTGGAGACCTGTCCTACTGCCAGTGCGTTGAAATAGTCGTCAATGAAAATGATGATGCCTAAAACAGCTGTAAGCATCTGAGCGCCTGCTCTTGTCTTGACGCGCTTCATTGCCCAATCACCAAATGCCCTGCTTCCCCCTGAGATGTTGACGAAAGCCGTAATGACTCCAAGAATCAACAGGAATAAGATGATATAGACATTCCATGTGTTCAGTTCACCGCCATCCACGAAGATTCCTTTGAACGAATCCCAGATGATTTTGAGTGTTTCAATAATAGAGAATTCAGCAAGAAGAAATGCTGCCGAAATGATCCCGACACCAAGGGACAACAGTACCCGCCTTGTCAGGATAACCATTAGAATGGCCAATAGGGGTGGTAATAAAGAATAAATTGTGTTTTCCATTTTTCTCCTCCTGTTTGATAGGGAGGGAACAATAGCAGAATGATAGAGGAAAATAAAAAAGGCAACAATAGAGAATCCTATTATTACCTTTAGTAATATAGTCATTTCTCCATCACGATCTGTAGCTCCCCATTATAATCTTTAAAAAGACTTATAATGACAGTGTTACCCTTATTCAAGGTAACCCCAGCAGAAAAGATTCTGACCAATCCTCTCCTGCTTCGGCACATATCCCCTTTCAACTCAAGATCACAGGTGTCATCCTTACTCGGTTTACTGATGAATATGTGCAGCCTCTACCCCATCGGATTTAGATGATTGTAGTAAATATTAAATTCACTCACTTACTATAACAGCTATCTGTGGTACTGACAAGAACAAATTTGTTCATTTCTGTGAATTCCCACTCGGATAAATTAATCAAGAGGAACCTCGATGGATGGAGCTGAATCCCCGCCGCTGTTAAAGAACTGAGGCACTTCGCCTTTCATCAACCCCATGGCTACAAGGATCTTTTGTTCTATTGTTTTTGTATCCGTTGCAAAAGGAATGATGATTTGCACATTTACTTGGACATGGATATATACTTTTACCATCGCATTGTTTATACCAAATTCCTGAACCTCTGTTTCTATATCAGAAACTACATCACCGATGGCGTTGAATTTAACTGGAACTTTCGGCCCTAAGTTACCCAACAATGCATTATTGGTAGCTTGCCCGATCGGTACCGAAAAGACTATCCCTTCCTCTTCTCCCCCACTCTCTTCAATATCGACATCAGTCAAGAATTCCAGGTCCTTCAGATTACCACGTTCAGCTTCCTTTAGATTGAGCTGGACAAGGTTGACGATTTCATTCTGGACACGGGTGATGATCTCTGTGTTGAACTGCCTGTATCCCCCTTCCCCGTCGGATGCGTCAGTTTCCTGGGTCACTTCATTGATATCCATCACATTGGCGATTTTCTTACTGACTGCTTTATTAATAACCAATGTACCAATCCGGCTCGTCTGAGTTTCAGCATAACTGACCAATGTGGGTTTCAATCCTTCATTGATAATCCACAAACCCCCGGCTGTGGAAAACATGAAAAATACAAACGTCAGCAGGAATACATATCGAAAAGGCAGCGGTCCTCTTCGGGGTTTATATTTTTTATTTTTAATCAAAAAAATCCCCCCTTACAAGCTATATCTATGCTTGTAAAGGGAGGATTAGCGCAAAAAAATTCATTTGACCCCCAATAATCTGCTTTCAAAGTCAGGGTCAAAATCTGTGATTGTCACATCAAGGCTCAACCTTAAATCCAAGGTATACGGATCGGCCAGTTCATCTGCACCTTCTGCGATTATGCGAACAACAGGACGTTCCGTAAGATTCTTATTCTGTCTTTCCACAATGCCTCTTCGACCGTCACTAAGGACGACCACCATTCCGTTGGGATATATCGCAACAGATTTCTTGAATGCCTGGATGACATTAGAATCAAACAGCGTCCCAGATCCGGCATATAAAATTTCCAGTGCTTCATGGGGCAGCATGGCTTCCCGATAGACCCGGTTGGATGTCAAGGCATCGAATACATCCGCTACAGCGATGATCTTGGCAAATGGGTGAATCTCATCTCCTTTGAGACCGCGCGGATAGCCGGACCCATCCAGCCGTTCATGATGCTGAAAAGCACAATGGGCAACCAGCAAAGATACATTATGTAACCTTCTCAGCAGATCAAAACCATATTCTGAATGTTTTTCAACTTCCTTGAATTCTTCATATGTAAGTTTTCCAGGCTTCATCAAAATGTCTTCCGGTACCATCATTTTGCCGATATCATGCATGATGGCCCCGAGCCCCAGCAAATCCAGCTGTTTCGGCGGCATACCAAGTTCAAGACCGATTGCCAGGGTATAAAGTGTAACATTGAAGGAGTGGTGAAAGACATAGGAATCATAGGCGAACACATCCGTCAACAATGTCAGCAAATCCCTGCTACCTTTTATCTCTTTGAGGATGGTGTCAATGACTTCCTTAAAGCTTGCAGCGCTCTGTTCCAAAGCAACCAGGTTGCCGGACACCGAATTGTTTTCTAAGTGAGTAAAGGTGGAATCGATCTTGTTGATGGCATCCTGCCTGACTTTGACAGGGATGGAGTCGGATGCTTCAATTCCGGCGGATAAGCCGTCTTCTATGTACACATACTGGATATTCATTTCGATCAATCTATGAATCATCCGCTCCGTGACGGATACGCCAGACTTGATAAGGGCCTTTCCCTGGCCATTGTATACCGTAGTGGCCATAACCATCCCTGGCTTTAACGTTTTCGTTGATAAAAATCTCATAGAATTCTCCTATGTGTTGCCCATCATTTTCGACAAAAATTACTAATATCTTCATTATAATGCATTTAAAGGTATTTTCAACCAGCCATTTCTCCACTTTTATTGATTTTGGAGACAGCAGCGAAAAATAGGAGTTTATGACCAGTAAGGATATACAATTTTACGTGAAAATCCCCTTGTACCCTTTACCCCGTTCTCATCATTCCTAAACCTGAGTACTTTTGCACCAAAAAATAACCTGAACCACAAATGGCCCAGGTCTTGATTTATATCATTTTCAGCAAAGCATCCCTGCCGGTCATACCTGCAGTGATACCCAGTTGTCCTGCTTCATGCGTCACTGATTCCAGAGGGGCATCGATCAACTGCTGGATGGTTTTGACTCCTACAGCTCTGCCGGCGATGATTTTTCTGTCCTTCAGCTTTTCATTCAGTAAGCCCACATCAAGGGCACCGCACATGATATACCCTTTATCACTCGTCACTACAAGCAGATTGGTCTTCGGAAGTTCTACAGATACCGCAAGAAAAGTGTGACCTTCTATATCAACAGGGGAAAGATTCATCAATGTCATCCTCTCCTTTCAACTTCTATGATATGAAAGAAGAGGATAAGTGGTGAAAGCTTAAGAAGATCCCCGGCCATTGAGCTTCCAAATCAATACATCCCTCAAAAATTCCGGCATGAAATAATGCTTTTCCGCACGTTGCAGCTCAGGAAAGAAGTGGCCGAATGTGAACATATCGGATGTTGCCAGTTTATAGGTTTTATGAGGATCAATCAGTTCTCCCCTGATATAAATATGTTGAATATCTTTTCCAAAGGAGACTTCACTATAGGTAAAGCCACCCATTACCTTGCCGCGGAACCCAAGCCCTTTCACTTGCAGATGATGAAGTTCTTCATCTCTTGTAGCTTTTAACACTTCCTTGATCTCTGCACCTGTAAGGGTGATCACACAAGGGTTGATCGGGTGGGGCAGGATCCTGTGAATGTCATATCTTGTCACGTCCCCTTTCTTGAGACCCTCCAATAACAAGCCGTTATTCAGGAAGGCACAATCAGCTTCGCACCATTCAAGAATCCCGTCAGACAGCAGTTGAGGGAGCGAAGAAGGCAGGAACCAATCAGCTTCCAATTCACTTTCCAGATACACCACCTGGCCACCCAAAAGTTCCTGCCCCTTTTCATGCCAAGCTTGAACCTGATGCCCTTCATCTACAGAAGCAGGCAGGCGATCTTGTTCGTACAGCTGTGCTTTCCGGGAAGCGATACGCTTTGTTTGCGCATCAATTTCAAGGATGATATGGCCGACATAGTTCCCATGCTTTCCTCCTGCTCCAAGAAGGGTTCCATTCACTTCTATTCCCTCATGAAGAATGTGATGGGTATGCGCTCCAAGGATGATATCCACTTCCTTAAATTTCCCTGCGATCCATTCATCGTCCCTTATCCCAAGGTGGGAAAGAAGCACAATCACATCCGATTGCGGGGCAAGCTCTTTCAGCCAAAAACTTAACTGGTCCATTGGTGAATATATATTCCACCCCAAAGGTTTATAAAAAGGGGCAAAATGAGCCGTCAGACCAATGACACCTATTTTGCAGCCTGACTTGGTCTCATAAATTTTATAAGGCTTAGCCCACTTAGGCAGCTTATGATCCCTTGTATAAAGATTCGCCAATAACACATCGAACTTTGCATTTTCATATAGATCATTCAGTTCTTCATATGAAAACGTGATGCCTTCGTTGTTGCCGATGGTGACAGCATCAAATCCAGCTTCATTCAGCAATTCCACATTCCCTTTCCCCAGGGTTCCTTCAGAGAATGGATGCCAGCGGTCCACATGGTCACCTATATCAAACAGAAATACCCCGTCCTCTGCTTCCTTATGCCATTGTTTTCTCTTTCTTAGAAAATCACGGATTCGTGGCCAGTTTTCAAAATGACTATGTAAGTCGTTTGTATGATAAATATGAATTATTTCTTTCAATCTTCACCCTTCTTCCCTTCACATGGTCATCCAGTAAAGCCCTGGTAGACCAGCCTGATTCCGATTAATACCAAGATGATGCGGAGGATATTGACCAGCGCAGC
Organism: Bacillus salacetis; assembly: GCF_003581585.1. Classification (GTDB taxonomy): domain Bacteria; phylum Bacillota; class Bacilli; order Bacillales; family Bacillaceae_B; genus Rossellomorea; species Rossellomorea salacetis. Next base: position 109,738 of record NZ_QXIR01000001.1, read on the forward strand.
CGACTGCAGCTTTGAATTCAAATAAGCCCCTCCCTTCGCACCAATCCAGGCGCCGGGTATGAGAGCCAGAGCATAAAGCCAGTTAACATTCCCTAAGTATATATGTGTTGCTGAACTGACCATTGCTGATAAAAACACCATGAACATCGAAGTCGCAACAGCTACATGCGGAGGGAACAGAAAAATCAAGATCATCGCCGGCACCATCAGTGAACCGCCGCCTATGCCGAAGAGGCCAGAAGTAAACCCGACCGCAAAAGCTATACCTGCACCCAGCACAGGCGGGAACCCGTATGTATATTCTCTGCCTTCTGCATCTGTGAACCTCTGCTGATAACTGCTTTGTTTAAAGGCTTCAATCGGTTTGATCTTATTTCTGACCATAAGGATGAACGAAACCAGTATCATAAAGAAACCAAAATATAAATTGAATGACTCCATATTAAAAGATCTATTAACAATCGCCCCTATGACTGATCCGGGACCGGCACCAAGGAAAAACAGGAGTCCGCTCTTGTAATCAACCGTTTTATGCTTTATATATGATAACGTAGATGAAAGGCCGGTAAATATCATGATCACCAATGATGTTCCGACTGCCACCTGCGGCCCTAAGTCTTCCAGGAAAGCTGTATAGCCGCCAAAATAAACAAGCGCAGGAACAATGATGACTCCTCCGCCCAATCCGACCAGTGAGCCTAGTGAACCCGCAAACAGGCCAATAAGTACTAAAATGATCCACTCCATGTTGTCATCTCCAAATCCATTACTCAAATACTCGAACTTTATCAGAACAAATCAAGCTGCCTTGGCGCCAGATCCGTATACTGGATATCCAGCATATCAAGAAATTGTTTAGCATTATCTGCCGCATCCCCGCCGGAATTATTATTAAATACAATGTAAATATCTTTTGTTTGTTGTATTAAATCGTTTAGCTTCTCTTTCCACTCTGCCAATTCCTGTTCATTATACCGGTAAAGGTAGCGGACTTCCCGCCAGTTTCCTCCGTTCGGCTTCTGCCACCCATGTACATTCCTGCCATGAAAGCGGATCAAAGTCATATCATCTCTCGTCGCTTGAAGAACAGTCGGAACCGAGCCCTCACCCGACTGGGGTTCATCACAAATACTGTGGATCCAGCCTTCTTCCTCCATAAACGCAAGAGTTCCTTCTCTATATTGGGGATAAAACCAGGACTGATGCCTGAACTCCAATGCGAGAGGCAGGCCTGGAAGCATCTCTTTGCAGTACCTCAGGTAATCCACATTTTCTTTCTTGCAGTCAAACCATGGCGGGAACTGCAGGAGCACCATCGCCAGTTTGTTGGTATCAATGTATGGCTTCAGCGATTCCTTAAAGGCTTGAAACATCTCCTCTTTGCTGCTGAAGGGGATATCCCCCCGATTATGGCCGGTCATTCCCTGGTAAGCTTTCACTATGAAGCGAAAAGAAGCAGGCGTTTCCTTCACCCACTTTTCTGCATTGCGCAGCGGCTGGACAGCATAAAAGGTTGAATCCACTTCGACTATCGGAAAATGAGCAGAATACTCTTTCAGCTTATCCCTCTGTGGTGTATTGTTATACAGCGAATCATGGTCTCCCCATCCGGTCAATCCGATATATATCAAAACAGCACCCCGTTTCGTTTTGTACTTAAATATTTTCGAAAGGTCCATTTCTAAAGATAGTTGCTTTCTGCTCCAATTTCGCGGCTCCGCGGGGCGGGCGGTGAGCCTCCGGGGTCTCACCTGTCCTGCTATTCCCGCAGGAGGCCGCACAGCTTCCGCTCTAATCAACCTACGAATATAAATGTCACCACAGAGTTCAAAAGAAACATCTTTTAGAAAAAATATGACTAGTCTATATGTAATACATCTTTACCCGAAAAGCAAAGATGAAAATCCAAATCAGTCATACTAAACATACCACTGTTGGCTCTGGATGGGCAACCGGTTGGACTTTGGCTGGGATAGGAGGTGCCGGTTGATTTTATCGGCGATTTTTTGGATTTATCAGCGATTCCCGGCAGTTTATCGGCGATTCTTTTGATTTATCAGCGATTTTTGGAAATTTATCAGCGATTTTCAGGATTTATCGACCATTCAACAGAAATCGGATCCCGCCTGCCATGCCCCTGAACTTACGCATAACAAAAAAAACCGCATGCGCGGGGCATGCGGAGATTGCTGTATTAACCGATGGAACCTTCCATTTCGAATTTGATCAGGCGGTTCATTTCGACGGCGTATTCCATTGGAAGTTCTTTTGTGAATGGCTCGATGAAGCCCATGACGATCATTTCTGTTGCTTCTTCCTCAGAAATACCGCGGCTCATCAAGTAGAATAATTGCTCTTCAGATACTTTTGAAACTTTCGCTTCGTGCTCCAATGAAATGTTGTCGTTCAGGATTTCATTGTAAGGGATCGTATCAGAAGTGGATTGATTATCCATGATCAGCGTATCACACTCGATGTTGGAGCGTGCTCCTTCTGCTTTGCGTCCAAAGTGTACGATTCCGCGGTATGTTACTTTACCGCCTTGTTTGGAGATCGATTTGGAAACGATTGTAGAAGAAGTATTTGGTGCAAGGTGAGTCATTTTCGCACCTGCATCCTGATGTTGGCCTTTACCTGCCAATGCGATTGACAAAGTCATGCCCCTTGCGCCTTCACCTTTAAGGATGACAGCAGGATATTTCATTGTCAGCTTGCTTCCGATGTTTCCGTCAACCCACTCCATTGTAGCGTTGGCTTCACAAACGGCACGCTTCGTAACAAGATTATAAACATTGTTCGCCCAGTTCTGGATGGTTGTATAACGGCAATAGGCATCTTTTTTGATGATGATCTCAACAACCGCTGAGTGAAGGGAGTTGGTTGTGTAAACAGGTGCTGTACAACCTTCTACATAGTGTACACTTGCTCCCTCATCAACGATGATCAATGTACGCTCAAATTGACCCATGTTTTCGGAGTTGATACGGAAATACGCTTGAAGCGGTGTTTCCACTTTGATTCCTTTTGGTACATAGATGAACGACCCGCCGGACCATACAGCTGAGTTCAATGCAGCAAATTTGTTGTCAGTTGCTGGAATTACTTTTGCCCAGTGCTCACGGAAAATATCTTCATTTTCTTTAAGAGCTGAATCTGTATCTTTAAACACGATGCCCTGTGCCTCAAGATCTTCCTGCATGTTGTGGTAAACAACTTCGGATTCGTACTGTGCAGATACACCGGCAAGGTACTTTTGCTCAGCTTCCGGAATTCCAAGTTTATCAAATGTTTGCTTGATTTCTTCAGGAACCTCATCCCATGAACGCTCTGATTTTTCAGATGGCTTTACATAGTAAGTGATTTCATCAAAATTCAAACCGTTTAAGTCCCCGCCCCATTGAGGCATTGGCATTTTATAGAAATGTTCCAATGATTTCAAACGAAAATCAAGCATCCATTGCGGTTCTTCTTTCATGCGTGAAATCTCTTCAACGATTTCACGGGTCAGACCGCGTTTTGAACGGAAAATTGATACGTCTTTGTCAGAGAAACCGTATTTATAATCTCCGATCTCAGGCATTTTTTTCGCCATGTTGATTCCTCCATTCTAAGTGTGAATCATTCGGGGTCACTGCCCTTCCTTGACTCCTTTTTCCATCGCCTTCCAGGCTAGTGTGGCGCATTTGATCCGTGCCGGGAATTTCGCCACACCCTGCAGGGCTTCTATATCACCAAGGTCGATATCTTCATCATATTCTTTCCCTTGCATCATATTCGAAAATACTTCAGAAAGCTTCATTGCAGTATCAACATCTTTGCCCTTGATGATCTGTGTCATCATTGAGGCAGAAGCCATTGAGATTGAACAGCCTTCGCCATCGAATTTAGCATCCGTCACTTTGCCATCTTCCACTTTCATGTTGAGATGGATACGGTCGCCGCAGGTAGGGTTATTCATGTCCACCATCAGGCTTCCGTCCTCAAGCGAGCCTTTGTTGCGCGGGTTTTTATAATGATCCATTATGACCTGTCTGTACAATTGATCTAAATTGTTAAAAGACATCGCTGAAATACTCCTTTGTTTTCACTAGTCCTGAAACAAGCTTGTCAATATCCTCTTCAGTGTTGTAAATGTAAAAGCTTGCCCGTGCTGTCGCGGAAACCTTTAGCCACTTCATCAGGGGCTGGGCGCAGTGATGGCCTGCACGTACTGCAATCCCCTCGGCATCCAGCACTGTTGCCACATCGTGTGGATGAACATCATCGAGATTGAATGTGACCAAACCCGCACGCTTGGCCGGGTCCTTCGTGCCATAAATGACCATGCCGTCAACTTCGGACATTTTTTCCATAGCGTAAGCCGCCAGGTGATGTTCATGCTTTTCAATATCGTCCATTCCGATTTCCTCTAAAAAATCGATGGCTGCACCAAGGCCGATAGCTCCGGCAATGATCGGTGTTCCGCCTTCAAATTTCCAAGGAAGCTCTTTCCAGGTCGATTCATACATGCCGACAAAATCGATCATTTCACCGCCGAACTCCACAGGCTCCATGTTTTCAAGAAGATGTTTCTTTCCGTAAAGGACACCGATACCTGTCGGCCCTCCCATCTTGTGGCCGGAAAAAGCAAAGAAGTCACAATCAAGGTCCTGTACATCAACCTTCATATGCGGGGCTGCCTGCGCACCATCTACCATCATGACAGCACCGTGTTCATGAGCAACCCTTGCAATCTCCTTAATTGGATTCATCGTGCCCAGCACATTGGAAACCTTCATGATGGAAACGATTTTCGTGTTGGAAGTAACGGTGTTCTTCATATCTTCTATCGAGATTGTCCCATCTTCCTGAAGCGGGACATACTTCAATGTTGCGCCTGTTTCTTTGGCAAGCTGCTGCCATGGGATGATGTTGCTGTGATGCTCCATATGGGAAATCACTATCTCATCACCCTCGCCGACATTCGCCCGTCCGTAGCTGGCAGCCACTGTATTGATTGCCGTTGTAGTACCTCGCGTGAAAATGATTTCCTCCACAGAAGCCGCATTAATGAACTTGCGGACCTTCTCACGAGCACCTTCATATCCATCCGTCGCCCGGGTGCCAAGAGTATGGACCCCGCGGTGGACATTCGAATTATATTCACGATAGTACTTATCCAGTGCTTCAATAACCTGCAGGGGTTTTTGGGATGTTGCAGCACTGTCAAGGTAAACTAATGGATGTCCATTGACTTCCTGGTCGAGAATCGGAAAATATTTACGAATCTCTTTGGCATTCATTAATTTACTTTCCTTTCAATAACTTCAGTAAGCTGTTTTTTAACTCCTTCGATTGGAAGCTGGTTTACAACCGGCGCCAGGAATCCGTGGATAACCAGGCGCTCCGCTTCATGACGGGGAATACCGCGGCTCATCAAGTAGTAGAGCTGTAAAGGATCTACACGCCCGACTGAAGCAGCGTGCCCTGCCGTAACATCATCTTCATCGATCAACAGGATCGGGTTTGCGTCTCCGCGCGCTTTTTCGCTGAGCATAAGAACACGTGACTCCTGTTCAGCATTCGACTTGGATGCACCGTGTTCGATTTTGCCGATACCGTTGAAGATAGAAGAAGCTTCATCCTTCATGACACCGTGCTTAAGGATATAACCTTCTGAGTTTTTGCCGAAGTGAACCACTTTTGTAGTGAAATTCTGTTTTTGTTTTCCACGGCCGACAACAACAGTCTTAGTGTCTGCATAGGAACCGTCACCAATAAGGTTGGTTACATTTTCAGAAACTGTGTTTCCGTCATTCATCAGTCCCAATGCCCAGTCGATACGGGCATCTCTTGCTGCTGTTCCCCTGCGGTTCACATAGGTCGTGATGCCGCTTGAAAGATTATCAACAGCTCCGTAAGTCACCTTGGCATTGTTGTTTGCAAATACTTCGGTAACAATGTTATAGATACCTTCTTCCACATCCACTGCAGAAACGTAGTTCTCTACATATGTTACAGAACTGTTGTCATCCGCAACCACCAATACATGGTTGAAAAGCGTAGTGTCTGCATGGTCTTGGATATAGACAGCCTGGATTGGCTGTTCCACTTCTACGTTTTTCGGTACATACAAGAAGGCACCGCCGTTCAGAAGCGCAGCATGAAGGGCCGTCAGTTTGTGTTCGTCCACTTTGACGCCTTCCTTCATGAAATATTTCTGAAGCAGTTCACCATGTTCTTTGATGGCTGTCAGAATATCCGTAAAGATAACTCCTTTGTCTTTCAACTCTTGAGAAAGAGTCAGGTGAGCAGGAGTATTGTTTCGCTGGATATATAGGTTCTTGTTTTCATTATCTGTATCAATTAAAGCTTTTGCAGCTTCGGGAAGCTCACTCAAATTTTCATAAGGTTTGCTGTCTACAGTATGCTGCTTGAACTCCGTGAAGTTCCACTTATTGATCTTGGTTTTATCAGGTTTAGGAAGCTCCAATTCCCCCGCTTTAGCCAAAGCCTGGGTACGAAGGGCAGAAAACCATTCCGGCTCTCCAAGACCCTTCGAAAAGGAGTCCAGATATTCCTTTTCTACTGGTAGTTTCGTTTCTACAGTCATATTAATCCCCCTAACACTTACGCTTCTTGGCCGACAGTTTCGTCTTTGATGCCTAACTCTTCTTTGATCCAGTCATATCCTTCAGACTCCAGCCGCTTTGCGAGCTCAGGTCCGCCTGATTTCACTACGCGTCCCTGCATCATTACGTGTACTTTATCCGGTGTAATGTAGTTAAGCAGACGCTGATAGTGGGTAATGATTAAGCATCCGAAATCTTCACCGCGCATCTTGTTGATCCCTTTTGAAACGATTTTCAAAGCATCGATATCAAGACCTGAGTCAATCTCATCAAGGATTGCAATCTTAGGCTGGATCATCATCAATTGAAGGATTTCATTACGTTTCTTTTCCCCGCCGGAGAAACCTTCATTCAAATAACGCTGAGCCATATCCGGATCCATTTCAAGCTCTTCCATGTTGGAATCCATTGTGCGGATGAATTTCATTAAGGAAATTTCCTGGCCTTCTTCACGGCGGCTGTTAATCGCTGAGCGCAAGAAGTCGGCATTTGTCACACCGCTGATTTCACTTGGATACTGCATAGCAAGGAATAGACCTACTCTTGCACGCTCGTCCACTTCCATTTCCAGTACGTCTTCACCGTCGAAAGTGATGCTGCCTTTTGTTACTTCGTATTTAGGATGTCCCATGATTGCTGAAGATAATGTGGATTTCCCAGTTCCGTTTGGACCCATTACTGCATGGATTTCTCCACCTTTGATTTCAAGGTTTACACCTTTTAGAATTTCTTTACCTTCAATCTCAACATGAAGATCTTTGATTGTTAGAGTTGAACCTGCCATTATGATACCTCCGTGATTTTATAAGAAAGTTTATTTTTAACCATTCTCAATTTATTCTCATTACAATCTTATAACAAATAAAAGCTATAAGCAACTGTTAGAGCCGTGCTAAATTGAATCCAAAACTTCGTATTTCTGACCCTTTTCTATTGTTTACTTCAGCAGCACCATTCATGTAAGCAGACGCTTCTCAAAGGAGTGCTTCATATCTATTTTCTCTGCCTTGAATAAGAGTAACAAACTATTCCCAATCAGTAAATACAATGCTGATTACGTTATGAATTGCAGTTTCCCGCAGAATATTGAAAATCAAGAACTCGTTTTACCCTTAGTGCTCGGCAAGGGACATAAGCACAAGGATAGCAGGTTTTTTCTTTTTAATTTTTCCGGTATTTAACAGTCTACTTTTCAAGTTGAAACCTCATTAACCTCTATCAGAAGCCAAATACAAAGAAAAACCAGTGTTGTCATAAACACTGGTTTTTCACCTAGTTTCTTCCTATTATATATTTGCGTGTATTTTACGATCCAAATCGGCAATCATTCTTCTGCTTTCGATGTATTCATTCTCTCTTCTCTTTTCCACTTGCATACGAACATCATGCTTCCTTTTGTACGTTTCATAGCCAACTCCGTGAGCTCCATGCATCGCCTTTTCCATTTCATTCGTATACTCCATATTCAGAGAGTCGTTGATAATGAATCATTCCTTTCAAGTTTTTAACTACGTTTATAATCATACTACCCCCTGTTTTCAAAGACAAAACGCATATCAAGGGATTTCCAGTTTTTAACGGGGGTTTCAGCTGTTTTTCAAAAACCGGTGACCCTCTACCTTATATTTTTACGAAAATACCTCCATATACTTCTGATTTGAATTTTTCTTTTTTAGACAATAAAACTTTAGCACTTTAAAGCACCCGGGGACTGTCCCCGGGTGCTTTAAAGTGCTAAAGAAATCATTGTTTCAGTTGGTTTAATTCCTGGAATGATTCCTGTACAAGCGTTACAGCCTGGCTCATTGCAGCTCCCCCGCCGAACGCAGCCGTCACGCCTACCGCTTCCAGGATTTCCTCTTCTGAGCATCCTTGATCAACACACCCTTTGGTATGGTAAATGATGCAATATTCATCCTGCGAGTATAAACTGATTCCAAGCGCAATCAACTGCTTTTCTTTTTGAGAAAGCACACCTTCTTTAAAACACTGCTCCGTAAACGCATTATAATGTTGGGCCAATTCCGGCATTTTTTTAGTGAACTCGCCAAGCCCCTGCTTATAGTGATGCAGGGCGGCTTCAGTTGAATTTCTGAAATCCATTTCCATTCGCTCCAGCTCCATTCCTGTTATTGTCCAATTCAGAAATAGTATGAGCTAAAGGATGTAAGTTTATGTTTATTTAAGAACCTTTTTATGGCAGATAGGAAACGGCACATTCTTTTGGATTTATTAGCAAACATTCATAGTGCCTGATACGGGTCCACACACCCTCCAATCCTCATATAAATATGAGGGGAAATGGCTGATATTATTGTTGATAAAGGCTGTTTTCGCATATATTGTTGCTTTCGGAAAAATCCTAAGTGCCGGATTCTCCCCCTGTATTCAAAGGTTTTACACCCGAAAAACAACGAGCTGCTCTTTTCTTTCCTGTTTACCGGGGATTTTACGGCGATTCACCAGGATATTTTTGGAAATTCATATTGAATATCAACAAAGTTTAAGAAAAGAGCCTTGATGAAAAACTTTTCAGTAAACAAAAGCAGCCCTACCGGAATCGGTGCGGGCTGCTTTACAAGTGTTACTCTTGGACCGGAACGACTGCTCCGCCCCACTCTTCGAGGATGAAGTCCTGAATTTCTTTTGAACGAAGCACTTCGACAAGGGCCTTGACTGCTTCTTTGTCTTCGTCACCGCTGTTCACAGCAATAACATTCACATATGGAGAATCCTTATCTTCGATGGCAATTGAATCTTCAAGAGGATTTAACCCTGAGTCAATCGCATAGTTGGAGTTGATAAGTACTGCGTCGCCTTCTTCGCTTTCATATAATTGAGGAAGAAGAGCTGCTTCATATTCATAATCGAATTGAAGGTTTTTTGGATTTTCAGCGATATCTTCAAGTGTTGCTTCCGTCTTCTCAACGCCCTCTTTAAGAGTGATCAAGCCCTGTGCTTCCAATAATGTAAGGATACGGCCGTGATCGGCAACAGAGTTACTCATAAGGATTGTTGCACCTTCAGGAAGTTCTTCAAGAGAATCATACTTTTTTGAGTACACACCGATTGGCTCAATGTGAATGCCGCCTGCATTTACAAAGTCGTATCCCTGTTCGGCAATTTGTGACTCAAGATACGGGATGTGCTGAAAGTAGTTCGCATCGATTTCGCCGCTTTCCAAATCCTTGTTTGGAAGGACGTAATCCTGGTACGTTTCGATATTCAACTCATACCCTTTTTCTTCAAGAAGAGGCTGGGCTTTTTCAAGGATTTCTGCATGGGGAATGTTAGAAGCCCCGACCGTGATTTCCTTTGTTTCCCCACCATCAGCCTGGCCGCCTTCATCTGATGTGCCGCATGCTCCCAATGTAAGAATGCTTGCTGCTGTAAATAAACCTGCGATTAATTTTTTCATGACATTTCCTTCTTTCTTTAATGTAATTATCTTTTATCAGTTACTTTCGTCAATATGTCACCTATTATTTGAATAATGAAGACGATGATCAGTATGATGATCGTTGCCGCCAGTGTGACATCGTCCCTGCTTCGCTGGAAACCGTCCAAATAGGCAAGGTTTCCAAGACCGCCTGCTCCAATGACACCCGCCATGGCTGTAAAGCCGACAAGGGCGATGGCTGTTACAGTAATACCAGAAATCAATGCCGGCATTGATTCAGGAAGCAGGACCTTCCAGATGATTGTTGAAGTTTTTGCTCCCATTGATTTTGCAGCTTCGATGACACCCTTATTCACTTCCCTGAGTGCTATTTCAACCATCCTCGCATAGAAAGGTGCAGCCCCGATGATAAGGGCGGGAAGTGCGGCGTTGGCTCCCCTGATCGTCCCAAGAAGAAACTTGGTGAATGGTATCAGGAGGACAATCAGAATGATGAATGGGATTGAACGAAACACATTGACGACTGCACTTGTTACGGCATAAACTGCCTTGTTTTCCCAAATATTGTTGGGAGATGTTAAAAATAATAAAAGGCCGAGAATGATTCCTAGCACTAGAGTTATCGCCACCGACATCCCTGTCATATACAGGGTCTCAAGCGTCGCTTCCCACATTTTTTCACCGTCAACGTTCGGAAAGAGGGCTTCAATCATGATTAATCACCTCAATCCCAACCGGTTGTGTTTTCAAAAAGCCGACAGCTTTTTCCTCTTCAGTGCCTGTCAAGTGAATAAATAATGTGCCATATGATCCTTCCTGCGTCTGAGAAATGCTTCCCTGAATGATATTGGCATTGATGTCGTAATTCTTGATCAAGCTCGTAATAAGAGGCTGTTCTGTCTGTTCACCCACAAAAGTAAGCTTGACTATCTTCCCTTCCGGATAGTGAGAAACGAGATTTTCAATTGCTTCCTTCGTGTTCCCAGTTTCGGAAACTTCACCTACAAAGCGCTGAGTGATTTTCTGTTGAGGATTCCTGAACACTTCAAGCACTTTTCCAAGTTCTACAACCTTCCCATCTTCCATCACCGCCACCCGATGACAGATTTTCTGAATCACTTTCATCTCATGGGTGATCAGAACAATCGTAAGGCCCAAGCGCTCATTTATATCAACCAGAAGATCTAGAATGGAATCAGTGGTCTCCGGATCAAGAGCGGAAGTCGCCTCGTCACATAAGAGGACTTTTGGATTATTGGCTAGTGCCCGGGCAATCCCGACACGCTGCTTTTGTCCGCCGCTCAATTGTGAAGGATAAGCATCCTCACGCCCTTTCAAACCGACCAGGTCGATTAATTCATCGACTCTCTTATTCCGTTCTTCCTTCGAAACCTTGGTGATCTCGAGAGGGAATGCAATATTCTTCCTGACTGTCCTCGACCATAACAGGTTGAAATGCTGGAAGATCATCGAAATTTCATGGCGCGCACTTCTAAGTTTTTGCCCTTTGACTTGTGAAACAATATGTCCGTTAACATCGATGGTTCCTTCACTCGGAATTTCAAGACCGTTCAACATCCTGATCAGGGTGCTCTTCCCCGCACCACTGTAGCCGATCACGCCGAAGATTTCTCCATCATTTATCGTCAGGTTCACATCATCCACTGCTGATATGGCACCATTTTTACTGTTAAATATCTTGCTTACCTTCGAAATACTTATCATTTTACCTCACCTCTCTCATACTAAACCTATTAGATTAGTAGGTTTTAGTGCCGTTGTTTAAACAATGCTGTACTATTATTTACTATAGAATCATTCCTAAACATCTTCTGAGGAATGACTTCTTCAAAATAAAAATGCCTTCCTGCAATGAGCAGAAAGGCATGAAAATTTATCATTCACCTTTCTCTCATCTTCCAAAGCAATAAAAGCTTTGTGTGAATTGGCACCATTTCAACATAATTGACGGTTGCCGGGCTTCGCAGGGCACATCCCTCCACCTCTCTCGATAAGAGCAAGAAACTCGCTTTATTTAATTAATCCTTTAAAGGATAAAAGTAATCTTTACTTCTGAATGTGATTTTACATGGGTTTTAATATACTGTCAACAATTTTCTCAAAGAATTTTTCTCCCTTATATCACTACTGGTTCTGCTTCATGGATCCTGCATAAGGTCAGTACGGATTCAACGAACAATAGCCCCCTGTACGTTCCGGTTACAGCTATATCCTCCCTCCCCAATAGAATCGAAAGCTTTTCTTTCCCATCAAGCAGGGTGCAGATTTGTTCAGGGTTTCCCTTCACTATAAAGTCGGATTCGCAATCTGTCTCATTAATCATGTCAATTTCATTATGTTTCCCAAAAGATACCCTCTTCTTCTCGACCCCATTATCAAAAGCGACTATGAAAGGTATATCCGGCATCAATGCTTTCAAATGGTATCTCATTTTGCATTCTTCAAGCATCCTATAGATCTCTTTTTCCAATCGCTCATCCCCTTAACCAAGTCTCTTGTATACTATTTCCACCTCGTGGGTAGAAATCCTCTTGGAACTCCTCGACAACTTCTGAAGGGGATTGAGTAATGGTGTCGATTTGAAAGACAGGGAAGATAAAAAAGAAAATTTCCCGAGAAATATGTAAAAGAAGGGCATTAAAAGAGGCAGTTTCTGCATAAATTGTTTCATCAAAACTCCACAAGCAGGATCTTCCCGGGGTCCAGGGGCATCATCTTGTTTAATAGGAATTTCAAATGGAGTAAGTTAAACAGCAAAAATTCAAGAAAAGAACCAAAAAAAGTGCCGATTCCTAAACTGAATCAGCACCGATCAGGTCATTCATCTGTTCATGTAAAAACGGAACAGAATGGAATGCGTATATTTTTTTCATTAGTGTTCCTTTTTTAAAAAGAAGCAGGCAAGGTACACTTTCCACTGAATGCTCATCTGCGATAGAAGGGATATAATTCAGATCGGCTTTCATAAAGTGAAAGGCAGGAAACAATTTTTCCGTTACATCGACCATTCTACCGGCAACCATACATGTGCCGCACATAGGAGTATAAAGATATAACGCCGTGTGTTCCTGTGCCTCTATTTCATTTTTCATTTGCTTTAATGATAAACGGTTCTTCATCAAATCAGTTACGTCCTTCTTTCAAGAAATTGTGTATGGACATCTATGTTGGCTGCAATCAGCACGGAAGCAAGATGGTATTCCGGAGCAGCTGCCACCTCTTTGTACATGCGGTCGATATACAGATGTTCTGCCTCAGGAAATTCCCTTTTAAATAATTTCCTGAGCTTCTCCCCGCTTTCATCCGCATCTACAAGAATATAGACTTCCCTGTTGAACAATTCATCCACCAGCTCATCCAGCTTCGTGATGCTGATCGTCCCGTTGGTGCAAATGATGTCAACAGGTTCCTTCACAACTTCTTTCACTTTTCTCTTATCCGTGGTCCCCTCAACGATAATGACCTTATCTTCAAACATCTCCATTGAATCATCTCTTTTCGCAACTAGGGTAGCTCGAGTGACCTCTATTTATAGAGCTGTACATTATATTCATTGTCTCGCTTTTTGCGTCCGATTGCAAAGAAAAACTCTTTAAAAAAGGCTTTCCTGACAAGATTGCTCCGCATTAAAAATGTTCAGCACTTTCTTTGGAATGGAGGGGAATATCCCAAAGAAAGAGAAAGCTCTGCTACGCCGGTCTACATGTTTTCCCGGACGTTTCTTGGAATTCCTTTTTAAAATCCAGCCAAAAATGATACAGAAAAAGAGTAGAATCATCTACCCTTTTTTCAGCACCAGCCGCCTTCATCACAATCTGTATAACGTGGTTCAGCATCATCAGGTGTCATATAATTTTGAATGATTTTGTTTCCGGATGCTTCAAAATTCGGTTCCAATTGCAGGTTCTCTGCGGAATCAGGAATATCCATTTTCCCTACAAGCTGATCATCAAGATACAAATGAAGCTGACCTTCCACCAATTTTCCATTGACACGCTGTGTTACATCCAGCTTTTTAGGCTTAAGCATTACAAGTCCCCCTTATGCAAGTATGTATTTCTATCTTGCCCAAAAAACAAAACAAAACCCTCCGGTAAAGCTGGAGGGTTTTGTAAATATTAGTCTTCTTTAATCATTTCATCATATTTCTCAGAAGTCATCAGCTTGTCCACTTCTGAAGCATCTGAAAGCTCAACCGTCACCATCCATGCCTTTTCATATGGTGATTCATTGACGAATTCAGGGCTGTCATCAAGGTCACCGTTGACCTCAACCACTTTCCCGCTGACCGGGGCATATAATTCAGAAACGGTCTTAACAGATTCAACGCTTCCGAATGGCTCGCCTGCAGTGATTTCGTCTCCTTCTTCAGGAAGTTCAACGAATACAATATCCCCTAGTTCTGATTGGGCAAAGTCAGTGATGCCGATTCGTACTTTTTCCCCTTCAACTTTTACCCACTCATGTTCTTCAGAATAACGAAGTTCTTTTGGTGTGCTCATTCCTATCCCTCCATTGCTATATTCACATCAATATTGACATAATTACTACTCTAAAAGCAAGAAAACCTTGCCAAAAATTTATTTCCACGTGTCCTCGAACGTTTCTTCCTTGAATCCCAATGTCACCTTCGACCCTTCAGCAGATAACGGACGCTTGATCAGCATCCCGTCACTTGCCAGGATATCGAGCAATTCCTCATCGGAAGAATCGTTGACTTTGTCTTTTAATCCAAGTTCACGATATTTCTTGCCGCTTGTGTTGAAAAACTTCTTCAGCGGCAGCCCGCTCTTTTCATAAAAGTCTTTCAGCTCCTCTTTTGATGGAGGGTTTTCAACAATATGTATTTCATTAAAGTCTCTTCTGTTTTCCTCAAGCCACTTTTTCGCTTTTCGGCATGTTCCACATTTCGGATATGAATAAAATTGGATTGTCATATCTTCACCACCCTTCCATAAAATCATTCGCGGCCACCAATAACTAATTTCGACAGTATCACTTAAAATCCTGCAAATGGCAGCAGGATTTTAAGTGAAAACCTGTTATCAAATGGCTGTTTTCGCATATATTGTTGCTTTCGGAAAAATCCCTGATGCCGGATTTTCCCCTGTATTCAAAGGTTTTACTCTCGAAAAAGAACGAGCAGCTCTTTTCTTCCCTGCTCACCGGGATTTTTACGGAGGTTTTCCAGGACTTTATTAGAAATTTATAGTGAATAGCAACAAAGTTTACGAAATCAGCCTATCATATACAAGTATTTTCAACTGTATCAATCAGTTCCTTTAATTCTCCGACAGCCTGGTCGAGTGCAAGGGAATAAAATCGTTGAGTTCCTTTCTGGACAGTTGTCACCAGATGCTGGTCCCTGAGGATTTTCAAATGATGAGACACAGCAGGCCGGGACAAAGTCAGATTGTCTGTAATTTCATTAACAGTCAACGGCTCCTTCTCTGCCAGAAGAAGGATGATGTCCTGTCTGTAAGGATCACTCAATGCTTGAAATAAAGGAATACATTTACGGAATGTATCCATAGCTTTTTGACCCAATTTAGCATTCCTTCCCTCTTTATGATCTTACTCATATTATATACGTTCTTGCACCTTGCGGACAATGGAAGGCACCATTTTTCTCGGCATAAACCGGACAGAACTCGCCAGCATTTTATTTTTGAAACCCGGGATAATGACGGTTTTGTTTGTTTCCAGCAAAGAATTTACAGCCTGTTCCACCACTTCATCCGCCTTCATTACCCCGCTTTGGAACAGCTTGGACTGGCTAAGCTCCGCTGTACTGCTGAAGCCTGTTTCTGTAGCGCCTGGACATAATGCAGCCACTTTGACACCATTGCCTTCCCACTCATTAGCCAATGCTTCTGATAGAGAAAGCACATATGCTTTTGTAGCGTAGTAAACAGCCATCAAAGGTCCAGGCTGGAATGCAGCCGTTGAGGCTACATTCAAAATCTTACCGCTTTTTCTGGATACCATATCTTTTCCAAAATACTTAGTAAGTTCAGTCAAGGCAGTGATATTGACTTCAATCATGTCCAGTTCCTTCTGCATCTCAGTTTCTTCAAATTCCCCAAATAATCCAAACCCTGCATTGTTGATTAAAATGTCGGCTGTCACGCCCAAAGAAGCAACTGTCTCATACAGTTTCATAGCTGAGCCAGATTGGGATAGATCAAGCGGAACTGTATAGGCTTTAATCCCATAGCTTGATTCGAGTTGCTGTGCCAATTCCTTTAACTTATTTTCACTTCTTGCAGTTAAAACAATATCAAATTTACGCTTTGCGAATTGTTTGGCAAACTCTGCGCCTAATCCGCTTGATGCCCCTGTAATTATAACTGCTTTATTTTCCATTTATCGTCACCTCTTATTAAATGTTTAAACGTTTAAACATATAATAATATATTATTCACCATAGTGCAAGTTTCGGAGGCGGGATTTTTTCCGGATTGTGGCAGCATCTGAAACCGGGGCTGATGGGGCATCCATTTTCTCGTTCAAAGGAGATGTTGTAGGAGCATTTCGTTTTTCGTGGCAGGTTGGTTTGTCGCATTTCGATTAAGACTTGTCGTTTATCAACCGTTTGATGTCAAATATCTACCCCTCTTGGTCGTATATCAACAATCTAATGTCAAATATCGACCAATCAACCATACGCAGCGAAAACGCAAAGAAACCGGCCTCCCATAAGAAGACCGGTTTCAGTTCAATTACAGGACATAACGCTCTGCTTCAATCAGCTTCTCAGACGCTTCCCGTTTAACCGCAATAATATTCAACGGTGTGTAGCGGGTGAACTTACGAAGGGCTGAAAGCATCATTCTCAATGAATCACCTGTCTCAGCAGCCACCAATGTTTCCTTGGCATGTGCTTCGATTTCATTGAAAGCTTCCTGACAGAAGATTTGAGTATACAAAAGTTTCTGTTTCGATTTGTCCACGCCGTCTTTAGCGATGGCTTTTTCTGTACGAAGAACGGCCGATTCCATTGCATAAGCATTGGAGATGATATCCGCAATGTTTACAAGGATCTCCTGTTCTTTTTCAAGTGCTTTGCCATATTTCTGTGCAGCCAGGCCGGCAATCAACAAGCCGATCTTCTTCGCATTTTTAACAAGATATTTTTCCTGCTCAAGAGGTGCATCGCCAACTTCTTCCGGCATAAGCATCATTAGTTCTTCCTGAAGTGCCTGCGCTTTCTGGAATAGCGGCAGTTCGCCTTTTAGCGCTTTACGCACATATGTGCCTGGCACCAACAGGCGGTTGATTTCATTTGTTCCTTCGAAAATACGGTTGATGCGGGAGTCGCGGTACATTCTTTCAATTTCATACTCCTGCATGAATCCGTAACCGCCGTGGATTTGAACACCTTCGTCGACGATATAATCAAGTGTTTCTGTTGCAAAAACTTTATTCAACGAACATTCGATTGCATATTCTGCAATTGATTTAGCAACCTCTGTTCCGTTTTTGATTTCTTCATCCGTCAATTGGCTCATACGGTCTTCAAAAAGGCCGACTGTGCGGTAGACGGAGCTTTCCGTGGCATAAAGCTTGGAAGCCATCGTAGCAAACTTTTCTTTCGTTAAGTTGAAAGAAGAAATCGGCGTCTTGAACTGCTGGCGCTGGTTTGCGTATTTGATTGTTACATCCATTGCGCGCTTGCTTCCGCCGACAGCTCCTACTCCCAGCTTGTAGCGTCCGATATTCAAGATATTGAAAGCAATGATATGGCCTTTTCCTGCTTCACCAAGGAGGTTTTCAACCGGAACCTCTGCATCTTCCAGAATCAATGTACGAGTGGAAGAACTCTTGATCCCCATTTTCTTTTCTTCAGCACCTGTGGACACACCTGGATATTCACGCTCAACGATAAAAGCAGAGAACTGCTCGCCATCTATTTTTGCGTAAACAACAAATACATCTGCAAAGCCTGCATTTGTAATCCACTGCTTTTCACCGTTCAATACGTAATGGGTGCCTGCTTCATTCAGCTTGGCTGTCGTTCTGGCACCAAGGGCGTCAGAACCGGAGCCTGGCTCAGTCAGGGCATAGGCTGCGATTTTTTCGCCAGTCGCCAATGCTGGAAGATATTTTTGTTTTTGGTCTTCGTTACCGAATAATACGATTGGAAGAGACCCGATTCCTACGTGTGCTCCGTGGGAAATGGAGAATCCGCCGGCAGTGGACATTTTTTCCGCGATAAGAGCAGAGCTTACCTTATCCAAGCCGAGCCCGCCGTATTCTTCTGGAACGTCTGCTCCAAGGAGGCCAAGGTCGCCTGCGCTTTTCAATAGTTTTACTGAACGGTCAAATTCATGATTTTCCAAATGCTCCACCTGTGGAACAACTTCTTTTACTACATAATCTTCTGTTGTTTTGGCAATCATTTTCTGTTCATCTGAAAAATCTTCCGGTGTGAACACATTTTCGTATGAGACATCCTCGATAATGAAGCTGCCGCCTTTTACCAACTTATCTGTTTGATTTGTCATCTGTTTTTCCTCCCTTAGTTAAATTAACAGTTATTGAAAACCGAAGGCCCGGGCTCGAGCCTCCGAAAAATTAACCAATCAGTTCAAATACTCCGGCAGCACCCATTCCGCCGCCGATACACATTGTGACGACACCGAATTGGACATTGCGTCTCTTCATTTCATGAACTAAAGAAAGCGTCAATTTTGTTCCTGAACAGCCCAGCGGGTGTCCCAGTGCAATGGCACCGCCGTTGACGTTCACGATCTCTTCATTCAAGCCAAGCTGGCGGATGACCTGCAGGGACTGGGAAGCAAAGGCTTCATTCAGCTCAAACAGCCCGATATCCTCAAGTTGCAGTCCAGCCATTTTTAAGGCCTTTGGAATGGCTTCTACCGGACCGACACCCATGATTTCCGGCGGCACGCCTGCTACTGCGAAAGAATGAAATTTCGCCATTGGTGCCAAACCAAGTGAATTGGCTTTTTCACGGTCCATGACCATTACTGCGGCAGCTCCGTCACTTGTTTGCGATGAGTTTCCTGCTGTTACCGAACCTTTAACATTAAAAGCAGGGCGCAGCTTGGAAAGGATCTCCTGAGTCGTTCCTGGCCTTACCCCTTCATCTGTCGTGAAGGAGACATTCTTTTCAACAACCTTGTTCTGGTCGTTTACTGAACGAAGTACGACATCAACTGGAACGATTTCATCCTGGAACTTTCCTTCTTCAATGGCTTTCGCTGCTTTTTGGTGGCTTCTTACCGCAAAGGCATCCTGATCTTCCCTTGAAATGCCAAACTTCTTCGCCACTTCCTCCGCTGTATGCCCCATGCTCATGTAATATTGCGGAGCCGTTTCAGCCAGTCTGGCGTTAGGGCGGACCACATGCCCCATCATCGGGACAAGGCTCATGGATTCCGCACCGCCGGCAATGGCTGTATCTGAATGGCCGAGCATGATCTTTTCAGATGCGTAGGCAATGGACTGCAGTCCAGAAGAACAATACCGGTTGATCGTGATGGCAGGTACATCGTGCGGGAGTCCTGCCAATCCGCCGATATTCCGCGCCATATTCAAACCTTGTTCCGCTTCCGGCATGGCACAGCCGATAATTAAATCATCTATATTTCCTTCATAGTTCCCTGCCCTTTTCAATGTTTCTTTTACGACCAGCGCTCCCAGATCATCGGGTCTGACCGTTGCCAGTGTCCCTTTGTTCGCTCTTCCGACCGGTGTACGGGCGCCGGCTACTATTACCGCTTCTCGCATGTTTCTCCCCCATTTCTAGTAAAAAATCTCATTATGATTAGTTGCGCAGCGGCTTTCCTTTTACGAGCATATGCTGCATGCGCTGCTGTGATTTTGGCTGTGCGACAAGGCTGAGGAACGCTTCCCTCTCAAGGTCGAGCAGGTACTGCTCATCAACTTTTGTACCGAACGGAAGCTTGCCTCCAGAAATGACATTTGCCAATTTCTTCGCGATTACGAGGTCATGTTCGGAAATATATCCAGAGTGATACATTGCCTGAGCTCCAAGGATCAGTGCTGCATATCCAGTTTCACCGACAACCGGAACCTTTCTCCTGACTGGAGGAGTGTAGCCGCTTTCGCTTAGGGCCAGTGCCGCCTGCTTCGCGTCATACAGCAGGTGATCGCCATTTGCACTCACACCATCTGAATCGGAAAGGAAGTTATTGTCCCTCGCTTCATCTCCTGAAGTCGACACTTTAGCCATCGCAATCGTTTCGAATACTTTATTGGCCACCTTTTGCAGATCAAAATCGATTCCCTCAGGCATCATATCGAGGTGCTTAATATATAACTCTTTGTTTCCGCCGCCTCCTGGAATCAGGCCGACACCGGCTTCTACAAGTCCCATGTACGTTTCCATGGAAGCCTGGATATGGGCTGCCGGAAGACATACTTCAGAACCGCCGCCAAGCGTCATTCCGAACGGAGCCGCAACAACAGGCTTTTTGCTGTATTTGATATTCATCATCGCCTGCTGGAATTGGCGGACAACCATATCCACTTCAAAGATATTGTCATCCTGGGCTTCCATGAGGATCATCGCCAGGTTTGCTCCAACACAGAAGTTTTTGCCCTGGTTCCCAATGACAAGCCCTTTGAAATTCTTTTCCACTTCCGTGACAGAGTAATTGATCATCTGGACGACATCCAAACCGATTGAATTATTCGGTGAGTGGAACTCCAGAAGTGCAACGCCATCCCCGATATCGATCAAGCTTGCACCCGAGTTCTTCTTGATCACTTTCCCTTGTTTCTTCAGAAGCTTCAAATCTATCACTTTAGGATTTCTATCGATTTGTTTGTATTCACCATTAAGGTAGAAATACTGCTCACCGTCTACTTCCTTATAAAAAGATGTATGGCCGGCTCCAAGCATTTCCGAGATCCACGCCGGGACTTCCCTGCCTTCTTCCTTCATCTTGCTGACTGATTTCTCAACCCCGATGCTGTCCCATGTTTCAAATGGTCCTTGCTGCCAGCCAAAGCCCCATTTCATTGCCTGGTCAATCGATACGATATCATCCGCAATGGACCCAAGCAGTTCTCCAGAATAAAGAAGGACCGGAGAAAGGATATTCCATAAGAATGCACCTGCTTTGTCATCTGCATATACAAGCGCTTTCATTTTGTTCGGCAGTCCTTTTTCCTGCTTGCTTAATTCAGTGGATGTGGTTTTCATTTTTTTACGAGGGCCATATTCGAGAGTTTCTGTATCAAGTTCAAGGATTTCCTTGCCTTGTTTCAAATAAAAGCCTTGGCCGCTCTTTGATCCAAGCCACCCGTTATCAAGCATTTTCTCCATGAAAGCAGGGATTTCAAAAACCTTCTTTTCTGTTCCTTCTACCTGGTCATAAACGTTCTTTGCAACGTGCGCAAAAGTATCAAGCCCCACGACATCCAGGGTACGGAATGTTGCACTCTTTGGACGGCCGATTACCGGACCTGTGATGGAATCGACTTCACCGACACTTACACCGCTTTTCAGCATTTCCTGCAGTGTTACCAGCAGACCGTATGTCCCGATTCGATTAGCAATGAAGTTTGGTGTATCTTTTGCTAGAACCACACCTTTTCCAAGTACATCCTCACCAAACGATTTAATGAATGACAGCACTTCAGGATCTGTTTTTTCGGTTGGAATCACTTCAAGCAGCTTCAAGTAACGAGGCGGATTGAAGAAGTGCGTCCCCAGGAAATGCTTCTGAAAGTCCTCAGATCGGCCCTCTGACATGGCTTCAATTGAAATGCCTGATGTATTCGAGCTGATGATGCTTCCTTGTTTTCTATGTTTCTCCACATTTTCAAAAACCTTTTTCTTGATGTCCAGGTTTTCAACGACCACTTCAATGATCCAGTCACATTCGCTTAACTTTTCCATGTCATCTTCAAAGTTTCCTGCTTCGATCAAAGCAAGGTTCTTCTTAGAAGTAAGCGGTGCCGGCTTTTGCTTCAGCAGTTTTTTTAAAGCTCCTTCACTCATGCGGTTGCGGACAGCTTTGTCTTCCAATGAAAGTCCTTTTGCTTTTTCTTCGTCTGTTAATTCCCCCGGTACTATATCCAGCAGCAGGGCAGGTATACCGATATTTGCCAGGTGGGCTGCAATGCCCGACCCCATGACACCCGATCCCAGTACTGCTGCTTTTTGAATTTTACGAGCCAATATTTCTTCCCCCTTTGTATAACTTGAATGAACACTCATTCATTTTTCCTTCAAAAAAATATCGCGAATGAGTTTTGTTACTTCTAATAATATAAGATTTTACCAAAGACTGCAATATCTTAAAGTTTAAAAAATGATAAATTTTCTAAAAATAATCTTTTTATCTCTTTAGGAAAATCTATAAATGGAGGTGATATTCATGGCCAAAAGAAAGAAAAACCCATCTAAAGCAGGAATCAGCGCAGCAAGCGTAAAAGGTGACGCCGGCCCGACAGTCGAGCACGACGGCGGCGGAAAAGTAAACAGCCAAAATAATCAATATAAGAAATAAAAAGCGGATGCGCCCTGATCAGACCCGACAGGCAAATGTTCCGAAGAGAAAAAAGGCGCTCTTTCCTTTTATTCTCTTCGGGTTATTTGACCCCGAGGGGCTGGGCGCTGGAGCTGGATTGATAAAAAGCGGATGCGCCCTGATCAGACCCGACAGGCATAAGACGAGACGGCGGGAAGGTTGCTCTCTAACCTTCTTGACGGATTGGCTTATGACCCCGAGGGTCTGGGCGCTGCAGCTGGACTGATAAAAAGCGGATGCGCCCTGATCAGACCCGACAGGCATAAGACGAGACGGCGGGAAGGTTGCTCTCTAACCTTCTTGACAGATTGGCTTATGACCCCGAGGGTCTGGGCGCTGCAGCTGGACTGATAAAAAGCGGATGCGCCCTGATCAGACCCGACAGGCAAATGTTCCGAAGAGAAAAAAGGCGCTCTTTCCTTTTATTCTCTTCGGGTTATTTGACCCCGAGGGGCTGGGCGCTGGAGCTGGATTGATAAAAAGCGGACGCGGCCGTTCATAAGATGGGCCGCTTCCTCCAAGACATATTTTGAATGTTCGTTTCTTTTTACATGCCCTTGAAGATCCGTTTCAAGACACTTTCCGCCTCAAAATTCCTCGTTCATGCCCTTGAAAACACATTTCAAGACACTTTCAACCTCAATATTCCTCGTTCATGTCCTTGAAGACCCGTTTCAAGACACTTTCAACCTCAAAATTCCTCGTTCATGTCCTTGAAGATCCGTTTCAAGACAGTTTCCACCTCATAA
Organism: Bacillus salacetis; assembly: GCF_003581585.1. Lineage (GTDB taxonomy): Bacteria > Bacillota > Bacilli > Bacillales > Bacillaceae_B > Rossellomorea > Rossellomorea salacetis. Next base: position 133,049 of record NZ_QXIR01000001.1, read on the forward strand.
TTCCTCGCTCATGCCCTTAAAGATCCCTTTCAAGACACTTTCCAGCTCAATCTTCCTCGTTCATGTCCTTGAAAACTCATTTCAAGACACTTTCCGCTTCAAAATTCCTCGTTCATGTCCTTGAAGATCCATTTCAAGACATTTTCAAGCTCAAAATTTCTCGTTCATGTCCTTGAAGATCCGTTTCAAGACACTTTCCGCCTCAATCTTCCTTGAAAATGTCCTTGAAAACTCGCTTCAAGACATTTTCAAGCTCATAATTCCTCTTTCATGTCTTAAAGACTCGTTTCAAGACACTTTTAGGCTTTTACTTCCTTCTTCCCGTTCTTGAAATCACTCCCAGACTTATTGACACCTAACATCTCTAAAATGCCAAAAGACCGCTGTACACTCCCAGCGGTCTTTTCGGCGATATTCTGTTAATCTTCCAAACTAACAATTATTTGTTGATGACTCCTTTTAAAACAAATGCTACGTTTGCCGGTCTTTCCGCCAGGCGGCGCATGAAGTATCCGTACCAATCCGTACCATATGGAACATATACGCGCATTTTATACCCTTCCTTGGCAAGCTCGAGCTGCCTTTCTACACGGATCCCGTAAAGCATTTGGAATTCGAATTGATCATGAGGGATATTGTATTCTTCGACGATCTGCTTTGTGTACTCGATCATTGCATCGTCGTGTGTGGCTACAGCAGTATAGTTCCCATTCAGTAAGTGCATCTTGATGATTTTCTTGAAGTTTTCATCAACATCCTTTTTATCTGGAAAAGCCACCAGCGGCGACTCTTTATAAGCACCTTTTACAAGACGGAGGTTTGGAGAGTATTCATTCAACACTTCCATATCCTTCTCCGTTCTGAACAGATAAGCCTGAATGACAGTGCCGACGTTATCGTACTCTGATTTAAGGCGCTTGAAGATATCGATCGTCTTTCCACAGCGGGAGTAGTCCTCCATATCAATCGTGACGAACACACCGTACTCCTGGGCAACATCAAGGATTCTTCTCATGTTGTTCATAACGATCTCTTCGGAAAGATCCAATCCCATAGAGGTCATCTTTAATGAAAGCTGCGAATCAATTCGTTCACGCCCGATTGCCTTGATGGCTTCGATGCATTGATCAGCCATTTCGTTTGCTTCTGCTTCATTATCAATGAATTCCCCAAGATAATCGATCGTTACGGATAACCCCTGTTTGTTCAATCCCTTGATTGCTTCGACAGCGAGGTCAATGGATTCACCAGCTACAAATCGGGCTGCCCCGAAACGCAGACCATATTTCTTGGCTACTTTTGTCAATGGCTTATTCTTCGATAAGAATAAAAAAAAGTTACGCATTACTTGTTCCATGTCATTTACCCCCTGTAACATTTGCTTCACTATGAAAGCGGTTTCTTTTTAGTTAGTCTGGATGCCCGCAATCAAGTGGCTGAGGTCGTCAACTAGGACTGCTTGCCCCTTAAATCGGTTCCATGTTTATAAATTTATATTATCACCTTTATCCGTTTTTGAATATAGTTCAAACATCGAAATGAAGAAATTTATCACAATTTGTCATTTAGTGTATATGCGGGCTGGTAAGAGGAACAATAACTTTGCAAAAATCAAAGGAGGGAACACCTATGCAGCAACAGCAAAACAATCAGCAGCAGGGCGCTATGCAGCAGCCCCCGCAGGTCTTGACAACCAAAGATTCTCTATACTTAAATGATATGCTTTCATGGAATCTGCTGGCAATGAAAAAAGCCTATTTTGCAGCGGGCCACTGCCAGGATGCTGAATTGAAAGCGGAAATCAATAAATGCGGGGAAATGCATCAGCGCCACTATGAGCAGATTCTTTCCCACTTAAACCCAGACAACCCTGCTCCAACAACAATGTAGAAAGGAAGTGCAGCCAATATGAATCAGAATCAATCACAGCAAAAAATCCAAAATCCCAAAACCCAAGTTCCTGAGACTCCCCAAATGAACGACCGTGACTTAGTAAATGATATTCTAAGCATGGAGAAATATATGACAGATGCTTACTGCACTGCCCTTAATGAAGCGAGTCATGACGCCCTTTACCATGATTTGCTGACAATCTTCAATGAGACACAGAACACGCAGCGCAGCCTTTATAACAGTATGTTCCGCAAAGGCTGGTACAGCCTTGAGGCGGCTGATGCCCAGAAGCTGCAGCAGTCATACCAGCAGCATCAACAGTATGCTTCACAGTTCCCCTATAATAGTGTTCATTGATTAATTGATCAGCGAGGCTGGGACATAACTATTTTATTAGCGTCTATAGCCGAATGCTCATTTCACTTAAGATCTAATTGAATTCAAAAAGCCGAACTAATCTAAAATGCTACGATAGCATTTCTAAAATAGTTCGGCTTTTTTAGTTACTGAAAAGCTTTTGTCCCAGCCTTTGTTTGTTGATAAAGTTCTCTGATCCACTATCCGCTCAATTTCGGAAATTCTACATTTTACTACTGCTGCTACCGATGGTGTGTCCTGCTCATTTTAACGAAACCACGCTCTCTTACTGCCAGTACTTCTTCATATTCTGTTTGCTTTTTTCGAAACCACGTCCCCTCATGCCAGCCCGGTTACAAGAAATCCGCTTTCATTGTTTTCATCCACAGGAAAACTAAAAGCCAGCTGATCCACGTCACAGCCGGCTTCCCCTCATTTATCTTTTTTATCTCTATGTTCTTCGTTCATCTTTTTGATTTCCGTGATGATCCTTTTGATTTCTTCTTTGCCCTCAGGGAATTCCGAATTCCAATGCTTGGCCAGCGGCGGCATGGATTTGGCAATATGCGTATAGATGATCCATCTCGTTACGTTATCCTTCAGGTCTGGTGAAGACTCGCCAAGAAGCAGTTCAGTATATTTATCGATCAATGCGTCAAATTGTCCGTCAAAGTTCTCCATTACCTCACTCCTTTAGGATATTTCACATTGCAGGTCTGCGGGCAGGTTTTGCAGCGGTTCCCCTCCCCGCCTCTCAATTTGTAGGAGAAGCAGCACGTCAACCTCACCCTAAGGTCGCTGTCCTGTTCCCTTACATATTGTTTTTCAGAGTGGTATCGGGCCAGGGGGTTCTTCTTATAAGGGCCAAACAAACCGGCATTGCTGTCGTCCAGCAGCCACCGGAAATCCTCTTCCATTCGGGATCGGGCGTGCTGAAGATCTTCGTGCTCAATCAATCCCTCATAGATCCAGAACATATAAACCGCCACATTTTCCCATGAAATCAAATCGGAAAGGCCAGTAGAAATCTTCACTGAATCTATAAGAGGGAATAGATGATCCAGGAACACTTCCCTGGCAGCTTCTTCCCTTTCTTTTTCCCTATCTTTAACAGACTGGGCAGAATCGTCTACCAGCCAGAAACCTGGCATCCATAAACCGTTCTTGTTTCCATCTGCAAGGAATACATTGGCCGGGGATACATTCAGCTTTTTATTGAAGGCAGAGAAGGTGAACAGGGAAATGACGGCTAAAAAAGCATATCGCTTCACCAGAAGTGAAGACTGGGCTTTTCTATCTTCACTTCCGATTTTCCCTGAATAGTTCTTAAGGAAACGTTCTAATCCTTCAGGGTTGACCAATTGTTCTGCCGAAGTGTTTTCCCTGCCTCCCGGCAACTTTGTATACAGCCTGAAGGAAGAAAGCCACTCTTTCTCCCAATCAGACAATGAGGCTGCCATCATTTCATTTCAGCTACTTCTTTGATGATACAACGGCCTCTTCCATAAGGGATGCAAAGCGGGGTCCCGAATAATGGATCGCTGGTTACCTGGCAGTCCATATCAAAAACATTTTTCACCAAATTACAGCTGATGACTTCCTCGGGCTTTCCTTGGGCAAAGATCTTCTGATCTCGTATCGCCACAATATTATGGGCATAGCGGCATGCCAGGTTAAGGTCATGCAGCACCATGATGATGGTCCGCTCTTCCGTTTCATTCAATTCGAATAGGAGATCGAGGATTTCGATTTGATGAGTCATATCAAGGTAGGTTGTGGGCTCATCCAGAAGAATGATATCCGTATCCTGTGCAAGCGTCAGCGCAATCCACGCTCTTTGGCGCTGGCCTCCTGACAGTTCATCGACCCTTCTATGCTGGAACTCTTCCATCTTGGTTGCTTTAAGAGCATTTGTTACGATTTCCTCATCTTTTTGGGACCACTGCTTCAGCCATGATTGGTGAGGGTACCTTCCCTGTTTGACCAGCTGCAGTACCGTAAGTCCTTCGGGCGCTGTCGGTGACTGGGGAAGGATCGCTAATTTCTTGGCTACATCTTTTGTGGACAGCTTTGCAATTGCATTGCCATCGATCAGCACAGAGCCGGTCTGCGGCTTTAGCAGCCTCGCCAATGAACGCAGGAGCGTCGACTTTCCGCAGCCATTGCCGCCGATGAATACAGTGATTTCCCCTTTAGGGATTTCGAGGTCAAGCTCATCTATGATAATTCGGTCTCCATAACTTAACGTAAGGGATTCGGTTTGCAGAGATTGTGTCATCCGTGGGTCATCTCCTTTAGATTAACTGCTAAACTCCATTAATTTTACAGTAAATTCATATTAAAAGCTTATGCATTTTTTGTCTTAAATAGTAAATAGATGAAGTACGGGGCACCGATTGCTGCTGTAAAAACACCTGCCGGCACTTCCAGCGGCAGAAACAGCGTCCGGCCCACGAGGTCGGCGATCATGACGAGTGTCCCTCCCAGCAATGCTGCGACCGGCAGCAATGCGCCGAAGGAAGAGCCTACCAAGCGTCGTGCCATGTGGGGTGCCATCAAACCGACAAATCCGATTCCTCCTGCAAAGGCAACGGCACCTCCGACCAATGCGGTAGCCAGAGTCAGAAGAATCATCCGCTGTCTTTGGATGTGGCTCCCCACTCCGGTGGCTATTTCCTCACCAAGCTCCTGGATATTGACATTTCGGGAAAGAACAAAGGCAATCACAATCAGTATCATAGTCCATGGCAGCAGGATATAAACATCTTTCCAATTGGAAGCGTTAACTGTTCCCGTTATCCAGATATTCGCCTGGCTTGCCCTGAAGATCGGGCCTAAGATCATCAGCATCGTAATGATGGACTGCATCAAGGCAGATATCCCGATTCCAATGAGAACAAGACGGACGGGGGAAACCCCATTCTTCCATGCCAGGAAGTAAACCAAAAACGCTACGACTGCTGCACCGATGAACGCTGCAAGCGGCAGCCATTGGATGCTCACAGTCAATGCATTATTCTCGTCACTGAAAATGGCCAGAAACCCTACAACAGCTGCTCCGGCTCCGCCAGTAATCCCAATGATATCAGGGGAAGCGAGCGGGTTGCGGACCATGCCTTGCAGAAGCGCACCTGAAACCGCCAGGCACATGCCTGCCAGCAGGGCAACAATGATTCTCGGCAGCCTGAAAGATTTGACCACAAGCTGTTCGAGATCTTCGCCTCCGCCAAAGAACACGCTTAACACTGTCCATGGCTTGATGTTCATATCACCCAGCCCGGTACTGAGGATAAATATAATGGCTGTAACCGCAAGTAAAATAAGGATTTTCTTTACAGCTGATAAATCTATGAGAAATGATAGTTTTTCTTTGAAAAATCGTCTGGCAATATACCCTTTCATCCGCTAAAACCCCCTTCTTGCGATGTAAATGAAAAACGGGGCGCCCATAGCGGCGGTCATGACACCTACCGGGACTTCCTGCGGCATGATGATATACCTGGCACCGATATCTGCGGCCAGGAGCAGGATGCTGCCTGTCAATCCGGCAAAGGGCAGGAGCCATCGATGATCGACACCAATGATCTTCCTTGCGATGTGCGGGACCACAATCCCTACAAAGCCGATCGGCCCGGCTACAGCAACCGATCCGCCGGCAAGTAACACAACGATGATTAAAGATACCAGCTTGATCAGTCCTGTTTTCAAACCAAGCCCTTTCGCCACATCTTCTCCCATTGCCAGGACATTCAGCTTATTGCCGATGATAAGGGCAAGGATCCATCCGATAAGGAGATAAGGAATGACACCGCTCAATATATCAAGGCTTCTTCCCTGTACCGACCCGGCCAGCCAGAACAACACCTGTTCCAAGGCAGCTTCATTCAGGACCAGAAATCCTTGGGTGAAAGAAGAGAACAGGGCTGTTATAGCCGCTCCCGCCAATGTAAGCTTCATCGGTGTCAGGCCTTCCCTTCCGGCTGAACCGATCACATATACAGCAACGGCAGCAAGTCCTGCTCCAAAGAAAGACAGCCAGGTGAAGCTCTGCAGATTGGATACATTGAACAGGGTGACTGCAATGACCACCATGAAACCCGCGCCGGCATTGACTCCAAATATCCCAGGTGATGCAAGGGGGTTCTTTGTCAATGTCTGCATCAATACGCCGGCAATGGCTAATGAAGCTCCAACAGCGGCGGCAATGAGGGCACGTGGCAGACGGACAGTCTGTATGACCAGATGCTCGGTGGAGTCATTCCCATTGGTTAACGCCTGGTAAGCCATTTTCCAGGTAGTGTCTGTATAGCCGTAAACAATACTCATTCCGACGAACAGAACGAATAATAATAATGCTGTTAATAATATCAATGCCTGAATTCCTGATCTTCTCATATATTTAACCCTTCTGTGAAAACATATATAATAAGTAAGTACAAAAACGCTTTCTCCACTACCCATTTTAGAGAATAAAAGATTATGAGTCAATGACTTTGAAAATCATTATCAATTAATTGTTGACTTTGCAAACGTTATCTTCTAATATAGTTTTTGGAGTAACGCAAATGAAAATCATTATCAACCAAACAGGAGGAATTACATATGCGTCGTTTTTTACTGTCTTTATTCATTCTTGCTTCCATTCTTGTTCTTGCAGCCTGCGGAACAAACAATTCTAACAATGAAGAAGAAGCGGATGGCGGCGATGACAAAGCTGCTGAAGAAACAAGCTATACTGTAGAACATGCTATGGGGACGACTGAAATAAAAGGTGAACCTGAACGCGTGGTAATCCTGACAAATGAAGGTACAGAAGCCCTTCTTGCAATGGATGTCACACCTGTAGGGGCTGTTCAATCCTGGATCGGCGACCCTTGGTATGATCATATTGCTGATAAAATGAAGGATGTGGAAGTTGTCGGAACGGAGAGCGAACTGAACATAGAAGCCATCGCTAAATTAAAGCCCGACTTGATCATCGGAAACAAAATGCGCCAGGAAGAGCAATATGACAAGTTGAAGGCCATCGCACCTACTGTATTTGCAGAAACATTGCGCGGAAATTGGAAAGAAAATTTCGAACTATATTCCAAAGCACTTAATAAAGAAGAAAAAGGCCAGGAAGTCATTGCTGAATACGATCAGCGTATCGAAGACCTGAAAGCTGAACTCGGAGATAAGCTCAATATGGAAGTATCCATGGTTCGCTTCATGCCGACTGATGTGCGTATCTACCATAAAGATTCCTTCTCCGGTGTCATTCTCGATCAATTGGGATTTGCCCGCCCTGAAGGCCAGAATGTAGATGACTTTGCAGAAAAAGGTGTAACCAAAGAAAGAATCCCTGCAATGGATGGAGACATTCTGTTCTACTTTGCTTATGAAACAGGTGACGGAGAAGCAAACAAGGTTGCTGAAGAATGGGTGAACGACCCACTCTTCCAGAAGCTTGAAGTAGCGCAGGAAGGAAAAGTATACGAAGTCAGCGATCCTGTCTGGAACACTGCCGGCGGTGTACTGGCAGCCAACCTGATGCTGGATGATATCGAAAAGTACTTTTTAGAACAATAAACATGTAAGCCTGCCAAATTTGGCAGGCTTTTTATATTTTAAAGATATTTCTCCTTTCCCTCCACTTTTTTCATAAATCCCCGCAAACCGGAAACACTACCACTAGAGTAATTATAAGAGTGGTGAAATCAATGTTTTCTTTATTCAGCCGAAAAAAGGGCACCGATAGAAACAAGAAGAAAAAAACACAGGAATCCTTCGAAAAGCTTGTCAGGAAGTCAACTGACTATAAAGAGATTTTCTATTATAACGAACATACCAGCCTGCGATTTGGATTGAACTTTCTATCAACACTGGTTGATGAAGACATCATGCAGAAAGATGTCCTCCCCTCACTGCTTGGCAAGCATTTCGAAACACTTGATGATATCAAGAAGCTTGCACCGGTAATTGATATTCAGCTCTCTGATGATGAAAGCCAGATCGAACAAAAGCTTATGAATGGATATGTCCTCTTAAAAACAGAAAATGAAAGATCACGCTTTGCCTTCATTGCGGCACAAAAAGAAGTCGTCCGGCAGGTATCACAGCCACAGGTCGAGTTCAGTGTAGTCGGGCCGAAAGAAGCTTTCGTCGAGTCGATTGATCAGAACTTGAATATGCTTCGTAAAAGAGTTCCGATTAAGGAATTGATAATAGAGGATTTCGTTATCGGGAGATTGACCCATACAAAGACATCCTTGCTGTATATAGACGGCTTGTCCGACCAGGACAATGTACAAACAATGAGGCAGCGCCTTAAGGCCATTGACTTTGACCAGATCAATGACAGTTCCTTTGTGGAACAACTGATTGCCGACAATTCCAATTCTCCGTTTCCGCAGCTATTGGATACGGAACGGCCTGACCGTGCTGCCTCCGTTTTAATAGAAGGCAAAGTTGTAGTGCTGGTGGATGGTTCTCCGCATGCCCTCATCGGTCCGACAACGTTGGTTGAATTTTTCAGTGCCTATGAGGATTATTTTCTAAATTACCTGGTTTCCTCTTTTTTCAGGCTTGTACGGGTATTCGCTGTTGCGTTCTCCATCCTGATTACCCCTATCTATGTCGCAGCCCTTACGTATCACTATGAATTGATACCGAAAGACCTTATGGCCACACTCATTACATCCCGGCAGGAAATCCCGCTTCCACCCATTCTGGAGGCCCTGTTTCTTGAACTGACGATTGAACTCCTGCGGGAAGCCGGAGCCAGGCTGCCCACCAAGGTCGGCCAGACAATCGGTATCGTGGGAGGGATCGTTATCGGAACCGCATCTGTTGAAGCTGGGCTGACCAGTAATGTCCTCTTGATCCTGGTAGCTCTTGCTGCACTTGCCTCCTTTACGACACCTGTTTACAAAATGGGTAACACGATCAGGATATTAAGATTTCCCTTCCTGATTTTTGCACAGCTTTGGGGACTGCTGGGCATTGTGTTCTGTTTTAGTATCCTGATGACCCATCTCCTTCGATTAACTTCACTGGGAAGACCGTTTCTGGAACCACTATATCCTCCCCGGGTGTATGACATGAAGGATGCCATCATTCGCTTTCCATTCCACACTCAAAGCAAGCGTCCGGAATTCATGCGGACAAAGAACCCCCGCAGGTTCAGTCCCCAGGAAGGCAAAAAGAAACTCGATATTGATGAATAACCGGCGGAGGTCTTGTTATGAATCCAGTTCCTGAAAACAGAAAAATATCGCCTTTTATCGTATTCTTTCTTATCCATTCCATCCAGGTTGGGGTAGGGGTGCTTGGCTTCCAGAGGATCATTGCCCAAAGTGCCGGATATGATGGCTGGATGGCTGTCATCGCTGCCGGCCTGCTCACCAATGTCATCACCTTTTTCATCTTCAAGGTAGTGCAAAAAGGCGGCGGGGATTTGATAGAAGCCAATCAACTTGCATTCGGAAAGTGGCTGGGCAAACTATTTGATACTGTATACCTGTTGTATTTCTGCCTGATTACCGTCACTGTCACCCGTACGTATATAGAAGTCATCCAAGTCTGGATGTACCCGCGGATAGAGCCTTGGTTCTTTGCCTTATTATTCTTCCTGCTCGTTGTCTATGTTGTGAGCGGAGGACTGCGGATTGTGGCAGGAACTGCATTCTTCGGGACCGTCCTGCCTGCCTATCTGCTTCTGTCATTCGGCTTTACCTTCCCGTTTTCAGATTTCAGGAATATCCTTCCCGTATGGGATCATTCCGCACTGGATATGCTGAAGTCCACCCGGGATATGACACTGAGTTTTCTGGGCTATGAAACCCTCCTGATCTTTTATCCATATATTAAAGATGGCGAAAAAGCCCAAAAATGGGCTCATAGGGGTTTGTTGCTGACGACGATAATATTCACGGCATTGACAATAATAAGTTTTGCTTTCTTTAGCGAGAAGCAGCTTGAGAAAACGGTTTGGGCCACTCTTTCAATGTGGAAAATCGTGGAACTGCCTTTTGTGGAACGTTTTGAATATATCGGGATTGCCAACTGGTGCCTTATCATCCTGCCGAATGTTTGTATTGCTTTATGGTGTGCAAGCAGGATTGCCAAACGGTCTTTCAAGGTTAGCCAGAGAAAAGTATTATATATTCTTGCTGCTCTTGGAGTCGCTTCTGTTAGCTTTATACAGGAACGCAATCAAATCAACCTTTTAAACGACCTTACCAGTAAGGTAGGGTTTTATCTCAACTTTGGGTTCATTCCTTTTCTTCTATTGATGATATTCTTGATGAAGAAGGTGAAAAAGAAAAAATGAGAAAGTTTATCTTAATTGTCTTGAGTTTATTTATGCTTACAGGCTGCGTTGAAAAGGAGATTCTTGACGAACTGAATATCGAAACAGCCAAGGGATATGATGTGGCCGGGGAAAACACCATTAGAGGAACTGCACTTTATTCCAGGTATTTAGCCGATAAGAAAATTGAAAATGTCACCTTATCTGTAGAGGCCCCTTCCACCCGGGAAGTATTGAACCTTTTACAAAAGAAATCAGAAATGCCCCTCGTCCGAGGCAGCTTGGAGAATGTCCTCATTTCATCTGATATGGCCAAGGAAGGAATCCTGCACATTGCCGATTCCCTTCAGCGTGATGCAAGTGTTGGAGCACGAGTCTTGCTTTTAATCAGTGATGGACCTGCTGAAGATATTTTAAGAGGGAACTATGGGCTCAAGGGAACCTCCAATTATATTGCCAATTTAATTGACCATAATATCAGGCGGGGAGATCTGTCACAGACAAATCTGCACCTGTTCCTTTTTACTTATTATCAAAAAGGGCACACCCCCTACCTTCCCATCATTGAAAAAATCGACGACGGGACACTTGGCATCAAAGGGATAGCGCTCTTCAAGAAAGACAAGCTTGTGCATGAAATCGACAATACTGAAATGTTCTACTTCAAGCTCCTTTCTGATAAGTACAGTGAAGGGAACCAGGTGGTCAAACTGTCTGAAGCCAGTAAAGATATGCAAAGAAGTGTGGAAGCATCTGTGACAAGCCTGCAGTCCAAACATAAAATCGATATTTCCCATACAGCAAGGCCAGTTGATATAACCATAACCATTACAATTAAAGGAATCATAAAGGAGTATACCGGGAAAAGCCTAACCCCCAAAAAGATTAAAGACATTGAGAAGAAAATGGAAGAAGATATTGAAAAGCATTGTCTCAGTATGTTGAAGAAGTTTCAAGAAGAAGGAATCGATCCCATGGGATTCGGCCAGCGCCAAAAGCACGGGGTACGAAAATTTGATTTCAAGGAATGGGATTCGGTTTTGTACCCGAATGCCAATATCAAAGTCAGGGCGAAGGTCAAAATCCTTGAATCTGGTACAGTTGAATAGAGAGTAGAGATACACCGCCCTTCCCTCCTCAGGAAGGACAGCTCTCACTCAACCAATGGATGGCTTCGGAAATGCAGCTGCAGTAAAAGGATTCTTTTACAGGAGGCAGCTGCCCAACCCTTTTCTTCATTTCGGAAAGGCCTGTAATCACATAGCGGATGTCGATCCTTCGAGACGAAAGGACATTATACAGCCATTTCACATGATCAGTGAATATTTCAGGTGCCTGCATGCGGAAAGCCGTTTGCAGAAAATGAAAGTGTTTTTGCAGATCAGCCATTGCCTGGGAACGGCCTTTTTCTCCATACAGCTCGACAAGCCCAGGGTGTTCCTCAAAAACACTGTTAGCAATTTCGGAGACTAAACGATCGATTATATCCTGGTGTTCAAGTATACGGGTTTGATACATTCACATACCTCCCTTGGTAAAAACTTCATAAATTCAGTATACATGAAAAGCCGAATTCAAAAATGTTAAAAATTCCATTACCTATAAAAGGCAATAAAGTTTACGTAAAGTCAGGATATCAACTACAATATGGTTATATATAGAGGAGGTCAAGAAAATGCAATCCATTCAAAATCAAGAAACGTTCCAAGAACTCATTTCCCAAAGCGAGCCGGTGATCATTAAATTCTTTGCGGACTGGTGTCCAGACTGTACGAGGATGAATATGTTCATCGATGAAATCATTGAGGAACATAACCAGTATAAATGGTACGAATTGAACAAGGATGAACTTCCGGAAATCGCAGACCGCTATGATGTCATGGGCATCCCAAGCCTGCTGATCTTTAAAGACGGCGAAAAAAAGGCACACCTTCACAGCGCAAATGCCAAAACACCAGATCAAGTTAGGGAATTTCTGCAAAATAATCAATAATAGATGAAAGCACCGCTTCCCGGGAGGCTGTGCTTTTTATTTAGGCTCCAACCTTGAATCTTTACCTGTCCAATATAAATACTCCCCCAGATTGTTAGAACAGTATTGGAAAAGAATAAACCAGGGCACCAAGAGCACACTATTCTTGTATTTACTATCTATTGAAGGGGTGCTGAGCATGACAAAGAAATACAACAACGGAAGCAAAAATCAAAATTCGCCGCAAGCTGGTCATAACCAGGCTGAATTCTCCCGCGAAATCGCTGCCGGCGACAACAGCAAAGGCAACAAGCATAACAAGGACCAAAGCGACAAAACCGATAGAGACTGACAATATGTACTTTAGCGCTTTAAAGCACCCGGGGACAGTCCCCGGGTGCTTTAAAGCGCTAAAGGCCCGATCATGCAAAAGGAGTTTCCCCTTTGCCGGGAAACTCCTTCATACATTTATTTAAGTGGCTGTGTGAATTTAGTATACAAAAGCCGCTCCAACAATAATCAACAAAATAAACAACACTACAATCAGCGCGAAACCTCCGCCGTAGCCGCCGCCATAGCCACCGCCATAGCCGTAGCCGCCACATCCATATCCGTATCCGTATGGCATAATCAGACACCTCCAGATGATTATTGAGCTTTCTTCACTCAATAATATCCTATGAACTTTCTGATGAATTGTTTAGGCGGGACCAGCCCAATCTTGGGATAAAAATTACCCTGTTAAAATATCCTCTTTAGGATAACTGATTTTATCTGTACCTTTTTTGGCCAGGGAGAATGCGAGGGTCAAGGGACCGATTTTCCCGACAAACATAACGAAGATGATAATGCATTTCCCTATAGCTGTCAGATTAAAGGTCAATCCCATGGACAGGCCGACTGTCCCAAAGGCCGAGACCACTTCGAATAGAATCTGGATGAAGGGAGCTTCTTTTTCAGTAATCGTCAATAAAAACATCGCCGAGAAAATAAGGACAACACTGATCATGGAAATGGCAAGTGATTTATAGATGAACGATTCATCTATTTTGCGGCGGAAGGCATGGATATCCTTCTTCTGCCTTAGAAATGAAACGACCGCAAATAGTATCACCAAAAACGTCGTCACTTTTATCCCGCCTCCAGTTGAGGCACTCCCAGCTCCGATGAACATAAGCAGAATCATGAAGATGATCGTCGGTTCTTCCATGCTTCCTATATCCAGCGAATTAAACCCGGCTGTCCTTGGTGAAACAGCCTGAAAATAAGCACCAAGAAATTTATCAGGATTCGGCAGGCTGGCCAATGTCTTAGGATTATTGACTTCGAGGAAAAAAATGACCAGTACCGCCACGATATTGATGATCAGCGTCCCAGCAAGCATAAGTTTCGTATGAAGGGAAAGCTTTTGTATTTTTTTTGAATACCATAAGTCCGTTAACACCGTAAACCCGATACCGCCGACTATAAATAACCCTGAGATAACAAAGTTGACCAGCGGGTTGCCCACATATCCCATGAGGCTGTCCGGCCAAACGGAAAAGCCAGCATTATTAAAGGCGGAAATCGAATGGAATAAGCTGTAATAAAGGCCATCTTTCCAGCCATATTCCGGAATCCATTCCGATGCCAGCAGGATCATCGCAAATCCTTCGACAATAAAAGAGAAGACGAACAAATGCTTGACCAGCCTGATAACTCCGCCAACGGATGTCTGGTTCAGGGCCTGCTGAATGATCAGGCGTTCTTTAAACCCGATTTTTTTCCCCAGCATCAGGTAAATCAGCATGGCAAAGGACATGATGCCAAGACCGCCTATTTGGATGAGTGCCATAATGACTATCTCACCAAAGGTTGTGTAAGCTGTTCCTGTATCGACTACAATCAAACCCGTAACAGTCATAGCCGATGTGGAAGTAAATAGAGCATCCAGCCACGTAACACTTTGTGTCGACGCAAACGGGAGCTTTAATAATGCTGTCCCAAGCAAAATAAAAAACAGGAAAATCACTAAAAGCAGTTGCGGGGGACTTAGCTGGATTGACATTCTGCTTATTTTGGATGCCCTTCTTCCCACAATTAGATCCCCTCTTTTTCGAATCGGTTAAGGTCGCGATTATCCCCAATCACAATCAATAAGTCATTCTTCTGGATCACTTCCTCAGCCGGAGGCGATACAATTATGTCGTCCCCTCTTTGGATGGCAATGATATTGCAGCCATATCTGGCCCGAACATCCAGATCAATGAGGGTTTTGTTCGCCACTTTATTGGATGCGACAATTTCAACGATACTATGTTCCTTTGAAAGTTCAATATAATCTATAACCTTCTCGGATGTGATATGGTGGGCAATCCTTCTGGCCATATCCCGTTCTGGATGTATGACCTTATCTGCGCCGATTTTATCCAGCACTTTCTGATGATAAGTACTCGATGCCTTGACCCACACTTCTTTAACACCATGGTCTTTAAGCTGGAGTGTTGTCAGGATGCTTGCTTCAATATTTTCGCCAAATGAAACAATGACGTGGTCGAAGTTTCTCAGGCCCAGCTCTTTAATGACATTTTCGTCCATGGCATTAGCCCTGACTGCATGTTCTGCGACGTCCCGGTATTTCTCGACTACCTCTTCATCAATATCAATCGCCAGTACATCTGCACCAAGCTCACTCAATTCCCTGACAAGGTTCCCTCCAAAGCGTCCAAGCCCAATGACTGCAAATTGTTTTTTCATGAATAAACTCCTCCAATGACCTGTTGTTAATAGAATAACCTCTGAAGCATAAATTAATTAAGTTCTTTGTCTGCTTGTGTAATGCCCGCTTAAAGCCAAAACAAAAAGACCACCAGGAAATAAGCCTGTGGTCATAGACACAAGATACATCTCCTTCACAACGCTTACGAGGTTAGCTGACGGATTCGGGTCATGAAAGTTAACCCTGCCTTTTCAAAAAAGGATTCACCCCAAAAGAATGGTTCCCCCGCTCTAAATGATTCAGCGATTATTCTATTATGAAGACTCTCTTCGCTCTGCTTATGAAAAGCCAAATCTTTTATAAGAGAGCTATTACGAAAGATATCTTACTCCTGTAATTTGGGTTTGTAAAGATATTTCTTGTAAATAAAAAGTTAAGCTTTTTTAAGTATTTATTTATCTATTTCACTGCAAAATCTCATTGCAAAATGACTGCTGCAGGTGATTTTTCAATAATATAGCCCCTGAGTGAGTTTCACTCAAGGGCTCCATGATGAGAAATGTAATTGAGAAGCTGATTCAGCTTCCCAGCCAGCAAACGGCTTCGGAAATAACTTTATATAGAATAAAGGTTAAATGAACAAAAGTAAACTCAGGGCCATGACTGCCATACCGGCAATCAACCCGTAAATCGGCAAGTGTGTTTCATCATATTTCTTAGCGGCTGGCAGTAGCTCATCGAGTGAGATGAACACCATAATGCCTGCCACGGATGCGAAAATGACGCCAAACATCACGTCATTCAGGAATGGCATCAAAATCAAGTAAGCCACGATGGCCCCTACTGGTTCTGACAAACCTGATAGGAATGATAATTTGAATGCTTTCTTTTTGTCGCCTGTTGCAAAATAAACCGGAACAGCTACAGCGATTCCTTCCGGAATATTGTGGATGGCAATGGCTACAGCAATGGCAATTCCAAGGCCGGGGTCCTGCAGGGCAGATGTGAATGTCGCAATCCCTTCCGGAAAATTATGAATACCGATTGCCAGTGCTGTAAACGTGCCCATCTTCAATAAGGCAGGATCTCCAATCGCATTCTTCGGTCCGTTCATATCTTCAACTTTTTTCAATTCATGCGGATTACCCTGCTTCGGGATCAATTTATCGATCATAGCAATCAACAGCATGCCCGCGAAGAAGCTGATGACGGTAATCCAGTTACCGAGTGTCCAACCAAGAGAACCAGTCAGAGCATCCTTTGCTTTCACAAAGATTTCTATCATGGAGACATAAATCATCACTCCGGCAGAAAAGCCTAACGTCACTGACAAGAACTTGGTATTTGTTGAGGAAGTGAAGAAAGCGAGAAGGCTTCCAATACCGGTTGCAAGGCCTGCCATTAAGGTTAACCCGAAGGCAAGCAGTAGATTTCCATCCATGCGAATTCTCCTTTTTCAGTTAAAATTCACTGTTGTAATTTTCCCCGTTCATTTCTATTGTTCTATATGTTCTATACTCGTTTTGCATTCAATCATTACATGCAGGAAAAACAGTGCAGATAGGAAAGCCACCAGGTGCTCAATTTACTAATATGGCTTCAACAATAAAAGTTTCCTTAGGCAAACATTTTACCCCATATACAACTTACCAGTCAACTGTTATAAAAAAGGATGAATGATAAGTTTCTTACAGGAACGTATATGGCCTTTCCGTTCAACATAAAAGTTTCCTCATGCCAACATTATATATATCAAGGCAAGTGTTTGTGACACCAAAATTAAAAAGGCTGAATCATCCTTTAGACGATCCAGCCTTTTGGCTATTCCTTCTTTTCCTGTTTTTTTGATTTAAAGCGATTCGGATCACGGACCGGAACCGGCTCTTTCCTTATCATCTTAAAGAAGGCATACATGATGATGAAAAGGATGATCGTAAACGGCAATGCTGAAATCAACGATGCTGTCTGAAGTGCGTTCAACCCGCCCGCCATCAGAAGGACGGCAGCAATCGCGGCCATAAGGACACCCCAGATGATTTTCACCAGGGTAGAAGGGTTAAGGCTTCCACCTGTCGTCATACTTGCCAGGATGTATGTAGCTGAGTCGGCTGATGTCACCAGGAATGTGAAAATCAGCAGGATGGACAGGATGGACAGGACCTCTGTGAACGGCAAATGAGCGTAAGTCTCAAATAATGCAACTGTAACGTCATTATTTACCGCCTCGGCAATGGCCGTCCCATTGTTCAGATCACTGTATAGTGCGGTTCCTCCAAAGACGGCGATCCACAGGCAGGCGATCAATGGCGGTATGACAAGGACGCCCAGGATGAATTCCCTTATTGTCCGCCCTTTTGAAACCCTGGCAACGAAAGCACCGACGAATGGCGACCAGGCAATGGCCCATGCCCAGTAGAAAATGGTCCAATCCCTGACCCAGGTTCCACCTTTATACGGAGTCAATCTTAAGCTGTATTCAACAAAATGATTCAAATAATCACCCAGTCCGAGTGTAAACGAGTTCAGTATGAAGACGGTAGGTCCGGCAAAAAAGACAAATACCAGAAGGACCAGGCACAAACCGAGATTCAAATTACTGAGCCATTTAATCCCCCTGTTCAATCCCGTACTTGAGGACAGCAGATAGAGAACAAGGAGAATGCCCATGATCAATACTTGGATGCCCACCGAATTCGGAAGATCAAACACGGCTTTCAAACCCCCGTTCATTTGAAGGACTCCCAGTCCGAGAGAAGTCGCGATTCCCATGACGGTTGCTATGACAGCCAATGAATCGATGGTATTCTTAACACCTTTCCGTTTTGAAGTGACGGATTCCACAGCCGTGGAAACCAGTCCATCCTTCCCTTTCCTGAATTGCAGGAAACCGATCATAAGCCCTACCAGCGTGAAGACTGACCACTGACTGATCCCCCAGTGGAAAAAGGCATAGCCTGTTGCCACCCTGGCAGTGTCTTCTGTCAATGGCTCCATGGACTGGAATGGCGGTGTGAAGAAGTGGCTCATCGGTTCCGCAACTCCCCAGAACACAAGGCCAGCGCCAAATCCGGCAGAGAAAAGCATCCCCACCCAGGTGAAAAATGGATAGTCCGGCCTGGAATCCTGAGGGCCAAGCCTAATCTTCCCGTATTTGCTGATTGCTACAATAATGAGGAAAATGGAAAAGAGAAATACCGAAATGAGGTAAAACCACCCAAAGTTCGTAGTGGTGGATAAAAAGAGTGTCTCTGCAACTTCCCCAAATTTGCCTGGAACAATCGCTCCCAATATGACGAGAACGAGAATGGCAATCGCAGAAACGATAAAAACGGGGTTCTTGATTTGACTAAGATTCATGTTTTTAGTTCCTTTCTGTGATACGCTGATACTTGATGGAATAATTTCATAATTCTAACTAATATAATTATAAACATACTTTACCGGGCTTTTCTAATCCTTTGCTTAACTGCCCTCTTATGATCACCCCTCTGATGACGTGGTATAACCTGAATGTAGGCAGATTAAACAAAAATAACCATAACGCTTGGAGGCTGTATAATGGGAAATCAATCAAATCGAATGATGCGTAAAGAAGTGCCCGAGAATCAAACATGGAACCTGCGGGATATTTTTTCTTCCAGGGAAGATTGGGAGAAGGAATTGGATGCTGTCCAGGAGGATGTTGAATCTGTAACTCAATTTAAGAACCGACTGAATGAGGGCAGCAAAACCCTGCTTCAGTGCCTGGAGGCTAAAGAAGAACTCTTAAGACGTTTTAACCTGGCTGCATCTTATGCTTCCCTGAAACAAACCGTGGACCATACCGACACTGCCAGCCAGAAAGATGCTGCACGGGTCGAGGAAGCAGGATCAAAAATCAACGCATCCCTTGCTTTCACTGAATCTGAGATCATTGCTCTTCCCAAAGAAAAGATTGATGCCTGCCTTGCTGAAGAAGAAGGGTTGCAATCTTTTAAAAAGTATCTGACCGATCTGCAAAACCGGAAGCCCCATACACTTGGAGAAGAAACAGAAGAAACTCTTGCAGCTTTGGGTTCCGTCTTCTCGGCTCCATATAATATTTACAACCGCGGTAAACTGTCGGACATGCAGTTCGATTCTTTTGTTGATGAAGAGGGAAATGAACTGCCGTTATCCTTCGCACTTTATGAAGGAAAATACAGCTCGTCAGTTTCAGCAGATGTCAGGAGAAATTCCTATGAATCCTTTGTCAACACCTTGCAAAAGTACAAGAATTCATTTGCAGCAACCTACGCCACGCAAGTCAATCAGGAGGTCATCACAGCACGTTTGAGAAAGTATGACTCCGTGACCGACATGCTGCTCGAACCCCAGCAGGTCACAAAAGAAATGTACAACAACCAGCTCGATATCATCCAGGAAGAACTTGCTCCGCATATGAGGAAATATGCCCGGTTAAAAAAACGTGAACTCGGACTGGATAAGCTGACTTTTGCAGACTTGCACGCACCCCTTGATCCGGATTTCAAAATTGAAACGAGTTATGAAGAGGGTGCAGAAACAGTTAAAGAAGCCTTGAAAATAATGGGAGACGAATACAATGAAATGGTCGAAAAAGCCTTGTCTGAAAGATGGGTCGATTATGCAGACAATGTCGGGAAGTCGACCGGGGCGTTCTGTTCAAGCCCTTATGGTGCCCATCCATATGTACTTATGACCTGGCCGGACACCATGCGGGGAACATTCACTCTCGCCCACGAGCTCGGACATGCCGGACACTTCTATCTTGCAGGCAGATATCAGCGGATGACCAATACCCGTCCTTCCCGTTATTTCATAGAGGCACCATCTACTATGAACGAAATGCTGCTGGGACATCATTTGTTGTCAAAAGACAATGACAAACGGACAAAACGCTGGGTCATCCTGCAGTTATTGGGCACCTACTTCCACAACTTCGTAACACACCTGCTTGAAGGGGAATTGCAGCGAAGGGTCTACAGCCTGGCAGAAGACGGAGAGCCATTAACAGCCAGTGTACTGTCTGAACAAAAGTCCGACATACTGAAATCGTTCTGGGGAGACACGGTCGAAATCGATGAAGGAGCAAGCCTTACATGGATGCGCCAGCCCCACTACTACATGGGACTGTATCCATACACCTATTCAGCAGGTTTGACTGTTTCCACATTGGTTTCCAAAGACATAATCAACGAAGGCCAGCCTGCCGTCGACCGCTGGCTCGATGTCCTTAAAGCGGGCGGTACAATGGAGCCGCTCGACCTCATAAAAAAAGCCGGCGTCGATATGTCCGACCCGGACAACATCCGTAAAGCGGTTGCTTATGTTGGATCGCTTATTGACGAACTTGAGGAGAGTTATGAATAGATAAGGAAGTTTACTGCCCCCAGGTCCCTGCCTGGGGGTTTTGGTTTGCTGTTCCCGGGATTGGCGTGTGCTGTGACTTGGTGATGGGGGCTATCTACGAGTTTTCGGGTTCTATCGTCGAGTTGGCGTTCGCTATCAACGAGTTTTGAATTCTATCCACGAGTTTGGCACTTCTATCAACGACTTTCCCCTTTCTATCAACTATTTTAATTTCAAAGGAGAGCGCGGTAACCATTTCCCTCTGATTTATCTGCCTCAGCTAAGGATTAATTCCAATGAATTAACTTCTTCAAAGAATAAATTTCCCACCTTCTCATACCTCTTGAAGGTAAGTTCAGCGAAGTGAGGATCCTATTTACGGTCGTCCCAGACTCGACTCCTAAAAAGCATCGCAAGCTTCCATTGGCCACATCAGTTCCAAATAGAAGCGCATAATCTTTTATTGCGTCTACGTGAGCACTCTTTAAATCACCACCGCATTTCCTGCATTTCCACATTCCATATACTCTTTTGCAACTAATATAACTGCAGTGAGGACATTTTACGCCTCTAATCAATTCTTCCGATTTTATTCCATATTTTTTTAACACATCAACTACTGGGGCTCGATGATTCTTCTTCATCTCGTTAGCCAAATCAATCGCTTCTTTCTTTAGAAGATGTTCTCGTTTGTACTTTTCCTGTAAAGCTTCAATTTGAAATGGGAGTTGTCCACAGTGGATAACTTTTTTGTGAACAGTGTGTGAGGATGTTCGAATTATTGTACGGGGGTGCTGATGACTACCAAAGATTCAATCGGGAGATGAGATAAATGGAGGCAGGCAAGCCATTTCCTTAATTGCGCTTTATGACGTTTCACTTGAATCATTGGATCTGAAAATGCCTCTTCAACTTTTTCGTTGGTCCTGATAAGTTGATTGAATTCTGTATCAAAATTGAGAGTTCCCGGCATATTTTTTGTCTCTACTATTAGAATGTACTTTCCAGTAATGATAACGCTGTCAATCTGAAAATAGTGAGTACCATCAAATAGACGGGATGAAGAATTAAAAATTAATCTGGGGATATAAAACTGAGAGGATAATTCAGGCTCAACTTCCCTTTATAACCAGCCAGTTTGCGGCCAAGTTCATCCCCGACCAGCTCCTTTGCAGGATGTGTTTCAGGCAGTCTTTCATACAAAGCTTCCAACTGCAGAAGCTCAACAGTTACAGTACGTGGTTTTATGATCATTGCATCAACTCCTTTCCAACAGAATTTCGTCATCTGCAAGAGGAATTCCTGCAAAGAAAAAAGACTGCCCGCTGCAGTCTTTGTTTCCTATCTTAATATACTTAAGCCATTTTTTCTGTCTCCAGTCCACTATCCAGAAACGTATCGCCGCTAAGATACTAATAACCGCTGACGACACCCAAATATAATCTTCCTTCAGATAAAGTCCGCCGATTACTCCCGTTATCCCGGCTAAAAGCAGATGACTCGACCGCTTCTTTTGGTTTTCCAGTAAAGTGAATTGAAACTCGCGGATCTGCAGCATTTCCTTCTGATCCATCATCCTTTTCGGAGCTTCCAGCAGGTCTGTAACGTATTGGGTCCCTCTCATGAACGGCTGGGCACCCAGCCATTTCAAAGCAAACTGCCATTTACTCATGCCGTTTTCCCTCAGCCACTCCATGAACACCGGTCCCGCTAAATCCAGGATTTCTTTTTCAGGTGCGATATTATAAAGCAGCCCTTCAATCGTGGCAAAAGACCTTCCCAGAAAAACAAATCTCGTCGGCACCTGGATGGGAAGTGAGCGGACCAGATCGTTCATTTCCTTCTTCAGCAGCATCAAATCCATTTCTTTAAAGTTTGCCAGGTCCATGGAAAGGAACTCCCTTAACATCCTTTCGATCAGCTTAAGGTCCGCTCCCGGAAGAAGAAAGCCCAGTTCGAGCAGCAGCCTGGAGGCCTTTTCATAGTTTTTCACTAATACCGCTTCGACCATTGACTGAAGGTGGTCAGCATCTCTCTTTGTAATCTCGCCCACCATCCCAAAGTCGAGCAGGATAATGGTTCCATCTTCTTTTAACAGTACATTTCCAGAGTGAGGGTCTGCATGGAAGAGCCCAGATTCCAGCCATTGGGGAAGAAACAGCCGAATCAGCTGCCGGGCAAGCTTTTCCCTGTCGATAAGGTGATTCCCTGTAAAAGGCCCTTCAGTTATCCTTACTCCTTCCACCCATTCCATTACAATCACTTTAGATGTACTTAGTTCTTCATGAAACTCAGGGATCTTCACAAAAGAAAGCTCCTTAAACCTTTCTTTGAAGCGTTCTGCATTCTCTCCTTCTTTTACAAAATCCAGTTCTCTTTCTATCACTTCTTTCAGTTCTTTATATAACAGTTTGAAATTGATGAAGCCTTTCGGCACCGGTGCAAAGTGACGGGCAAACCAGATGATGATTGAAAGGGACCGGAAATCCGTTTGGACGATGGATTCTATTGATGGACGCTGGACTTTTATCGCTACTTCTCTTCCATTTTTGGTCCTTCCTTTAAATACCTCTCCAATCGAGGCAGAAGCAACGGCTTCAGTCTCTATGTGCTGAAGGACATCCTCCGGCAAACTCCCCCATTCGCTTTGCAGGACCTCTTTGATTTCTTCCCAGGGAGCCGGCGGAACCTTATCCACAAGGTCTCCTATCTGCCGGATAAATCCTTTTGGCATGATATCCGCCCGGATGCTCAGCAGCTGTCCGATTTTGATTAATAACCCTTCCAATTCAAATAAAGTATCCCTGAAACGGATACCTACCTGTTCCCACAGCTTTTCTCTATCTGCAGCAGGCTTCCTCGTAATTTGATACCAATACACTTTAATGAAAATCCAGAAAGCCAGGGATAAAACCTTCCACATTCTGTACCAGCGTTTATTCTTCATAATTACCTCCCGCTTATGTACTCCTCCCCTTATAATACTAAAGAAAACAGAAAGTCAGGAATATTTTATCAAAAGCAGAACAAGTGTTCTTGTTTTTTACTGTGATTATGGTTATAATAATATTAGAAAATTCAAAAAGGAGTGACGAAGGATGAAGCAGGCAATACCTTATCTTATATTCAACGGGAATGCATTGGATGCCCTGGAATACTATAAAGAAGTCTTTGAAGGTGAAATAACTGATTTACAGACATTCGGTGAAGCGGATTACCCAACGCCGCCTGAAGCAGAGGATAGAATAATACATGCCCGTTTCAAAAAAGGAGACCTGCTGCTGATGGCCTCTGACACTTTCCCAGGAAGCGAGGTGCAGACGGGAAGCAATCTCTCATTGGTTCTGGAGTTTGAAAGTGAAGAGGAAATTAAAGAAGTCTACGATCGTCTAAGTGCCCGCAGCAAAATACATATGGAGCTTCAAGATACGTTCTGGGGAGCTAAATACGCAAAAGTGAAAGATCCATATGGAATCACCTGGGATCTGAACTATGCCAGATAAAAGAAAAAACACACAAGCAGCAATCTCTGCTTGTGTGCCTTTCTATAATTCTGTACTATGTCCGGCTCCATGTGAGCCGGCATCCGGATTGGCAAATTGGGCATAAACCACATAACCTGCCGTAATCAGCAGCAAATAAACTACAGCTGAGATTACCCACTTTTTCATGATAACCCCCTCCTACAGTTTCACTCTCTGGAGTCTAAGTGCATTCAACACTACCGACACTGAACTGAAGGCCATTGCAGCCCCTGCCAGCCAAGGGGCAAGAAGTCCGATAGCGGCTATTGGAATGCCCAAAGTGTTGTAGGCAAATGCCCAGAATAGGTTTTGTTTGATATTCCTGATCGTTTTCTTACTCATGAATATAGCATCGGCAATGCTGTTCAAGTCACCTCTGATAAGGGTGATATCCGCAGCTTCCATAGCCACATCGGTTCCGGTTCCGATTGCCATACCGATATCGGCAATTGCCAGTGCTGGGGCATCGTTGATTCCATCACCCACCATTGCTGTTTTCTTTCCTTGATCCTGCAGCTTTTTGACTTCGTCGGCTTTGCCTTCAGGAAGGACTTCCGCAATAACCTTCCCTATGCCTGCTTCTTTTGCTATGGCCTCGGCTGTCCGGCGGTTATCCCCTGTCATCATGATGACTTCAAGTCCCATCTCCTTCAGTCTGTTGACGGCCTCTTTGGAAGTCTCTTTTATTGTATCGGCAACAGCAATTAACCCGGCATATTTCCCATCTACCGCCACCAGCATCGCTGTCTTCCCTTCACGCTCCAGTTCGTCCTTATCCTGCAGGACTGCTTCTTCCAGATCGATGCTTTCACGATTCATCAATTTTATTGTCCCAATGAGGATCCTGCGTCCATTGACAGCCGCCGTGACCCCAAATCCAGGAATTGCTTCAAATTCATCGTTTCCCGGAAGATCAATTCCTTTACCCTTTATGCCCTCTACAATAGAAACGGCAAGGGGATGTTCTGAAGGACGCTCAGCAGCGCCAACCAGCTTCAGGAATTCCGTTTCACTCAGGTCGGAATTTGTTATCACATTGGTTAAGACCGGTTTTCCATTTGTGACTGTACCCGTTTTATCAAGAACAACCGTGGTGATGGTATGAGTTGTTTCAAGATGCTCCCCTCCCTTAAAAAGGATGCCCATTTCAGCGGAACGTCCGGAACCAGCCATGATGGAGGTCGGTGTCGCCAGTCCCAATGCGCATGGGCAGGCGATAACCAGGACTGCAATGAGTTTTTCCAGGCTTTCTGCAAAATCACCGGGTGTGATCCAGATGAACCATATAAGGAAAGTAATGACAGCCAGCCCGACCACAATTGGAACAAAGATCCCTGATATCCGGTCAGCCATCCTTTGAATCGGCGCTTTAGAACCTTGTGCTTCTTCCACTACTTTGATTATCTGGGCAAGAGCCGTGTCCCTGCCAACTTTTGTAGCTTTTATCTTCAGGAACCCATTTTTATTGATTGTAGATCCAATGACCTCATCTCCGACCGTCTTGTCGACCGGAACACTTTCCCCGGTCAACATGGATTCGTCAATTGCAGAATGCCCTTCACAGACTTCCCCATCGACCGGCACCTTTTCGCCAGGCTTTACGTACACAATATCCCCAACCATTACTTCTTCAAGGGGAATTTCTACTTCTTCATCGTGTCGCAGGACTGTGGCTGTTTTCGCCTGCAGCCCCATCAGCTTTTTGATCGCTTCTGAAGATCTTCCTTTTGCTCTTGCTTCAAACAGCTTCCCAAGGATGATGAGTGTGATTAGAATGGCGCTTGTTTCGAAATAAAGATCGGTCATGCCTTCGGTGCTTCCTATCGATTGTACCGCCAAGAATAAACTGTAGAAGTATGCGGCTGACGTACCCAGCGCCACCAGTACGTCCATGTTGGCGCTCTTATTCTTTAATGCTTTATAAGCTCCCACATAGAACTGCTTTCCGACAACGAACTGCACAGGGGTTGCCAAAGCAAACTGCACCCAGGGATTCATCAGCATTTCCGGCAGATAAATGAATGAGGTGAATTCAAAATGGCTGACCATCGACCAAAGAAGCGGCAATGAAAGAATTAAAGAAAAAAGGAACTTCCCTTGCTGCTTCTGAATCTCTTTCTCTCGGTAATCAGCTGTATCCTCAGGATTTTTTTCAATCGTCTCCCTGGCTCCATAACCAAGCTTCTCTACCTTCTTTACTAAATCGGAAGCCGTAACAAGGGAAGGGTTATATTCAACGGTGGCTTTTTCAAGTGCAAGGTTGACGTTAGCGGTTGAGACTCCTTCTGTTTTGTTGAGGCCTTTCTCAATTCGGTTCGCACAAGCCGCACACGTCATACCTGTAATATCAAACTCAGCCTTTTCAGTTACCACATCATACCCCAGATCTATTATCTTCCGCTGTAAATCTTGAGGGGCGGTAACCGAAGGATCAAACTTGACTGAAGCTTTTTCCAGTGCAAAATTCACGTTTGCTTCACTGACGCCGGCTACTTTCTTTAATCCTTTTTCAATTCTGGAGGCGCAGGCAGCACAGGTCATCCCTGTGACTTGATAATTGATGTCTTTGATTTTTTCACTCAATTTAAACCCTCCATATACCTATATAGGGTATAAATTCCCCCTAAAGAAACGCGCCTCTTTGGCACGTTTCAAAGATTATTGTACGTCGTATCCCTGTTCATCAATTGTTTCTTTGATGGTGTCCAATGTCACTTCATTTGTGTTATAAGAAACATCCACTTTTCCTGAATCCAAATCGACTTTAACAGCTTCAACTCCATTTAATTCACCGACACTTCCTTCAATTGCTTTTACGCAGTGTCCGCAAGACATTCCAATAACATTGAGTGTAACGTTTTCCATTCTTAACAGCTCCTTATTTTTTCATTAGTTTTTGGATGGTGACCAGTACTTCATCTAGTACTTCCGTATCCCCTTCCTGGATCCGCTCAAGTACACACGTTTTCATATGACCTTCAAGCAGGATTTTGGCAACACTGTTCATCGCCGACTGTGTTGCTGATATTTGCGTAATGACATCATCACAGTACGTATCATTTTCAATCAGCCTTTTAATGCCGCGGATTTGTCCTTCTATCCGGTTCAGCCTTGTGACCAGATTGCTTTTCACTTTATCTGAATGGTGGCTTTTCCTGTCATGATTCGATGAGCAACTTGCATCGATTTCAACCAATTCTTCCGGACTCGATACCATTGCGTCACCTCCCTTAACTCTAATTTACTATACCCCCCTATAGTATGTAAAGTGTTTGGATTGATATAATCTTCTACTATTACTCCATTATTATTATCCTCACGATATATGTACTTGCCTCAACTTCTTCACTTACTATCAATTACCAGTCAAGCTGGGGAATCAGTTTTTCCCCTGAAAAAAATCCCCTGATATTTGAGAATTTTTTGGTCTTGACTGAAGAAACTGTCCAGAACCGATTTATTCAAGTAAAAAAACCTGCAAGCTCCTGACATAGCAATGAAGAAACACCGGCAGAACCCCCTCTGCCGATGTTCCATCATTCAACTTTAATGAAGAACTCTTCTACATAAGGATTCTCCGGTGCATCTATCACTTCATACACAGGATCCTTGATGAACGGCATCATATAGCCGTTTAAGTCGATTTTATCCACCATTCCGCTCACATTCACCCAGGTATCCGGCTCAAGTGAACCAAGTTGTTCATCTTCAGCCAAAAGTCCATACACCCCGGCATCCGCCACACAACAAGTAACGGTAAAACGCGAAATCACAGCCTGGTCTCCCTCAAAGCTTTCGTCTTTATAGATGAACCCCTTAAGCTGGATTTCCTTTCCGATAAACGCATCAAGGTTTTCATCAATAAGGCTGAGTGTTTGAATGAATTGTTCATCACGCACATAAACTTTTTCTCGTTCCGATGCAAGTACTTTCAGCTTATCAAAGTCCTCTTCAAGCGGAAATTCTTCATAATTCCCCAGTGTGGCTTCAACCGCTGATTCTTCTTTGGAGGTCTCCTTTTCATCAGCAGCGGGAACTTTCTCCCCTGTGGACGGCGGTGCGGAATACATACCGCTGCCGATATTAACTCCTCTTTTGGAAGCCACCGAGCTGTCCAGCAGGTTATCAGGAAGCATAAAACCTAAAATCACCGGAATAATGAACAAGCTGTAAACAGAGACAGTTTTCAGGAAACCCCTCGGAAGCTCGTGAGCATCACATCCGCAGGAGTGCACTTTATTTGATGAAGAAGTCCCTCTGATTATCTGAATGGCTCCGAGAAAAATAAATACTCCCAAGGCAAAATACATATAACCATGCATTTTCTCTGCCACAAAATTGGCCATGTCAAAGGTAAGGAAAAGTTTAAGAAGCAGCAGGGCATAACCAATCAGTATGATCCCCCGCAAATATGTGTGAAATTGTAAAGTTCGCAACTATAAGCCTCCTATCCGAAAAGAATTTGGAACAGCAATGTGCAGAAGTAAACAACAAGCGTCACAATCACTATAAATAGCAAGACGAAACGCTTTTTGAAATACGCCAGCATCAACAAGGTATTTTTGAAGTCGATCATTGGTCCATATACCAGGAATGCAAGAAGAGATCCGGAAGTGAAGATGGGTCCGAAAGAGGAGGCAACGAAGGCATCTGCCTCTGAACATAGGGATACTGCATATGCAAAGAACATCATTACAGCCGGTCCAAAAATTTCATTTGAACCGACGGCATTTAAGATTTCCCTATCCAGGAAGGTTTGAAAGCCAGCCGCAATTAGTGCACCGATGATCAAGAATTTCCCCATATCAAAGAATTCATCACTTGCATGGACAATCGTTTCCATGACCTTATTGGAACCGTGGTGATACTCATGATGGTGATGTTCTTCCCCGCTGCTCTCCCGAAGAGATGCTTTTTTCCCGTACAGTTTGTAAAGAGCAGCACCTATGAGCAGTGCAGCTACAAATGCGACCCCCATACGTCCGGCAACAACTGATAGGTTATTCTGAAATGCATAGTATGTAGAAGCCAGGACAATGGGGTTGAGGATCGGCGCGGTCACCATAATGACAATAGCCAGATGAGCTGGAAGCCCCTTTTTGATCAAGCGCCTTGCCACGGGAACAATAGCACATTCACAAATCGGCAGAAGGGCGCCTACAAAAACAGCAGGCAATAGGGCGAGGTATGGGTACCTCTTGGGAACAAGCCGTTGAAGCGTATTTTCCGATACGAAAACCTGTATAATTGCGGACGCAAAAACACCTATTAATATAAAGGGAATTGCCTCAAGCAGGATGCTTAAAAAGATTGTGGTCATATTTGTGAAGCTCGAATTCAGCATCACATCCGGCAGGAATTGTGTCAGTCTTTCCCCAGCCAGAAACAGGCCGATAAACAGGATAAACAGCAAGACCCCGACAAGGTCCTGGCTCCAGGCCCGCATTATGTTCATGATTAACCCTCCTATAATCGTAATCATTTCGGTTTATATTATATACTATGCTCGTCCCTGAAATCTATGATTATTTTAAATCCCTGCAATTTGATCGGTAAATTTCAAAGGTAAACGATTGACGTTATCACCATTTACCTTTATAATAATATTCTGTGTCCCAGTAGCTCAGCTGGATAGAGCAACAGCCTCCTAAGCTGTAGGTCGCAAGTTCAAATCTTGCCTGGGACGTTAATAAAAAGGAGCGGGAAACCCTTGATATATTAAGGATTTTCCGCTCCTTTTTTTATTATCTTTAAATGGATTAATTACGTACTTTCTACATTTGGGGTCGGAGTGGGTTCGAAAGTGTATTTTTTATATACAGGAGTAAATCTGCAAAAAATACAATTGGGTATGATAGGAGGTTGCTTTGTTTTAAGAGGAATTTGAATCAGCAAGAGCATGCTGAAGAATAGGAGTGGATAGAAAGGCCCTAACGGGATTTGAGTATAACAGAGTGATACATAAAAGCGAATACCTTTAGAGGGTTTCTGATTAATTACAGGTGGATATGACGAGACAAAGCCCCCATTACCAGAGAAATGAGAGCTTTTTTACAGAAAGCTCATTATTAGTTCAAGTATCTCACTGTATCTTTACACTTTGGGCATGTAATTTCATTAATCTCTCTAAATCGAATATCCTTCAGCATCCTTTTTTTAGATTCATAAAAGTGACTATACTTATAACCACATTCAGTAGATTCTTTATCTCTTATGGCATGGATTTTATTGAATACTTCACTAGAAACAGTTGGGAACAGCATTTACACCTCTCCTTTAACCTGTTTTCTAATATAATATCCTTTACAAAAAAATACAAACTTTCCACAAAAATATTTGTTAACCCCTTTAAAATGAGGGGGCTTTTGTGTTCTCTACAAATTATTATCAAGAGCCTGGCTCGTTGTATTTCGATTAGCTCTTAGAAATATGGGTGATTTTTCCTGGATTTAAACCATCCTTATTACCACCTGCGGCATATAGGTGTTTAATCATATCCCCCGCTGCTTTTAAATTCTTTCTTCCGCAATTTCTTCTCCAGAATCATTTTCAGAAGTATTCTCTTCTTGTCTTTTTGTATTAGATGCTTCTTAGCTTGCTCCTTTCTATGATATATAGAAAAAGTGTGAAATCCCTTTGGCTGATCAAGGAATTCCACACTCATAAATCAATTATACTATCCATATAAACTTAGTTTCCTTCCGTGCCGTTAGTCTCTTATCTTCTGATCCGGCCGATTCTTTTCATGACAGGGATACTGTAGCAGTCGTCACAGACGCCACCGTTGTCCCGGAATTCTATTTCATCCTTAATCTCTTTCCTGCATTTAGAGCAAATCATTTTCTTGGTAACCTGCTCCATTCCACCACCTCCATATTATGACAATTCGACATTTTTCAGAGTATTCCTTCTTTTCGTTCGCTAAGGTGCCAATTGACTATCTAAAACGGAATTTATTGCGTTAATTGCTGCTTGAGAAATTACTCCCAAAAAAGAAGAGCAGCTCTTTCCTTTCCTGCTTACGTGGTTTTCAAGGTAAATTACTAGGTAATAATTACTTAATATTAATAGTAATGAAGCAACAATGTTTACGAATAGAATCTAAAAAAAAGATACCTGAACGGTGGGGTCTGTAGTATATTTAGAGAAGCGAAATATACAACTAACATGTGAGGGTTCTTATGTGGAAAAATAAAAATGTCTGGATCATTTTGATTGGTGAGTTTGTTGCCGGGCTTGGATTGTGGCTCGGGATCATTGGAAATCTTGAGTTCATGCAGGAAAAGGTCCCATCTGACTTTTTAAAGTCATTGATACTGGCGGTTGGACTGCTGGCCGGTTTGCTGTTGGGACCGCTGGCCGGCAGGGTGACGGACCAGGTTGATAAAAAGAAAGTGATGCTGATTTCCGGCTTCGGCCGTGCTGTCAGTGTACTGTTTATGTTTGCAGCCATTCACACCGGTTCCGTTTTGTGGATGGTGGTCTTCATGATCTGCATCCAGATATCCGCAGCCTTCTACTTTCCTGCTTTGCAGGCTGCCATTCCAATGGTGGTCCAAGAAAAGGAGTTGCTTCAGTTAAATGGAGTCCATATGAATGTGGCTACATTATCGAGGATACTAGGGACGGCTTTGGCCGGGGTTCTTTTGGTTGTCATTTCTTTATCCATGCTGTACTTCCTTTCTTTGGCTGCCTACTTAGTCCTGTTTTTCCTTACCTTCTTTTTGCAATTAGAGGAGCCCGACCAAGGCGTCATTCTCAAAGGCAAAGCACAATCGGGAGGATTCAAGGAAGTCTTTCCGATTATCAAAGGTCTTCCAATTGTAATGATGACCCTGATCATGACACTGATTCCTTTATTATTCCTTGGCGGGTTCAACCTGCTGGTCATCAACATCAGTGAACTGCAGGACAGTTCAGCCATCAAGGGCTGGATCTACACATCTGAAGGGATATCCTTTATGCTTGGAGCTTTCTTTGTTAAACAGATCAGCGGCAAACGGTCACCATATGTCATCCTGTTCCTCTTCTCATTCGTTATGGGAGTTGCTCAGATGATGCTGTTCTTTGCTGATCAAGCCATCTTGGCTGTGTGTGCGTTTGCTGTGTTCGGCTTCGCAGTCGGCTGCTTTTTCCCGACTGCCGCTACAATATTCCAGACGCGTATTCCAAAGGAGTTTCATGGCAGGTTCTTTTCGTTCCGGAATATGATGGACAGGTTGATCTTTCAAGTGGTCCTGCTGATGACCGGTTTGTTCCTGGATCTTATGGGGCTGCAGCACATGACGCTTATGTTCGGCATCATTTCCCTTTCGGCAACTGCACTTTTCTATGTTAAGTACCGCCAGTTGAAAGAAACCGTCCTTGCTGAAAAAACAGGCTGAAAACCAAAACCCACACCGGGCGTCCGGTGTGGGTTTTGGTTATTTTACAGGGTACAATCGCGGGTTGCAGATAATATTAAAGTAAGAAACGGATTTCATCTCTCTGTCGAGAATTTGTTCACTCCATGTTTTTTCAATGAAAACCTCTGCTTTGGCACGTTCCCTTTCTCCGCCTCTTGCTGCTTCGTCTAAACAGATCCAGCTTTCATAGATGGACGTCATGAGGGCGCCGACTTTCTTTGCATGGAATGTCTGAACATCTTCAGATGAGACAGCCACATAATCAGTTAGTCCTTCAACCTCTTCCAACCCCTGCAGAACAGGATCTTTCAAAGCGCTTAATGAAACCGGAACTCCCATCAGCCTGTCTTTCATCTCCGCAATAAAGAGCTTGTGTGCTTGATGCCGGTTCATTAACCGCAGGATTTCCAAGCCAAGAATATTGGCCGTTCCTTCCCAAACCGTCAGCACTTGTGCATCCCTCAATAGTCTTGGCAGCACAAAATCTTCAATGAATCCATTCCCGCCGTGCAATTCAATTGCCTCATGGGCAAAGTGAATGGATTGTTCCGCAGTTTCTTTTTTTAATAACGCAATCAGAAGACGGTTCATTACCATCTCTTTTTCGGAAACAGGCTGCTCGCGGGACATCACTTTATCGAACAACTCTATCAGTGAAAAGACTGCACTCGTTTCAATTTCCTGCTTGACCGCCAGATGTGTCAATGTCTCTTTCACCATTGGATACTCGGCAAGCTTTCTACCGAAAGCCTCCCGGTGAAAAGCATAATTTCGCGCTTCCATATAAGCACGCCTCATGATGCCGATGGATGCGACAGCATTACAGACCCTCGACAGGTTGAGGGCTTCCATCATATAGTGGATCTCTTTGGAAGGTTCCCCGACAAGGAATGCCTCCGCTCCTTCAAATTCGACTTCAGCGGAAGGAACAGCACGGACACCAAGTTTGTCTTTCAATCTTCTGATTTTGATGCCATTCAGTTTGCCGTCTTCCTTTCTCCAAGGAACCGCAAACAGACTCAATCCCTTTGTACCCGGCTTGGCCCCTTCCATCCTTGCGAGTACCATTGCCACTCCGCACATTCCCGAGTTGGACGCAAAGTACTTTTCACCGAAAAGCTTGTAACTGTCCCCTGTCAGGACAGCTTTGGTATCATTGGCACCGACATCCGATCCCCCCTGCCGCTCCGTCAGAAACGTGGCTCCTTCATACAATTCCGTTTCCCCTGTTGATAAGACATGCGGCAGGAAACGCTCCCTGATTTCATCACTTGCATAGTGTTCCAACAAATAAGCGGCTGCCATAGTGAGGGTAACGGGACAGTAGAAGCCAGGTTCTGACTGCGACAGTAAATATCCCTGGGCATAGGAATAGAGATAGTTCCCTTTTCGCCCGAGTTCCGGAATCTGTTTATGGATATAGCCGACAATCCCCTTGTTATAGGTTTCCTTGACCGTTTGTTTATACCCTTCGTTCACCCAGATTTCTGAGATATCCTCACCGAAGCGGTCATATTTAATCAGGCGCGGCTGGCCTTCACGGTCTGTGTGGACAGCCCGTTCATCAATCTCCCCTGCGCACATCCTGCCGAACTCCCCCAGTTCCCTATCGGCCCACTCTCTCATATCGTCAGCGAGCAAACTATTGATCAGGTTGATAAAATGAGGGTCCTCCAGGTAAAAGTTTTCGATTTTTTTCATTTTATAACCTCACTTTTGTGTTCATCTTTTAACACCTGCTTGAGGATCTTGCCGGTGGCATTCCGCGGAAGTTCCTTTACCTGTTCATACAGCTTGGGAATTTTATAGCCTGCAAGTTTGCCGGTCAAATAGGTCTGACAGGATTTCTTTACATCTTGAAACTCTTCTGTTGAGACGATGAAAGCTTTCACTGTTTCTCCCCATTCCGGATGAGGCACGCCTATGACGGCTGCCTCGGTGATGGCAGGATGAGTAACCAGCGCTTCTTCCACCTCTTTTGGATAGATATTGACACCTCCGGAAATGATGAGGTCCTTCTTCCTGTCGACAATCCAGATATATCCTTCTTCATCCTTTTTGGCCAGATCCCCGGTTTTCAGCCACCCGTTATGGAAGGCTTCCTTAGTTCTTTCCGGATCCTTATAATAGCCTTTCATGTTGCCGTCACCATAGAGAAAAATTTCCCCGACTTCTCCCTGCGGCACCTCTGCCCCCTCATCATCCGCAATCTTAAATTCCGTTCCCAGGGCACCCCTTCTTCCAATACTGCCGGTATGTTTTTCATGTTCTTGCGGAAGCAGGAGTGTCCCGGTTGGCCCCGCCTCTGTCAGTCCATATACACAGCATAAGCTTTCTGTTTTGAACTTTTTCTGTATAAACTGAACTTCCTGCTTGGAGAGCGGTGCCCCCCCATACACCCAGAATTTCATAGATGATAGATTGAAAGCTTCAATATTTGGCATCTTTGCAGTAAACAAATAGGCTACAGGCGCTCCAAAGAAATGAGTGATTCTTTCTTTGTCCACCAATGATAAAAGAGCTTCTGGTGTGAATGCCGGCGAGAGGACATGGACCGCCCCCACATAGATACCGGCAGCAAGGAATAAATGAAGGGGAGCTGAATGGCTCAAAGGCATCATATGGAGTATCCGGCTCTCCGGTTTCATCTCCATCTCAACACACATCATGATGGCGGCGCTTAAGATATTCCTGTATGTAAACAGAACACCTTTAGGCTTACCGGTTGTTCCGGAGGTATAGAGAATAGCAGCTTCGTCATCTTCCACGAGGTTGCAGGCAATCGGAATCTCCTTGCCGCTTTCAAGCAGCTGCTGGAAGCTTTTCCATGATTCCAGAGCACTGCCTGTCTTGATTAAAAAGAGATCTTCATTCTGAATGTGAGACACAGAAGCAAACAGCATCTCATGGACAACAAGAGCTTTGGCATCACTGTGCTCCAGGATATACTGCACTTCTTCTCCTGCCAATTTGGCATTTATAGGTACAATGATGCCTCCCAGACGCATTACAGAAAAATAGGTGATGACGAATTCCATTGTATTCGGCATATAAAGAACCACTTTGTCTCCTGCGTCAATACCCTGCTGTTTTAAAGCAGAGGCAAACTTGTTCACCTGATGATCCAGTTCCCAATAATTCATACGCTGTTCCCCTGAGATGACGGCTTCTTGATAAGGATATTTACGGGCATTTCTCTCCAGCAAAGTAGAAATATTCATCATTCATCTCTCCCCAATTGTTCAAGTCTGGTCACAAAATCATCTCGCAGCTTCTCCAAATCATGTTTCATCGTCTCAAGCTCATTGATCCGGCCGCTCACCTCCTCGATTTTTTGATTGCCATATTCTATGGTCCTCTCCAATTGAGCTTTTCCGCTTCGATCCCGGTCAAAAAGATGGATCATTTCTTTGATTTCCTCCAATGAGAAGCCAAAGTTTTTCCCCCGGACGATGAGCTTAAGACGGGCATATTCTTTTCTCGAATACCTCCTTCTGCCATTCTCATTCCGCCTGGGCGAAATTAGCTGAAGTTCTTCATAGTACCTGATGGTTCTGGTCGTTATATTAAATTCATCCGCCAGTTGTGATATTGAGTAATTCATTTTGCCCCTCTCGAATCTGAATTTTCCAACAATTATATTTTACCATTGACGTTAACGTAAACTTCAATGATTTTTTAGAACAAAAGCGGAAGCACCTTGTTCAGCCCCGACAGGCATAAGACAGGCCGGCGGGAAGGTGGCTCTTTCACCTTCTTGACGGATTAGCTTATGACCCCGAGGGGCTAGGGGCTGGAGCTGGATGAACAAAAGCGGAAGCACCTTGTTCAGCCCCGACAGGCATAAGACAGGCCGGCGGGAAGGTGGCTCTTTCACCTTCTTGACGGATTGGCTTATGACCCCGTGGGGCTAGGGGCTGGAGCTGGATGAACAAAAGCGGAAGCACCTTGTTCAGCCCCGACAGGCATTAGACAGGCCGGCGGGAAGTTTCGTGTCCTTTAACCTTGTTGATGGAGCGGCTTAGGACCAATGAGGAAGTTGATGGAGGCGGACTGCAGCTTACATTCTAAGTTCCAAAGTTAAGGCCTTTAAGTGATTTCGAAAAATAAAAAAACCACCAGCAACCTGTCATCTGCTGGTGGTTTTTGCATCAGTATGAAAATTGATAGGAGCTTACCGAAAATGGCAGCTTTACCGCTTCTCCTCATCATGATCAAGGACATGATATTTGCTTTCATCAAAATTTTCGAGATCCTTCTTTGATTTACGGCGGAATAACAGCACAATGATCAAAGCAGGAATGGCCAGAATGATGTAACCGAAGATCAAATTCATAAAGCCTTCCATAAACATCTTCCTTTCAAAAAGTACTTAAGTCCATTATATCTTTTTCAGTGTCAATTCGAAAATCATTGATACGTCCACAAAAAAAGGAACGTATCCCGGCAGGACCGCACCTCTCCATTCATTGATCTATTTTTTAAACCGATTGCCTGTATTCATATATACCACCATAAATAGGACGATGCCAATAAACAGGCCGAGTCCCAGACCAAAAAGCCACTGGATTTCAAGCAGTTCGCTGGCTGGCCATAATAGCATGCACAACGATAATACAAATATCATTTTCCCCATGAATCGGCATAATGCCGGCTCATCATACTTTTCTTTCTCCTCTTTCGGCAAAGTATTGTAACCTGCTATCAGGGAAGCCCCTTTTCCGTTCATAAGGAATATCCCGAGGGTAATGAATGCCAGGAAGAGGATCAAGGTTACAATCATCGTTATCACCCTCCTGTTCTACCAAAATGATTTTGTTGCAAAGAAACCTGTGATGAGGACGGTGGATGCACCGATGACCACCATCAGCATACCCTTCGAAGTGTGCTTGGAAAGTTCTGCCCCCTCAATGATCAGCCCCGTGCCGATCAACCCGAATGCAATCATTTTTAGTATGACAGACTGAAAAGGGATGGAAATAAAAACAAGAAGTGAACCCATTGGCATGAGAATGGCGAAAAGAAGACCAAGAGGATTCCGCAGTTCCCCTTTGAACTTTTCTTTTTCCTCAGCTGTTAATTTGCTATACTCTTTTCTCGCTGAAGCTGCACCAAAAACAAGGACTAAAACTATACCTATCCCCAAAGCAATATCCATCCCTGCTCCTCAATTCTTAATCAAGTTTTTGATTTATTTAAACATATATATCCAAATATAAACACAAAAAAAACTCTCTTAAACCCTAAGAGAGTGCCTTAATTCTCCGGCTGCCACCGGTATTTTTGAAGGTTGATACCGCCATGAAGGCCGACTTCGACTCCTTCAATCTCCAGGTTCAACCGCTGCTCTTCAAAAGCTTCCTCGTCTTGAAGAGCGATCTGTCCCTTTGCATTGATTACCCTGTGCCAGGGCAGATTGTGCTTCCAGCTCATGGAATGGAGGATCCTGACTACCTGGCGGGCAGCACGAGGACTTCCGGCCAATCCGGCAATCTGTCCATAAGTCATGACCCGTCCCCGGGGGATGCGTTTAATAATTTCTACAACTTCTTTGGTAAAAGGTGTCATGGAAAGAACTCCTTACAATTTTTCGGGAAACTTATTCAAACGCGGTTTACCATTTATCAGCAACATCACCTGCATGAAGGCAATCGGAAGAAGGGTCTTCTTGTAAGCCAGATATTTTGGCTCCCAGGTGGTTGAAAATTTGTCCTTGAACTCCTTCAATCCCCTGAAGTTATAAAGGGAATTTCCATATTGGTAGGCAAGCCCGATGATCTTTTCGCTGGTAAAGGCATGGCTGCAGTTTCCGACATTGGAAAGCGGCGACATCCCCAGACTGCAGATTTCATAGCCTTGAGCCTTTGCCCAGTTGAAGATATAAATAAACAGGACATCCATGGTTCCATTGGGGCTTTCCGAAACCTTCCTCATTAGATCGATACTAAGAGTATCCTTAAAGTTAGTGGCCAGTGTAGAAAAGGCAATCATCTGTCCTTCAGAGTCCCTCAGTACGGCAATTGGAAACCTGCTTACATAATCTTCCCTGAAAGAAGCAACCGAGAACTCTTTTTCCTTCTGGTTTCCAAGCCATGATTTCGAAACCAGGTTAATCTCACTTAACAGCTGCTGGCTGAACGGAGGCTTGATGACCTCAAAATAGAAGCCCTCCCGATTGAATTTATTCATGCTCGTCCGCAGCTTTGCGTTCTGCTTCCCTTCCAGTGTAAATCTTCCGAGGTCTACCCGGCCTTCCTCACCCAGCTTTATGAACCTGCAACCAGAGTCATGATAATAGGGCATATACTTGGAGCTGATTTGATAGAAAACAGGTTTCAATCCTTTTTCCCTGCTATACTCACAGAATTCCTTAATTGAACCCTTGATATTTTCTTCAATTCCGACCGGGTCTCCCAGTACAATCAATTTATTTGCAAAACGTCGATAAACAATAAAAACCGTTAGGTCCTTAGTCCAGAAAATCTCCTTATCTTTTAAAAAAGTCAAATGAGTCAAATGACCGCCTCCCCGTACCTGCAGAATCGGAATCATTTGTTCAAAGTGTCCCTCCAAAGGACATACGGGAGATGCAGTGCCGTCTAAAGACAGCTGTTTCAAGGTATCAATTTGATGATTTTCCAGCATGAAATTGCCTCCTGATAGAATTACCTCATTACTATATCATACAGAAGACCCTCATAAGAGAGATTTTTACATAAAATCTTAAACTCAATAAAAAGGACTTGCGTTCTGAATACGCAAGTCCTTCCAGATGATTTAAAACGGATATTCCCTGTACTCCTTCTGGACAGAAACCCATTTTGTCTGGGTGAACTCTTCTGTCACCCAAGGATTCCCGAACCTTCCCATTCCGCTTGATTTCGTACCGCCAAACGGGACGGTCGGGCTGTCGTTGACAGTCTGGTCATTGATATGGGTCATTCCGCTTTCGACTTTAAGGGCACGTTCTTCTCCCTTTTCCAAATCCGAAGTAAAGATCGCAGAACTTAAGCCGAACTCTGTGTCATTTGCCAATTCGATTGCCTGATCATCCGTTTCTGCTTTGATGATTGAAACAATCGGAGAGAAAAGTTCCGTTTGGGCAAGCTCGCTCTTATTGTCGACATCTACAAAAATCGTCGGTGTCAGGATATTCCCTTCACGCTTTCCTTCCAGTACACATTTAGTTCCGGCTTTCTTCGCTGATTCTATAAACCCAAGCGCCTTTTCGATTTGGCCGTTATTGATCAATGGACCAATCACTGTGTTCGGGTC
This sequence comes from Bacillus salacetis, assembly GCF_003581585.1. Taxonomy (GTDB): domain Bacteria; phylum Bacillota; class Bacilli; order Bacillales; family Bacillaceae_B; genus Rossellomorea; species Rossellomorea salacetis. The sequence goes on from NZ_QXIR01000001.1 coordinate 172,815, forward strand.
GGTTGGATCACCGTATGGAAGCTGCTTCGTTCTTTCGGTGAATTTCTCTATAAACTCATCATATTTTTCCTCATGCACAATAATCCGGTTGATGATCATGCAGATCTGCCCCTGATGAATGAATTTCCCAAATATTGCAGCATCTACAGCTCTGTCAACATCCGCATCTGAAAGCACAATGAATGGGTTATTCCCGCCGAGCTCCAATGCAACTCGTTTCAGCATGCCCCCGGCAATTTTGCCGATGTGCTTGCCAACAGGAGTCGATCCTGTAAAGCTGATGAGCTGGGAATGAGGCGTTGTCAGCATATCGTCGCCTATCTCTTCAAGATCGGTTACAATGCTGTTGAATACACCTCCAGGGAGCCCTGCTTGTTCAAAGGCCCTGGCAATGATGGCTCCTCCAGTCAAGCTCGTTTGAATATCCGGTTTATGAACTACTGTATTTCCCAAGGCAATAGCAGGGGCAATCGTTCTCATCGAGAGGTTCATCGGAAAGTTGAACGGCGAAATGGAAGTAATGACTCCGAGCGGCAGATGATGAACATGGTTCACTTTATTCTCAATCATAGATTCCACTTCCTGGACTTCTTCCAGGTGATAAGCCATTTTCGCTGCTTCTCTTGTCAGGCCGATGGTCAGTTCAAGTTCAACATGGGCTTTTACGACATTGCCCCCGGTTTCTTTTGAGATGATCGGGACAATTTCATCCTTATGCTTTTCTAGATAATCAGCTGCTTTCAGGAGAATCTCTTCTCTTTCCTCCGCAGACGTCCGGCCCCACTCCTTCTGGGCATCTTTTGCAATCAGAAACGTTTTTTCAAGTTGTTCAGCCGTTGCCAAAGATAAGGTATTGATTACGGAGTCATCATATTTATTCAAATTATCAATGGTCCGGCCGCTTTCACCCCTGGTCCACTCACCGTTGATGAAGCTCTTGGTGTACTGTTCAAACTTCTCCATTTTAATTCTCCTCTCTTTTTTACGTGGAATTCTTCTATATAGTAGTGATCTTTTCAGCGACAGAAATTATTTATCCTAAATGATTTTCTATCAAACATAAAGAAACCATATTCAGGAAACTGAATATGGTTGATTAAACACTATTTGAATGGGAATGTATAAATGCTCAATCCGCCCCGGCTCCTCCCCCTCCGTCTCCGCCACCGCCGTCGGAACCTCCGTAATAACCTGCATCAGTTGAGCCTGACGATGGAGCAGCAGGAGGGATACTCCACTTCCATGAATTCGCAATGAATACATAAGGATTCTGATCGGACATGACCAAAGCGGTTAACGGTGCCCTCGAGATTACAGCTTCATCTTGGACACCATTTAGCCAAACCTTTTTTACTCCAGGCCTGCCCTTGATCATCATGGATCGTATCATCCATTTATCCAGCACTCCTTCTGCAGGGATTCCCTCTCTTCTTAGTTGCTTCTTGAACCTCATTATACCGGTTCTCACACCTAGAGCATCGGCTGACACAGTATGGCGGGGCACCAGGAATAGAAGGATTATAAAGAATACAGCACTGATAACTAACAGGGTATATGCTCGTTCGTTATATATTTGCGCTGCAGTAAATATGGAAATGAGACCAAAAACAGCGTATGGCCACTTCGCTCTTAATTTCCATCCCCATAAAAGAAACACACCGCTGATGCCGGTGTATATCGAAATCAAAAGAGTACTTTGCTGATCAAAGTAACAGGCTGCTAATATGGCCGCCAAGATAAGGACCGGAACGAATCTCGTCATGATCTTAAACCATGTATCTCTCAAAAGGCCGTGTTCTTTTGCTTCCATTATTACGTCAGAAAACCATTCTTTCTCCTGTTCTTTAAACTGTTTCACCTTTGAATGATACTTCTTTAAATGACGCTTTTGATCTTTTTCCATTTTTGTGGCACCTGCGAGGTCATTCATGGAAAAAGAAGCAGAACCGTTCCTGCCTTTTCGCCTGAACACCCAGGACACCAGTTTCTTTTCCATCTCGGTAAGGCTGTCCTCATCGGTTTTTAAAGTGAAGAACAATGTCTCATCAGGGGAACGGGAGTCACTGAGGAACCGGCTCGTTGACTTCTCTTTACGCACCGATACCAATCCTTTCTCAACTAAGGAATATATCCCGGCAATAAACCCCATATGTGAAAATTTCCCTCTTTTAATTACAAGATAAAAAAGGAGGGGGTCCGTCTCCAGGGCATCAATGGGTTCACTTCTTCCCTTCAACCTGCTCAGGAAATGCCCCAGGGTTGAAACAAGGACTGCCATTCCAAGCAATACAGCCAGACTCAAAAGAATATTATTAAAGGATTTCATTTGTGCTTTCCTAAGAGCGGATTCAGCCCTGCGCTCTTCCTCTCCGGCGATGACCTTTTTCAGCGGTGATGGTGCTTCTGTCTTTTCTTGCGCTGTCATGATACTTGATGGAAAGAGGAGGCGTGTCTCAGTCAGGGAATACATTTTTGATACAGGTGAAGTAAATCTTACAACACTCGGACCTTTCTCCTGAATGTTTCCAGCACGCCCATGATAGAATGCAGCATAATTAGCAGGTTCAACTTCTTCAGGAAAAACAAAATCAATCGTAACATTGTTCAAGTCAACATCATGGTTGGAACCGGAATTAAAGAAAGGGACAGTCAAATCACTATAGGTATCATACGAATCAACCGCATTCCTAAGTTCATAAGCAAACACAAAGGTTCTGGTGCTGTTCGATATCGGGAAAGGAGATCGATAGGTATTTCCCTCCTTCTGCACTTTCAGGGATTGCAAATCTCTTTCCTCCAAAAAACCGATTTCCGCCTCTTTATTTATGAGCTCATAGGCTTCATACCACTCCACACCCTCATGATTTTCTTGGTGAATGGACCTTCTAATGCTTTCATAATCACCATTGAACGTATAGGTGAATACTTCATTCACCAGCAGATTTCCATTCGGCTGTATCCAGGCACGAATGTGCACTTCATCGATACTATAGGACTTTGCATACGCAGTCTGTCCTAATGCGAAGAGAAAAAGGAGAAGAACCAGTATCTTGATGAACCTATTCATTCTTGAAACACCCCCTCTTATAAAAGCAGAATTCAACCTGGCTTTACAGTTTACTTCTTCAAAAATGAAAAGGATCCCGCAGTGAACGGGATCCCTTCCAATGCTTCATTTCACGCCTTGCCTTCCTTGATCAGATCTATTCCAAATGACGATAACCAGAATGAGAAGGAGGATACAAACCCCGGCAAAGACTGAAATCAACACAGAGAGGGATGAAGAATCTTGCGGGGTTTCTTCCAAATCTCCCAATCTCGCAGAGTTTTCAGCCCCGCTGAACAATTTCAGATTCTCCGACCTTGCCTTGATCGTATTGGTTCCTTTCTCTTCACCTTGGAAAATACGTTGCTTCAATGCATCTAACCTGCTGCCAGCTGCCTCTTTGAACGTCAATCCCTTTTGTTCTTCAGGAATCTCAACTTTTTCAGTAGATGACTGGTCATGGAGAAGATCATTATTCTTCTTGAATTTATTATCCTGATAGTCATTCGGTATGAGCTCATTGATATTGGTATTGGCCGATACAGGAATGGCATAGCTAGTGCCTATTACACTCATTAAGATCAGAATGGCCAGGATTTTATCCCTCATACGCTTCCGATCCCTCGTCCTGCTGTCTGCTGGACCTTCTATTCAATAACACCTGCGCTGCAGCGAGTCCAATGACGACCAACCCTAAGATGACCGCCGCTTGATTGAACATTGAATCGGTACCATATTGGATCGACATGTACACAGCAGACATAGGATCCTTGAAATTAAAGTTAGGTGTCGTTAAAGCCAGCAATGGTGTGACAAAAAGGGCAATGAGCCCTACCGAGATGAACAACCCTAATAAACGATGGGCTGAAAAAGCGACCCGTACCAGTCCTGAACCAGCCAGCAATAAAAGAATCGTAAAGATTGTCCATTCTACCGACCGGGATTCCACCAGTGGGTATATCTCCAGACCATAAAGGCTGATGACAAATCCGACAATGAGATTCAAAAGCAGGAAAATGACTCCTTGAACCCAGAACGGTGCGTTTTGGAAATAGTAGCTTGTATATCCGATAAGCAAGCTGGATAACAGGACGATGAACAAGACAACCACCGGTGGGATAACACTGGCTTTCTTCTCCTCTGGTACATCCCCTTTAACATTCAGGGGACTTGTCAGGAAGTCATATACATATCCATTGGATTGTCCGTCCACAAAAGCGTTGCCTAGAACACTGAAGACATCATCACGTATCAATTGAGTGGAAGCAACATTGGCTGCCCACTTATTATTCAATGTGTCAGCATCACTTTGCACGTTCGTGATATTTGAGCGGAGTTCTTCCGTATAAGACACGATAGTGGTCTGGCTCTCGCTTACATTATCCAGGAAAGAATGGATGGTCTTGATTTCACTCCCGATCTGCTGCTGATTTCCAACTAAGTCAGGACCTGTTAAACCAGAAGCCGGTGTCGGAGCCGTTTGCTCAGGCTGCTGAATCCTGTTCAATACTTTCTCTGCCTCTTGATTGATGGCAGTCAGGCTCTCTGAAAGCTGTGTTTGCTGGTCATCAAGTGTTTGGTTGTATTCTGCAGCAAAGACAGTGAAGGAGTCCTGAAGAGTATTGAGTGCGTCCTCTGTATCTGGCAGCGCTGCATTCATTTGATCCCACTCTGTCTGTTCAGCCTGGTTCACCTTCAGGATTTCATTTACTTCATTTTTCAACTCTTCATCTTGCAGAACTGCAGCCTTGACGCCATTTTCAGTCAGCATCCCGTTCAGGACTGACTCATATCGGTCAAGATAAGAGTAATATTGAAGCAGGTCAATAAGCTTATAGTTGTTGATTCCGCGGGCAAAATAACCGGATAAGGTGTTGTACCTGCTTTGGGATAAAGCTGCTGAATTCAAGATGGCATTCTCTTTTTCCTCGATAGCTGCACCAATATTCCTGACGTTGTCAGAGAACATTTCCAATTCCTTCGTTAACGCCGCATTTGTTTTTAGCAGACTCTTACTATAATCTTCTAACTCCTTAATATAGGTGTTCAGTTTATCAATTTTTTTTGTCAATCCAGCTCTTGCATTGCCAAGTGTCTCAATTTCTTCTTTCAACCCTGCAATGTCCCTTTGTAACTGATCCACAACAGCCTGTAAGGGATTTACCGATGTGTCATTTTTTTCGCTCAGCTGTTGGTGAACTACACCAATTTCCTTGTTAATCTCTTCCAGTTTTTTGGCAGCCTCAGTTACTGAGTCAACCGTTGGCTCCTTTAATTCCTCCAAAGTTTCTTTCAATTTTACCATTTCATCAGATATTGCTTTCAATTCTTCAATTTCCTCAGTGAGGTTCACTGGAGCCGGCGGAGGATCACTTGGTTCACCCGGCTCTCCTGGTTCATCGGGGTCGGTTTCACCCTCTTCTGGTGAGGTAACGTCCGGTTGAACATCCGGTTCGTCTTCCTCGTCCTCTTCCGGCGGCTTAGGAGGGTCCGGGACAGGCGGCGGATCAAATATCTGCCCATCTCCTTCAGCCAGCTTGTTGTTGAGTTCAAAGATATTTCCCTGAAGATTATTTAATGCAGTGGTATCCCGCAATTGCTGATAGAAGGTCAATACCCGTTCCTGGAAGGAATAGAAATCTTCAACCTGTCTTTCAACTTCGTCAAATCTCCGCTGCTGCAAATTCGTCAACTGCTCCTGGTTGCTCTCCATGTTGCTGTTCACCTGTGTCAAGCCTGCGGTCAGGGCTTCACTTTGTTCCGAGAACAATGATTTGGATTTCAAGTAACGCGGCTGTTGATTCTGAGTCGATTCATTAATCATCTGGACAGATTGCGCTTGAATTTCGGCCAGTAATTGTTTCTGGTTATCCTGATATTCACGGTACTGATCTACATATTCAACAAAACCGGAAAGGCTTTGCTGAAAGGATTCCATTGTATTCTGCTGTTCAGGTGACCGGCTGTCAGCCTGCTGTATCGAATTTTGCAGATTTGCAAGCATCGATGACTGCTGCTCAATCTGGCCAGCCAGATCTTTGGAACTTGGTTTGTAGAAAGACAGCATCGTTGTTTGGAAAGCCTGTTCCTTTTCAAGGATCTGATCGAACTCAGCCCTGATGTTTTCCATGTCCGCTGACACGTAATTCCAATAGAGCGTAGACATTTTCTGATTGACTTTCTTTGTAGCTTTTTCAATCTCCAATAAGACTTTTTCTTTGTTGACAGCATTAAGCTGTGCTTGAACTTTGTAGTTCAGATTTGATTTCTCCGGCCTTTCCTCATCATAGGTCATGACCTTGTCTGAAAAGTCCGAGGGTATATATACTACAGCGTCATATTTAGAACTTTGAAGACCATTTTCCCCGGCACTCCTGCTGACAACCGTCCATTCAAATGAGGATTGATCCCCCAATATGGTTGGGAGGTCCCCTCCGAACGCCAAAGGCTCACCGTCGATTTCCGTCCCTGCATCTTCATTTACGATAGCTATGGACTGCGTGGCGTTTTCTTTCACTTTCAGCGGGTTTTCACCAACTGAACGAAAAAAGAGAAGAGGAGTTGCAAGAATCATCATGACTGCTAACAAAAGTTTGAACAGGCTTACTTTCTCTGTCATGCGTGTACTTTGACAGCCCCCTGTCTATGGAATCAAAGAGGGCTATATGCTCACTTTCCTGAAGAAGAGCTGTATTGGCCAGGACTTTAAGGACATTTGTTTTTCCTTTTTGTGCCTGCCCCAATACCAGGCAGTGTTTTGTTTTATTGAAATTCACATGCACCGGGCTGACAGATTCTTCATCCAGGCCGATTGGAAGAAGGCCTTCCTGTTTCCTTGAACCGGTATACTGGGTGAAGTTGACCATTGTCAATTCTGAAGGAAGCATTGGCACCGGCTTTGGTGAAGCCATTCCAGTGTACTTGTCATTGAGCAGCTGAATATCCTCCCTTAATAAAGTCAGCTGTTCAAAGTCATCCTTTCCTTCGACCGGGAGGAAGACTTGAGAGAAATACGCGGAATCTTTCTTCACAATGGCCCTTCCCGGTATGGCTTCAGGTGAAAATGGCAGCCTTCCCAGCATGGTATAGGCTTCTGAACTGTCCATTAAATAATGGACTACCTTCGTTTTAAGATTATTCATTAACGACTGGCGGATGGAATTCACCCTTGTCGCGGTAAAGAACATATAAATCCCGAGTGACTGTCCGTCACGAGCAAACTGATTGATTTCTGTTTCCAGCTCCTGCATTTCCTCTTTGACCAAATCGAAATTATCGATGGTGACGAATAAGAGGGGAAGCTTTTCTTCACTGACCGTGTTGTACATTTTAATCGAGCTGACTTCCTGCTTCTGGAACAGCTGTTTTCTTCGGGCAATTTCATCATCGAGGATCCCGGCGAATTTCTCTATCTTCCTTTCCTCATCAATCAGGAAGTAATCCGCTGTATGAGGCAGCTGCTTTAATGGCAATAGTCCTCCGTTTCCAAAGTCAAGGAGGTAGTAATGAATTTCCTCAGGTGTGAATTGAGCGGCCATTCCCATCAATAGGGTGATGAGCGTTTGGGTCTTTCCATAACCGGATGAACCAAAAATACCGACGTTTCCATCTTCAACAACCTCATAATGATAAGGGGTCTGGCTCTGTTTCTCTGGTTCATCGACCATAGCCAGGAGGATCTTTTTCTCTTCCATCTGCGGGAATCCCGTCCGATAGATACGATTGGCCAATGGAGGGAGCCATGGACTGGACAGCCTCTTCAAGTCCAACTGCTTCTCAAGCGCTTCAATACGATCTACAACCGCATCGATTTCACTGACCATTTCCTTTTGGTGGCTTGGTTTCGCCGCCAATTCTGAAATCGGAATCAATCCCAGATCGGTGACAATCGCCACTTCATCCTCTGCTTCAAACGATTCCTCTTGATAAGGCGCACCGCTCCAGGCAGATTGGAACAAGTCATACACCTCATTGTTTCCAACCTGGAGGTACCCTCTTCCTGTAACTGTAAGAGAAGCCGCATCCCCATTCTTGAGGATTTCCCGGCTGTCCTCGGTGTTTTGCACTTTCAATGCGACCCTGAACCTTGCATTACTCCAAATTTGGTTATCAATCACGCCTCCAGGCTTCTGAGTAGCCAAAATGAGGTGAACACCCAAGCTTCGTCCTATACGTGCCGCACTGACCAATTCCTTAATGAAATCCGGTTCTTCACTCTTCAATTCTGCAAACTCATCAGAAATGAGGAAAAGATGCGGAAGAGGTTCTTCTGTTTTCGCCTGTTTGTAGAGCCGCGTGTAGTCGTTAATATGACTGACCCCGTAGCGATCGAATAATCGCTGTCTCCGTTTCAACTCGCTTTTTATGGAGGCAAGTGCCCTGGAACTGAAGTTCTTGCTTCCTTCAATATTGGTGATCGTCCCCAACAGGTGCGGCATATCCTTGAATGGCTGTGCCATTCCACCGCCTTTATAATCGATCAGCAGGAATGCTACTTCATGGGGATGAAAATGGACGGCCAAAGAAAGAATGTACGTTTGTAAAAACTCACTCTTACCTGAACCCGTCGTCCCGGCCAGAAGCCCATGAGGACCATGTGCCTTTTCATGCAGGTTCAGTTCGACGACATCTTCCTTCCCCTTCAATCCAACTGGGACAGCCAGCGATTTAGCGGACTCCCTGGACATCCAGTTTTCTTCGATTGGCAGCTGGTCAACATCCTTGACCTTCAGCATTTCCAAAAAAGACACGCTTTCCGGGATCGAGTTGGTCATACCGATTTGATGATTGAGAGTACGCAGGGTCCTGGCATACTGCTCACTTCCTTCCCGGTCAAACTCGTCCATCCGGAACGGGATCTTTACGGCTTTCTTATCCTGGATCAGAATATCCCCTTCCCTGTCATTGATATAACGGATGAGTGTATGGACGTTATCCGACAAGCTTTCTTTTGCTTCTGCCGCGAAAATCACAGACATCCCCAAATGAGCGTACTCTCCTTCGAGGTATTGCAGGATCACATGTTCAGAGATAAGCTGATGATTTGTAATGATAAAAACATAATGAGGTGCAAAGCGCATTTTCTCCGAATCTTCTTCAATATCCCGTTCACGAAGGACCTCGTATATGGAGGAAAGGATTTGATCCCTTGTTTTCTCGTTATAAATAAATCCTTTAGCGAATGACTGCGGCAATTGAAAGTGCGGAAGCCATTTCATCCATTCCCAGTCCGTATATTCCTCTTCATGAAAAATGAAAATGAATCTTACGTCATGGTAACTATGGAAAAAAGCCAATTGACCGATGAGCTGATGAATCTCCTTTTTATAAACAGATTCCTTCCCGATCAAACCAACTGCTCCTTTAAACAGATCTGCTGTTACAGGCAGGTGATCAATTTCACGGTATGTCCTTTCCAGTTTCTGCGATTCCTCCATCAACTCATCCATTTCCCGATTCGATAAATCGGACGAATTGACGGAAATGCTGTAGCTGGCAGGCAATGTCCCCCTCCCTAAACGGAACTGAAGAAAGTCCGGACTTTCAATGCCCCTTTCCCAGAGGCGCCCTGACAACTGTTCTGTAAGATATTTCATTCTTTCAAAAGAGGGAAAATGGAAGTGCAGGACATCTGATTGTTTCTCGGCAAGCTTATGCAGTTCATTTCTCTTGCTCTCTAAATATTGAGTGTATATGCGTGTCCTTCTCTCCTGTGATTTCTTTCTATTCCTTTTGTCTTTAAAGAATTGGACAGTCGAGGTGACAAGGGTCGTTGTGAACATCACCATGGAAATGATGATGAATATTCCCCTCGGTATCACAATGGCTACAATTCCCATGACAATCAGCATCATCAATGGAGGAAGGATAATCAGCCACAGGCTTCGGTTGTTATCACTCGATTCCTGGCTCGGAAATGACAGCTGCACCTTATCATCAGGGAGCTCATACACCATCCGCGGGGTACGCCGGTAATTAGGATACTTTTTCTGCATTTCAGATGTAGGGCGGATGGACTCAACTAATTCTGTTTGGTAGTCTTCAATGCTATGTATCTCGATTAAATCGTTTTCCAACAAGGTAATGGTCATGAAAGGGGAAAAGAGGATATCCCCCATTTTCAGCTTTTTCTCCCCGGCCGCCAGATGTCCGTTGTGATACAGAGAAGATGATTCTCCTGCATCCACCACCCAGTCTTCCTGTTCATTTCTATACAGGAAAAAGGAACTTTCCGTGCCCCCCCTGTATTTATGATGAATGTCTGCTTGCGGATCATCAGCAGAAATACTGATTTCTTCTTTGTGGCCGATGTAGTATGTTCTAGGGCCTCCCGGATATGAAGTCAGTACAATATCTACTTCTTTATCGCCTGCGGACACTGTATTTTTCAGTCCGGGTTCAAGGACAATTGCTTCTTTGCCGTCTTGATAAAGCATGACAGCATCTCCTGAAGCCTCAACCTGAATAGCCGAAGACAGTGAAAGGATTGTAATGGAATCCTCCAACCCCGGTCCCAGAGTGATTCTTTCATTTTGATTTCCGATCATGATCGATTGATAGTAGTGATCGTGGAACACCCATAAGGCATACATATGCTGACCCCCAGTTCGTTTGTTAGTCAGATTTCTTCTTATCATCTGCTTCAGGTTTGGAGGATTTCTCCTCAGCAGCTGCAGGGTCCTGCTTCGGAGCTGCATTCTCTTCTGTTTTGGCTTCTTCTGCCTTTGTTTCTGGTTCTGGTTCTGTTATCGTTTCTTCAACCTGAGATTGTTCGTCCTCAAGAGCTTTCATCTCATCCTCATATTCCGCTATTTCACTTTCGATTTCATCCAGCTTCTGCTGCCGTTCTTCACTGTCGAGATCTCCATCCGCTTTTACCTGCTCACGGTATTTCAAGAGCCCGAACATGATCAAATCCCGGTCCTCGAGGAATCTCGCTGCTTCCAAGGCTTCTTCCGCCTTCCCTCTTCCGATATTGATCCAGTACTCATAATAAAGCGGGTCGGATTGAAGTGACACCGTGTTACGGACATTTTCCTTCTGCTCCTCTGTCAGTGATTCGTTGATGATATAGGATAGTGCCAGCTGATATTGAGTGACCTTCGGAATTTCTTCAATATCATAAGGCTGTAGTTCCGTCACCACATCACTGTACTTGTTAAGGAGAAAGCTTTCCTGTGCGGCTACCACCCTTTCCTGCTTTGGATACATGAAGAACAGCGAATAAATGGAATAGATAAGGGCGGGAATTAAGAGGATCGATACCCCCAGCAGGACATATCTGTTTAACTTCCACTTCTTCTTGCTTACAGACATCAAAAGGGAATCAGTCTTTTTGGTTTCCTCTATCAAGTCGTTTATGACAACGCCGAGCTGTTCCATGCTCTCTGCTTTCAAGATTCTTTCAGCAGCTGGTGACAATTTAAGTGTCTCATTAAACTTCATATACTCCTCAAATGTATGCTGCCTGTCAGCGATGGCAGCAGCGGCAGCCTTCGTCTCCCTCAGCAGGAGATCAGCATCTTTTTCATAAGGGGGCAGACTTTCCTTGACACCATAATGGATGAAATGCGGGGTCAATCCCTGGTCAAAAACAATGTTTTCCGGACAGACAATCAGGTGCAGGCGGGTCAGGTTATGCCTCTCGACTTTTTGAACGAGCTGGAGGGAACACATTAACCTTTCCTTATCACTGCCTCTTAATTGGGATGGAAAAGCAAAGCCGTCCGGAATGATATTCCTGATTTGCAGTTCATCATTTTCCATTATGATTTCTTTCTCTATGGCAGGGTCTATGCTTTTGAGAATGCTGATTTCCGATATATCATCCAGTCGTATCTTTTCTTTTTGAAAGATCAATGTCATCTTGTTTTCTTTTCTATGTACTGCTGCTTCAAGCTTATCTTGCAGGTATGATCCTTTTTTTTGTGACATTATCCTGGTCTCCTTCATAGAATTTCAATACGGTCTCCAGAACGGATTCCCGCATCCATAAGCCGGATGCTGCCCGGAATCACTTTCCTTTTGTTCACGACCCGGATCCAATATCCGTCCCTTGGTTCAGATCCAAGCTTCTGAGTCTGCCACACAAGATCAATCATTTTTTTTACAGTATGATAGTTTGATAGCCTTAAATCAAAACAGTCTTTATCGTAACGGTCCAGGTCGATTGTGATTTCGATATACATGTCAGGTTTCACCTCATAAGGAAGGAGCGCCCCATAAATCAATAAGCGCTCCTTCTTGTTTAAAATGTTCGGGATAACCTTATCCGCGAATTTGATTGGCAATTTGAGCATCTGCGTCTTCAAGGGACTTGGCTGTGCTGGTCAATTGCATTGAGATGTCTTCTAGCAGCTGCTGCATTTGCAGGAATGAAGGGCGGAGCGTTTGATATTGTTCGGCGAATGCACGGCTGGATTCACCTTCCCACATGCCTTCAAGTTCAGAAATCATATTATCCAGACGTGAAATCTGTTCTCCTACCTGGCTGCTTTCACTTGTGTAACGGTTGGACATACTGATCAATTCTGCTGGGGTAACACGAATAATTCCTGACATATTAATTCATCTCCCTTTTCATAAGTATTGGTGGTAATCATCTATTTCATATCAGAATACCCATATAAGAAAAACAGATTCTTAAAACCTATGTAACCCGTTTTCTCCCAAAATAAAGTAAATTGTTTCCATACATTCATTAATATAGTATTACAAACACCCATCCAACTCAATTCTTCCAGGAAAAAGGAAACTATTTGACTATTACTCTATATTCTTCAAGGGACATTTGGCATAATTATCCTTACGGAATTCTGGGTGAATAGTATGGGAACGAGCCCCTGGACCTTCCCTGGGTGATGAATATTATGGAATAGAAGCCCCTTAGTTACAAGTCCTTACTTTATATCCTTATTTTTACTTCTATAAACCTTTTTTTATCGAAAAATACAGACTTTTTTCACGGTGTAAGATAATCATTTCCAGAACTGAGTTAACTTATTACCTATTCATTTTCTTCCTTGTCTATTGAGCTCTTTTCTCCCGTCTGGCTGATTCCCTTGCCTTTTTTGAAAGACCAAACTCAGGATATAACGATCTTACTGAAACTATATTCTTCTTTAGATAGAAAAACTTATGAAGAAATATTGAAAAAAAGGCGGGTACCAACGAAATCAGAGAGTAAAGGACGACCATAATGATGATTTGAAAAGAATCTGTAAAAAAAGAAGACATCAGGAACTGCGCTATAACATAGCCGATTCCGGCAGCAGCCAGATATGGATATGTATTAATCTTCATTTCGTTTCTTTGCAGTTTGTAATACGTACCCGAGTAGAGCATTTTCAAATTGAAGACCTGAAATAAGACGAGCAGCCCTATTAATAGGAACAATCCCATAACGAATGGAAGCACTCCTTGAACTCCCATATGAAGATAAACTAGCTTCTGTACGACTAAGAAATATAGATATGCATTGAAGATACCGTAAATCCCCATGAATAAATAGTAAGGTAGTTCAAGTTTATATGGAGTGAGAACTAAAGGAATTGCGGCAAGGTGAATCAGCACTGTTGGAATTATCACAGGCCAGAAGAATGTCCAGGAGAAAGGCTGCGCCAAGATCGGCAATACCCCTATCAGGTCTGTCAAGATAAGAACGAAAACCAAAATATTACCCCTATTTTCTTTAGGAGTCTGCAGGTTCAAATAAGATAACATTATCTCATTAATGGCTTGCTTGTTTTTCATAAGCTTACACCTGCTTATCTTTTGATTTTCTCCGCCCCGGTCCTATTCAATGAACCTGCTGCTTCTGTTTCACCCTTTCGAAAGTCCCGGTAATTTCCTTCACCAACACTTCACCCGCTGCCTGCCTGGCGTGCAGCCATTCAATCCCATCTTTATTGACCATCCTCAGCGTCCAATTATAGGATGGAGAAGAGAGAACATGTACCCCTTCAATGGCCCATTCAGATTCACTTCTGTAAAATACCATCAGTCTATTGGAATGAATTTTCCTCTGCACTGACCTCCTGAACTGCTTAACCAGCAAACTATTCTCGCCTAGTTCATTATTTATACGAACTTGATCCAGGTTGAATATGTCTTGTTCCTTGGAATACTGATCATAATCCCTCGGGAGCAAACACAGGAGGTCATTCATACGGACAGTCCGATCCTCGATACCCATCAGCATCCTTGGAAAGATTACCTGCTTCATTGTCCATTCCGGAGCCGGATGAGTATAGATTCTAAAACCGGATTCATCTTCTTTCATGCATTCGACAACTATCTCATCACTAAAATAAAAAAGGCTTTGTTCTTCTTCGTCTATCACAACCTCGGCCACCAACTTGCTTCTTGCCAACACCCACATGGCACCGATGAAGGGCTCGTCGAATTTTAATTCTCCATCTATGTAATCCACTAATTCCATGCCATGAAGCTTTTTGAACATCCTTTCCCATTCTTTCTCCAACTCATTTTCTCCATAATGAGGAAATGGATTGGATACACCTATCAGTACTTTTCCGCCCAGCATTTTAACGAGTAAATATAAATCTTCATTTGTCAGCTTCCAGTTTGCCAATGTGAACCCTCCTCATCTCATGACCCAATCAATTATTTCCTTAGGGATTTATCAAAACTGCATATAAACGCTGCTTCTTCATAATGCCTGCTCACCATGGCTCTCTTCTTTCAGAAAAGTTATGAGACTATCCATATCTGTTGTAAAATAACAAATTTGACCGGGATCATATGCTACTTCATGTTCAACAATCAAGTATTCATCAAGAGGGATGTTATTAAAAAATTTCTTCCATTTAAACTTCTTTTCCATCTTTTTTGTTTCTTCCTCTAACTTCTTTCCATCAAATTTGAAAACGCCATAGCTTGGAAGGTCGATTTTTATGCCGGGAAGTCGATTTGTTACCTCTTCTTTTATTTCATCAGTAAGACTCATCTCAGTGACCATGACTATTTTTTCCTCTGCCACATCCATGATTTTGTTTGATTGATAGTCGTATTCCTCATTAATAAGTTCTCGCTCTGTAAAAATAGCGATACAATAATGGGTTTCTTCAGTTTTCTTTTTTGAGAACATATTGAGCATACCTCCCTATAAATTGGTTCCGAAAAAAGCGTTAAAGAGAAGTGGATTTCCGCTCCAGGTGGAGGACTCTCGCATGAGATAAAGGAATCACGAAGAACGGAGTGATTCGATGATGACTTATCGCAAGGAGAGAGACCGAAATCTGCTAGTCGCTGGCCGCTGGAGCTGGATTGGCCTCCTCAGCTTCTCTCACCTGTCCCGCTAATCCCGCAGGAGGTCGTACACCTTCCGCTCCAATCCTCCCTGTTTTAATAGCACAAACAATAAATTTAAAAATAATAACCTCATATCGGTGAGCAGTTTTAAAAAGAAATACCAATTTTAAAGAAGTCTTTTCCCCTTAACTTTTCCTTAGATTCTTTGGCAGAGCGAATTGAGGATAGACTTTTTTTACAGTGTCTTCATTCTTCTGGATAAAGTAGTACCGGTGCAGGGAGGTTGAAAAGAAAGCAGTCAATATGGACAATATTGCTACCCCTGTAATGATGATGGTCATGAACAGAGATTCAGTCATAAACGAAGAAATGAGAATCTGGGCGATGATATAGCCTAGACTTGATGCTGCTATGAATGGGGAAAGCTTTAGTTTATTCCCTTTCTTCTGCAGCTTTGCATATGTACCGGAGTACAGCATTTTTACATTGAAAATTTGAAAGGACACAAGCAATGCAATCAGCAGAACTAATCCCGCAATGAAAGGCATCTTGCTATCAATGCCTATATTGACGTACAAGAACTTCTGGATAACCAAAAAATAAATATATGTATTAACGATTCCATATACCCCCAGGAACAGGTAATAGGATTTCTCATATTTGAAAGGATCTGCAATATATGGGATCGCCCAAATGTGTAAGAGGACCACCGGAATGACTGCCGGCCAGAAAAATGCCGATGAGAAGGGCTCACCCAATATAGGAAGCAGCCCAATGAGATCCAGGAAAATGATTAAAAACGCGATCACGTTCCTCCTGTTATCCAATGGTCTCTGCAAATTCAAATATGATAGTGCGATTGGATCTATATCTTGATGTTTTTTCAACTCTGCCACCTCTTAAAATTCTTCTTTACTTTCTCAATCAAACCACGAACCAACTTTATCAATCAGTGCTGTAGTCCCTTTTTTAATCGCATCCCCAACAGAATCACTTTCTCCATCGCCATCAACATCCATAAGCTTTAAATCACTTAATAAAGTGGTCACCACAATTCCCCCTACAGCTCCAGCCACAGCACCTACAGCTATACCGACAGGCCCGCCTAATGTTCCTGCATAAGCACCTGCCTGGGCACCAGCAAAAGCGGAACCCCAGATGGAGGCACCCGCTACAACGACATCTCCCGTTATGTTCCCTGCAATCTCACTGCCGGATAATCCATCTTGGTTTCCATAGTACAGATCGCCGGCTACTGTCGCTCCCAGCCCTATATATCCAATTTTGTTTCCCGACCATTTGAAGGATTCTTTCACGCTTGTCATTGGATCCACCAGTTTATAGAGCCTCGTATGATTTGTAGCATTCGCACCAGAATACGTTTTCTTTTTTACATTGTATAATTCCGGCCTATCTACTTTTAACCTTACTCTTTCTTTCCCTTGCGCTGTCGTATAATAGCTTTTTGTAACGCCAAATCCATGGCGGGCAAGATTCACTCTTTTCGCAGCCCCGTACCCCGTTGCAGTGACCACACCCAGATTGGCGGCCGCATTAATCGGCTGGTCCCGCCATTGATCAAAGTTGATGCCAAGGGTCGGTGTCGGGTCCCATTCAGGCTGAAGTCCATTTACGGTATCTGCTGCTTCGGCTCCGTTTTCAACAAATCGTGGATTATTGGTCAAATCAAAATAAGGGTTCGTTGACCCGCTGTCAGCCTCATAATCAGGGTTGTAAGAGCTATTGGGCTGATATGAATCGATGGAGATTTTGCCGCTGGAGAAAAGACCTTGAATCTGCTGGATGTATTGATTCATCAATTCCACATTTTGCTGGACAGGCTCAAGATTGGCTGATTGGCTTTGGTCAAATTGATGAAGCTTTTCCACCGTTTGATCTTTTTGCTGTCTTGCAGTATGCACTTCTTGGAGAAAATGTGCGTCCGTCAATCTTGGGAGTGAGACGATGTCCTGTACACTTTGAATCGTCCCATTAGACTCACTTGTTAAATCCATGACGATGTCTCTTCCACGATTCAAACCATTTTCTATTTCATTTTGCAGGAAGCCCTCCTGTATATAACCATTTTGAGCAGGCTCAAGCCCTTGGACCTCGCTTTTTATGGAATTTAAGGCAGCCTCATAGGCAGCTGCCATCTGCTGATAGAACTCCAGGAAGGATTGATGGGAATCTTGATAAAAAGCCCTGATTGAATGCCCTCCTCTCCCTTTGAATGAAGCATCATCAGAGACAAAACGGCTGACCGCAGACTCAATTTCCATCATTTGATCTTTTTGCCGGTTCAATGTTTTAAGAAGTTGGTCAATTCCTGCTTCCAGTGACATCACATCAAGTGTTTTCATCCTGGTTCCTCTCCTTACCTGACTTTGATATGCGAAGACAAATTCTGATCAGTGTCCCTCATACTATGGACGGCTTCCCGTGTCGAGCTTTCATTTCTGATGAGCAGTTCTTTATAACTCTGGAGCATCATTTCCATTGTCTGATTCAACTCATTCAACTTAGTAACCACATCCAAATGATTTCCCTGTCCAATATCATTTGGCATGTCAGGCTGAAGAGAGTCTGCGGACGCTTTTATTTTTGAGAGATTCTCTTCTATCTCACCCTGCACCAAGCGGATTTCATTCCCCATCAAGATACCTCCCCGAATGTTAAATCTAATTGACTTCAGCTTTTGCTCTTTCTTCTGCTTCAAGCCTCTGAATGGTATGTTCAATTGCTTGTATTTCACTTTGTATGCTTTGTATCTTGCTGTTCAGCGCAGAAAACACTTCACTAAACTGGGCCGTTTCAATATCTGTAAAGTAATGAAGCATCCCTCCAAGCCTTATTTCATCAAATTTATTCGCAAGAGTGCCCTGCCAGGTATAAGTGGAAAGTTCAGGGTCCGTAATCGTTTCCCGATAACTTGAAAACTCCTGCTGGTTTCCATGCAGCTTGCTGCTGCAATCCTGGAGCCTTTGAAGCTGGTCACGCTTTTCCCTCAGCAATCCGTAATAATAAAATAAAGACAAGAACCTTCACCTCACCAGATTAATTTATATATAAAATTTTCCAATCTTTTTAACTATAACATGGATGATAATGTGCCAGAATGATAGAATCTGTTTATTTTTTCCACCATTATCGTTAGTTCTTTACTCCTATTTTGTTGATATTTCTTCAAAAGAAATACAAGTGCTCATTCTTAAGTAGCACAGTTTTTTGGAAATTAAACCTTATTATCGAAATTTTTCAACTATTAGTTCTGCCATACAAAAAGCAGCTGTAGACTATAAGTCAAACAGCTGCTTTTTATAATTTGTTAAATTCGAATGCTGGTGAAAAAATAAAAACCACCAAATATGTATTTGGTGGAGACGGTGGGACGTGCTGTTCCATGCTTTCGACATGGCACTGACTATATCTTGAACCTTATCTGTAAGGCTCTTTGGCGTATTATGCGAACTGTAAATTTACCTGGTCATCAGGCAGGAATCCGCATCCTAGTACTGCCGCTTGGGCAGCCTATAAGTCGATACACGGCTGTTGGATCGCTCCACATACCGCTCGGCATTGCCTTATCACATAGTGTGACTTAGGTTTCACCGATAAAGCCAAATTTTCACTTGTATGTTGCCATACAAGGCGACTAATAATTAATCGAACCCACGTCCAGACATATCGCCACTTAAGCGTCTACGAGCGTAGTCGATACATTCGCGAGTTCGCTGCAACATCTGCCTATCGACGGGCGTCCGTGCAGCTAGTCTGATTAATCTCTTCCTTCATCCTCAGACGGTGGAATCCGGCGTAGCCCACTAAAAGTGAGTCCCTTACCCTACCACATGGGCGATGGAGGGAGGAACCGCTAAGCTAGCTTACGCTGCTAAAGCGAAGTTGTTGTTAGATTTGCCAGTTATTATTGGCGTTGACGTTTTAACGTGGACGATCCCCACGGCTCGCAACTCAAGCTCGAACTATCCCTGTCGAATCCGTAACGTCCCCATGATAGGTGGTTATTTTCGCTTCAGCGAAAAAACCTAAAGGGAAGAACGGGAAGAATAAGTTAAGCTCAGTCACTTATTCAGTTGTTCTTACTGCCGCCTGTTAACCTAGCGACAATTATCATTATAACAAATCTGCAGGTATTTGCAATGATTTGGCTCTTGGTAAATTACGTTAATCAGTAATTACCTTTCTGCCTTTGAGCAAGTTCTCGCTGGATGGTACGGTTTGCATCCTTCCGTTTCAAGTCTTCACGCTTATCATACTTCTTTTTACCTTTGGCAAGACCGATCAACAGCTTTGCTACTCCATTTTTAATATAAAGCTTCAAAGGCACCAGGGAGTAACCGGCTTCTTTCGTCTGGCCGATCAGCTGCGAGATCTGTTTTTTATGAAGAAGCAGCTTGCGGGTCCTGAGCGGCTCGTGATTATAACGATTTCCCTGTTCATAAGGACTGATGTGCATGTTATGCACAAATACCTCACCCTGCTGGATCCTGGCAAAAGAATCTTTTAAGTTCACCCGTCCGGCCCTGATAGCCTTTATCTCAGTTCCTTGCAGGACCAGTCCCGCTTCATAGGTTTCTTCCACGGTAAAATCATGGCGCGCTTTCTTATTCTGTGCGATTAACTTTCCTTCACCCTTTGGCATGTCGGCTTCCCCCTCTTTCTCTGGCAGCGGCTGTTTTCTCTATTTACGAGCCGCCTTTTTAGAATAGTATCTTCATTATACAAGTTGAAAGCAAAGGAGAAAAGAAATCTCCTTTTCTCCTGAGATGGCTTATTTTCGTTTTTTGGGCTTTCTCTTACTTCGAGGCGCATTTTCAAATTTCTTGCTGCCTTTTTTCTTTTTGTTTTTCGGCGGGCGGGTTGACCATTCACCTGATTCTTTCTTTGGCTTTTCGCCGCCTTGTCGGTCTTTTTGTTTCGTCCTTACCACAGTCGGGCGTTCTTCCCGAGGCCGTTGATTGCTCTTCATCCCGACGATTTCAAAGTCGATGGCACGCTCATCTTTATTGACGTTTACCACACGGATGGTAATTTCGTCTCCAATCCTGAAGACATTCGCAGTCCGTTCACCAATCATCGCCATCGATCTTTCATCAAAGCGGTAGTAATCATCTGTCATATAGCTGACATGGACAAGGCCTTCAATCGTATTGGACAATTCGACGAACATCCCGAAGTTTGTAACAGAAGAGATGATGCCCTCGTATTCCTCCCCGACTTTATCAAGCATGTACTCTGCTTTTTTCAATTCATCGGTTTCCCGTTCAGCATCAACTGCACGTCTTTCACGGCTTGAGGTGTGCTCTGCGATTTCATCCATTTGGGCAGCCCATTTCGCTCTCGTGCTCTCGTCCAGTTTGCCTTCGATCAAGTATGTCCTGATCAGACGATGGACAATCAAGTCCGGATACCGGCGGATCGGAGAAGTGAAATGAGTATAATATTGAGTAGAAAGACCAAAGTGTCCCAGACTCTCAGCATAATACTTAGCCTGCTGCATGGACCGCAGCATGACTGTGGAAACAACCATTTCTTCCGGCTTTCCTTCTACGGCTTCAACGATTTCCTGCAGTGCCCGTGGATGGACAGAGTTTGCTGATCCCCTTACAAACAAGCCGAAATTCGTAATGAATTCGAAGAACTTCTGCAGCTTTTCTTCTTTCGGGTCTTCATGGATACGATAAATGAACGGAACATCCATCCAATGGAAATGTTCAGCGACCGTTTCATTGGCCACCAGCATGAACTCCTCAATGAGGCGTTCTGCCACCGAACGTGTCCTTAACACCACATCCGTCGGCTTTCCTTCGTCATCCACCAATACCTTCGATTCCTTAAAGTCAAAATCAATGGCTCCGCGCTGCATCCGCTTCTCTCTCAGGATTTGCGCAAGCTCTTCCATCTTTTCAAACATAGGGACGATCGGCTGATAATGTTCACGGAGCTTTTCATCTTTATCGACAAGGATTTTATTCACATCGGAATACGTCATGCGTTCAGTCGTTTTGATGACACTTTGGAAAATTTCGTGTTTGACCACTTCACCTTGAGAGTTAATCTCCATCTGACATCCAAGTGTCAGGCGGTCCACTTTAGGATTCAATGAACAGATGCCATTTGAAAGGCGGTGGGGAATCATTGGAATCACCCGGTCCACCAGGTAAACGGAAGTTCCTCTTTCAAATGCCTCTTGATCGATTGGTGAACTCTCTTCCACATAATAACTGACATCAGCGATATAAACGCCAAGCTTGTAGTTTCCGTTTTCCAATTGTTTGACTGTTACCGCATCATCGAGGTCCTTGGCATCCGCGCCGTCAATCGTTACGATGGTTTCATCACGCAAATCCCGGCGGTTCTCAAGCTCGGATGGATCAATTTCATCAGGGACATTGTTGGCCTGCTCCATCACTTCATCAGGGAATTCGACCGTGATTCCGTGCTTATGGATAACAGAAAGGATATCCACACCTGGGTCATTTTTGTGTCCAAGGATATCGATGACTTCCCCTTCGGCACTTTTTCGGCCTTCCGGATAAGAAGTCAGCTTCACGACAACCTTATGTCCTTCCACCGCTCCCATGTTTGCCGCTTTAGGAATGAAGATATCACTTGAGAATTTTTTGTCATCCGGGATGACAAATCCGAAATGCTTGCTTTCTGTATAGGTTCCGACAACCTGCGAAACTCCTCTTTCCAGGATGCGGACGATGGAACCTTCCCTTCTGCTGCCTGAGGATTCAGAAGATACTCTTGCAAGGACAATATCCCCGTTCATTGCATTATTCGTTTCATTCGGTGGAATGAAAATGTCATCCAGCCCCGGCTCATCCGGAATCACAAAGGCGAACCCCTTTGCATGCCCTGACAATTTACCACGGACAAGATTCATTTTCTCCGGCAGCCCGTAACGGTTGCTTCGGGTGCGGACCACAAGTCCCTTTTCCTCCATAGTGACAAGTGCTTTGACAAACTCTTTGAAATTGGAAGAGCCCTCGATTCCGAAAGCCTCTTCCAGTTCCTGCACCGTTAATGGTTTATAGGCTTCATCTTTCATATAAGAAAGCAGCTTGTCTATTTTTTGGCGAATGGAATCATCCATTTTTCAAACCTCCTAAAGCATGTTTTAAACAGTCCAATCCAGCCCTTCAAGGAATGCGAATACATCTTCATGCAGCTGTTCCTTTTCCTTATCGAGCGTAATGACATGTCCTGATTCTTCATACCATTTTATCTTTTTATTATCAGATTCGACGGCGTTATAAATGATGTTAGCCGAATCTGTATTAATCATATGGTCGTTCCGCGCCTGGACCACGAATGTCGGACTGTAGATCATATCCACATTATCTCGCACATCCGCAATCAGGCCCTGAAGTGCTTTCAGTGTATTCATCGGTGTTTTCTTGAATTCCGCTATTTCTTCTTCGATCTGCGCAGGGTCTTTCCCTTCAAACTTTTTAAATTCCCTGGCATAATCGACCACACCTTCATACATCACTTCTTCGCTTTTTATGTACATTGGCGCACACATCGGTACAATACCCTTTACAGGTACAGTGTAACCTAATTTCAGTGAAAATACCCCTCCAAGCGAAAGACCGGCTACGGCAATTTCCTCATAGCCTTTGCTCTTCAGATGGTTATATCCGTCCATGACATCCTTCCACCAATCTTCAGGCCCTGTATGGACCAGTTCCTCCGGCGGAACGCCATGTCCTTTATAGTGCGGGGCATGAGAAGAATAGCCTTTTTTCTCAAGGAAGCGGCCAAGCATGCGGACATCGGCAGAATTCCCTGTGAATCCGTGCAGAAGCAGGACAGCACGCTTTCCTGCCTCAAATGTAAATGGTTTTGGCAAAACAGTTTTCATCGTTGTAACTCCTTTTGAAAATATAGTAAACAACTGTGATTTTGTCAGCTTATAAAGGTTCATTTTTTTAAAAGGCTGTTTTCGCATATATATTGATGCTTTCGGAAAAATCCCAGATGCCGGATTTTTCCCCTGTATACAAAGGTTTAACTCTCGAAAAAGAACGAGCAGCTCTTTTCTTTCCTGCTCACAGGGGTTTTACGACGATTTACCAGGATATTAGTTGTAATTTATATTGAATAGCAACTAAGTTTACGAAAGGAGCCTTATTAAACAAACGTTTGATTAACCTTGAACCCACCCTTTATTTTAAGCAAATACCTGCAAAACAATCCAGTAATGAAGCCTATTGCACATAAAAAATGCCGCTGTAAAAAAATGAAAAAAACCCGGCCGTTTTGGACCGGGTTTTTCTATGTTTAAAAACCGAAGTAAGTTACTGCAAGAGTCAAAATGAAAAATAGTACGGAAAGAACAACTGTAACGCGGTGCAGCACTAAATCGAGTCCGCGCGCTTTCTGTTTTCCGAATAGCTGTTCTGCACCACCTGAGATGGCACCTGATAAACCTGCACTTTTACCTGATTGCAATAGTACAACTACGATAAGGCCAATTGAAACAATGATAAGTAAAGTGATTAATAATGTATGCACGAGTCCCACCTCCTGAAACGAACATCAAACAATATCTTTCATTTTATCATACACCAGTCATAGTCACAATAAGGTTTTGAATTTTTTGGCGATGAAGTGATGGGGCTTCTCAGCAGCCTTTGAATTTAAGCGTTTCATCCTGCTGAAAATGGGTAAGGGAAAGTGAAGGAGTAGGCTTGTCAGCCGAAAGGTGTCATTATTAGCGGCCCTTCAACAAAACTCCCCGGGAATTCGCCCCTGTAGAACAAGGACTTCTGCAATCGAGCAGCATTGTTTAATCTATTCCCTTCCGGAACATCCACCAAGTTGATTTCAGATCACCCCTTACATATTAAACTCTGTCCTGTCCCCCCTGTACAGAGAACACTTATCGCTTTTCAACTTGTGTATAATAATTGTATAATAGTTGTATCATTTAGTGAGATGAGGTGAGCACGTGAAAAAGGTCATAATAATTGGTGCAGGCCCAGGCGGTTTGACAGCAGGGATGCTCCTGGCGAGTAAGGGCATGGACGTGACAGTCGTAGAGAAGCAGCCTTTCATCGGCGGCAGAACATCCTCTATGAAAATCGGAGAGTATGTGTTTGACAGAGGACCGACATTTCTGAATATGCCTCATATTCTCGAGGAAGCCTTCACTGAATCAGGCAGGAACCTTCATGATTACATAAACTTAAAAGAAATCGACCCAATGTATGAGCTTCGGTTCGATGACGTTTCCTTCAGTCCGAGCAGGAATCAGGAATACACCAAGAAACAGATACAGCAGCTTTTCCCAGGCGATGCTGCCGGATATGAACGATTTATGCGAGAGGAAGATGCGAAGCTTCAAGCACTTCTGCCAATTTTGCGGAACAAGCACGATTCGCTGTTTGATTATTCCAAATGGCGGTTCCTTAAAGCCCTTCCGAAGCTGAATGTAGGGAAATCATTGTACGGACGGCTTTCAGATTATTTTACAGATGAAAGGCTGAAACTCGCCTTTACCTTTCAATCGAAATATCTTGGGATGTCCCCATGGGAATGTCCAGGTGCATTTACGATATTGTCCTATATGGAGCACGCATACGGCGTCCATCATCCCGTTGGAGGCGTGAATCAAATCACGAAAGCCATGGCTGCCGTCATTGAAGAATACGGCGGCAAGATCATGACAAACGCCGGTGTAAAGAAAATCATGACGGAAGGAAACCGGGCAAATGGTGTTCTTCTTGAAAATGGTGTCACTCTCTCAGGAGATGAAGTGATCGTGAATGCAGATTTCGCCCATGCCATGGAAAATCTCCTTCAAGAAGGATTGACAAAGAAATACACGCCGGAAAAACTGCACAAGAAAAAGTATTCCTGCTCGGCGTTCATGATGTACCTCGGCTTGGATACACAATATGACCTGCCTCACCACACGATCGTTTTTTCAAAGGATTACAAAAAGAATGTCGAGGAAATCACCGGTACAAAAACCCTTTCAGAAGATCCATCAATCTATATCCATAACCCCTCTGTGACGGATGGTACACTGGCACCTGAGGGTAAATCGGCTGTCTATCTGCTGGCGCCTGTACCGAACAACTTCAGCGAGATCGATTGGGAAAAGAACAAAGGGAAGTTCAGGAAGCTTGTACTTCAGCAGTTGGAAGAGCGTACTGGCTTCAAAGGGATTGAACATCATATCGAGGAAGAAATTGTGTTCACACCTTATAATTGGGAACATGATCTCAACATTTATAAAGGAGCGACCTTCAGCCTTGCCCATAATCTCCCTCAGATGATGTATTTCAGGCCGCACAATAAGGTGAAGGAAATCGACAGGCTCTGGCTTGTCGGAGGCGGTACCCACCCTGGAAGCGGACTGCCGACAATCATTGAATCCGCTCGTATCACAAGCTCGATGATATTAGAAAAACATGCTGTCCGGGAGGTGTCTGTATGAGAACAGCCATTATTGGCGGAGGAGTCGGCGGACTGACAACCGCCCTTTTATTAAAACAGAGAGGGCATGATGTCACGATATTCGAAAAAAGCAGCAGACTTGGCGGCAGGCTCGGTTTCATTGAGCGGGACGGTTTCAAGATTGATAAAGGGCCAACCATCGTCCTTCTGCCGGACATGTTAAAGGAAGTGCTGAAAGACGCCGGCGTGAATATAGATGAACTGGATTTGATTCAATGCGATCCACTTTACAAACTTCATTACCCGGACGGAAGCCATTTCTATAAATATAGTAATCTCGAAAAACAGCTTAATGAAATAGAGCGTGTCTATCCCGGAGAACAGCAGAACTACCTCCGCTACCTGAAAGACATGAAACACCGGTTCCAAAAAGGGAAGCTCGCATTCCTCGATAAGGATTTTGTAAAAAGGGCCGATTTTTTCTCAATGGGTAATATGAAGACATTGATGGAACTCAAGGCATTCCACAGTGTGAGAAAAAGCACCAGGGCTTACTTTACTCATCCGCGCCTGCAGGAAGCTTTCTCTTTTCAGACGCTGTACATTGGTGGTTCACCGGATAATGCGCCTGCCCTCTACTCGCTGATCCCTTACAGTGAGCATGAACACGGGATCTGGTATCTGAAAGGCGGATACGGAAGACTGGCAGATATATTAGCAAGACATGTAAAGGAAGCTGAAATCCCGATACATCTTGAGTCTGAAGTCACCAGGCTCCAATTTGCGGGAAACCGATGTACAGGGCTTGTATTAAATGGAAAGCAGAAAAACTTCGACGCTGTTGTCTTCAACGGGGATTTTCCAGGGATACACCGGCTCATCAATAATGAAAAGCCGAGGAAAAAGCGCTATAAAGCATCATCCGGCTGTCTGCTTCTCTATTTCGGTTTAAACAGGAAATATGACGAGGCTGATGTCCATCAGTTCTTCATGCCGGAGCATTTTCAGCATCATATGGACGCCGTCTTTTCCAGCAGCAGGCTAACGGAAAACCCCTCCATTTACACTTTTTATCCGTCAAAAATCGATTCCAGTCTCGCGCCGGCAGGTAAGAGCGTGCTGTATTCACTTATCCCGGTTCCTTCCGGTGATAAGATCGATTGGAAAAATCAAGATGATTATATAGAAGGAATTCTGGAAGAACTTGAAGCCAGGGGTTTCCCCGGCCTTAAGGAAGCTGTTGAATGGATGGAAGTGAGGACTCCGGAAGATGACCAGCAGGATGGTCTGTATCAGGGAGGCAGCTTCGGCATTGCCCCCACACTGAACCAGTCAGGGGTCTTCCGCCCTCAAGTAAAGCCCTTCTCCTATGAAGGCCTTTATAGTGTCGGTGCTTCCGTTCATCCCGGAGGAGGCATCCCAATCGTGATGCAGGGAGCAAAACTGCTGTCAAATTATATGGAAAGGGAGATGACAAGATGAGAGAAGCTTACCAGGCATGTGAAGACATCATTAAGAAGCATTCAAAAACCTTCTACAAGGCGTTTTCATTCCTGCCGGAGGAAAACCGCAACGCCGTATGGGCAATCTATGCATTTTGCAGAAGAGTCGACGATATTGTGGATGAAAGTGATAACCCGGAAGCTGAGCTGGAAACATTCAAAAAAGAGTTTTCCCGGTTTGCCAGCGGTGAGCATATGTCGGACTCCCCCTATTGGACAGCACTCCATGATGTTTTTCAACGGTATGAAATGGAGTTCGCTCCGTTCGAGGATATGATCAAGGGCCAGGAGATGGATCTTTCAGGGCGGACCTATCATTCTATCCATGAGTTTGAATCGTACTGCTATCATGTTGCAGGGACAGTCGGACTCATGCTGCTTCCTGTCCTGGCCCCTGGAAAAGAACAAGCATTAAGAAATGGTGCCATCGCCCTCGGCATAGCGATGCAGTACACCAATGTCCTGCGGGATATCGGAGAAGATATGGATCGGGACAGAGTCTACCTGCCAGAGGAAATCTTGGCGGAACATGGCTATTCAAAGGCTTTGCTGAAAGGAAATGTACTGAACGGCTCCTTCATTTCTATGTGGGAAAGCCTAGCCGAACGCGCAGAGGCCCACTACCGGGAAGCAATGGAAACCATGTTCCATTATCCATCCTATTCGCAGGTGCCTGTCCATTCAGCCGCTGTCTTCTACCGCGGTATCCTCGACAGCGTTCGTGCCAACGGCCATAACGTCTTCTCTGAACGCGCTTATGTATCAGAAAAACAAAAAGAAAAAATGCTTGCCGGTTTGTCCACAAGCTGAAAGAGAGACCCGGGAATAAGAGGCTACTGAATAAGTCCAACAAAATCTATATTTTATGAAAAGGTGTTGATTTCCGTTCCAGGTGCACGACTCCGCGGGGCGGGCGGTGAATTAAAAAACGGTAGCGCCTTGATCAGGCCCGACAGGCATAAGACGAGCCGGCGGGAAGGTTGCTCTTTAACCTTCTTGACGGATTGGCTTATGACCCCGAGGGGCTAGGCGCTGTAGCTGGATGAGCCTCCTCGCTGCGCTTGCGGGGTCTCACCTGTCCCGCTAATCCCCCAGGAGGTCGCGCACCTTCCACTTCAATCAACGTTGAAAAAAGATACTATCTAACAAAGACTTATTTTGTAATAGAATTATCATTAAAAGTTGGTATTTTCCATTGATTCATCCTTAACAAACAATGATTTTCATTACTCATATAGGACTACGTCTTATCTTTTTTCCTCTTTAGACACGGATGTAATGCGGCAGAATCCTCTGCTCTATTATGGAAGAAATCACAGGTTGCTATGGTAATAATTTTAACAAATAAAGATAGGTGTATTTTAAAGAAAAGAAGCCGACACTCCTTCATTTTAGAAACGAGTGTCGGCTTTTCCTTTAACAATCAAAATAAAGTTTTCAAAACCTAGAGATTTCCAGTGACCAGTGATCACCGGGTCTCTCTTTTTCTGATGGATCCTCACTTTTTCATCTGTTCTTACCCAGGATCGTCTTGGCCACGTTTTTCCCGCTGATCACCACCATCGGCGAACCCCCTCCAGGGTGTGTCGTTCCACCGGCAAAATAAAGATTTTCAATATCCTGTGAACGGTTGAACGGCCTTAAGAAGGTATCTTTTTTTGTATTCGAGGCAATCCCGTACAAAGCCCCCCGGTAAGCTCCGAACTGCTCCTGTATATCTTCAGGCGTCACGATTTTTTCTTCTTTCAGGAATGGACGGATCAACACCCCCTGTTTTTCAAGCTTGTCATAGATAGATTCTTTATATCTATCAGCATCAAAAGATGCCGTATTTTTCTCGCTTATTGGGGGAGCATTGACAAGGATGAATAAATTGCTTCCTTCCGGCGAGACCGATTTGTCCGTAAAGGAAGAATTGCTTATGTATATCGTTGGATCATCCGGCCACCGCCCTTGAAAAAGATCAGAGAATTCCCGTTTATAGTTACCGGAAAAATAAGCTTGATGATGGATCAGGGAATCATGGTGGTGGTCAAGTCCTGCCATGATCACAAAAGCTGAAATGGAGGGAGACGTTCTGCCTATCCTTTTGTCAGTCATCACCCTTCTTTCTTCATTCCTGACCAACTTAGGCAGTGCATGAAGCAGATCGCCGTTCAATATGACATCATCAGCTTCAATCCTTTCTCCACTCCGGAGCCTGACTCCTGCAGCCCGGCGGTTTGTTGTGATGATTTCCGCCACTTCCGCCTCAGTATGTATTTCTGCGCCATGTTTTACAGCAAGCTTCGCTAAGCTTTGGGCTAGTTTTACTGTTCCGCCTTTTACATAATAAACTCCCTGGACCATTTCCAGGAACCCGATCATTGAAAATGTCGCAGGACTGGTATAGGGAGAAGAGCCGATATAAGTAGCGTACCGGTTGAACACCTGCAGAAGAAATGGATCCTTGAAAAACCTGCGGTGAAAGTGATCCATCGTTTCCAGGGGTTTCACCTTGGTGAAAGCTGAAAAAAGGCTTGGTGAAAGATAATCCTTCCATGATGAAAATGTTCGATGGAAAAAGGCTTGTTCTGATAACTGGTAAAGCTTCCCGACTTCACCAAGATAATTTTCATAGTGCCGGTAAGCATAAGGGTCGATCACTTTCAGCTGCTCCAGAACCGTTTCCTTTTCTGTCGACATTAAAAAACGCCGGCCATCCGCACTCCAGTTTGCTGTATGATCATCAAGCTTTACCCATTCATAGTAGCTGCGAGGATCTTCTCCCGCTTCTTGAAATACAGAATCGAACACATGGGGCATAGTGATGGTATTCGGACCAAAGTCGAACGTATGGCTGCCCAGTTTTTCAGGCTTGAGTTTCCCGCCAAGATGCTTATTTCTTTCATAAAGGCTGACAGAACAGCCGCTGCTTGCGAGAACAGCGGCTGCAGCAAGCCCTCCAAGACCTCCTCCGATAATGACGATCTTCTTCATGAATAGGTCCTTCCTTTCCAGCTGTATCCTTTGTTTCTCAGTCCGTACATCATTGAATTAAAGATGAGGGCGATGAATGCACCGCTTGCAGCCGGCATCCAGAGTGCAAGCATCAGCCGTTGTTTGATCACGAAATTCACCCACATTTTTTGCAGCACAGTCAATACCAGAGGAAGGAAGAACAATAGATTCCAATCTTCAAGGAAGCCGTTCCAGAGCCCATAAATCGCCAGCGGAAGCGGAAAGACATAGAAGATCAGGTAGAACAGGCTGATCATGAGGACGAAGGGTACAGACCGATTCAATCCCGGGAACAGATTTTTCGTGAACCCTTCCCATACTTCTTTATTGCGGCTGTACATCTTGCATGTGACATAGTCCGTCACATTGCATAGCACCACTCTTTTCCCGGCTGCTTTAACCTTGCGGGTGATATGGACATCATCGACGATCGAATCCCTTATCCCCTCATGGCCACCCGAAGCTTCATATGCCTCCCGGCTGAAGAATAGAAAGGCTCCATGGGCTGCGGTGAACTCCTCCCTCGTTGTATGATTCGCCGCCCATATCGGAAGGTGAAACACTACAAAGAATTGCTGCAGGGGGACAAGCCATCTTTCAAGGAGCGATGTCACAGGAAACTTTGGAAATCCAGTGATCATCCCGGCTTTTTTTGATTTTAAGAAACGAAGTCCCTGCTGCACTGTGCCAGGCTGAAGTTTGACATCCGCATCAAGGAACAGCAGATAATCCCCTGTTGCTCTTTGGCTGAGCTGCCAGCACGCATGGACTTTTCCGCTCCATCCTCCCGGAAGCGGCCTGCCTTCCAGGATTTCGAAACGCTCGTCCCCTCCGACTGCCTCGTAAAGCAATTCCTTCGTCCCGTCAGTCGAATTATCATCAAGAAGCACGATTTCCAGAGAGGGATGAGTCAGCCCTTTCAGATTCCTTACAAGCACTTCTGCATTTTTTTCTTCATTTCGAAGCGGAACAAGAATCGATACCTTTTCATTTCCATCGATACTTGTTTCTGCTTTAGACATCGAAGGAAGAAATAAGCTGTTGATGACTGTCCAAATGAGAAAGACAGCAAGTATCGAACAATATAGAATAAGCAAAAATCAGGCCTCCTCCACAGTCCGGATTTTATTATAAGCAAACCCTGCCGCCAGGATGAAGATCAATACGACAAAGCTGGCCAGCCAGAGACCGTTTATGAGCCCAAGCAGCATGAACATGCCTGACACGAGGATATATAGCAGCACAATCCGTTTGCTTCGGTATCCATCCTTTTTCTCCGGCCACTTGCGCAGCAGTACCAGCGTTATGTAGATGATTAAATGAAAAAACAGTGCTAGAAGGAACCA
This sequence comes from Bacillus salacetis, assembly GCF_003581585.1. Classification (GTDB taxonomy): domain Bacteria; phylum Bacillota; class Bacilli; order Bacillales; family Bacillaceae_B; genus Rossellomorea; species Rossellomorea salacetis. The sequence continues at coordinate 204,419 of NZ_QXIR01000001.1, forward strand.
TCCGCTGAAGTTCTTAAAAGGAACTCCATAGTAAAACGACAGTCCCTCATCCCATATCCAATACTGTTTTACATGAAAGGCAACCGGGTCGATGATGAGGTCCATCCCCAAGGTAAATACGGCTCCTGTCACTATGTAAAGGATACTGTGAAAAAACCTCTTTTTTTGAAGAAGAGGTGCTGTCAGCACGGATGCGATGACATGGGAGGTGGAAATGACCAGCAGCCAGGCGAAGCCGATTGCAATCGGCACCCCCCAAAGCTGCAGACCAAATTCAGAAGTATATTTGTAGCTTCCGAACAAGAAACCGAAGTGGACTCCAAGTCCTTCTGCCAGCATGCTTATAATGAATATCATCCCGATAAAGAATGCACCGGTAATCCTCCCGTAAGCCGAAAGGAAATAGACACTTCCAACCAGTCCCGAAAGCATCAAAAAGACTGCGTTTGCCCATTGAAGAGACGCGGGGAGCAGATCGAACGAAAGAAGAACGACACCGCATGCATACCAGAATAAGAAGAAATAGTAGAGCAGATTCTCCCCGCTTAAAGATCTAGCCAATCTTTTTCCCTTCCGCTGATATTTCCTCCTCGATCAAGTCAGCTGTAAGCTGTCCTGAAAGTGTCACCATCGGCACCCCGCCTCCAGGGTGGGTTGAACCCCCGGCGAAATAGAGGTTTTCAAGCATCGTGCTCCGGGCCGGGATCTTGAATCCGCCATTTTTCTTCTTGTCTGTATTGACTCCATAAATTGAGCCCCCATTAGCACCATATAATCTTTGGATGTCGTCAGGGATGAATTCATAATCGAATTCTATATGTGAACGGATATCTTCCATCCCCATCCGCTCAAGTTTATTCAGCACAATGTCGCGGTACTCCTGACGATACTGTTCCCAGCTCTCCCCCTCTTTCAAAGGCGGCACGTGAGTTAATATGAACAGATTTTCTTTGCCTTCCGGTGCCTGGCCCGGATCATTCTTCGCCGATACGCCGATGTAAACGGTCGGATCTTCTGCAGGGCGCCCCTCATCGAATATCTGGCGGAATTCCTTTTCAGGATCCTTCGAGAAGAAGAAATTGTGGTGCTGAAGCTGCTCGTACTGTTTATCAACCCCAAGCAGCATAACAAGTCCCGATACAGTCGGTTCATATTTTTCCAGTGACTTTTTCGTTTCCTGTGACTGCGGATGATTCTTCAAAAGCTTTTGGTAGGCAGGAAGAGCTTCCAGGTTCGATACGACAATATCCGCTTCCATTTTTGTACCGTCTTCCAGCTGGATTCCTTTCGCCCTGCTGCCTTCAGTCAAAATCTCTGAAACCGGGCTGTTCGTTTTCACTTCGATCCCCAGCTCATCACAAAGCTTCAGCATCGCTTCCGCAATCTTGTACATGCCTCCCTGGACATAATAGATCCCAAGGCCGAGCTGGACATGGATCAGCTGGGACAGCACAGCCGGCGCATGATAAGGAGAGGAGCCGATATACATGATGAAGAAGTTGAAAAGTTGCTGGACCCTTTTATCCTTAAAATGTTTTTTCGTCGCCTGGTCCATGGTTTTCAGTGGATCCATGGCCATCAGTTCTTTGAAATTATGTAAAGCACGGAGATCATTGAGGCCGGTAAGGCTTTTCTTGTAAAAGCTTTTTAAGTTCAGGTCATACATTTTGCCGCAGTATTCGAGGTATTGATAAAACGCCGAGGCATCTTCCGGTGAGAGTTTCCTGATTTCATTTAACATCGTCGGGATGTCACTTGTCACATCGAGAGCCGTTCCATCCTCAAAAAAAGTTCTCCACTGCGGCTCAACCCGTTGGATGTCAAGATAGTCATGAATATCCCTTCCCGCCCTTTGGAACAGATTCTCCAGCACCCATGGCATTGTCAGGATCGAAGGACCGGTATCAAAGGAATACCCTTTGCCTTGGCGGATGTTCAGTTTGCCGCCTGCCCGTTCATTTTTTTCGCAGATTGTCACATGATGTCCTTTTGATGCCAGGGAAATAGCCGTGGAAAGGCCCCCAAGACCTCCACCGATCACGATTGCACTCTTACTCATTTGATCTCCTCCTACTGTTAGTTGTTGAGATAACCGGGTAAAACAGAATCAGGCGTCCATTGAAGGTTATGTTTCGACTTTTGCTTAGCCTCATTGTATAGTTTAAGTATAATAAATGTAAAGATTTTATGTAACTGTGTAGAAAGGATGGATATCGTGACTTTCCGCCGTACAGACCTGAAGGATATCGAGCAAAAGATGATCGCCTCCCGAAATGCATCCTTACAGTGGCGAAATACCCCTATTTCAACGAGATTAAACCACATGAAAGCACTTCGGAAGCGGATTGTGGCTGAAATGGACGAATGGACGGAGCTTTTGGTCAAGCATGGCAACAAAACAGCAAGCGATGCACTGAGCGGAGATTTATTTTCTGTGCTGGATGCCCTCTCCTATTATGAAAAACATGCTGAAAAGATACTGAAGAAGAAAAAGAAAAAAACCCCGCTCCATCTCTTTGGAGGCAGATCCTTCGTCAGTTACGAACCGCTGGGGGTGGTCATGGTCTTTGCACCATGGAATTTCCCCCTTCAGCTTGGACTCATACCGGTCATATCAGCGCTTATCTCCGGTAATGCCGTCATCATGAAGGGTTCGGAAAAACTGGATCCCGTAAACGAGAAGCTCGAAACACTCCTTGCAGAAGCAGGCTTTCCGGAAGGTGTGTTCCAGGTAATCTACGGTTCCAAAGAAGAAGCTCAATACGCTATCGGCCAAAAGCCTGATAAGATATTTTTCACAGGAAGCTCGTCAGTCGGCAAAGCAGTCTTAAAACAAGCTTCACAATATGTCATTCCCTGCGATATGGAGCTCAGCGGGAAGGATCCGATGATCGTTTTGGAGGATGCCAACATTGAGCGCGCCGCCAGGGCTGCGGTATGGGGCGCATTCATGAACAGCGGACAAGTATGCGTTTCCGTCGAAAGATTATATGTACATCGCTCCATTTATCACTCGTTCCTTGAAAAAGTCATCCATTTCACCAAGGAACTGAAGCAGGGGCCGGAAGCCGACCTGAATCAAATGGCAACTGAACAGAATTGGCTGACTGCCCGGGAGCACTTGGAGGACGCTTTGGAAAAAGGAGCCGAAATGCATACAGGCTTTCTTCCTTCGCAAGGCCGGTCCCTTCACTTCCCTCCGGTCATATTGACAGGCATTACGAATGAGATGAAGTTGATGCAGGAAGAAACATTCGGACCGCTCCTGCCGATCATGACATTTGAGACTGAAGAAGAAGCAGTCAAGCTGGCTAATGATTCAAGCTACGGATTAAATGCGAGTATCTTTTCCAGGGATCTTCAAAGAGCTGAAAGGATTGCCGTGCAACTTGACAGCGGAAGCTGCACGATTAATGACGTGCTGCGGAACATAAGCAACATGCACCTCCCATTCGGAGGGGTAAAGATGAGCGGGTTTGGGCGGTACCATGGAAAAGAAGGGCTCCAGGCTTTCTGCAACATCAAATCGACAATGATTCATAAAGGCAGAAGAAATAAAGAAATAAACTGGTTTCCATACCGGTCCGACACAGCTGAATGGCTTAAAAAAGGGCTGATTTGGAAATATAAATAAGGAGGCGGCGGCATGCATCCTGGCTGGTTATACCTGCTACTAGGCAGCTTACTGCTCTGGAGAATTGCAATACCCGGAGGAAAAAGATCATCCCACCAGAATACTGACAGACTGTCCATCATCATTCCGGCACGCAATGAGGAGAAAAACCTGCACGCTCTGCTTTCATCTTTAAAGGCTGAAGCGGCCTCAATCCATGAAGTGATTGTCGTCGATGACCACTCTGAAGATGAAACAGGCAATATCGCAAGGAACTATGGGATGAGGGTCATCGTACCCCCTCCTCTTCCCTCAGGCTGGTTCGGGAAATCGTGGGCCTGCTGGAACGGTGCGAAGGAAGCCGATGGAGACGTGTTCATGTTTCTGGATGCCGATACTACAATCGAACCCGGCGGTGTGGAAAACATACTCTCCTCCCGGCAAAACAGCGGCGGCGCACTCACGATTCAGCCTTATCATAAAATCACCCGTGTTTATGAAAATCTGTCAGGAATGTTCAACCTCATTGCCGTCATGGGTATCGGCAGCTTTCACATTTTATCAAGGGTGATCCCCCCTGCCGGTGCTTTCGGACAATGCTTCGTCTGCACGAAAAAGGATTACGAGAAAGTCGGGGGCCATAGTGCCATTTCACATGAAATATTGGAGCATATGATGCTGGGAAAAACCTTTCTTAACCATGGCATACCGCTTCGCAATTATATTGGCAGGCAAGCTGTTTCAATGAGGATGTATCCCGGCGGTGTAAAAGAACTGACCCAAGGCTGGAGTAAAAGCTTTGCCTCCGGAGCCGGAGCAACGAATCTTCTGCTGCTTATCCCGATCATTCTCTGGGTTTCCGGCAGTCTTTCAGCCGGGTTTTCGCTTTTGGGGCTTGAAGGTGCCTCAGGCTATGAAACAGCAGGCATCCTTACCCTTTATGGATTGTACAGCATCCAGTTCTATATTCTGCTGAGGGCAGTCGGCAGCTTCATCTGGTCAGCCTCCCTCTGTTTTCCGCTATTATCTTTATTTTTCATCACTGTATTTGCTTATTCTGCAATAAGAACGTTCTTTATGAAGAATGTGGCCTGGAAAGGGCGCAGTATTTCTTTAACCAAGAAGAAAGGGCGGTGATATTATGCTGGTGACTTTTCCGTTCTGGTTGACATTGCTGCTCAATATCGTGTTATGGCCGGTGATCCATTTGTCCTTATCATACATATGCCTCCATATGGACCGCCGGTATTTTACAAAAGAGTCATTGCTTTACCAGGAGAAGAGATGGGAGTCAGGAGGAAGGTTCTATGAAAGAATCGGCATCAAGCACTGGAAAACCCTTCTGCCGGATGGCGGCGGTGTCTTTGACGGCGGCTTCCGGAAGAAAAAACTTGCAGGACGGGATTTGGATTATTTCGAAACCTTCATACTGGAAACCAGACGTGCCGAATTCACCCATTTGATTCTGATTCCCCCAGCATTGATCTTTTTCATCTGGAACACAGAGCTGGTAGGGTGGATCATGGTTGTTTATGCATTTGCGGCCAACATTCCGTTCATCATGATACAGCGTTATAACCGCTTCAGGTTTCAACGCATCCTGCAGCAGCGAAAACAAAGGAGGGCTTGCCTTGACAGACAGGGAGAAAAGTTCAACAGAGAAAAGAAAAACCGAGCATATTGATATCTGCTTAACGAGAGATGTTGAATCTTTAGAGATGACGACCGGTTTCGAAGCCTTCCGGTTTCAGCATAATGCCCTTCCGGAGATTGATTTTCGCGAAATCGACCTGGGCACATCCATTTTCCAAAAGCAGCTGAAAGCACCTTTTCTGATCAGTTCGATGACCGGTGGTACGGAAACAGCAGCCCAGATAAACGAAGCGCTGGCAAGAACTGCGGAAAAGCACGGCTGGGCAATGGGCGTCGGCTCGATGAGGACAGCGATTGAAAATGAACAAACTGCTTATTCGTTCAATATCCGAAGACATGCTCCTTCGATTCCTATCCTGGCAAACCTCGGGGCTGTTCAATTTAACTACGGATATGGAGTGGAGCAATGCCAGCGAGCAGTTGACCTCATTGAAGCGGACGCCCTCGTCCTCCATCTTAACAGCCTGCAGGAAGTCTTCCAGCCGGAAGGCGACACCAATTTCAAGGGGCTGTTGAAGAAGATTGAACAGGCAGCAAAATCGCTGCCTGTCCCTGTCGGAATAAAGGAAGTCGGCATGGGGATCAGCAGCAGTGCAGCCCGGCATTTATATGAAGCGGGGGTTGCATTCATTGATGTGGCCGGTTCAGGAGGCACTTCTTGGATTCAGGTCGAAGCCTATCGTTCAAAAGAACCCATGAGGGCGAAGGCAGCAGAAGCTTTCACGGAGTGGGGCATTCCTACAGCTGAAAGCCTGATGCAGATCAGGAGAGATGTTCCAGCCGTGCAGCTATATGCGAGCGGGGGAATGAAAAATGGTGTCCATGCAGCAAAAGCCATTGCCTTAGGTGCTGATCTTGCCGGATTCGGAAGGTCGCTCCTTCCACATGCAGCGGCATCTGATGAAGAAGCACTAGATGAACAATTTCAGCGCATTGAGTTTGAACTACGGACCGCCATGTTTGGAATCGGTGCGGCATCGCTCTCTGATCTTAAAGGAACGGAAGCATTGCGGAGATTAATTTAGGAGTGAGCCTATCTTTCAGGCACCCTTTTTGAGAAGGGTGTCTTTTGAGTTTCTAAGACCTCCTATTGGGTAAAAATTCCCGTATAAAAAAATCCGCCCACTAAGTGGACGGATCTCCTCGAAACTATTACTTCTTGATGTTGTAGAACGTTTTCGCTCCAAGGTATTGTGCAGTGTGTGCCAGTTGGTCTTCGATGCGAAGCAATTGGTTGTATTTCGCCACACGGTCCGTACGTGAAGGAGCACCTGTTTTGATTTGGCCGGCGTTGGTAGCAACCGCAATGTCAGCGATTGTGCTGTCTTCTGTTTCACCAGAACGGTGAGAGATTACAGCAGTATAGCCAGCGCGCTTAGCCATTTCGATAGCATCGAATGTTTCAGTCAATGTACCGATTTGGTTCACTTTGATCAGAATGGAGTTACCGATGCCCTGCTCGATACCTTGAGCAAGCTTGCTTGTGTTTGTAACGAACAAGTCGTCTCCAACAAGCTGAACTCTGTTTCCGATTTTTTCAGTAAGAAGTTTAAAACCATCCCAGTCGTTTTCATCAAGACCGTCTTCGATAGAAACGATTGGATACTTGTTGCACATCTCCTCGTACCAATCAACCATTTCTGCAGAAGTGCGGACAACGCCCTCACCAGAAAGGTGATATTTCCCGTCTTCTTTGTTGTAGATTTCAGAAGCAGCAACGTCCATTGCAAGAAGAACTTCTTCCCCTGGCTTGTAGCCGGCTTTTTCGATCGCTTCAATGATTGTAGAAAGAGCTTCTTCGTTTGAATTCAGGTTAGGAGCAAATCCGCCTTCGTCACCAACAGCTGTGTTGTAGCCTTTTCCTTTAAGGACGCTTTTCAGGCTGTGGAAAATTTCCGCACCCATGCGAAGGCCTTCTTTGAATGTTGGAGCACCAACAGGCATTACCATGAATTCCTGGATGTCTACGTTGTTGTCTGCGTGCTCACCGCCGTTAACGATGTTCATCATTGGTACTGGAAGCTGCTTCGCGTTGAAACCTCCAAGGTATTGGTAAAGTTCAACTCCGAAGAAGTCAGCAGCAGCGCGTGCAACTGCCATGGAAACACCAAGGATTGCGTTTGCACCCAGCTTGCCTTTGTTTTCTGTTCCATCCAGTTCGATCATTGCTCTGTCGATTGCAACCTGGTCTGTTACATCCATACCGATGATTTCTTCAGCGATTTCGTTGTTTACGTTTTCTACAGCTTTTTGTACACCTTTTCCAAGGTAGCGGCCTTTGTCGCCGTCACGAAGTTCAACTGCTTCATATTCACCTGTAGAAGCACCTGATGGTACCAATGCGCGTCCAAAAGCGCCTGATTGTGTGTAAACTTCTACTTCAACTGTAGGATTTCCGCGGGAATCCAATACTTCGCGAGCATATACGTCTGTAATAAATGGCATGTAAATTCTCTCCTTTAAAATGGGTTTGGTTTTAATTACCTGTTAACACAAGTGTTGATTTCCACTCCAGGCACGCGCTTTCCTGGGGGCGGGCGGTGAGCCTCCTCGGCTTCATAAAAAGCGTAAGCGGCCGTTCAGCGCCGTACGGATTGGAGGGCACTCGCATGAGATAAAGGAAACACGGCAAGCGGAGCGCGCCGATGTTGACTTATCGCAAGGAGAGAGACCGAAATCCGCTAGGCGCTGGCCGCTGGAACTGGATTCGCCTGTGGGGTTACGTTCCAGTAGGTACGTAACCTTGGTCTCACCTGTCCCGCTAATCCCCCAGGAGTCGGTGCCTTCCGTTCCAATCAATTCATTGAGAACAAGGTTTAAATTTTTACAGAGCTTTTGTTATTAATACTACTTGATTAACAAGTAAAAACGCTTTGATTTTCGTTTCATCCACTCTCTTTCCGGAGTCGGGCATGAGTCCACCCTCGGCATGCGCCCAGGGGACCTACACCCTAGGAGAGTGCATTCCGCTGCAATCAACAAAACTTACTTCTTAATCAACGTCTCACCAGTCATCTCTGCCGGTTTGTTTAGGTTTAGAAGATCCAGCATTGTCGGAGCCAGGTCTCCAAGGATACCGCCCTCACGCAATGATACGCCTTCTTTTGTTACGATGACTGGTACAGGATTAGTTGTGTGAGCTGTCATCGGATTACCTTCAAGTGTGACTACTTCATCTGCATTTCCGTGATCGGCAGTGATGATGGCTGTTCCGCCTTTTTCCGTGATCAGGTCAACAATTTTACCAAGGCATTCATCAACAGTTTCGATCGCTTTGATGGTCGGCTCAAGCATTCCGGAGTGGCCGACCATATCCGGATTGGCAAAATTGAGAATGATGGCATCCTGCCTGTCATTTTGAATTTCATCGAGCAGTGCTTCTGTTACCTCATAAGCACTCATCTCGGGTTTCAGGTCGTATGTCGCAACATCTGGTGAATTGATCAGGATCCGTGTTTCACCAGGGAACTCCGCTTCACGCCCGCCGCTCATAAAGAACGTCACGTGAGGGTATTTTTCTGTTTCAGCTATGCGCAGCTGCTTCAAGTTGTTTTGCGAAAGGACTTCACCAACCGTGTTGTCCAGATTCGTCGGCTTGAATGCCACATAACCGTCAACTGTTTCACTGAAGTGTGTCAGACACACAAAGTGAAGGTTCTTCGGATGTTTCGGCCCTCTTTCAAAGGAACGGAAATCATCATTTGTAAATGTATTTGAGATTTGGATTGCACGGTCCGGCCTGAAGTTATAGAAAATGACTGCATCCTCTTCTTCAATTGTGGCAACCGGTTCACCATTGTCTCTTTTGATGACGGAAGGAAGCACGAATTCATCGAAGATTCCATTATCATAGGAATCGACAATCACTTCAAGCGGGTTGGAGTACTCCGGCCCTTCACCATAGACCATTGCCCGGTAAGCTTTTTCGACACGGTCCCAGCGCTTATCGCGGTCCATGGAATAGTAACGTCCGGAAATAGTCGCAATTTCGCCGACTCCAAGTTCACGCATGACATCCTGCGTCTGCTGGATATACTTCTCAGCTGTTTTCGGTCCTACATCACGGCCATCAAGGAAAGCATGGACATAAACTTTCTTGAGACCCTCATCGGCAGCCATCCTCAACAGCGCAAACAAGTGGTCGATATGGCTGTGAACACCGCCATCGGAAAGCAATCCGAAGATATGGAGTGCTTTGTTCTTTGTTTTCGCATGCTCCATCGCATCGACGAACGTTTGATTTTTTTCGAACTCGCCCTCACGGATGGACACATTGACACGTGTCAGGCTTTGATAAACAACCCGTCCGGCACCGATGTTCAAGTGGCCAACTTCGGAGTTCCCCATCTGGCCCTCAGGCAGTCCGACCGCTTCTCCACTCGCAGTCAGTGTGCTGTGGGGAAACTGATTCCAATAACGGTCGAAATTCGGTTTTTTTGATTGAGTAACAGCATTCCCTTTGTCCTCTTCACGACATGCAAATCCATCTAAGATGATAAGAGCAACAGGAGATTTACTCATTTGAACCTGCCTCCAATAGCTGCAGGAATGATTTCGGCTCAAGGCTGGCTCCTCCTACAAGTGCTCCATCGATATCCGGCTGGGCCATGTATTCACCGATGTTTTCCGGTTTAACACTTCCGCCGTACTGGATGCGAAGGGCTTCGGCAGCTTCTTGAGAGAATTGTTCGGCAACTGTCTGGCGGATGTGGGAGCAGACTTCATTCGCATCTGCTGATGTTGAAGATTTGCCGGTTCCGATTGCCCAGATTGGTTCATAAGCGATGACCGTTGATTTTACTTGATCTTCAGACAGTCCATCAAGTGCTTTCTTCACTTGGTCACCGACGATTTGTTTCGTTTGGTCAGCTTCACGCTGCTCCAACGTTTCACCGACACATACGATCGGAGTCAAGTTGTAGTTAAAGGCGGCTTTTGCCTTTTTGTTAACTGCCTCATCCGTTTCATTGAACATTTCACGACGTTCGGAATGACCAAGGATGACGTACTTTACGCCAAGATCCTGTAATGCAGCTGGACTGGTTTCACCCGTAAAGGCTCCGCTTTCCTCAAAGTGCATGTTCTGGGCACCGATTTCAACTTGATAGTCAGCTGTACTTTCTACAAGACGGTCAAGAAATAATGCCGGGGCACAGATTACGGACTCCACTTTATCAGAAGATGGAACGAGACCGTTTACTTCTTCAGCAAAATTCTTTGCTTCCGTCATCGTTTTATTCATTTTCCAGTTTCCTGCAATAATTGGTTTTCGCATTCTTCTCATCCTTTCCTTACTTGTCGTTAAGTGCGGATACTCCCGGAAGTTCTTTGCCTTCCATGAATTCAAGGGAAGCTCCGCCGCCAGTGGAAATATGGCTCATTTTATCGGCCAGGCCGAATTTCTCAACCGCTGCGGCTGAATCCCCTCCGCCAATGACAGAATATGTATCTGCAGCATCGGCTAAAGCTTGGGCAACGGCCTTCGTGCCATTTGCAAACTTTTCAATTTCAAATACACCCATTGGCCCGTTCCAGATGACCAGACGGGAATCTTTGATGACATCAGCATATTGCTCCTGTGTTTCAGGTCCGATGTCCAATGCTTCCCAGTCAGAAGGAATCTCATTGATTGCCACGACTTTCGTGTTGGCCTCGTTCGAGAAGTCGTCTGCCACAACCACATCAACCGGCATATAGAATTTGACGCCTTTATCTTCTGCTTTTTTCATGAATTCTTTCGCTAAATCAATTTTATCTTCTTCCAGCAGGGATTTCCCGACCTCATGGCCTTGTGCTTTTACAAACGTATAAGCAAGTCCTCCGCCGATGATTAAGTTATCTACTTTTTCCAGCAGGTTATCGATGACACCGATCTTATCTTTGACCTTCGCTCCCCCAATGATTGCAGTGAAAGGGCGTTCAGGTGTCGTCAAGGCTTTGCCAAGGACCTCAAGTTCTTTTTCAAGAAGGAAGCCTGCAGCTGCAGGAAGATGTTCAGCAACTCCTGCTGTGGAAGCATGTGCTCTGTGAGCAGCTCCGAACGCATCGTTCACATAGACATCGGCAAGTGCCGCAAATTCTTTTGCAAGCTCAGGATCGTTCTTCGTCTCGCCTGGATAGAAACGGACGTTTTCAAGAAGCAGTACATCGCCTTCGCTCATTTTTTCGATTTCAGCTTGGACCGTTTCTCCGTACGCCTCATCCGTTTTCGCTACATCTTTCCCAAGAAGGTCGGAAAGACGCTTTGCAACAGGAGTCAATCTTAACTCTTCAACAACCTGGCCTTTTGGGCGTCCCAGATGGCTTGCAAGAATGACTTTCGCTCCCTGCTCGGACAGGTATTGAATCGTTGGAAGTGCAGCTTTGATCCTGGTTTCATCCGTCACTTTGCCTTCGCTCATAGGCACATTGAAGTCTACACGGCAGAATACACGCTTTCCTTTCAAGTCGATATCCTTGATGGTTTTCTTGTTCATTTCAAAAGGCCTCCTTCTGGATAATCGGGCATGAAACCCGTTTTATGAAAAAAGAAGAGCGGGGAATCCTCCCCGCTCCCCTTCATCCCATTTCATTATAGATGCTGGGACATAATTTATCCAACATAAACCCTGATAAATTATGTCACATTCATCATTTAGGATATCACATTTGGTTTATAACTCTTATAGACCTTTAGATGCGATATAATCAACAAGGTCTACAACACGATGAGAGTATCCGCTCTCGTTGTCATACCAAGAGATGACTTTAACCATGTTGCCTTCCATGACCATTGTAGAAAGGGCATCGATTGTAGAAGAATCAGGATTTCCATTGTAGTCGCCTGATACAAGCGGCTCTTCGCTGTATCCAAGGATTCCTTTAAGGTCGCCTTCAGATGCTTGTTTGAAAGCATTGTTTACGTCTTCCACAGTTACTTCTTTATCAAGTTCAGCAACAAGGTCAACAAGAGAGACGTTTGGAGTAGGAACACGCATTGCTCCGCCGTTCAGTTTGCCTTCAAGTTCCGGAAGAACAAGAGAAACTGCTTTTGCAGCACCAGTTGTAGTCGGGATGATGTTTTCAGCAGCTGCACGCGCACGACGGTAGTCTTTATGCGGAAGGTCAAGGATCTGCTGATCATTTGTGTAAGAGTGAACTGTTGTCATCATACCGCGTTTGATACCGAAGTTATCGTTCAATACTTTCGCGAATGGTGCAAGACAGTTTGTTGTACAAGATGCATTAGAGATAACATCATGGCTTCCTGCTTCATACTTGTTTTCGTTAACACCCATAACGATTGTGATGTCTTCATCAGAAGCCGGAGCAGAGATGATGACTTTCTTAGCGCCTGCTTCGATGTGTTTCGCAGCATCTGCGCGCTTAGTGAAACGGCCTGTAGATTCAACCACTACGTCTACACCAAGATCTCCCCAGCCAAGTTGAGCAGGGTCGCGTTCAGCAAGAACCTTGATCTTTTTGCCGCCGACAACAAGAGTGTCGCCGTCAACTGTCACTTCTTGATCAAGCTTTCCGTGAATGCTGTCATATTGTAAAAGGTGAGCAAGCATGTTAGCGTCTGTCAAGTCGTTTACTGCTACAACCTCAACGTTATCGTTTTTTAAAGATGCGCGGAATACATTACGTCCGATACGTCCAAATCCGTTAATTCCAACTTTTACTGTCATGAATAAAGTCCTCCTTTAAAATGGTTAAGGAAATTTTATATATTTCAAAAGGTATTACCCTTTTAAAAGCTCTTTCGCCGCGCCTTCATCCGTTATCAGAATCGTGGAATGAGACACGCTTTTGAAATAGGCCCTTATCGCCTTCGCCTTTGATCGGCCGCCAGCCACCGCAATGACATTCGGCTTGTTTCTCAAGTCTTCAAGCTGCAGGCCGACAGTCGTCACTTTATGTACGACTTCGCCTTCTTCGTTAAAATAATAACCGAAGGCTTCTCCGACTGAATCTCCCGCAAGGATCTTCTTGAGCGTTTCTTCACCGGTCTTACGGCGTTCAGCCATTGTGACCGCATCGCCGATTCCGTGAAGCACGATGTCAGCGGATTTGATGAGACTGAGAACATCCTTGATTTCAGGCTCTTTGATGAAAGATTTGTACACTTCCGTACTTACCTGGTCAGGGACATAAAGCACACGGTGTTTGGCACCGGTCCTTTCCGCCATTTTGGCGCAGATCGTATTGGCTTGATTCTTCACATCTTCGCCGATACCGCCCCTCGCCGGAACGAATAACACTTCATGCCGGGCAAATTCCGGTGTCAGCTTTTCTGCAACAGCCGCCATTGTGGATCCCCCGGTTACCGCGATGATATTATCTCCAGACAGAAGGCCTTTCATACGCATTGCCGCCGATCTGCCTAATTCTTCTTTTACCCATGGAGACTCATCACTATTCCCCGGAACGATAAAAACTTCATGAAGATTGAGTAAAGCTTTCAATTCCTTTTCCATGGAATCAATCCCCGTTATCTCCCTCATCATGTCAGCTGTCTTCCTCAGAAGCAGTTCCCCTTCAGCCGTGATGATCATCCCTGATGATTTAATCTCGATCAAATCCTGGTCTTTCAGAAACTCGACTTCGCTTCTCAGGACTCTTTCCGTCATCCCGAGTGACTGAGCGAGGCTTCTTCTTCCAACAGGCTGCATCAATCGCACAGATTTGAGGATTTGATGTCTCTTTTGCATAACCTGGAGCAGGTCTGGTAATAATCGTTTTTGTATATCAATAATCGATTCCATCAAAAAGCTCCTTCAAGTTTGTTGGTTGGACTCAATACGTCCCCATAAGACATATTATGTCCCACCTACCGCAAAAAAATTTCATCCCTGCTTTCAACGTTAGTTTAACAAGGGATGAATCAAAATTCAACTATAAAAACTCAGGATTTATCTTGTAAACGTTTACTTACTGTAAAATAATCAATTTGCCCATACTGAACGATTTCCCCGTCGATCTCAACCACCGGGATCATCAACCCAAATCGCTCTGTCAGCTCGTCACTCTTGTCGATATCATATTCGTTCAGTTCAAATGGGATTTCTTCTTTTATGAGCTTGAGCATCAGCTTCGCATCTTCACATAAATGACATCTGTCTCTGGTATAAAAATTAACCGCCGGCAGCTTGTTTTCAATCATAACGTTTTCTCCTTGTCGACGAAGGGATATTGAGCTGATCCCTGTACTTCGCCACTGTTCTCCTCGAAACTTTCATTCCTTTTTCAGCTAATCGTGCTGAGATCGCCTGGTCGGACAGGGGTTTCTTTTTATCTTCCTGTTGCATGAGCACCGTGATTTCCGCCTTGATTCCTTCAGAGGAAGCAGAATCCTCCTCTTTCCCTATACCGCTGACGAACAATGCTTTCATTTCATATGTGCCATAAGGGGTGCCAATATACTTCCCTCTTACAGCCCTGCTGATCGTCGACTCATGCACTCCTATTGTGTCCGCCACTTCTTTCAATGTCAAAGGTTTGAGCTCCTTTGGGCCATGCCTGAAAAAACCTTCCTGCTTTTCAACCAGGCACTTGCCTACTTTCATCAAGGTCGTTTTGCGCTGATCAAGCATTTTGACGATCCATTGGAACTCCTGCTTTTTGTCCTGCAGGAACTTTAATCCTTCCATATCTTGAAAAGATGAAATTCGTTCATCATAACCACGATTGTACTGGATTTTCATGACGCTGCCATCGAGTAATTCAACTTCCAGCCCATCGCCCTTTTGCGTGACGAACATCTCCGGCCGTATATACTGCGGCGGCTCGGAAGTGAACCTGGCTCCCGGCCGGGGATTCAGGGTTCTAAGGTAATCCGCAGTCGATTGGACGTCGGCGAGAGTAATTCCCAGCTCTTTCGTGATTCTCTTCCACATCTTTTCACAAAAATCCACAAAATGATGTTCAATGATGGATCTGGCATGCTCCGGGGCTTGGACGTCCCTAATGATTTGCAGAAGCAGGCATTCTTTCAAACTCCGAGCCCCAATTCCCGCAGGTTCGAGACTCTGAAGGAGTTCTATATAGTTTACCAGGTTCGGTATGGGAGGAAGACTATCAGTGTCATTGGGCAAGTACCCGTTCCCATCCAGGCTGTCAAATAAGAGGGACAAATATCGCCGGTCTTTTTCGGTAAGCGTTTTCAAATCAAGTTGTGATAGAAGATGCTCCCACAGCGAAGGCTGCTGCGCTGCCACCTCTTCAATCCAATCAATACTCATTCCGTTCGTTTCGCGCATTCTATTATATCGTTCCCCATTAGGAACAGGTTCAAGCTGAAGAAGCGGATTCTCCAGGGCTTTATTCTCCAAATAGGCATTCAATTCCTGGGAGGAATACTGCAGCAATTCAATCGCCTGTGTCAGCTGCTGGGTCATATTCAATTTCAATGATTGCCGCTGCCATAATCCAGTATTGAGATTCATTCCCGATCCCTCCTCTCTTTATTTTACAACAGATAGAGGGCAGAGTGTATGGAAATTAGTTGGTTTGGGAAGATTCCCGTTAGTGTTATGGCACTTCCTTCGTCGCAGTAGTTGATGTGTCGGAAATTGCCGTTTGGTCGGTAGGGAGGTGATTTTCGCCGAAAGAGAGCCTGAAATCGCCGAAACCTATTCCGGTACCGTCGATAAAGGCGCCAAAACAGCCGAAACTCATCCCAAAATCGCCGAAAAGATGTTTTGTCATCAAATCAAAAGCCTTGAACTCCCGATCAAAGGAATTCAAGGCCAGTTTGTTCTTTTATTTTTTTGGTATCTCGCAGCCATTTTCATCACAGACAACGCCGTCTTCACTGTCGCTGTTCAACAATGTGATTTTGTTTTCTTCTTCTTCTGCGATCACTTTTCTCAATGCCTGAACAAATACCTCGGTCGGCTGTGCGCCTGTGAGGGCATATTTGTTATTAATCAGGTAGAAAGGAACGCCTGTCACACCGATTTGCTGTGCAGCCTTCTCATCGGCACGGACTTCAACTGCCATGTCGTCACTCGAAAGCATCTCTGCAACCTCATCGCGATTCAATCCTGTTTCAACCGCAAGCTCTGTCAATGTTTCATGATCTCCAATATGCCTTGATTCAGTGAAGAATGCTTTTAAAATGCGCTCTGTCACCTCTTTCATCAGGCCCTTTGTTTTTGCAAACATCACCAATCGATGCGCATCAAAGGTATTGGTCAGGATCATCGTGTCCATTCTATAGTCCAAGCCAACCTCTTTCGCCATGTTCACCATGTTTTGAGTATTGGCTTTAGCCTGATCTATACTCATGCCATATTTCTTGGCGAGCTTCTCATAAATGTTATCTTCAATATCCCGCTCTGCTGTCGGGTCCAATTCAAAGCATCTGTACGTCACTTCGATCGGATGGTCAATCTGCTTAATGGCGTCTTCCAGACGCCTTTTGCCAATATAGCAGAATGGTCAAGCAAAGTCTGTCCACATTTGAATGTGCATAGTAATCCCTCCAATTCATTATTCACCTATAGTATAGTTTGTGTTTCGATATTTTACACGAAATTTGCTTTTGTTCATTTTAATATAAAAAGGCCCCTGCGCTGAAGATCAGCGCAGGGGCCTTTGGCAACGCCCTCGGAGGGAATCGAACCCCCATTTTAAGAACCGGAATCTTACGTGCTATCCGTTGCACCACGAGGGCAATCAGTACGACAAGCGTACGAAATCTTATTATAGTGCAGAAACGAAGGAAATGCAATAGTTTTTGAGGAACAGAGTTTATGGGATACATAATGAAGCTTAGTACGGTATCGTAAAAAGGCTTATCTATCTAATATGTTTCAAAATCTTAGTCCCACCCGCCTGCTTGTTGACCTCCTGCGGGATCAGCGGGACTCGTCCAGCTCCAGCGGCCAACGACTCGCGGATTTCAGGCTCCTTCCTTGCGATAAGTCATCATCAACTCACTCTATTCGTTGTGATTCCTTTATCTCATACAGAAGCCCTCCAATCCGTACGTCGTTGAACGGCCGCTTCCGCTTTTGATAGGTGAGACCCCGCAGGCGCAGCCGTGGCGGCCAATCCAGCTCCAAGGCCCCAGCGGCTAGCAGACTTCCCGACTCCTCCTTGCGATTGGTCATCATCGAATCGCTATCGCTCTTCCTGATTCCTATATCTCATGCGGAGTCAGTCCAGTCTGTACGCCGCTGAGCTGGGCCTTTCCGCTTCTTGGTTCACCGCCCGCCCCGCGGAGCCGGACATCCGGAGCGGAAATCCTTTATGTTTGTTTAAATAAAAACAAAACAATAATCTTTTATTAACATTAAGCATAGTTTAAAAAAGGAATGGATGGGTATGATGTAGAAAGGATTGTTGAGGGAAAAATTAGTTACAAGAGGGCTAATTGTTTGACCTTTATTGACCAACTGGTGTATTATATCAGTACATAAAGTATTTGTATGTTTCCAACATAACATTAATATATCGAAGGAGGAAATAAGATGAACTTAATTCCGACAGTTATTGAACAAACAAACCGTGGTGAGCGTGCTTATGACATTTATTCCCGCTTGCTGAAAGACCGTGTAATCATGCTTGGAAGCGGCATTGATGATAATGTTGCCAACTCCATCGTTGCGCAATTGCTTTTCCTTGAATCAGAGAATCCTGAAAAAGATATCTCCATTTACATCAACAGCCCTGGCGGAAGCATCACTGCTGGTATGGCGATTTATGATACCATCCAATACATCAAGCCTGACGTACAAACAATCTGTATCGGTATGGCTGCATCCATGGGTGCATTCCTTCTTGCTGCAGGTGCAAAAGGCAAACGCCTTGCACTGCCTAATGCCGAAGTGATGATTCACCAGCCGCTTGGAGGGGCACAAGGTCAAGCGACAGAAATCGAAATCGCCGCAAAACGCATCTTGTTCTTGCGCGAGAAGCTTAACCAGATCCTTTCTGACCGCACTGGCCAGCCTCTTGAAGTGATTGCCCGCGATACAGACCGCGATAACTTCATGACAGCTGAAAGAGCGCTTGAATATGGTTTGATCGACCGTATCATTACAAGCAATGAAATGAACGAAAACAAATAATAGGTTTATCAGAAAGAGCATCTGTTGATCAGGTGCTCTTTTTTTGATTGGCAGAAGTGCCTGGATCGGCAACTCGGCGATAGATTGGCTTAAGTCGTTGATAGACATCCCAAACCCGTCGATAGGTGCAGAAAACTCGACGTTAGCCTCCTATCTCCCCAACAAAAAAACTCCACCTAAATAAAGATGGAGTTTCTAGATCAGCTTTCTTTCTGCACGAATTCTGTGAGGTGCTTTACCGCTTCTTCTTCGTCGGTCCCGTCTGCGATCAAAGTGATTTCAGTTCCTGAGCTGATGGCAAGGCTCATCAGGCCCATGATGCTTTTGGCATTGACTTTCTTGCCGTTTCTCTCCAGGAACACTTCTGATGAAAAACGGTTGGCTTCCTGTACGAATAAAGCGGCAGGGCGTGCTTGCAAGCCCGTTTTTAATTTTACTTCTACATTTTGTTCGATCATGCTTCCTTCTCCCCTTTGTCCATATGGTTAATGTTTTATTTTTTCACCAGCACGCAGCTTTTCTGCGATTTCATCTATTTTTCTGAGTCTGTGGTTGATGCCTGATTTGCTGATGGTTCCCCCAGATACCATTTCCCCTAGTTCCTTCAATGTTACATCTTGGTAGGTGACTCTCAGTTCGGCAATCTCCCTGAGTTTGTCCGGCAGGATTTGCAAACCCGCAGTCTGTTCGATGAAGCGGATATTTTCGACCTGCCTTAAGGCAGCACCTATAGTTTTGTTCAGATTGGCGGTTTCGCAGTTTACAAGCCTGTTCACCGAGTTTCTCATGTCGCGGACGATCCGCACATCCTCAAATCTGAGCAAGGCACCATGAGCACCGACCACATTCAGGAATTCAGTGATTTTTTCCGCCTCTTTAAGATATGTGATGAATCCCTTTTTGCGTTCCAATGTTTTGCTGTTCAATCCAAAACTGTTCATCAGCTGAGACAGGGCTTCATTATGCTCCTGATACAGTGAAAAGATTTCCAGGTGGTAGGAGGAGGTTTCCGGGTTGTTGACGGAACCTCCTGCCAGGAAGGCACCTCGCAGGTATGAACGGCGGCAGCACTTCTTCTGGATGAGCTGTGCTGAGATATCATGGATGATTGTAAAACCCTCGCCAAGGATATGGAGGTCCTCCAGTATTTCCTTCGTGTCTTCATTCAGGCGCACGATGTAGATGTTGTTCTTCTTCAGCCGCATTTTTTTACGGACCAGGAGTTCAACCGGTGTGGCATAGTTCTTCTTGATCAAAGAATAGATACGCCTTGCGATCGCTGCATTTTCTGTCTGGATGTTGACGACCAGGGACCTGTTGGCAAAGGACAGCGATCCGTTCATTCTGATCAATGCGGATAACTCCGCTTTGGAGCAGCAATCCTTTAAATCAAGATTGGTTAATTCTTTTTTTGTAACTGACGCAAACGACATCTCTTCACCTCCCTAAGACAAACGCTTGCATACCTTGCGTTGGCCATGCCGTACTGTTCTGCTGTTGTGCAGCAATTTGAATTATTCAATTTCTTTGAGATTGGGTTTACTGATGAGTGAAAAAATGATCTCCGCTACTTTACCGGTATCGTGGCGAATGACGCCATCGTAATAGGAAATGATTTTGTCTTCGATCACTTGCAATCCCATTGAAGATAATCGTTCAAAATCAAATATGACCGGTTTCGCCATTTCTTCCTCGTAACGGGCTTCAATTTCCTGGGGAACTTGTTCATTGTTGACGATAACCGTATCAATGAACCCGTCATGGAGATGATCGTAGATGGCTTTTACATGATCGGCAGCTGTAAAATTCAATGTCTCCCCGGCCTGGGTCATCAGGTTGCAAATATACACCTTCCTCGCCTTGGAGCTGCTGACTTCCTTCCCGATCTCAGGGACAAGCAGGTTGGGCAGGATGCTGGTGTATAAGCTGCCGGGTCCGATGACAATCAAATCTGCTTCCCGGATTGCCCGGATCGTTTCGGATACGGGGATGATTGTTCCCGGGGTCAGGAAAACGCGTTTGATTTTCTTGCCGGAAAACGGAATTTTCGATTCACCGCTGACAATCGTTCCATCCTCCATTTCTGCATTCAGGACGACGCTTTGGTTGGCTGAGGGAAGCACTTTCCCTTTTACATTCAGGACTCTGCTCATTTCCTGGATCGCATGGACGAAGTCGCCAGTGATCGATGTGAACGCTGCAAGGATCAGGTTGCCAAGCGAATGGCCCGATAGCTCATTCGAAGTTTCAAAACGATGCTGGAACATCTGCTCGATCAGAGGTTCCACTTCCGACAATGCTGCCATTACATTGCGGATGTCACCTGGCGGAGGCACGTTCAGGTCGTCCCTCAGACGCCCTGAGCTTCCCCCATCGTCTGCCACCGTTACGATAGCCGTTATATCTAAAGGATATGTCTTAAGCCCTCTGAGAAGAACAGGCAGTCCTGTTCCGCCGCCGATGATGACTACCTTGGGATCTTTGGCCTTTTTCATGTCAGCTGTTCCCTTTTTTTCTGGATGTCCCTGTGAGTGATTTTTGTGCTGTAGTCATTTTCGAAATGATGGCCGAGATATTCCGCCAGTGCAACAGAACGGTGCTGGCCGCCGGTACAACCGATTGCGATGACAAGCTGGCTTTTCCCTTCCCGTTTGTAGTGCGGCAGCATGAATGACAGGAGGTCTGTCACTTTCTCCAGGAACTTCTGGGTCTCGCTCCATTTAAGGACGTATTTGGAAACATCCTCTTCCAGTCCGGTTCGCGGTCTCATATGTTCGATATAATGCGGGTTAGGCAGGAATCTCACGTCGAATACGAGATCGGCATCGATCGGGATGCCGTGTTTAAAGCCGAAGGAAATGACATTGACCGTAAAGATCGAACGTTTATTCACCGAAAATTCTTCAAGGATTTTTTCCCGCAGCTCTCTCGGTTTCATCGTTGATGTATTATATATTGTTTGGGCGCGGCCTTTCAGTTCCTCTAAAAGGAGCCTCTCCTGCTTGATGCCTTCCATCGGCAGTCCTGAAGGAGCAAGCGGGTGCGAGCGCCGTGTTTCTTTGTACCGTCTGACCAGGGACGAATCATCCGCATCGAGATAAAGGATCTGCGGTGTCACCCAGGAGCTTTCCGCAAGGTCATCCAGTCCCTGGATAAGGTGATCGAAGAATTCGCGCCCTCTCAGGTCCATTCCCAATGCGACTTTGTTCATTTTCGTCCCTGACTCTTTCATCAGTTCGAGAAATTTAGGAAGGAGAGTCGGCGGCAGGTTATCCACACAGAAATACCCCAAATCTTCAAAACTTTGTATGGCGACGGTTTTTCCAGCCCCGGACATGCCGGTGATGATCACCAATTGACCATCTTTCGTTGAACCTGTACTCATGTTCTCTTCCTCCTTGATTAACTCGGGTCTAATTTATATGAGAGCAATTCGAAGTCTGGTGTGTATGTAAAGGTGCCGTAGATGATCCCTTTTCCATGTACCATGTATTCCAGGATGTGGCGGTCCCCTTCAGCCATCGGAAGGTTCTTGATTTCGTCAAAACCGTGCCACTCCAGGATCCCTTCTTCACACTCTGAAAGGTTGACTCCATCCGCTTCAGTTGCGAAAAAGGTGAACATCATCCACTCTGAAACGATTTTGTCTCCGTCTTTTATAATAAATGTGAAAATCCCTTTGAGCTGAGGATTGCGCAGATAGATTCCTGTTTCTTCACGATACTCCCTGATCACAGCATCTCGGATCGATTCTCCCTGCTCCATCTTGCCGCCCGGTGCGACCCACCAGTTCCTGCGGGGCTTTTGGAGAAGAAGGACTTTATCTTCGTTCAAATATAGACAATTTGTCACTCGCTGCATTCATTTTCACCTCAAGCTTTGCATCTGTTTACGTTGCTCTTTATTATACTATGATTGTACCTCACCTACAATGTTCGAACATTTACCAGAAGGTGCTTTAACCCTCTAAAGCACCGAGGGACAGTCCCCTGTTACTTTAAAGTAACAGGGGACTGTCCCTCATCGCGTTAATACGGTAAAGTGCTGAAGACAAAAAAAGAGACACAGGCGATTCCTGTGTCTAACAAGGGATTTATTTCTTAAAAGGGGGTCAATTTCTTATTATCTATATTACCCGCATTGTGTTTCACTAGTGTTACAGTACGTTTAAGGTGTCATTACGGTTTGTAAATTATTTCTATACAAAATACGGTAATTTATGACAAGCTTTGTCGAAAAAGGAGAAGCCTTGGAATACAAGGGCTCTCCCTGATATTTACAACTTAATTAGACAGATTTTCGACAATCTTTTTTTCGACAGGTTACTTCTTCTCCGCCAAATTTTCGACGAGTTCTTCGACGTAATGCTGTGCTGCTTGGGCAGCCACACTTCCATCACCTGTCGCCGTGACGATCTGGCGCAGCATTTTTTCGCGAACGTCGCCGGCAGCGAAGATTCCCGGAATCTTGGTTTCCATCCTGTCGTTTGTTTCAATGTAGCCCATGTCGTTAGTAATACCGAGTTCCCTGAACGGTTTTGTCAGCGGAAGCATGCCGATGTAAATGAAGACACCGTCTGCATCGAACGGCTTCTCTTCACCATTTTCAGTGGATACCAGTGTAACGCTTCCTACTTTACCGTCTTTCTCGTTGATTTCTTTTACCGTATGATTCCAGATGAAATCAACCTTATCATTATTGAACGCCCGGTCCTGAAGGATTTTTTGCGCACGCAGCTCTTCACGCCTGTGGACGATCGTCACCTTATTCGCGAAGCGCGTCAGGTACACGCCTTCTTCAACCGCGGAGTCTCCCCCGCCGACAACCACAAGGTCTTTTCCTTTAAAGAATGCGCCATCGCAAACCGCACAGTAAGATACGCCCCGGCCTCCAAGTTCATTTTCGCCAGGGACGCCAAGCTTTTTCCACTCTGCACCTGTAGAAATGATAACGGAACGCGCCTTGTACTCTTTGGATCCCGCTTTGATCGTTTTGTACTCTTCCCCGTCCACAATTTCCTTAATGTCGCCATATGCATATTCAGCACCGAACGCTTTAGCATGTTCGAACATTTTGTTGGAAAGGTCCGGTCCAAGGATATGGTCGAAACCTGGATAGTTTTCAACTTCTTCCGTGTTGGCCATCTGACCGCCGGGAATTCCGCGTTCCAGCATCAGTGTCGACAGCGCCGCACGGGAAGTATATACTGCAGCTGTCATTCCAGCGGGGCCGGCGCCCACGATGATGACATCATAAATTTTTTCCTCTGACATATTGAACACTCCTTTACACAAAGACTGCTTCACAGGTATTCCGTGAATTTTTCATAAAAAAAGAGAGAGCAAACTATTCACTCCATCTTCACTTCGCTGTCCTGTAAATACAGATATTTTTTAGTATTTCCTATCTACTCATATCCTATAAAAAGAAGAGCATATTCGTCCATGAATATGCTCATTACTCTAAATAGGATTCAACTATTTCCAGATATTTGTTCAAAGTGGAGGCAGTGATCCCATATTTACCTGAGATTAATGTTTTTGTTCTTTTGTCGCCTCTTAATCTGTGCCAGATGTATTCTGTTGCAGCAGCGCAGGCTTTAGCGTTTTTCAGCGATTTTTCGGCCTCAAGCAGCTTGCATGCAATGGTGAACCATGTCAGGAATAATCCGGAATCCACCGCATTGATCGGGTTATGAATCTCGTAAATCGCCAATGCCGTTTCATGGATATGCTTGATTGACCGGCTTCCCTTGATGGCTTTGCGCGATTCGGCCTTCAGGATTTCAGCAAGATACAGCTTTTCAGCACGGTTCAAATCATCCACTGCGCCAAAGTCCGTATGTGTGAGCACTTCCTTCTGATGGTGAGAAACGGAGATCAGGAACAGTCCGAACAGTCTCTCTTCAGCGTACTCGCTTTTCACCTTTTTAAGGATGGAAGATACATGATTTTCAAATCCTTCAATTTGCGGATTCTTATCATTCCATGGCTCTGCCCCTGCTTTTTCAGGATTCTCTTCCATTACTCTTTTCCAGGCCTGTTCAGCTGTCTGGATATGGCCGGTGTGGTAAGCAGCATGTGACAGCCAGTAATAAAAGCTGGCGTCTCCCTGGAAGCCCTGCTTCTGAAGCGACTTCAGCCACTCATACGCTTTATCGTTGCGGCCGATCAAGGCAAAGGTCGCACCCAGCTTGTAACGCTGCTCATAATGGAACGGGCGGACTTTTTCGAGGCCTTCCATCAGTTCCTGCAGTTCTTCATTCCTCTGCTGGTAGAAATAAAAGACGGCCATGTTGCATAAAGCATGAAGGTTTCCAGGATTCTTCTCCAGTACCTCTTCAAGCGTGGCGGCCGCTTTTTCCGTGCTGCCGAGGTAAAAATAAGCAAGTGCCAGGTTATTGTACGCTGACCAGTACTCCGGATAATCCTTGATGACTTCTTCCAAAAGATCTACTGCTTTTTGAAAGTTCCCTGATTCAAGCAGGTTTCTCGCTTTTTCCTGGTTTGTGATCAGCTCATCGTGTTCATAAAGCGTATCCAGGGCCTCATCTGAGTCAAGCTCAAGAATTTCAAGAAGGTCTTCAGCATCCTCGCTGAATTCTCCGTATTCTTCTTTTTCCAGATAATTCGAGACATGTGTATAAGCTTCCTTGAACAATCCAAGATGGGCATAATTGTTGGCCAGGAAGTAGTGGCATTCCACCATATGCGGGTCCAGGCTGTCGATGATCATATGCAGCAGCTGGTTGGATTGAGAGTATTCGCCCATTTCCGTGTGCACGATCGAAAGCTGGCAGGCGATCATCGGCTCAAGCGGTTCGAGCTGAAGGGCCCTGTTAAGATATTTTTTAGATTTATTTAATTCCCGGCGATGATAAGCCTTGATTCCTTTGTTGAAATAGTACTCACCCGTGGGGACAAATGATAAAATTTTGCTTTTATCGTTTCTTGCATTTGAACCTTTTCTCATGAAAGTCCTCCGAAACGTATAGATTAACTACAGTAGTATAACACACATATTTCAGTTGCTAAACCACCGGAGGAGGATATTTTCTGGAAATTGATCCTTTAGTGCGTTAAAACACTGGGGGACAGTCCCCTGATACGTTAACGTATTAAAGGACTGTCCCCTTATTTGTAATGGCGCTCTTCGAGTGTCTGGAAGACTTGGCTCAATGGGAGGTCCTGTTCTTTCAGGAGGACGAGCAGATGATACAGCAGGTCTGCGCTTTCCCATTTTAGTTCTTCTTTGTCGCGGTTTTTGGCGGCGATGATGACTTCCGCCGCTTCTTCGCCGACTTTTTTCAGGATCTTGTCGACACCCTCTTCAAACAGGTAGGTGGTGTATGCCCCCTCCGGACGCTGGTCGAAGCGGTCTGCAATGACCTTTTCCAGCTGTGAAAGGATCGAACTTCCTGTGACAGAACCCTCTTCTGCTTTATAAATGCTCTCCTCAAAACAGCTTTCGTTCCCTTTGTGGCAGGCAGGTCCTTCAGGCTCCACCTCAACCAATATCGCATCCTGGTCACAGTCGTACCTCATTTCAATGATGCGCTGGGTGTTCCCGCTCGTCCCGCCCTTATGCCAGAGTTCCTGGCGTGAACGGGAGTAAAACCAGGTCTCCCCTTTCTCAATGGAAAGATTTAAAGACTCGGCGTTCATGTAAGCCAATGTCAGGACCTTCTTGGTTGAGGCATCCTGTACGATGGCCGGCACAAGCCCTTTTTCGTCGAATTTGATCTTATTTAAACTATCATTCATCTCACCACAACCTCCTTTTCCTGCAGATATTCTTTTACCTGCTCAACGCTCGTCTCTTTATAATGAAAGATCGATGCAGCCAGGGCGGCATCCGCTTTTCCATTTTTAAAAACCTCTTCAAAGTGCTCTGCATTCCCGGCTCCACCCGACGCAATGACCGGGATCGACACCGCTTCACTGACCGCCTTTGTCAGCGCAAGATCAAATCCATTCTTGACCCCGTCACTGTCCATGCTTGTCAGGAGGATTTCCCCCGCTCCCAGCTTTTCGGCTTCCCGCGCCCATGAAACAGCATCTTTATCAGTGACTTTGCGGCCGCCATGGGTATAGACCTTCCATGTTCCGCTTTCGCCTTCATACTTGGCATCAATAGCGACGACAATGCACTGCGACCCAAAATACCTGGCCCCTTCGGAAATCAGTTCCGGGCGAAGCACAGCCGCAGTGTTCAGTGACACTTTATCCGCACCCGCACGGAGGATATTCTTCATATCCTCGACAGCATTGATCCCGCCGCCTACCGTAAAAGGAATCGCCAGCTCTGAGGCGACCTCTTTTACAACATCGATCATTGTTTTCCTGCCTTCATGGGATGCCGAAATATCAAGGAATACCAGTTCATCCGCACCCTGTTCGTCATAAAATTTTGCCAGCTCCACCGGATCGCCTGCATCCCGGAGCTGCACAAAACTGATACCTTTTACAACCCGTCCTTCTTTCACATCCAGGCATGGAATGATCCGCTTGGTCAGCATGATGACACCTCTTTCACCGCATCGGCCACCGATACTTTCCCAGTGTAGACCGCCTTTCCGACGATCGCTCCGGCAACGTTGTTATCTTTTAAAAGACGAAGATCTTCCATGGAACTCACGCCGCCGGAAGCAATGACTTCCTTCCCGGTCGCCTTCGCCAATTCAACCACCGCTTCTACATTCGGTCCGGAGAGCATACCGTCTGTCGCGATGTCGGTAAAAATAAACGTTTCCGCACCTGCACGGGCAAGCTCCACACCCAGGTCAACCGCCTTCAGCTCTGACGTTTCAATCCATCCGTGTGTGGCAACATAGCCATCCTTGGCATCCAGCCCGATGGCGAGACGGTCCCCATACTTGGCGAGCCAGTCTTTCACGTGTTCAGTATTTGAAGCGGCGAGGCTGCCGATGATGACACGCTGCACTCCATTATTTAAATAGTACTCTATATCTTCTTCGGTACGGATGCCTCCGCCAATTTGAACTTTGGCACCGAGTTTATTTGCAACATCGATCACAAATTGATCGTTCACACGGTTCCCTTCCTTGGCACCATCAAGGTCGACCATATGGATCCATTCTGCTCCCTCGTCAACAAAACGTTTCGCCATATCGAAAGGGGAATCCCCATAAATAGTTTCCTTGCTGTAGTCTCCCTGCAGCAGACGGACGCATTTCCCGCCGCGCATGTCGATCGCAGGATAGATTGTAAAACTCATTATACCCCCGCCTCCTTCTCCACAAATCTTGTAAAATTCCTGAGCAGCTTCATGCCGAGGTCGCCGCTTTTCTCCGGATGGAATTGCATACCGAAGATGTTGTCCCAACCTGAAATCGCCGGTACTTCCACTCCGTATTCTGCAGCCGCCAGTACATGGTCGGGGTTGGGTTCGGAAAGATAATAGGAATGGACAAAGTAGACATGTCCTTCGGAGAGTCCATCAAGCAGAGGAGAATCATTGACAAACCGAAGCTTGTTCCAGCCCATGTGGGGGATTTTCATCTCCTCCGTCTTTCTCGGGATCCGGATGATACGCCCTTTTAACAGCCCAAGGCCTTCCGTCGTGCCGTTCTCTTCACTTTCCTCATACAGCAGCTGCATTCCAAGGCAGATTCCGAGAAGGGGTTTTCCGAGGTCAGCAGATTTCTTTATAAATCTGGCGAGCTCCTGCCTTTTTAAAAGAGTCATTGCATCCCGGAAAGAGCCTACCCCCGGCAGAAGCAGGCCGTCTGCTTTTTGAAGTTCTTTCACTTCTCCGCTGATAAAATAAGGAACATCCAGCCGCTCGAGTGCCTTTGCGACACTGAACAGATTTCCCATTCCATAATCGACAATCCCGATCATTTATAACATTCCCTTCGTAGATGGTACTCCCTGGATCCTCGGATCGATGGTGGTGGCTTCATCAAGGGCACGCCCTAAAGCCTTGAAAACCGCTTCAATCATATGATGGGTGTTGTGGCCATAGTGAACGATGACGTGAAGGTTCATCCTTGCTTCCAGTGCAAGCTTCCAGAGGAATTCATGGACAAGCTCGGTGTCAAAGGTGCCGACCTTCTGGCTCGGGAATTCCGCCCGCATTTCCAGGTGCGGCCTGTTGCTGAGGTCTACTACCACCTGTGCCAGTGCTTCATCCATCGGCACGAACGCATTTCCATAACGCTTGATCCCTCTCTTGTCACCCAATGCTGTTTGCAGGGCCTGGCCGAGGCAGATCCCGATATCTTCTGTCGTATGATGATCATCAACGTCAACATCTCCCTGTGCGTTGACATTCAAGTCAAACTGACCGTGCTTGGCAAACAGGTCCAGCATGTGCGACATGAATGGCACTCCCGTTTCAATGTTGGCATTTCCGCTTCCATCTATCGTAAAGCCGAGCTCAATATTCGTCTCATTCGTCTTGCGGCTCAATTCCGCCTTCCTGATATTCTCCATAACACTTCACTCCTTCACCGTATTAAAAGGGACAGTCCCTCTCAGCGCTTTAACGCACTAACGTAACAGGGGACTGTCCCCACTTGCGTTAATGTGTTAAAGCGTCGTCCTTTTATTTCCCGAACCGCGCCTCGACTGCCCGGGCGTGGGCTTCGAGGCCCTCCAGCCGCGCAAGCTTCGCAATTTTGCCGCAGTTTTCTCTTAATGCTTTTTCACTGTATGAAATCACTGATGACTTTTTCGTGAAGTCATCGACATTCAATGGAGACGAAAAACGAGCCGTTCCATTTGTCGGGAGCACGTGGTTCGGACCCGCAAAGTAATCACCCACTGGTTCTGAACTGTATCTGCCGAGGAAAATCGCTCCCGCATGGCGGATCTTGGCCATCGTTTCCATCGGCTGACCAGTCATAATTTCCAAATGCTCTGGAGCCAGATCATTGACCAATTCAACTGCTTTCTCCATATCTTCTGCCAGATAGATCGCACCGAACCTCTCCACGGACTCTTCCGCGATTTCACGGCGCGGCAGATCAGCCAAAGCTTCATCAACCGCTGCTGAAACTTCCTCGGCAAGCTTCCGGGAAGTCGTCACCAAAACAGCCGATGCATTTACATCATGTTCTGCTTGAGACAGCAAATCTGCTGCAATCTCTCCCGCAATCCCTGTCTCATCTGCCAAAATCACAATCTCGCTCGGTCCGGCAATCATATCAATCGCTACATCACCGAACACCTCACGCTTGGCCAGCGCTACGTATATATTACCCGGACCGACAATTTTATCGACCGGCGCAATGCTCTCGGTCCCATATGCCAGCGCACCGATTGCCTGGGCACCGCCAGCCTTCCAAATTTCCGTGACTCCCGCAATCCGGGCAGCAGCCAGGACAGCCGCCGGTATCCGTCCCTTCTCATCCGGAGGGGTGACCATGACGATCCGTTCGACGCCCGCCACCTTTGCGGGAAGGACATTCATCAACACAGAAGATGGATAAGCGGCTGTGCCGCCGGGTACATAGACACCGACAGAATCAAGGGGAGTGATCTTCTGCCCGAGCAGCGTGCCCTTTTCATCTGTATCAAACCAGGAATTCCGGCGCTGCTTTCCATGAAAGTCAGCGATATTTCCTGCTGCTTCTTCAATAATGCTCATCATTTCAGGACCGATTTCTTTAACAGCCTCTTCGATTTCCTCTGAAGAAACCCTCAGTTCACTAAGTCTGGCCCCATCGAACTTTTCCGTGAATTTACGTAACGCATCGTCTCCATCCGATTTAACATCCCTCAGAATTTCCTGGACTGATTTGCGCTGGTCTTCCGTGCCGGTGTCGATTGAGCGCTTAATCGATATATTCCCTTTGGCTTCGATAATCTTCACGATGTCTTCCCCTCCTTCTAAACCGTGATACGGCTGACCACGTCTCTTAATCTTTCTGCCAGCTCATCAATTCGTTCATCCTTCATCCGGTAGCTGACCGGATTGACAATCAGCCTGGACGTGATGCCAACGATCTTTTCATACTCGACCAGCCCATTTTCCTTCAAAGTCCTTCCGGTCGATACGATATCCACAATCCGGTCGGCAAGCCCGATCATCGGCGCCAGCTCAATGGAACCATTCAGCTTGATGATTTCAACCTGCTCCCCCTGTTCACGGAAATAGCCTGATGCAATCGTTGGATACTTCGTGGCAATCTTTGGCGCTACCTCACTCATCGTGGTTCCCGGCAATCCGGCAACAGCCAGGTAACAAGGGGAAATTTTCAAATCAAGCAGTTCATATACATCACGCTCTTCCTCCAGCATGACATCCTTTCCAGCGATGCCAAGGTCAGCCACCCCATGTTCCACATATGTCGGCACATCCATCGGCTTGGCAAGGATGAATGTCAGCTTCTCTTCCGGCACTTCGATGATCAGTCTCCGGGAATCATCGAATTCAGGCGGAAGATTGTAACCCGCCTGTTTCAGGAGTTCAAGTGCCTCATCAAAAATCCGCCCCTTAGGCATCGCGATGGTCAACTCCGTCATCATTCCTCACCCCCTTTTCCATTCTTTCCGATAAAATAACTGACCTCGATGAATTCTTTCGAAAATTCATCAACATCGCTGATCCCTTTCCAATCCTGGAGCACCACACTTTTCCCTTGGTGCCTCAGTTCCTGTGCGTACTGGATAGCTTCACTTCTCCGCTCACGGCTGAAAAGCACACAATGATCAAGGACCGCGCTTTCCGAGAACCCCAAAGCTTCCAGGGTGTGGTCCAGCTGCAGGGCAAAACCGGTAGCCCCCGATTCCTTCCCGAACTTTTCCATCAACTTGTTATAACGGCCGCCGTTGCCAATTGGAAATCCGACATTCTCTGCATAAGTTTCAAAAAGGATCCCCGAATAGTAGCTCATGTGGCTGACCAGGCTTAAATCAAATTTCACATATTGGTCAACGCCATAATCTTTGAGAAGGTCGGCCAGCTCTTCCAACTGTTCAATCGCTTCCTGCCCGGCCTCTCCTTCCATCAATGGATAAGCGCCGCGCAATATCTCTTTGCCACCCCTTAATTTTAAAAATGAAAAAAGGCGCTGCTTATCAATGGATGACAAGGACAGGCTGTTGACATGGTCCCGGAATCCGACATAATTTTTTTCATACAGGAAGCGGCTTAAAATATTCGCACGCTCTTCAGTCCCGAGAATTTCTTTAAAAAGCTCATTGACGAATCCTATATGTCCGATAGAGATGGTGAAATTGCGCAATCCGGCATTTTTCAGTGCCGAAATCATCAGCGAAATCACTTCGCCATCAGCTGAAATCGTTTCGTCCCCGATGCATTCGACTCCGAATTGTTCAAATTCAGCCGGCCTGCCTCCTTCCCGCTGCTGGGCACGGAAGACATTAGCGCAGTAAGCAAGCCGTAATGGCTTTTTATTGCGAAGGAGCTTGGATGCTGCGACCCTTGCAATCGGTGCCGTCATATCGGGACGGAGCACCAAGGTGTGTCCCTGCTGGTCGAGGAGCTTGAACAGCTGCCTGTCCAGGATTGCCGATGCATCCCCGACTGTCTCGAAATATTCCAGTGTCGGTGTTTCTATAAATTGATAGCCGCAGGCTTTTATCGTTTCTTCCATTTTCGTTTTTAATGATGATTTTGCTTGATAGAGATTGGGAAACGTGTCCCTCATCCCCAATGGCTTTTCGAACATGAACAGCTTTGACATGGCAACCACCTTTTCAATCTGAGTTTTTACAATATCTATTTATCAGGCACTTTCCGTCTTTTTATATGAATTTCGAAGAATCCCGCTGTCATTCACTGATAATCCCGCCGGTAAAGAGTTACTTCCCCTTTTTCGAGAGATAACCTTGGACCCGGGAAAAATACGGCTTTTGTGATTTTTTCAAAAACAACAAGTACGAAACACTTTTATTATGGCACTGCAGCCGGATTATTGAAAATAGTTAGAATCCTTTAGTTCGCTAATGTGCTAATAAATTAAAGTTAATAGTAGTGTACCTCTACTCGTTTTGCCCGTCAACCGTTTTGATTAGCTTGCCCGGAACGTAAAAAAAGACCCCATCCGGCTGGAGGGATCGAGGGTGCATAACTGGCAGGGACTTCATCCGGCTATAATGATAAGGTCATGTTCCGGCCTTCCAGCATATTATCGACGCTTTCAGACATGGTTTCGGCGTTTCTGGGATTGGTTTCGGCGCTTTTATCAGCATTTTCGACGATTCCTGGGTCGGTTTCGGCGATTCCAAGGATTTATCGGCCAATCGATAAAATTCGACATAAAACATACAAAAAATCCCCCTTCCAGCAAAAAAGAGCAAGCTGAAAGGGGGATCCATCATTTTTCAACACCATAAATTTCATCGTCTTTCCATCTGTCGGCAAGCTCTTCCTTCGTATAAATCACTTTCATCGGATTGCCTCCGACAAATGAGCCTGCCGGAACATCCTTGTGGACCAGCGTACCGGCTGAAACGATCGCACCGTCACCGATCTTGATGCCGGGAAGGATGGTCGTGTTGGCGCCGATCATGACCTCGCTTCCGATTTCCACCTCACCGAGACGGTATTCTTTTATCAAATATTCGTGGGCAAGGATCGTCGTGTTATAGCCGATGACCGTGTTGCGCCCCACAGATATTTTCTCAGGAAACATGACATCAAGCATGACCATCAGGGCAAAGGAAGTTTCGTTCCCGATCTTCATTTTTAAAAAAGTTTTATAAAGCCAGTTCTTCATTCCCAAAAAAGGTGTATATCTCGCCACCTGGATGACGACGAAGTTTTTGACGACTTTCAGGAAAGGAACGGTTTTATAAACATGCCAAAGAGAATTTGCCCCGTCAACTGGATAACGGGTGGTCCTTCTCATCGTCTTTCCATCCCGACGGCATCTAAAAGGTCGGCCATCGTCTCCAGCATGAAATCCGGTTCATACTGGTCAAGGTGTTCACGGCCCTTTGCCGTCCAGGCGACTCCGGCAGTGCGGGTCCCCGCGTTCTTACCAGCAAGGATATCATGGTGATTATCTCCAACCATGATTGCTTCGCCCGGTGCAGATCCAAGGGCTGACAAGGCTTTTTCAACCGGTTCAGGATCAGGCTTTGCTTTCTCCACCTCATCAAGGGTGATGATGACATCAAAGAATTGATCAAGGTTCGTTAGCTCCAATCCCTTGATCACGACATCGCGGACCTTTGTCGATACGATTGCCAGCTTGCAGCAGTTCTGGCTCAGGGTCTGCACTGTTTCAAAGACACCTTCGAATTCAGTGACGAGGGAATCATGCTGTTCCAGGTTGTATGCGCGGTACATCTTGACCATTTCCTCGACGGCATCCGGGTTCACTTTTAAAAAAGATTCCTCAAGCGGGGGCCCCATGAATTGCAGGACATCTTCCCTTTTATATTGATCAGGGAAATAGTGATTCAATGTATGCAGGAAGGAGGCTATGATCAGTTCATTGGTATTGATCAATGTTCCATCTAAGTCGAACAGCACTGTTGTGATTTTTTTACTCATATCGTTGTTGCTTCCTTTCCTTTGGCTTTCGTGGCTTCAGCACGTCTCCAGATAAATGCGACTGTCAGGGTCAGCAGGACTGCCGTGACAAGCCTGATGACCAGGAGCGGCAGGACTGGGATGCCGAGCGGAACAAAGATCAGGGTGTCCTCGACCACCGCATGGCAGGCAACGAGGAAAATGAATGCCAGTGTGACATCCTTTCTGCTCACTCCGTCTTCTTTTACCGCCTGGATCATCACACCTGCTCCATAAGCAAGCCCGATCAAGAGGCCGGCTGCCATCGTTGTGGAAGTGTTGGCATTCATCCCCATCGCCTTTGTGAACGGCGACATCCAATTGGAGAAGGCCGCAAGCCACTTCTTATCTTTCAAAATTTGCAATGCGATCATTAGCGGAATGACAATCAAGGCAAGCTGAAGGATTCCATACCCTGCTTTTTCGAAGGCCAGCAGAATGATCTGCCCCCAGCTTTCCGGGTCTGCGCCCTGTGGCGGCATCATCCCGTACTGAGCGAGTTCACCGCCGCCATTCCATACGAGATTGATGACAATTGCGGACACGACCGCCAATCCGATCCTCACAGTAAGGATGACCCAGATTTTCACGCCGACCTTCGCCGCAACCGATGATTCAATCAGCAGGTTGTGGCAGAAGCTGAGCATGACCGCTACAATGAACACTTCTTTCACCGTCAAATCAAGTGAAAGAATCCCACCGATCGCTGCGTACAAATTGAGGAAGTTCCCAAGAACGAGTGGAATCGCCGCATCCCCTGAAAGGCCGAACAATCCCATGAATGGTGAAATTTTCTCAATGATCCAAGGCAGGATCGGCGTATGCTGCAGCATGACGACGATCATCGTGATCGGAAAAATGACCTTCCCCAAGGACCAGGTTGTCTTCAGCCCGGCTATTGAGCCGTTTTTTATAGATGTTCCAAGCATACTCCTTACTCCCCTTGTTTGTTCTATTTCTCTAGGCTTCTACATCATTATAGGGTTTGGCTGCATATCCCTTCATTCTCCTGTAAATCCACAGGCCGACGGCAATTATTATCAGGACGATCGAAATCACCTGTGCAATGCGGAGATACTCTGTCAGCATCAAGCTGTCGGTCCGCATTCCTTCGACAAAGAACCGGCCGATGGAGTACCAGATCACATAAGAAAGGAACAGCTCACCGACCCGTAGATTCAGTTTGCGGCGGATGATCAATAGTAATATGAATCCGGCAATATTCCAGAGAGATTCATAAAGAAAAGTCGGGTGATAATATGTACCATTGATGTACATTTGGTTGACGATAAAATCGGGCAGCATCAGATTCTCCAGGAACTGGCGGCTCACTTCCCCGCCGTGCGCTTCCTGGTTCATGAAATTCCCCCAGCGGCCAATTGCCTGGCCGAGGATGATGCTTGGGGCAGCGATATCAGCTAGCTTCCAGAAAGACAGCCCTTTTGATTTGGCAAAAAAGTAGGCAGTCGCTACGGAACCGATGAGAGCGCCATGAATGGCAATGCCTCCATTCCAGATTTTGACGATATCACCGGGATTTTGCGAATAATAATCCCATTCAAATGCGACATAGTAGATGCGGGCAGAAATGATCGCAATCGGGATGGCCCAGACAATCAAATCGATGAATGTATCTTTCGGCAATCCAAGGCGGTCGCTTTCTCTCACCGCTAAATATAACGCCAATGCTATCCCCAATCCGATGATCAATCCATACCAATGAACCTGCAGCGGACCGAACTCGAACGCAATCGGATCAAGGGGCCTAATCGTAGACTCCATACTCAAACACTCCCATTCTTCAAATCAAATATCCTTTAACGCACTAACGTAACAGGGGACTGTCCCCGGCTGCGTTAACGCGTCATTGCACTAAAAGAGTCAAACTCTTTCAGCTCTTAAAAGGGGTAAAGCCGGTCTTAGAAATCTTCCTGATCGCCTTCGTCGATGACGTCACTCAGGCGGTTGGTGAATTGTTCCGCTGCATTGACTCCCATTCGTTTCAGGCGGAAATTCATCGCGGCGACTTCGATGATGACGGCAAGGTTACGCCCCGGGCGGACCGGCACCGTCAATCTTGTGATGTCCGTATCAATGATCCGCATTTTTTCTTCTTCTAATCCCAATCTGTCATATTGCTTGGTTTTATCCCACAGCTCCAAGTCGATGCAAAGTGTGATCCGCTTATAGCTCCGGACCGCTCCTGCTCCGAAAAGGGTCATGACATTGATGATGCCCAGGCCGCGGATTTCGAGCAGATGCTCAATCAGCTCAGGGGAACTGCCGACAAGTGTATCGGTGTCTTCCTGGCGGATTTCCACGCAGTCATCCGCAACAAGACGATGCCCTCTTTTCACAAGCTCAAGAGCTGTCTCACTTTTACCAACACCGCTTTTTCCTGTAATCAGTACACCTACTCCATAAATATCCACCAATACACCATGGATGGCGGTTGTCGGAGCAAGCTTGCTTTCAAGATAATTGGTCAGGCGGCTGGAAAAACGGGTCGTTTTCATCGGGGTTTTCATGACAGGGACATCATTGCGGGTGGAGGCTTCCACCAATTCCTGGGGGATATCCATGTCCCTGCTGATGATGATTCCCGGTGTAATGTCGGTGCACAGCTGATCCATGCGTGATTTGCGCTGGCTGTCATCCAGTTTTTCAAGGAAGCTTAGCTCTGTCTTTCCAAGAAGCTGGATCCGTTCTGCGGGATAGTAGTTAAAGTATCCTGCCATTTCCAATCCCGGCCGCGATATATCACTTGTGACGATGGGGCGATGCAGCCCTTCCTCCCCGCTCACCAATTCCAATCCAAACTTCTCAACAATATCTTTCGCGCGTACTTTTGCCAAAAAGAAGTCCTCCTTTTTTATGCGAATCATTATATGTATCAGGTATTTTTGACAGATCTTAACCCAGACAGCTGCCCCTGCATCTGTAACTTTGCGCAAAGACCTCTGTAATGAATTCATCCTAACTCATTTTAGCACTTTTCTACAGGTGACTACCACCTTGGCAGACCTTGTTTTTCCATTGGGGTGTCCACAATCTGTCCAACTATCCTATATATCAAATGAAAACTGGATAGAGAGGTGGATAAATATGAAAATTGCCATTGATGCCGGCCACGGTTACAGCACACCCGGAAAACGAAGTCCCTCAGGAATGAAGGAGTATGAATTCAACAGGGCGGCTGCCCTGTCAGCAAAAGCTGCTCTCCTTACTTATGAAAATACGGAGGTCTTCTTTACTCATTCTGATCAAGAAGATGTCAGTTTAAAACTCCGGACCGATTCAGCAAACAAATGGGGTGCCGATGTGTTTGTCTCCATTCATGCAAATGCTTTTGGAAATGGGTGGAATAACGCAGGGGGAATAGAAACTTACGTTTATAAAACAAAACCTGCCCCGGCAGTAAAACTGGCGAACATCCTGCAAACTAGAGTGGTGTCAGCAGCCGGTCTAGCAAACCGGGGGGTGAAAGCAGCCGATTTTCATGTGCTGCGGGAAACGAAGATGACTGCCGTGCTCGTGGAATGTGGATTCATGACAAATCAAAAAGAGGCAGCACTGCTCGGTTCAACTCAATACCGTGAATCTTGCGGAGAGGCAGTTGCTCTTGCGGTGGCAGAGTACTGCAATCTGACTAAAAAATCCTTGAAAAGCAGTTTGTATAAAGTCCAGACAGGAGCTTTTTCCAAAAAAGAAAATGCAGAGGCATTGGCTGCCAAGCTACGAAAGGCGGGGTTTCAAGCATTTATTTCGAGGGATTGAAGTTTTTCTTTGAAAAAGGCTGTATTCTTATATATTGTTGCTTTCGGAAAAATCCCAGGTGCCGGATTTCCCCCCTAAAGATTTTACTTTCAAAAAACGAGCAGCTCTTTTCTTTCCTGCTCACCGGGGTTTTTAGGAAGGTTTACCAGAGATATTATTTGAAATTAATATTGAATAGCAACAAAGTTGACGAAAAGATCCCCAAAAAAAAGAGTGAGAAGCAGTTTTCATGCCTCTCACTCTTTTCGTTTTTTCATTGGCTCAATAACAGCTTTTTGAATCGCTATATTGATGATGGACAGGATGATTGCGGCAAGGAATGCCATCCCGAAGCCATCGATTTCGAAGCTGTCTCCCATTATGCCATCAGTGAGCAGCAATGTAACTGCATTAATGACAAAGAGGAACAGCCCCAGTGTTAAAATGGTGGCCGGCAGTGTCAGCAAAATCAAGATCGGCCTTACCAGTACATTTAAAATGGCAAGAATGAAGCTGGCGATGACGGCCGCTCCGAAGCTGGATACTTCAAATCCTTGGAAGTAACCGGCAAGACTGACAAAAACCACCGCATTGATTAAAATTCCGATCAGCCATCTCATTGTATTTACCCCTTCTTATCTTTTAGGGAGTACAAACGCAGCTATAATATAAGCCAAGCCTAACGGGAAGAACCCAGTCGGGAACAGCAAAATGACAAAGAGGATCCTCAGTATGTTTGCGCTTATGCCGGTTTGTTCGGCGATACCGCCAATCACTCCCGCCAAGACCTTATTGGTACGTGAACGACCAAGAGCCATTCAATATCATCCTCTCTTACATCTTATGTGTTGTCCTACATATCATTCTTCTCTTCCGATTTTTTTATGAGGACGGAACCTGTTTTTGTGTGAGCAAAGATATGCAGCTTCCTATCCGATTCACTTTCCTTGGAGAAGTGAACATGCTTTTGTACCACTTCATTTTTCTCTTCTACTATATTGATACCCTCCATCTCGATCTTAAAACTGCCAAGGTTGGACTTGGCTTCTCCTTTCAAGCCGATGGAATCAGGAACATATAAATCAATACCGCCTGTGACAGCCTTGGCATGAAGGGTGTCCGCCCTTTCGCCTCTAAGGCTGCAGACAATGGTCCCGTTCAATGACTGCAGGTCGGTTTCCACCACATCACCTTCAAGGTAAACCTTACCGTTGATGGACTCCGCTTCTACACTATCTGAATGGATATTAGCCAAATGAATGGCTCCGTTGGAAGTATCGACTTCTATCATCTTCGCGGTCATATCCTTCAACTCCACTTTTCCATTGCCAGAGCGGACCTTGAACGAAGCAGCCTTCATCCTTTCCGACTTCACGGTGCCGTTAAGAACCTTGACCAAGACCTTTTCATACTGCGCTTGAGGCACATAGATGGTGGAATTCACCTTCATCCACTTCAATTCAGTGGATAAGCGCATCTTACCGTTTTCTATATAAAAATCAGCATTGGCGAGGAACGATCTCCTTGCTTCTTCAAGGTCATCTGTGCGGTATACTTTCACCTGACACTCGACCCTGACCTCATTTTGGTCCCAAGGAAGAACCTCCACCTTTCCATTCGCTACATCTATTGCAATTTCTTTAAGCGTTTCCACTTCAGTTTCCTGAAACACGTGGGAAAGCTCAATCGATTTATTAAATTCGAAATCCAAATCAATGTTCTTAACTTTGTTTAAAGCGGACTGGAAAAAGTCGATCAGTTTATCCTTGCCATTATTGAAATGCTGAGATGATTTTCCGTCTCCCTGATAGCCTGATTTCTCGCCAGAACCTGTAAAGAGCCTGGACAGGTCATCAAGCAAATCAGTTTCTTTCTCCTTGTAGCTTGCTTTCTCTTTATAAGGGGTGTCTTCTTTATCTTTATCCAATGCATCCAGCAGTGTCAATGCTTCCTTGGTGGACAGCTGGCCTCTTTCAACCATTTCCAATATACGTTTGCGTTCTTCATTCATCCTTATCCACTCCTTCAAAGTTATAACAGTACTTTTATTCCCTTATACACGTTCCAAATAACGACGGCCAATGAAATTAGCAGCGAAAACCCAATGGCGAGGAAAATAAAGACCGGCACTCCGCTTCCTACTGATAAAATACCGATATCAAAGAATATCCCCGCAATGACCAGCGGCAGTGCAATCAGCGGCAGCAGATGGGATAGAAACGCTGATTTGGCATGTCTTTTCGTTTCCGGATCCGTTGTTAAAAAATAGACTACAATCGGAAAGATGAACCCGGCGAAAAAGATGCTGAAATAACAAAGGGATGAAAGCAATTTGTTTGTCTCCAAGGCAGTCACTCCCCTCTCTGTTATTAATATTTACGATGTGACTCCCTAAAGGTTTCATAGCTGAAGTGTTTTCTTTAAAATAATCTTCCCACATTTTCCGGTTTCTTCCCTCCATCGCAAGGCTGAGAAACGGTACGTATCGGGATGTGTTTTTCACTTATGCGCGCAGGTGATTCCTGCTCCAGATGTGCGGCTGCGCGTGGCTGGGTGCTGGAACTGCATGTGGGGTCCGCCTGACCCGGTAATCCCGCAGGTGTGAAACACTATCCCTTTAGCGCTTTAAAGCAAGTGGGGACTGTCCCCACTTGCTTTAAAGCGCTAAAGCTTTCTATAGACCAAAAAACAAGCACCCGCGACCCGGGTGCTTGTTTATGATCAAACTATGTTAGCGGCTGCTGCCGACTTCTTCTTTTTCTTTGATCCGTTTTTCCATCCTCGCCCTGTCGCGTTCAAGGATCGGCTTCAGGTATCTGCCTGTATAGGACTCGGGTACCTCGGCGACTTTTTCCGGTGTGCCGGTACCGATGATGGTTCCGCCTTTGTCGCCTCCTTCAGGACCTAAATCGATGATATAGTCCGAAGCTTTGATGACATCGAGATTATGTTCAATGACAAGGACAGTATCACCATTTTCAACAAGACGCTGAAGGACAACCAGAAGACGGGAAATGTCATCCACATGGAGACCGGTTGTCGGTTCATCCAGAATATAAAGGGAGCGACCGGTCGAGCGGCGGTGAAGTTCAGAAGCGAGCTTCACCCGCTGGGCTTCCCCTCCGGATAGTGTCGTCGCAGGCTGGCCAAGCTTGATGTAGCCGAGGCCGACATCCGCTATCGTCTGCAGCTTGCGTTTGATTTTCGGGATGTTTTCAAAGAATTGAAGTGCATCCTCGATGGTCATCTCAAGTACATCGGCAATGTTTTGGCCTTTATACTTCACTTCAAGCGTTTCACGGTTATAACGTTTGCCATGGCAGACCTCACACGGTACATATACATCAGGCAGGAAATGCATCTCGATTTTGATGATTCCATCTCCGCGGCATGCTTCACAACGCCCGCCTTTCACGTTGAAGCTGAAGCGGCCTTTCTTGTAGCCTCGCACCTTCGCTTCGTTTGTACTTGCGAATACATCACGGATATCATCGAATACACCTGTATAAGTGGCTGGATTGGACCTTGGCGTTCTGCCAATCGGTGACTGGTCAATGTCGATGACTTTATCAAGGTGTTCAACACCCTTGATCTGCTTATGTGTTCCCGGCTTCGATTTGGCTCTATGAAGCTGCTGGGCAAGAGATTTATGGAGGATCTCGTTGATCAGCGTACTCTTACCGGATCCCGACACACCAGTAACAGAAGTGAATATGCCCAGCGGAATCTTCACCTTGACGTTCTTCAGATTGTTTTCCTTGGCACCGACCACTTCGATGTACCGGCCATCAGGCTTTCGGCGTTCAACCGGAAGCGGGATGAACTTCCTCCCGCTCAAGTATTGGCCAGTCAATGAACTATCATCTTCCATGACTTCCTGCGGTGTACCGGCAGATACGATTTCACCGCCGTGAACACCTGCCCCTGGGCCGACATCAATCAGATAATCGGCGGCAAGCATGGTGTCTTCATCATGTTCCACCACGATGAGGGTATTCCCGATATCACGCATATTCTGCAACGTGGAAATCAGCCGGTCATTATCTCTCTGATGAAGGCCGATGGACGGCTCGTCCAGGATATAAAGGACACCTGTCAACCGGGAACCGATCTGGGTAGCCAGCCTGATGCGCTGGGCTTCCCCGCCCGACAAGGTACCGGCGGCACGGCTGAGTGTCAGGTAATCCAATCCGACATTCACGAGGAAGCCGAGCCGTTCACGGATTTCCCTCAGGATCAAGTTGGCGATTTTCATTTCTTTCTCCGTCAATTCAAGCCCGGCAAAAAACGCTTCCGCTTCCTCGATGGAGAAAGCTGTCACTTCACCGATGTGGAGGGAATCGACTTTCACAGCAAGGCTTTCCGTCTTCAGGCGGTACCCTTTACATTTAGGGCACGGCTGCTGCGCCATATACTTTTCCATCTGTTCACGTATATAGTCTGAACTTGTCTCTTTGTAGCGGCGTTCTACGTTCCGCACAACGCCTTCAAATTGAATATAGTTCTCCCTTACCTGTCCCCAGTCATTTTCATAACGGAAATAAACTTCATCACCGTTTGATCCGTAAAGGATTTTATCAAGCTGGTGTTTCGGCAGGTCTTTTACCGGGACATCCATATCAATTCCAAAGTGGTTGCAGACTGCCTTCAATAATTGCGGATAGTACTGGGAACTTGTCGGCTCCCATGGTGCGATGGCATTCTCATTCAACGTCTTTTCCATGATCGGGATGATGAGCTCCTTGTCCACTTCGAGCTTGGAACCGAGCCCATCACAGCTTGGGCATGCGCCGAACGGGCTGTTGAAGGAGAACATTCTCGGTTCAAGTTCGCCGATGGAAAATCCACATTCCGGGCAGGCATGGTGCTCGCTGAACAATAATTCCTCTTCACCGATCACATCTATGATCACACGGCCATCGGCAAGGCGAAGAGCCGTTTCAAGCGAGTCGGAAAGCCGGGCTTCCACGCCTTCCTTCACAACGACACGGTCAATGATGACCTCTATATCATGCTTCTTGTTCTTCTCAAGCTCGATGTCGTCTCCAAGATCAAGGACCTCTCCGTTGACGCGCACCCTTACATATCCCTGCTTTTTAATCTCTTCAAAGGTCTTCACATGAGTCCCTTTCCTGCCGGAAATGATCGGCGCAAGGACCTGAAGCTTTGTGCGTTCGGGGTATTCCAGGATCCTGTCGACCATCTGCTGGATGGTCTGAGAACTTATTTCGATCCCGTGGATGGGGCAGACCGGTCTGCCGACACGGGCATAAAGCAGGCGCAGATAGTCATAGATTTCTGTAACTGTCCCAACCGTAGAACGCGGGTTTCGGCTTGTTGTCTTCTGATCGATCGAGATTGCAGGGGATAATCCTTCAATCGCATCGACATCCGGTTTATCCATTTGGCCGAGGAACTGCCTCGCATAAGCAGACAGCGACTCGACATACCGCCTTTGGCCCTCGGCGTAAATCGTATCGAAAGCCAAAGACGATTTCCCGGATCCCGATAAGCCCGTCAATACGACGAGCTTATCCCTCGGAATCGTTATATCGATGTTTTTTAAGTTATGTGCTCTAGCTCCTTGTACTACTATTTGATCTTTAGCCATTTACCGGTCATCCTTCCGCTTTTAACTCTAGAATCGTGTCACGCAGCTGGGCGGCACGTTCGAAGTCCAGCGCTCTCGCCGCTTCCTTCATTTCTCCTTCTAAGCTGGCAATGAGCTTTTCTCTCTCTGGCTTGGTAAGCTTTGAAACCTTCTTTTGCGGCCCTGCATACTCTTCCTGCTCTTCTGCAGCATGGGTCGCACGGATAAGGTTCGGAATGCTCTTCTGAATTGTCCGGGGAGTGATCCCGTGTTTTTTGTTATATTCCGTTTGAATTTCACGGCGGCGCTTCGTTTCATCCAGTGCCTTCTGCATCGAGTCCGTCACCTTATCTGCATACATGATGACGTGGCCGTTGGCATTCCGGGCAGCACGGCCGATTGTCTGGATAAGTGAACGCTCGGAACGCAGGAACCCTTCTTTATCCGCATCCAAGATGGTCACCAGCGACACTTCAGGTATATCAAGCCCTTCCCTCAGGAGGTTGATCCCGACCAGGACATCATATTTACCCATCCGGAGATCCCTGATGATTTCAATCCGCTCGAGTGTTTTGATTTCCGAATGCAGGTACTGTACCTTGATCCCGATTTCCTTCAGGTATGCCGAGAGGTCTTCCGACATCTTTTTCGTCAAGGTGGTCACCAGTACGCGTTCGTTTTTCTCGATCCGCTCATTGATTTCACCGATAAGGTCATCGATCTGCCCTTCAATCGGACGGACCTCGATTTCCGGATCCAGCAGGCCGGTCGGCCGGATGATCTGCTGAATCATTTCAGGACTGTGCTCCTCTTCATATGGACCCGGTGTCGCGGATACATAGACGAGCTGATTCGATTTCTGTTCAAACTCTTCAAATCTCAGCGGGCGGTTATCCATTGCCGACGGAAGCCTGAACCCATGATCGACAAGGACTTTTTTCCGCGCCTGGTCACCGTTGAACATTCCCCTGATCTGCGGAAGGGTCACGTGCGATTCATCGATGACAATCAGGAAGTCATCAGGGAAATAATCAATGAGAGTATAAGGTGTCGATCCCGCAGGACGGAGCGTCAGATGACGGGAATAGTTCTCGATCCCGGAACAGAATCCCATCTCCCTCATCATTTCAAGGTCGTAGCGCGTCCTCTGCTCCAAGCGCTGGGCTTCAAGCAGTTTATTTTCTTCCCTCATGACTTTCAGCTGTTCTTCGAGCTCCTGCTCAATATTTTCAATGGCGATCTTCATTTTCTCTTCACGGGTAACGAAGTGGGATGCCGGGAATATCGCGACATGATCCCGCTCGCCGATGATTTCGCCGGTCAGTGAATCGACTTCCCTGATCCGGTCAATTTCGTCTCCGAAAAATTCGATCCTCATGCAATGTTCATCCCTTGAAGCCGGGAAGATTTCGACAACATCGCCGCGGACCCTGAATGTCCCGCGCTTAAAATCGATG
Source organism: Bacillus salacetis (assembly GCF_003581585.1). GTDB lineage: Bacteria > Bacillota > Bacilli > Bacillales > Bacillaceae_B > Rossellomorea > Rossellomorea salacetis. The sequence goes on from NZ_QXIR01000001.1 coordinate 249,056, forward strand.
TCATTCCGGGCATATTGCACATCCACCAGCTTACGGAGCAGCTGATTCCGTTCAATTTCCATCCCTACTCTTAATGAGACGACGAGATCCCGGTATTCCTCAGGCGAACCGAGTCCGTAAATGCAGGAAACACTGGCAATGATGATGACATCCTTCCGTTCGAACAGTGCTGATGTCGCCGAGTGCCTAAGCTTGTCGATTTCGTCATTGATGCTCGCATCTTTTTCGATGAATGTATCTGTCTGCGGAACGTACGCTTCCGGCTGGTAGTAATCATAGTAACTGACAAAATATTCAACCGCATTGTCGGGGAAAAATTCCTTGAACTCACTGTAAAGCTGTCCGGCAAGGGTCTTGTTATGGGCAATCACCAAGGTGGGCTTGTTGACTTGCTGAATGACATTTGAAACAGTGAAGGTTTTTCCTGTCCCTGTAGCCCCAAGCAGGGTCTGATGCCTTTTCCCATCGCGGATGCCCTGGGCAATTTCCTTGATGGCCGCCGGCTGGTCTCCTTCCGGCTGATATTTCGATTGCAAATTAAATTGATCTTTCACCATCCTGCCTCCCGTTCAAATAGACTTATCTATATCAAATATACCCTGTTAGCTCATTCTCTAAAGCCTCTCTGCTCAATAATCTCATTCTACCACAAGCTCACTGCAAAAAACCAACAATAAGCGAACAAAAGTTCGTGTTTGTTGGATGCTTAATAAAGAGCTGCATTCATACAGATTTTCACTCTGGAAATTCAGCGTGGCGGAGTTTATCCTTGATACTGTTTTTTTCTGACCGTGGATATTTCTATAGATTGGCCCCACCGGTAAAAAGGAGTTTAGTATAAAAGGAAAGCCCTGTGTCCCCATGCATACTTCTCAAAAAAAGCTGAGCTCTTCTCTTTCCTGCTACAAGGAGGAGCTTATTTGAAATTCATGTTGGATAGCAGCAAAGTCCTTGAAAAGAGCCATATAAAAAAGAAAAAAACCAGCATCACAGCCGGTCAATCCTTTTTAAGAATGAAGAGATTTTTCTATGGAAGAGACCGTTCTCCTCCAAGAAAGGATAATGGCTGCTGTTTTCAAACACGATAAGTTCAGAATCCGGTATCCCTTCCGCCATTTCAATGGAATACTCCAATGGGCATTGAACATCATGCCTTCCGCAGATGATCAAGGCAGGAGCAGTGACCAGTTTCAGCTTCCTTGTGACATCAAAAAGCTGGAATTCCCTGTTCATGAAATTCATGCGTACGGCTGACAGGCCTTTATGGATTTTTTTATGGAAGTAGTCATGATAGTTTTCAGGCTTGAAGAGTGACAGCTTTGTCCGGCTTATGGATATTTCTTTTCTCTCCGCTGCTGATAGGGTCTGTTGCTTCAGGCGTTCATTATAATCCTGCATGACCTGAAATTGCGGATGGCCGGAATGGTAGATACATTCTTTTGAAAAAGTGTAATAATCCCTTGCGGCCGCACCGGCTGCCACCAATCCCTTCAGGCTTCCGGGGAAGTAGATCCCGTAAATCACCGCCAGGATCCCCCCGGTCGAGTGCCCGGCAAAAATCCACTGTTCATATCCAAGCGCTTCACGGACAGCTTCCAGATCAAAAATGGTTTCAAGCATGCTGAGCTGATAATGTTCTTGTGCTCCAACCGAACTTCCAGCTTCGCGCAGGTTCACCAGAATGACCCTGCGGGTGCTTGTGAACTCATCGGCAAAATAATCCCCGCTTTCGTTAAAAACAGAATAGAGATGCGTGACACACAGCGGTTCACCTTCTCCAGCAGTAAAGATCTCAAACGTCCCCCTGGTGGTTTTCACTACCCTTCTCTGCCACTTTGTCAACGGACTTCCTCCTTCCGCAGACAGTCTGCTGCAAGATTGCTGAATTCTCTTAAATAATGAAGATAATTTTCTCCGCCATAGTTGTACCGTTTGTTGTACATTTTTACAACCACCGCCTGATATTCAGGAATCATGAGAATGGCTGGGCCGGTAACTCCCAGGATCTGATAGGACCCTTTTGGTACGAGTTCTCCCAATTCACTTTGAGCGGCAGGATCACCTTGTACATACCAGAAAAAACCGTTTTGCGGCAGCTCTCGTTTTTTATAGGAAGGACTTTGATTCGAAGTCGCAAGCTCTATGACTTCCCGGGGAACGATTTGTTTCCCGTCGACTTTTCCCATTTGCAGATGAAGGTTTCCCCAAAGCGCAAGCTCTCTTGCAGATACGAAAAGATTGGACTCCATCCCATCCGTTGTTGCACCAAGGCTGGAGATCGCTTTTTCCCCGGGATCCACAACCACTTTAGCGAGATGTTCACTGGGTGTTGTTTCCCACCCGGTTTCTTGAAATCCCAATGGATCAAACACTCTTTCCTTCAGAAGCTGTGGAAAACTTTTACCATAAAGCCTTTGAATCAAATCAGTCATCATCAGCACATTGATACCCCGGTATGCCCAATTTTCCCCTGGAGGGAACTCACGGAAAGGCCGGCCGGCTTCATCAAGATGCAACCCATGGGAATGGGTAATAAGATGGCGGATGGTTGTGCTGCCAAGCAAGTCACGGCTGTATTCCGGAAAATATTCCGCAGCAGCATCATCGAGGCTTCCGATCTTCCTTTCAAAAACAGCATAAGCCGCCGCAAGACCCAAGTAGCTTTTTCGGGCAGAGGCGATGTTGAACCTCGTCCTGCCGGTGACTGAAGAGGCTCCGGAACTGTTAGAAAGTCTGCCGCTGTAATGTTCGAGCACTGTCCGGTTATCTTTTATGATAAACAGCGCCGTCCCGGGACTTTGATTTCTATCCTTTATTTCCTCGACCCAGGAAACAAGTCTTTCGTACATATGCAAATCTCCCCTTTTATTTTTTATTTTTCATATTAGAAGAGTTCGAGAACAGACAGGCATGAACCTTGTTAATAAAAATGTGGATAGATTGTGGATTTTGTGGATTATTTGTTGATAACCTCAAATTACCGTTGATAAGATGTGGACTATTTCATGAACCAATCGAATGAACTGGGGATAACTTGAAATTATCCACAAAATTTCATCTTTTATCAACAACCTTTTTTCCCAAAATAAAAAAGCACCTGAAAATTTCAGGGCTTCATCCGTGATTCTTCGCTTTATTACGCATACGATTGCTGTACCAAAAGCCTGCTGTCAGGGACGCCGCGTCCACGACAATCAGTGCCCAGGTGTCGGTGTATCCTTTGTAAACGGAAGCCGCTATCAGGGCGACCGTCAGTATCAGACCGACAATATGGTTATAAGTGACCCGTGTAAACAGGACAACGAGCAGTCCGGGCAGGAACAGGCCCAATATATATTTAGAAATCATAGTACTCTCTCCTCAAAAAAATCCGTTACATCTATAGTACCAAAAATCGGAATGGAAGAGATAGTTTATTCTTTCGATGTATTCAATCCTTCTACAATCTTCTTCGTCATTTCACTGAGCTGTTCATGCGGAATGTTTTTTTCCGAAAGCATTTCCGGCAGGATATCATCGAGGAAATACTGCACTGAATCCATCTCCCGGAATTTCAGGATGGTGGCAAGTGCTTCTTCGTAAATCTCCAGGAAGAGCGGTTCAGGATTGCCTTTTTGGATTTCGCCGAAGGATTCGTACAGCAAGTCGATCTTGTCGGCAACAGAAAGGATCCGGCCTTCAAGGGTAGAATCTTTCCCTTCCTTGAATCTCTCGCGGTACACATCCTGATATTCTTCGGGGAACTCCTGGTCGATGAACTTGGTGACCAGCTCTTCTTCTACCTCGCTGAAGAGCCTTCGGAGTTCTTCGGATGCATACTTCACAGGGGTTTTGATATCGCCTGTAAAAAGCTCCGCATAGTCATGGTTCAATGCTTTTTCATAGAGAGATTTCCAGTTGACGGCATTTCCATTGTGCTCTTCCACCGTCCCCAGGAACTGGGCTATCTTGGTGACTTTGAATGAATGGCTTGCGACATTGTGGTCCTGATATTTGAATCTTCCCGGGCAGCGAATGAGTTTTTCCACGTCCGAGAGGCTTTTGAAATAATGGTGGATCCCCATAATTCCTGCTCCCTTCTAACACTAGTCTCTATTTTTAGGTTTCATTTATTATACTCCTTTTCATTCCCTCTTCAACATTTTTTTAACATAATAAAATACTGCTTTGTTAAAAGAATTGGAAAAGAGAGTCGGGAGCTGATGCTTTGCCTTTTCAAGGATGACCAGCTCGTGTCCGGGATGGTCCTTATATAACCGATATTGGTTGTTGATCCAGTCGGATTTCCCTCCATATATTAGAAGCAGCGGCACCTTAAGCTGGAGAATCCGGTCTGTACAGTCATAATATAAAGATTGCTTATAAAAGTGATACCATATGTTGAAATTAGCCTTTTCCATATGCGCGCGAAGCTCCTGTTCAGCTTCCGGGGTCTTGGCGTGCGCTTTTGCTAAAACATTGATCATCAATTGCGGGCGCTCCCTGATGGTCCGCATGCCGAGAAGGTGCATGACCTTCAGCCTGACAGTCTGCACTTTTGGATATCCGCCTGCAAGGACGAGGATTTCCACCCTTTCGATAAATTTAAAGGTGAATTCCTGCGCGATCACTCCACCGGCCGAATACCCCAGAAGAACACACTTGCTGATATCCAGATGGTCTAGAATCGTTTTGATCTCATCCACATAAGTATCGATGCTTATGTAATCCCCTTCGCATGGAGAATCACCGTGTCCCCCGAGGTCCGGAATGATCAAGCGGAACTGCTCTTTCAAGGGATTTTGGTATATAAATGATTTCCGGCCGAGCCCCGGGGGATGGATCAATAGGATTGGTTTCCCTTCCCCGATATCCTCGAAAAACAACTCCCTCTGCCTGAAACTGCAAACCGCCATTCCAAACCCTCCTGTCTGCGTATTTTCAAATAGCTTTCGCAGAACACCTCTATACCATACAAAAAGCAGGGGCACTTTAGCGCTTTAAAGCAGCCGGGGACAGTCCCCCACCGCTTTAAAGGACTAAAGTTCAGCAGCATAAAAAACTCCCTTCCGAAATGAAAGGGAGTTGATTTATGCTTGTGATGTAATCGGGTGCTTGAATATTTCCGGCAGGACCAATCCTTCTGCGGTTATGACGAACATTACCTCTTCACCCTTGAAAGGCACTGATATCAGCCGATCCGAAGTGCTTTCGACTGTGAAATGAAAAAGGACCTCTTTCACTTCAGCCGGAGCGAGTCCAGCAGCCAGCTCTTCAATATCTATTTCTTTCGAACAGATCACATCAAACAAATGCATCGTCTCCCCTTCCACCTTCATCAGGATGACCGCTTCCTTTTCAGGACAGTAGTAAATATCATCCGGGAATGCATATGTACAATAAAACATCAGCAACTCTGCATTCCCTGCCGCACTGAACTTCGTTGAAACAGGCTTCCTCCTTTGGGCCAAATCATATATGAAATCAATATCTTCCTGCAGGCAGCCATCCAGTTTCTTAAGAGGAAGTTCCTTCCCCCGCACAGCCTCCAGCTTTAAAAGCGGCTGGTGCTCCCCGACTGGACTAAAGCCGAACCTCGGATAGTATTCAAGGACAGTCTTGTTTGCAAAAAGATAGGCTATATCGGCACCCTGATAGTCTTCCATGACCTTCTTCATCAACTCCGCTGAAAGGCCCTTTCCCCGATGATCGGGATGGGTCATGACTGTACCGATCTGAATCGCCTTCCTGTGTTCTCCATCAATGACCAGATCAATTTGATTGACCGATACATTTGCAATTACCTTATCACCGTCAATATAAGAATACGGTTCATACTTGTCTGTCCAAAAGCCCAGCTTATACCACTTCTCAAAACTGATGCCAAATGTATCATAAGCCAGCTGATTGAAGCTCTCCCTTAAGATATCATTTCCCCTGTACCCCTTGACAAACTTATAACCTATCATCTCCACTCCCCATTTCTCTTTGTGCACTTTATCACTTTAACGTATCAGGGGACTGTCCCCACTTGCGTTAGTGCGCTAAAGCATCTCTAAAAAAAGAACAGCAGCCATGCACATGACTGCTGCCCATCCATGCTATTGATTCATCTTGATCGAAATCGGTGCCTTTTTGCCGCCTTTTGGAGTCAGCCACACCTCCAATGTGGTGCCTCCTTTAAGCTCTTCTCCAGGCGGAAGCTTAATCGTATAAGACAGCTCTTCTCCCTGAGCCAGCGTCTCTTCACCCAATACCTGCATGAAAGCCGCCGCGCTGGAATACAAGTATATCTGCTTGCCGGAAGAATCCTTCACGGCAAAATCATAACGCTGAGAGCTTGAAAACTGGAACGTCACTTCTTCTTCTGTCTGGTTCTTAACGGTATAAACAAACTGGCCGTTCTCATTTTTCGTAAGAGATGGTTCGATCTCTCCTGCCACGATTCCCTGCCCCCCTTCTTCTCCACCTATTTCATCATCAGGTTCCTCATTCCCCTCATTACCCTGTGAGCCATTCCCTGACTCATTTGTGCCGGAATCTTCACCCTGCTCGACACTCATCCCGCAAGCTGCCGTCATTCCGATTGAAAAAAGCACAACCATTAAAGCAATAAGCTTTTTAATCACAATATACACTCCTTTCTGCCAATTAAACTCCCGTTATTGAAGTGGACGGGAATCCGCAAATAAAGTTACACTTTTTTCTGAAAACGGGCTTCTGTAAAATAAAAGCCTTATGAGAGAATATCCCACAAGGCTTATAAAACGGGCAATGAGCTGATTATCGCCAGCACCCTTACTCTATCTTTTTACACAAAATGATATCCAACCTTGGACGACCATTCACGGTCTTCCTCAACAAAGATGATTCCAAGCTCATGGTGATCACCTTCATAAAGAGCTCCCTGTGCAAAACGGATCTGGCCGTTTGTATCGATTACCTCAAGCTTACAGTAGGCCCTGTTTTGCTGCAAAGCCTCATAGAATTCTTCTTCCGTCTGTACATGGAATCCATTCACCTTCGTGACCATTTCACCTGAAACAAGCGACATCTTCTCGGCCGGAGACCCCGGAAGAATGGCTAATATCATCAAGCCCTGGGATTTCCTCGAGAAATAATAGGACCTCTCACTGTCCTGCACCCTCTGTCTGTAAGCCAGCCATTCACGTGCAATGATCGCCAGGACAGCTCCGGCAATTGAAACATATGGCGCAAAGTAGCCCGCCACAGCAATCGTCAGCACCAAAGCGCCGAGCCAGAACACCCGGTTGCCCGCTTCCTTAATACTGATATGCGGAAGTGTGCTTTTCACAAGCTGGCCGAAACCAATAAGGAATGGGAATAACACCAGAGAATATGTACTGGAGCCGACCGTAAAGACCGGCCACCAGTCCCAAGGCAGATCCAGTGGACCAACAGGAACCAGGAGGAACATCGGCACAACCCAAAGCTTCTTTCCTTCCTGGACACCGACCTTGAGTCCGCGGGAACTCCTTATCAGCCTGGGAGACGTTTTCTTCCAGCCGCTGTGGCTGATCAACACACCTTCTATCAAAAGCAAAGTTCCCAGCAAAACGACAACAGCATTCAGCAAACCTTCATTCAGCTGCTCGATATATGTATTGAAAAAAGGGATTTCAATCCCAAAATAACGCACTGCCAGCAGCAGGAAATACCCCAATCCGACAGTATAGGCCGGTGTCAGCAGCCTTGTTTTGAATGTCAGCGCCAACACGACGGTGACGGCCCCGATCACCAGTAAACTTCCAACGGGGATCACAAGTCCCGCGCCGATGGTCAACAGCGAGAATCCCAGTCCAAGCAGAAGCCCCAGGGGAAATAAAAAACGCAATTCATGATACATGTCATAAATCCTGGTATGCAGCTCCCGTCTTTCCCTTTTCACACGGAAAAAGCCGCTGAATAAAGCCATTATAATAGAGAAGTATAACAGCGGATTCAAAAACAGCTTGCCGCCTGCCTTCAAAACTTCCACAAGCCAATGCTGTACCAATGGTGTTCACCATCCTCAACGTGTTAATCTTTTCTATCATTTTATCAAATCGGGACGGTAAAACCTATTGAATTCTCACATTATCACCCTACTAATTTTTCCAGTCGTTCGACAAACACATATTTTCCCGGGAAATATAAAGGAAATTGCCGCGTCCTGGCGAATCATTAAGTGACGATTGTCGGGAGGAATGCAAAATGAATGTCGTAGTTTACTGGAACCATGTCGGAAGAGAACATGGAGGGTTGAAATACACCAGGGATATCCGAAAGAAAAGCCCTGATATAATTGAGGAAGCCATTCGGTTAAAGGAAGCCCGCGCCCTGAGTCAGCATACACCCAACCGATTTCTGGCTCTGAACGATTCACTTGTTTTAGAACTTCCTCCTGAAGGCTCCGGAAGAAAATTCATCATCATTTATCAGCTCGATCTCGGACTGCAATTTTCTTATGGCTTCAAAAGCTCGCATAATGGCTGGCTGATTGATATCGTTCAATATGAAAAGAAGAGGGAAGACTTGATTTGTGTACACGATTTGCTGATCGATATCCGTGTCTTTGAGGACGGAAGCTACCATGTGGTTGATATGGATGAATTCCACGAAGCCTGTTCTTTGGGTGCCCTTTCAAAAGCACAGTTGGAGGAAAGCCTGGCATCGCTGGCCTATATACTGGGGAAACTGAATCAAAAGGAATTCCCGGATTTGGAGCTGATGGAGATTAGAAACCGGTACTTCTAAATAACAAGGCAAAGACCCGGGTCTGACCGGGTCATTGTCCTTGCAGTCTATCTGCTGCGGCTCGCTTGACAGGAACAAATCTACGCAATACCTCCTGTCCGCCGCCGCTTTGTATCATTTTTCCGATCCCCAGTCCCTTGTCCGCTTAATTCAGCCTCTTCAAATAATCCAAAGCCGCCTTCAGCTGCACATCATTCTTTTCATCTTTTACAGCTATATAGATTTCTTCCTGAAGCTTGGCAGCTGTTTCGCTGTCGATCTTCCCGGTTGTACCCAGGTCATGCTTCTGCTGAAAACTCCGGACAGCTGCTTCCGTTTTTTTATTGTAATATCCATCTGTCCGGCCGGGACTGTACCCAAGCCCTTCAAGCATCTGCTGTGCATTCGCGACCTGCTCATTGTTCATTTCAGCTTCAAGCGGCTTCTCTGTTTCGAGCGGATGAGAGTAGAAGTAAGCCGGCTGCTTGACCATGATATCAGGCTGTATTCCTTTTTTATGGATCCAGTTGCCTTTAGGGGTCAGCCATTTGAACATCGTCAGCTTGATATTGCTTCCGTCCCCCATCGGGTATGGCTGCTGGACTGTGCCTTTACCGAATGTTTTCGTCCCGATCAGCGGATATCCGCCCGCTTCTTTTAACGCTCCAGCAAGGATTTCGGATGCCGAGGCACTTCCTTCATCCACAAGGACAGTGATCGGATAAGGCTTTTTCTCTTTGTTTTCCGAGAAATATTTCAGCGTATCCCCATTCCGCTCCTGCACCTGTACATATGGTTTCTCTTCCGTCACCAGTTCCGCAAGCATTTCATTGACACTCGACAGCAGCCCGCCCGGATTGCCCCGGACATCGATGACCAGCCCGGCGAGCTCCTGTTTTTCAAGCTCTGCCAGCTGCTTTTTAAAATCCTTCGACGTGTTTTCAGAGAATGAGGAGACTTCAATCACTCCATAATGTTTTCCGTTCTCATTCTTCACATCTGAATGAACGGTCTCAAGTGGAATTTCGTCTCTTTTCACACTGACTTTGATCGAATCTGACAGACCTTCCCTCATTATCTCCAATTCAACTGAAGATCCTTTCTCACCGCGGATCTTCAAGGTGGCTTCATATAAATCCAGGCCAGTGATATTCTCTCCGTCCACTTTCAGGATCTGGTCATTCGGCCTCAACCCTGCTTTTTCAGCCGGCGAATTCTTGAACGGCGCCACAATCAGCAGCTTTCCATCCATCACCGTCACCTCCGCACCGATTCCTTCAAAGGATGAACCGAGAGAGTCATTGAACTGCGACGCTGTCTTGGCATCCATATAGACCGAGTAGGGATCGCCCAATGTCTCAAGCATTCCCTGGATCGCTCCCTCCACCAGATCCCCCTTGTCCACTTCTTCTACATATTTATCTGCAATAAGATCGTAAGCCACTTCGACTTTATGAAGCCTGTCACTCACCGGCCCCCCGCCTGCCAGTTCTCCTTCTGCATTGCTGGTGAACGATTCCTTCAGGCTCATCCCGCCATACATCCCCCCTGCACCGGCAAACAGGGAAGCGGCCGCTATGATAATAAGGCTTTTACGCTGATCCATTCCGTTCCCTCCTATATAAAAGCTCCAACAGCACCTTTTATGATAAGACTGTTTTCGCATAAATTGTTGCTTTCGGAAAAATCCCAAAAGCCGGATTTTTCCCCTGGATACTAGAGTATTATTCTCATCAGGGAGACCAGCTCTTTTCTTTCTTATCTACAAAGGTTTTCAGATGAATTATTGATAAACCCTTGAATCTGTATCAATTAGCAACAAAGTTTACGAAAAGAGCCTTTGATAAAAAAGACACCACACAAAAACGCTTGAACAGCGGTGCGATGTCTTTGCTATTGAAACTATATGCAGGATGGGGACAAGTTATGAGTCTCCTTATCTATTTTTCCAAGTGCCCTGAAATATAATGGCCCCACTTTTCAAATTCCGTCAAAAAACCATCATGGCCAAAGAGGGTCTGTATTTCATAAAAGGCCGACAAGGATACGAGTCCGCAAAATTCCCTGATCACTTCAGGCGGGTAAATCAAATCGTGTGTGTAACCAATGGCGGTCAATTCAGGGCGGAACTGTGCTGCCGCTTCTCTCCAGCCGCCTCGCCCCTTCCTGATATCGTGGCTGTTCATCGCAGCCATCAGGTACAAATAGCTGTTGGGATCAAACCGGCCGGCCAATTTTTCTCCTTGATAAAGGAGATAGGATTCCACTTGATAGAGAGAGTCAGAGGCTTTGGTCCGCTGGAATCTCTTTTCGAATAGCTCCCCCGATCGGTAGGTGACCATGCCGGCCATCCTTGCCACTTTCAAGCCATTCACTGCGGCAGGTTCTTCGTAGTGCCCTCCCCGCCAGCCAGGGTCTGATATAATGGCTGTTTTTCCAATTGCATTAAAGGCAATTCCATAGTCTGAAAAATACGGAGTGCCCGCAAGCAAAAATACTTTTTTGACAAACGAAGGATAAAGCAGGCCCCATTCAAGAGCCTGCATCCCTCCAAGCGATCCTCCAATTACCGCTTCCAGTGAGGAAATCCCAAGCTTCTCAAGACCTTTGAATTGGGCATTTACCATATCCCTTACAGTCAGCTCGGGAAATGTCATTCGATAAGGGGCTCCAGTGACAGGATTGATTGAAGAAGGGCCTGTGGATCCGTCACAACCTCCCAGGACATTAAAGGTCACAATTAAAAATTCATTTGTATCAATATAGGCTGAAGGACCGATCAGTCCCCTCCACCAGCCCGGCCGGTCCTCCGTTCCGATACTGAGATGGCTTCCTGTCAGGGCATGGCAGACAAGGATGACGGGACCAGATGCTTTCCCCGCCATCTCGTATGCCAATTCCACACTGCTGAGATGGCTGCCGCTTTCCAGCTGGAGATCTCCCAGCCTGACACTGCCGGTTTGATAGATTGCCTGGCTCATTCTTTAGACAGAAGCAGCTGCTGCAGCAGCTTTAGTAATCGCCTGGTCAAGATCCGCCTGCAGGTCTTTGACTGATTCCAGGCCGATGGAAAGCCTGATGAGTTCCTCCGTCACACCAGTCGTTTTCAAATCTTCGCTGCTCAGCTGCTGGTGCGTGGTAGAAGCCGGATGGATGATCAAGGACTTGGCATCTCCGACATTGGCCACGTGTGACCACAGATTTATGTTATCTATCAATTTCCGGCCTGCTTCCCTTCCGCCTTTGATGCCGAAGTTCACAATCGAACCATGGCCGTGGGCAAGATACTTTTCAGCCAAGGCATTTGCCGGATGGTTTTCCAGCCCCGGGTAACTTACCCAGTCCACAGATGGATGCTTCTTTAGGTAACGGGCGATTTCCAGGGCATTGCTGTTATGTTTGGGAACTCTAAGATGCAGTGTTTCAAGCCCTTGTAACAGAAGGAACGCATTATGGGGGCTTAAGCAGGCACCCAAGTCACGCAGAAGCTGCACCCTCAGCTTCACTGCATATGCAGCTTCGCCGACATCGACATACCGAAGGCCGTTGTAGCTAGGGTCCGGCTCGGTGAAATCCTTGAATTTCGGGCTGTTCCAATCGAATCGGCCGCCGTCGACAATGATACCGCCGATGGCCGTCCCATGTCCGCCGATCCATTTTGTAGCAGAATGGATGACGATATCTGCTCCGTATTGAATCGGCTGGCATCCATAAGGAGATGGGAATGTGTTATCCACAATCAAAGGGATGCCGTTGGAATGGGCAGCATCTGCCACTTTCTCAATATCGAGGACGTTCAGGCTCGGATTCCCGATCGTCTCAGCGAAAACCGCTTTTGTTTTTTCCGTGATGGCATTCCGGATATTCTCAGGATCGGTGCTGTCCACGAATTTCACCTTGATACCATAACGGGGAAGGGTTACGGCAAAGAGGTTGTAGGTTCCTCCGTAAAGCTTTGATGAGGCAACAATCTCATCGCCCGCTCCCGCTATATTTAAAATCGCCAGGGAAATGGCCGCCATTCCAGAGGAAACAGCCACTGCCGCAACTCCTTTTTCAAGCAGCGCAATCCTCTTTTCCAAAACATCGACCGTCGGGTTGCCGATCCGTGAGTAAATGTTTCCGGGCTCGCTTAATGAAAATAAATTCTGTGCATGCTCCGTGTCATTAAAGACATAAGAAGTCGTCTGGTAAATCGGGACCGCACGTGATCCGGTAACGGGATCCGGCTCCTGGCCTCCATGCAATAATAGTGTTTCCGGGTCGAATTGATGATGTGTCATAACTGGTTCCTCCTCAAATTTTTAAAAATGGACTGGAAGCGAAGAGGAATGGCATACGAAAAAGCCCTCTCCGCTAAGAAGAGGGCTTGAAAGGTCAATGCTCCTCCTCTTATCTTCCAGACTGGTTACAGCCTGTAGGATGTAGCACCTTTCCAGGCAAAAAAAACTGCCTGTAGGTTGCCGGGCTTCATAGGGCCTATTCCCTCCGCCGCTCTCGATAAGAGATATCGATTTACTTATGAAATATATATGTCGTATGAATTGGATTATAACTGACTGTTTTTGTAAGGTCAACTACTTTTCAGAATTTTTTTACATTAATGATGAATTTGAAGGGGTGCATCGCCACGGACGTTGCACCCCTTCAGATTTCTTTTTAGTAAACTTTGTTTTTATTCAATATAAAATCCAATCGTATATACCCCAGTGAGCAGGGAAGAAAAGAGCTGCTCGTTCTTTTTCAAGAGTAAAACCTTTGAATACAGGGGAAAAATCCGGCACTTGGAATCTTGCCGAAAGCAACAATATAAGCGGAAATAGCCTTTTTACAAGCATTTCGATATGCCATTGGCAGGCATTTGTCTACTTTGAGGAATCGACAGCATCCCGGAATGCCTTGATGATATCTTCCTCATCTTCTATACCGACTGAAATTCGGACAACCCGGGCATTTACGCCGATCTTACTCCTCGCTTCTTCTGATAAAGCACGATGGGAAGTCCCTTGCGGATAGGAGACAGTGGTTTCCACTCCTGCTAATGTCGGCACGATTTTCACCCAGTCCAACCCTGTGAAAAACCTGTGGATATCCCTTTCTTCGGAAAGCTCGATGGTCACGATGGCTCCGTTTCCTTTTTCCGAGGCAGTCTTAGGATAATAGACTTTTTTTACACCATCATATCCATCGAGGGCTTCAGCCAATTTTTCAGCATTCCGGCATTGCTGCTTCATCCGGAGAGATAAAGTCTTGCAGCCCCTGACCGTCAGCCATGCTTCGTGCGGACTGAGGTTGAGGCCGAGGTTAATGACTTTATTTCTTGCTTTTTCCATTAATTCTTCCGATCCCGTCGTCACACCAGCCGTCACATCACTGTGGCCGCCTATGTATTTGGTCGCGCTGTGAGCGACGATATCCACACCCTCCTTATAAGGATTCAGCAGATAAGGAGTAGCGAATGTATTATCAATCATAGTGCGGATGCCGTGTTTCCGGGCAATGGCCACCATTCCTTTAATATCTTCCACCCTTAAAAACGGATTCGTGATGCTTTCACTATAAAGAAGCTTCGTCTCCGGAGTGATACTGTTTTCAATTTCTTCCGGATTACTGAAGTCAGCAAAAGAGATGGTGATTCCGAATGTCTTCAACTCTTCGTTCAGAAGATGATACGTGCCTCCGTAGATATCTTCAGCAGCTACGATATGGCCGCCGGTTTCCGTCACCGCCAATATCCCGGCCAGAATTGCCCCAAGTCCCGATGCTGCTGCCACGCCGGCAGGGGCATCCTCAAGAGCAGCTGTCATTGCACCCAGTTCATCGGTATTCGGATTGCCGGACCTTGTATATAGATAAGGGGATTTCCCTTCATAGAACCCTTCCAGTTCTTCCAAAGAGGAAAATGAAAAAGCAGAGGTTTGATAAATCGGTGTGGTTTTGCTTTTGATGCTGCGGTTATGCAGCGTGCTGTGAACAACTTTTGTGTCGAATTTCATCTTCAAGAACCCCTTTTCTAGTAGAAAACGCTTTTTCTACATTATACGCCAGCAGATTCCGTCTGTCATGCTTTACTGTTTTAACGCACTACCGCGATGGGGGACAGTCCCCTGTTATGCTAAAGTAACAGGGGACTGTCCCCCTAGGTGTTAATCCATGGACTCCACAAGCTGGATCATCATTTCCTTGTTCATCGGACCAAGAATCTTATGCTGGATCCTGCCTTCCGTATCAATCATATAGGAAGTGGGGATGGTCTGGGCTTGATAGATAGTGCCCTGGGTTCCCTCCTCATCCAGCGGAATCGGGAAGCTGAGTCCATACTCTTTGGCAAATTTCTCAATGGCCGGACGACCCTCATCTATGGTTGTCAGATTGACCGCAAGCATTTCGATATTGGCCTCTTCCCGGTACTTTTCATAGTATTCCTGCATGTGCGGCATTTCCGCCTGGCACGGCGGACACCATGTTGCCCAGAAGTTAAGAATCACTTTTTTTCCCTTATAATCAGAAAGCGACACTTCTTTCCCCTCTAAGGTCGTCAAGGTGAAATCCGGTGCAGCGTCCCCTTTTCCTGGACCCTCACTCCCGAATTCGACGTCCAGACCAGATTCTTGCAGCTCTTCTGCAACCTGTTTTTCCATTTCCTTTTTAGAAGACTGATTCATGATGATATTCCCGATGAATAAACCCACCAGAACTGCAACCAGCCCAATACCCAGGATTTTTTTGCTCATGGAGCACTCCTCCTTATTCTACTCATTGCCAGCACGCATATCGTTATAATGAAATAAGCCATGCTTTCAGTGGATATGATTGATCCCTGGAAAAAATTATTCAGCAGCTGGATGACTATAAAAAGCAATAACCAAACCTCCGCTTTTCCCCTTTTCAAGAGGAGATAAAAAAGGCAGAAGCTAATCAGGAGAATAAGGGCACTCATCATCGTGCCGCTGTCAGCAAGGAAATCAGAAGCTCCCTCATAAACAAGCACTACCAGCATCCACGCAATGATGAGCTGCCGCTTCTCCCCTTTAAAAAATATGTATAACAACGCTGCAGCTGCACCTAGCCAGAATCCATTAGAACCTCCATTAAAGTAAAGGATGGACAGCGGCTGCCTGATGACACCTGCAAAATCAAACAATATGATGCTCAGTTTCCAGGTCAGTATAAAATAAAAGACGCTGTTCCCGAACCATTCATTATTATTCTTTCCAAAATATAGCCGTAAAAATATCCCTGTCACGATAAAAGCTGCGGCCAGCGCCGCCCATGCGGAAGGAGAGCTGAACGCGCCGATACTATACCATTTCAAACCCATACCTCCCTGCAATTTTATGCAGCACTACACTATCTCCTATCATAACAGCAGGCGAACCGTAACCGCCGGTTAAATTTTGAACAAAGTAAAAACCCTTCCCTGATACTGTATGCCTTCTATGCGCATTTTTCATCACGGCTTATCTCCATTTCGGGCTCTACACGCCTTCTGATTCAGCTCACATCTCCGTTTTGGACTCTACGACCCTTCTACGCGCCTTTTCATTCCAATCCCAACTCCGTTTTGGACTCTAACCTCCTTCTACGCGCCTTTTCACTCAAACTCCGCCTCCTTTTTGGACTCTCCCCGCCTTCTATACACCTTTTAAAATTTTTCAGGTCCATCCCAAGCCCTTTCATCCAAAATTTCTAATCTTCAAGAGCCATTAATTACATAACTAAGCAATTCTTGTACACGCTATGAAGTATCGGAGGTGGAGAATCGTGCTTAAGAATAGACAGCAAAAAGAGAAAGAAAAAACGCAGTGTTCCGGTTTGACTTTTTCACTCGATGAAAACGCAGAGAAGCTGCAGGAAACGTTCAATTATCCATGCAACCAGGATCTTTCGGTCAGGCCTTTCACTATTTCTGCTTTTGACAGGAAAGCTATTCTCTATTTTGTCAACGGGATGAGCGACAGCCAGCTGATCGAGAAAGAACTGCTTCCGCAATTGATTTCTCCCTTTCCGAATCAAAATAAGGAAGACCATTTAAATCTCGATTTTTTTGCTAATTCCGTTCCCATAAAGGATATTAAAGAGGATTGTCAGTTTAACAGTATCGTTTCCAACCTCTTGATGGGTGATTCTGTACTTCTCGTTGATGGTGAAGATAAAGCCTACCTATTCGGAACAGCGAGTTTTGAAAAAAGAGGCGTGGAAAAATCTGAAGATGAAGCTGTTTTAAAAGGCCCGAAAGAAGCGTTCATCGAGTCCATCGCAGTGAATATCTCCCTGGTCAGGAAACAATTGCGTTCAACTGAACTGGTGACAGAATACGTGACTGTCGGGGATAAAGGTCTGAGCAAGGTGGCTCTAATGTATTTAAACGACGTTGCCAATCCAAATCTACTTGAAAAAATAAAAAAACGGCTTAAACAAATCAAGTCTGATGAGGTGCAAAACCTGGGTCTCCTTGAACAGCACATTGAAGAGCGCCCCTATTCATTGGTCCCTACCGTTTTATATACGGAAAGACCGGATAGGGCAGTTAGTTTCATCAATGAAGGGCATATTGTCCTGCTGATGGACAGTTCACCAAGCAGCCTCGTCCTACCTGTCACGTTTTGGTCCTTTTTCCATACCTCTGAAGATTATTACTCAAGATGGCCATACGGAAACTTCACAAGGTTTCTGCGTCTGATGGCGATTTTCATTACCATCATGACACCTGCCACTTATATTGCTGTAACCAATTATCATATCGAGATGCTCCCGACCGATCTCGTACTGGCCATCTCCTCTACTCGGGAGGAAGTCCCATTTCCCGCCATCTTTGAAGTGATAATGCTACTTATTGCCTTTGAACTGATTAGGGAGGGCGGCGTAAGAGTGCCAAGTCCTATAGGCCCGACAATCGGGATCGTCGGCGCCTTGATTTTGGGGCAGGCTGCTGTTGAAGCCAACATTATCAGTCCGATTCTTGTCATCGTCATTGCGATCACCGGACTTGCATCTTTTGCAATACCAAACCTATCGTTCAGCTACATGATTCGGCTGTCGACCTATATCTTTCTTTTGTTTGGCAGTCTTTGGGGGTTCCTCGGAATCGGCATCTGCATCACCATGTGTATCGGGTACTTAACGACATTGACATCCTTTGATGTACCCTTTCTTTCACCGATGGCACCGCATTATCCTTCTTCAAAGGACCTTGTCATCCGTCCGCCGATCTGGAAGCAATGGCTGCGACCGTTAAATGTTTTTCCGCTTGAAGAAGAGAAAATGAAAAAGCCGAAAGGAGAAAACAGCGAATGATCTCTCCTCAGGATAGAAAGCTTGGCACCCGGGAATTGTTCGCAATGATCACCATTACCCTGGGCATTAAGTTCACTGATATGACCGCCACACTTCTATACAAGGAGACAGCCCAGGCAGCTTGGGTCATTCCACTCATATCCGGACTTATCATGATCATACCGCTCATTTGCATTCTCATTCTGGTCAAGCATTATGAAGACAAAAACATTATTGACATCACCTATAGGATTACAGGGAAATTTTTCGGTTTCATCATCGGGATGCTTCTATTCCTGATTGCCTTTTCCGCAACAATTGTGGACAGCAGAAGCTACGTGGATATCATCAACACAATGTACTTCCCTTCCACCAGCACGATCCACCTTTACTTTGTTCTCATAGTATCGAGTTATTTCCTTGCCAACCGCGGGCTGCTGGCAATCGGAAGAACTGCCTGGATCACCTTCCCATATATCAAAGTATCATTGTTTTTCATCGTGATCCTATTATGGAGTGAGCTTCATTTCGGATATATTTTCCCTATAGCGGGATACGGTTTAAAGGAAGTAGCTGCCCGGAGTGTGAGTTATGCCTCCATCACCAGCGACCTGCTGTTTTTTTCGATTCTCTATCCTTTTTTCAGGAACTATAAAACATTTAAAAAAGCCACCCTGTTTGGCCTTGCTGTATCCACTCTGGAATTAATGGTTTTCTTTGCCGTCTACATCATGTACTTCGATTACCCATCAATCGAATATATTGCCTATCCTTTTCATGAAATATCCAGGATGGTGACCTTTGGAAGATATGTGTCTCATATAGAAGCACTGTTTTTTGCTTTTTGGAGTGTGGCCAGCTTGATCCGGTTTGCCATTTACCTATATATTTCAACAGCCTTTTTTGCTTATACTGCTAAAATCAAAGAGTTTGAACCGTTGATTCTCCCCTTTGCGATTCTGGCAATCATGTTAGGGCTTATGCCGGAAAATGTGGTCCAAAATGTGCTGATCTTAAGGAGCAACATCATCCTGACAATAACCTCCATCATGTTGTTCATGATCCCGGTCACGCTCCTGATTGTTGCAAAACTGCGAGGTGAATTTAAAAAATGAGACTGCTGCTGTTGCTGGCATCCTGCTTGATTATACTGACAGGCTGTGCCGACAAAATCGAACTGGAAGAAGAAGGATTTGTTCTTGTCATAGGTGTCGACTTGCCGGAAAATGATGAACCCGGGCTCGACATTACGTACCAGCTGGCCGACCCGCAGGCGGGGAGTCCAGGCAGCCAGCCGGGTTCTCAGGAATACAAAACTATTACGATCAGGATGCCGGACCTGATCTCTTCCCGTGACATGCTGAATGTAGGGGAAACACGAAATATCAATTTCTACCATACCAAAGCTATCATTGTAAGTGAAAGATTTGCGAAATCTGATAAATTTCTGGAAGGCATTGGTGCTTTGGGAAGGGATCCTGAGGTGAGAAGGGATATGATCCTCCTTGTTTCCAAAGAAAGAGCCGATGAATATCTGCGGAACAATAAGCCGGCATTCGAAGCCAGTCCTCACAAATTCTATGATTTCATTTCAAGGAGATGGGAGACGAATGCGTTAGTCCCGAAAGCAGACCTTCAGCAGATCCTCCATGACATTGAGGCAGATTCCGGTTTGGCCATGGCAACCTATACTACATCGAAAGAGATTGAACCCGATACCAAAAAGAATGAAGATGATTATCTGCCGGGTGAACTATATAAAAAAGGAGGAACCCCGGTGCACATCATCGGAAGCGCCGCAATCCGCGACGGGAAAATGGTTGGAGCTTTGACTGGTGAAGAAGTCCGGATCATGACCATTCTGAATGCAGGTTTGAATCCCCAGGACATTGCATTCACGTTCCCGGATCCCATAATGGAGGAGTTCCGGATCACCGGTCAGGCGACAAATACCAAAACGACTGTGGATGTGGATGTCAGCAAACCTCAGCCTGTCATCACGGTGGACGCTTGGCTGGAAATAAGAGTTCTATCGATTCCAAGTATGGTCAATTACGTAGAGGACCTTTCTAAACAAGAACTACTGGACAAATACATGGAAAAACGATTCGAATCACTTGCTGGGGATTTTGTGAGAAAGACACAAGAGGAATTGAAGGCAGAAGCTTTCGATTGGTCGCTGACCGCAAGGAGAAAGTTTTTCACGCTCCAGCAATATCAGGAATATGACTGGATGAAGTCCTACCCTGATGCGGATGTAAAGGTGAACATGCATGTGAAGCTGGAAGGCTTCGGAAAACTGCTCAGGCCCCGAAACAAGAAAATGATTACTGACTGATGGTGGTGACAGGATGTTTTGGTTTACCCTTGTATTGTGCTCGTATCTAGCCTACTATTCCATTCGGTATGCACGGCTGATTTGGAAGGACAAAAATAAATTGGGAGCCCTGATGGTTTGCCTCGTTGCAGGATTACTAGGGATCATGCCTTTTATTGATTTCTGGCTCTTTCAGGACAAATAAATAGGCTGTTTTCGCATATTTTGTTGCTATCGGAAAAATCCCAGGTGCCGGATTTTTCCCCTGTATACAAAGGTTTTACTCTCGAAAAAAAAACGAGCAGCTCTTTTCTTTCCTGCTCACAGGGGTTTTCCCGATGATTTACCAGGATATTAGTTGAAATTCATATTGAATAGCAACAAAGTTTACGAAAAGAGCCAATAAAAAAACCGCTGAAAAATCCTTTCAGCGGTTTTGCAGTCTTTACATATTGATATATTTACGCGGGTTAACAGAGTTTGATTTTGCTGCATTCCAAGGGCCTTGGTGCAATTCAAAATGCAAATGCTGCCCGAAGGAATATCCTGTGTTCCCCATTGTTCCGATTCTTGAGCCTTTTTCAACAAACTGTCCATTGCCTACCATTGATGCTGACATATGGGCATATACAGTCGTGAACGTTTTGCCGCCTATGGAATGTGTCATATAAACAACATTACCATAGCTTGAGCTGTATTCGCTTCTGATGACATAGCCATCTGCAGCAGCTACGATCGGCACACTTCCGCCGGCTGCAATATCTGTTCCATAGTGGAAACGAGGTTTTCCATTCAACATATCATATCCGTATTCAGTCGTAATATACCCTGAAGCAGGTCTTGTCCATCTTCCTTCAGAGACTGCAGGTGTCGATTGGACCGGTGCTGCAGAAGCATTGCTGTTTCCGCCTGAGGATTTCTGAGCTGCTTGTTGGGCAGCCTGCCTCTCGGCTTCAGCTTTACGCTGTGCTTCAAGCTGTTTTTGGCGCTCAATTTCTTTTTGGCGTGCAAGCTCGGCTAAACGCGCCTGCTCGGCTTGGATCTGGCCGCCGATTCTCTTTTCGAGTTCTTCAAGCTCATTAGCATGTGCCACAAGTTCTGTCTTCTCTGTTTTCAGCTGTGCCTGCTCGGCTTCAAGCTCTTTGAAAAGAGCATTCTTTTGTCCTTTTTGACTGTCGAGGTCTTTCTTGAGAATGACAAGGTTCGCTTTGTCATCTTCCAGCTTGGCAAGCTTGTCCTCTACTTCAGCCTGCTTCTTTTCTAATTCTGCCTGATCAGCTTTCTGCTCATCAATGATTTTTTTATCTGCGCTGACTATTGCATTTACTGCAGTGATGCGGTTGATGAAGTCACCGAAGCTCTCTGCGCCAAGGAGCACATCCATATAGCTTGCAGATCCGCCTTTTTCCTGCATGGAACGTGCGCGTTCTTTAAGAAGTTCATTACGCTCAGCAATTTTCTTCTTAAGTTCTTCAATTTCACCTTTCAGCTTTTCGATTTCTGCATTTGTCTTTTCAATCTCAGCTGTTTTCTCTTTAATATTCTCTTCCGTATCGCGGATCTTTGTATCTAAAGCGGCAATTTCAGCTTTGATTTTTTCCTGGCGTGAAACATTATCACTGATTTCACTTGTCTTTTCATCGATTTTGGAGTTGACGTCCTCTTTCTTGCTTTGCACTTCTTCCTGTTTACTCTTCAGTTCATTAACGGAAGAATGAGCGCTGGCTGTTACCCCCATAGTTTGAAGACTTCCGATTGTTAGTGTTGCGGCAATTGATAAAGTAACTAATGTTTTCCTTTTCAAGCGACATGCTCCTTTCGGCTTCTATCAACCTATTAAACTTTCAAAAACTTTCTGACGGACATAAAGCTACCCCAAGCCCCGATCAGGCATCCCATAAGGATGATCAGGATGTTTACTTGATAAATGAACGGGGTATATTCAAGTATCTGCATAAAGCTCGTTCGCAACTTTGGTTCAATGTACTGATAAGCATAATAATAACCCGTAGATACTATTGCTATCGGAATGATAGAGCCGAGGATCCCCAGCCATAATCCTTCTAAGATGAACGGCCAGCGTACAAACCAGTTTGTAGCACCGACTAGTTTCATAATTTCAATCTCTTTCCTGCGGGCAACGATTGTGATCTTAATTGTATTGGAGATTAAGAACATTGCCGTGAAGAGCAGTCCGATTATCAATACCAAACCAACATTGCGACTCATCTGCAGGAAGCTGAATAGCCTTTCGATCTTGGCTTCCCCGTAAAGTGCATCATTAACATTTTCATACCCTTTTATTTCATTGGCGATCCGCTTGGTATCCAATGGATCATCCGCTTTTACTACAAAGACATCGTATAAAGGATTTTCTTGTTCAAACAGACGAAAATCTTCCCCCATATCTTCCATCAAGTTACGCAGTTCATCTTCTTTGGAGGAAAACTCAATACTTTCAATTCCATTTATTTGTTCAATCTTCGTTTGCATTTCTTCAATTTGCGGTTGTTCAGTACCCAGTTCCACGAGAACCCGGACCTCTACATCTTTCTCTATATCCGTGGCAATCTTATTCATATTGAGCATCAGAACTACGAATACACCGACAAGAAGCAATGTTACTGTAACGGCACTCACTGATGCAAAAGTCATCCAGCCGTTTCTTCCAAGGCTCTTCAAACTTTCCCGAAAATGTCTTCCTAATGTTCTAGGCTTCATAACCGTAGTCACCTCGCTGTTCATCCCTGACGATTCTGCCGTTTTCTATGGCAATTACACGGTGTTTGATTGTGTTGACGATTTCCCGGTTATGTGTGGCCATCACCACGGTAGTTCCCTGTGTGTTGATTTCTTCAAAAACATTCATGATTTCCCAGGATGTTTCAGGGTCAAGGTTTCCTGTGGGCTCATCTGCTATGATGACTTTCGGCTTGTTCACAATGGAACGCGCCAGTGAAACCCTTTGCTGTTCCCCTCCTGATAATTCATCCGGGAACATTCTGGCTTTGTGCTTCAGCTTTACCAGATCAAGGACTTCCATGACTCTTTTTTGGATATTCTTTGGAGATTCCTCAATGACTTCAAGTGCAAAAGCGATATTTTCATAGACTGTAAGGGTCGGAAGAAGTTTGAAATCCTGGAATACCACACCGATGTTCCTTCTTAAGTATGGCACCTGCTTGGCCTTCAGCTTGGTCAGGTCAATCCCATTGACAGTGACTTCACCCCTGGTCGCTTTCTCTTCCCTGTACATCATCTTGATGAAGGTAGATTTCCCAGCACCGCTTGGGCCTACGACATAAACGAATTCACCTTGTTTTATATGTATATCGAATCCGTTTGCCGCCATTATCCCGTTCGGATACTGTTTATATACGTCTTTCATTTTAATCATTTTTTTACCACCCAAGTTAAACATTTATAGTGTTCGATCGAAGATGTCTTATTTCCAGGTCTTAAGTGACTTATGTGTTATAGAGATAGAAGATATTGTTGAAAAAACTCGAAATTAATAACTTACTAAAAGTATTATAACATCATTACCAAGGAAGTTAAGGATAATTTATATTACATTTTGGTATCAAAACGAAAAGAAAATAGCATAATTTTCCTTATTAAAGCATAGTTGTATATGTTAAGTCCGGGAGAAAAGGATCATATTATTATAGAAGGATAATAGGAAAAAGAGCTTAGTGTCGAAAAATGCATGGGCAAAGACTCCTTTCCGGGATTGTCGAAAAGTCATTTAAGGAGTTTTGTTATAGAAGTGTAACGATACAAAACTTTAAGGGTTTTAAGAGTTTGTTACAGAAGAGGATTGATCTGACCTTGCCTCTTGGATTATTTCATCGGCTTGAATTCATAAGATCCAGGGTATTATTTGGGTTTGCAGCTTTTTCTGTTTGGCAGATAGGATTTCTACTGAAATATGAATTCTTGTAAATACTATTAAATAGGAACAAAGTTTTCATAATAGCCTTTTACAAACAAAAAAAGAAAGTCCGAAGACTCTCTTTTACTTTTTCTCCGCCAGCCATTCTGCGACTGCATCGGCTTCTTCACCTTCAATGATGTTCTCCGGCATAGCGCCTGGTCCATTTTGGATGACAGCCAGGATTTCATCTTTGCTTAACTCAGAACCGATTTTGCTCAATGCAGGACCCATTCCGCCTGACAGGTCGCCGCCATGGCAGCTGGAGCATTTTTGATTGACGATTTTTTCAGGATCGATTTCCGTTCCTGCTGCACTTTCAGCAGCATCCTGCGGGTTGTTTGCATCACTCGCTTCGTCAGAAGCATTGCTGCAGCCGGCAAAAACAAGTGATGAAGTCAGCAGGATACCCAATAAACTCTTTTTCATTGCGATTCCTCCCAGAATGAAAAATAATGCGTTTCCTCTCATTCCTTATTATACCAGGATCAGACCCGTTTAAAACCTTCTCCAAGTACCTCCGAAGCATCCATAGTCACCACAAATGCAGACGGGTCAATGCTTTTGACCAGTTGTTTCAATCTTGTGAACTCACGCTGATCGACGACACACATAAGAATTGGGCGCTCGTCGTCCGTGTATCCGCCGTATGCTGATAGTTTTGTCACACCGCGGTCAATTTTATTCAGGACACCTTCGCGGATTTCTTCCTGGCGGTTGGTAATGATCATAGCCATTTTGGAACGGCCGAAGCCAACCTGTACCAGGTCGATGGTCTTGCTTGTCACGTAAAGCCCGATCAACGCATATAGACCTCTTTCAATATCGAAAACGATGGCAGCCGATAAGACGATCATGCCGTCGATGATGGCTACGCAGGTGCCAAGGGATAACCCTGAATATTTGTTGATGATCTGGGCGGCAAGGTCGGTCCCTCCCGTTGATGCTTTTCCTCTAAAAACGATTCCAAGTCCAAGCCCGACTCCGATACCGCCGAAAAGTGCGCCAAGGAGCGGATCCATGGACCATGCTTCCCAATCTTCCGTCAAAAACACTACCAGCGGAAGGAATATTGTTCCGAGTGCCGTTTTGAACCCAAACTGAAAGCCCAGGAAAATCAGGCCTGCTATGAATAGCGGAACGTTGAAGGCCCACTGGACGTAAGCCGGCTTCCAGTCAAACACCGCTTTGGTGATTGTGGAAATCCCGCTCACTCCGCCGGATGCTACTTCATTCGGGAGTAAAAATACATTGAAGGCGATCCCGACAATCGCCGATCCAACGAGTACATATACATATTCCAAAAACTTATTCAGCCCCGGGTTTTGCTGTGCCCCGCGGCGTCTTCTGTCCTTCTTTCCCATCCCTGTCAGATCTCCTTTGATGTATTGAATATTAGTATGGCCAACAACCGGAATTTCATAGGTGCGCGGCGCTTTACCGCTTTAAAGCGCCGGGGGACAGTCCCCTGTTACTTTAAAGTACTAAAGCAGCCACCTTTCCTGGAATTCCTGTGTCGGCCTTCGTCCTTTAATGAACAGCCTTTGAGAGTATAGCATGAGGGATGAATGCTGTAAATATTGGTACTTTAACGTGTTAATGCGGCACCGCGGCGGGGGACTGTCCCCGGATGCGGTGAAGCGGTAAAGCATTCCACTCTTCTATGAACATAAAAAAACCCCCCTTATAATAAGGAAGGTTTTGAATTGGTTCTCTTTAGTTGATCCGTGAACGGAGGTAAGCATTGATGAAGTTGTCGATGTCTCCATCCATGACGGCCTGCACATTCCCCATCTCTGTATTTGTACGATGGTCTTTGACCATGGAGTAAGGATGGAAGACGTAAGAACGGATCTGGCTTCCCCAGCCGATTTCTTTCTGTTCACCGCGGATCTCCAGCAGCTCCTGCTCCTGTTCTTCAATCCGTCTTTGATAAAGCTTGGCTTTCAGCATCTTCATCGCCTGTTCACGGTTCTTGATCTGTGAACGTTCTGATTGGCATGTCACAACCACACCTGTCGGAAGGTGAGTGATACGGACAGCCGAATCAGTCGTGTTGATATGCTGACCGCCGGCACCGCTCGCACGGTACGTATCGATTTTGATATCCTCAGTACGGATATCAATTTCAATCTCTTCATTGAATTCAGGCATGACTTCGCATGACACGAAAGACGTATGGCGGCGGCCGGAAGAATCGAATGGAGAAATCCTTACCAGGCGGTGGACACCTTTTTCGGCTTTCAAATAGCCGTAAGCGTTATGCCCTTTGATTAACAAGGTGACACTTTTGATCCCTGCTTCATCTCCCGGAAGGTAATCCAGCGTTTCAACCTTGAAGCCTTTTTTCTCCGCCCAGCGCTGATACATGCGCAGCAGCATCGATCCCCAGTCCTGCGATTCCGTTCCGCCCGCACCTGGGTGAAGTTCCAGGATTGCGTTGTTTTTATCATGTTCTTCGCTGAGCAGCAGCTGAAGTTCATAGTCATTCAAACGTTTGTTTAACTCTTTTGTTTCTTCTACAAGCTCTTCCTGAAGCTCTGCATCGTTCTCTTCTTTAACAAGCTCGAGCGTCACTTCCAGATTTTCCTGCATCTCCTGCATGTCTTTATACTGGTTGACCAGATCTTTCAATCCATTCGCTTCATTGATGACTCCCTGGGCCTTCTGCTGGTCATTCCAGAATTCAGGATCCACCATGACTTCATCAAGTTCCGCTATTCGTGCTTCTTTGTTCTCGAGGTCAAAGAGACCCCCTGAAGTCCGCCAGTTTCCTGGCTGTATTTTCCAATTGTGATTTCACTTCAAAAAGTTCCATCAAATTCACCTCGGTTTATTTAGTAAGCGTAAGTTTCATTATAACGTTTATTGAACAGGAATCGCAAAGTTTCTATAATGGTTTACCCGCAGAAAAACTACCTGACACCTCTTCCATCAAGAGAAATCAGGTAGTTTCTTAAACGGTGTTGGAGAGGATGATGTGATACCCCCCTGCAAAGTGCGGGCTCTGTCCGCTTCAACGCCGACATGATCACTCAGCCTTCCAGGACCAGATCCTTACTCTACTTTACCATGACAATTTTTATATTTCTGACCGCTTCCGCAAGGGCACGGGTCGTTTCGTTTTATATTTTCCGCTTTGCGAACAGGCTGTTTCTTTTTGGCTTTCCCGCCGCCATCCTCTTTTGGATTGACCGCCTGCCCTTTCGCCACTTCCTGACGCTGAAGGTTATTGCGGATTTCCGCTTTCATTACATAGCGGGCTGCATCTTCCTCGATTGACACGACCATATTTTCAAACATCGCAAACCCTTCATGCTGGTATTCGCGCAGTGGATCTGTCTGGCCATATGCACGAAGGTGGATACCCTGGCGAAGATGGTCCATCGCATCGATGTGGTCGATCCATTTGGTATCAACCGCACGAAGAAGGACAACTTTTTCGAATTCACGCATCTGTTCGGAAGTGAGCTCTTCTTCTTTTTCGTTGTAACGTTCCTGAACCTTAGCGTAGATGAGGTTGACCATCTCTTCAGGTTCTTTCTTTTGAAGATCTTCAATGGCCAGGTCGCCTTCCTGGAGGAGAGTGGCATTGACGTAATCGACGATGCCTTTCAGATTCCACTTTTCTTCCTCTTCAATGATCGGTGCATGTGCTTCAACAGCACGTGTGATCACAGACTTGATCATGGATTCGACAATCTCACGCAGGTTCTCGGAATCAAGCACTTCAAAACGCTGTTTATAAATGATTTCACGCTGCTGGCGGAGAACATCATCATAAGACAGAAGCTGTTTACGGGCATCGAAGTTGTTACCCTCAACCCGTTTCTGTGCAGATTCGACGGCACGGCTGACCATCTTGCTTTGGATCGGCTGGTCATCCGCCATTCCAAGGCGTTCCATCATCGATTTCATGTTATCGGAACCGAATCGGCGCATCAGCTCATCTTCCATTGACAGATAGAATTGTGTGACACCCGGGTCTCCCTGACGTCCGGAACGTCCACGCAGCTGGTTATCGATACGGCGGGACTCATGCCGCTCCGTACCGATGACCGCCAATCCGCCAAGATCAAGTACACCATCACCAAGCTTGATGTCGGTACCACGGCCGGCCATGTTTGTCGCGATGGTCACGGAACCTTTTTGACCGGCTTCTAAAATGATTTCCGCTTCACGCTCATGGTTTTTCGCATTCAAGACGTTGTGGCGGACATCTTTTTTCGTTAAAAGCCTTGAAATCAATTCAGATGTTTCAACGGCAACCGTACCGACAAGCACAGGCTGCCCCTTCTGGTAACGTTCAGCGATTTCTTCCACGACGGCACGGAACTTCCCTTCCATGGAAGCATAGATCAGATCCGGACGGTCATCACGAGCAATCGGCTTGTTCGTCGGGATCACGACAACATTCATATTATAGATGTTGCGGAATTCCTCTTCCTCTGTCTTCGCCGTACCCGTCATACCGGACAGCTTCTCATACATACGGAAGTAGTTCTGGAATGTGATCGTCGCCATGGTCATGCTTTCATTCTGGATTTCGACGCCTTCTTTCGCCTCGATTGCCTGATGAAGGCCGTCACTGTAACGGCGCCCTTTCATCAAACGTCCTGTGAAGGAGTCGACAATCACGATTTCCCCATCCTGCACAACATAGTCAACATCATTATGCATGCTGACATGCGCCTTCAAGGCTTGAAGGATATGATGGTTCAGGGTTACGTGTGACAGGTCAAACAGGTTTTCGATATTGAAGGCTTTCTCTACCTTTGTAATACCTTCTTCTGTCAGCTGCACACCTTTTGTTTTTTCATCATAGGTAAAATCCGTCTCTTTGCTCAGCATGCGGACGACAGCATTGGCCTGCATGTAAAGCTGAGTCGATTTCTGCGCCTGGCCGGAAATGATCAGCGGTGTACGGGCTTCATCGATCAGGATCGAGTCGACTTCATCAATAACGGCAAAATGAAGCGGACGCTGAACCATTTGATTTTTATAAAGAACCATATTATCACGCAGATAGTCGAAACCCAGTTCATTATTCGTGCTGTACGTGATATCGGCCGCGTATGCTTCGCGCTTCTCTTCTTTCGACATTGAATTCAAGTTAAGGCCGACAGTCAGTCCAAGGAAGTTGTAAAGCTGGCCCATTTCCTCAGCATCACGGCTGGCAAGGTATTCATTGACCGTTACAACGTGAACGCCTTTCCCGGTAATGGCATTGAGGTATACCGGCATTGTGGATGTCAGGGTTTTACCTTCACCCGTTT
This sequence comes from Bacillus salacetis, assembly GCF_003581585.1. GTDB lineage: Bacteria > Bacillota > Bacilli > Bacillales > Bacillaceae_B > Rossellomorea > Rossellomorea salacetis. Next base: position 278,574 of record NZ_QXIR01000001.1, read on the forward strand.
TCATCTCGGAGATATTTCCCTCATGAAGGGAAGCACCACCCATGAGCTGGACGCGGTAAGGATACTGTCCAAGGACCCGCTTTGCCCCTTCACGGACAACGGCAAAAGCTTCAACAAGCATATCATCGAGGCTTTCCCCATCCTGATACCGCTTCTTGAATTCTTCCGTTTTCTGGCGTATACCGTCATCGGAAAGCTTGGCCATATCCTGGCTTAAAGCCTCGATCTGGTCAGCATATTTCTCCAGTTTCTTCAGCTCGCGTTTGTTGGGATCGAACACTTTATTTAAAATTCCAATCATGTATGAGCGCTCCTTCTAGTGGAAATGTAATGATAAAAAACTGTTTAGATTGCTTCTTTGAAAAGATTTGGCCCTGTATCAGGAAGGGCGGCTCCTCATTCAAAGTGGAAACCGGCCTTAAGAAAAAAGCCTCTTAAAAAAGCTGCATTGTTTCGCAGCCGCTTATTGACGAATATAATCATGCGGAAGTATCCGCTTCAAAATCAGACAAACCTTCACTAGTAAAAGTTCTCTGTTTACCAGTAAAATCCTTTAATAAAAAAACGCAATATTCCCTATTAATATTACCACTATCGAGAAAGGGTGACAACAACTGACAATTGGGCCCTTTCTGCGCACTTCACCGCATTAACGCATGAAGAGGGACAGTCCCCTTTAGCGCTTTAAAGCAGCCGGGGACTGTCCCCGGCTGCTTTAAAGCGCTAAAGTATCAAAGGCATTCCCATATCCAGGAATGCCTTGTGCCTTCAGTCATTTAAGATCGATTCAGCTTTACGTGTTGTTTCTCCCATCAATTCTGCAATGGTATGGTTGTCATCTGTTAAACATTCCACTGTCGCACTCATCTCTTCAAGGCTTGCAGAGGACTCTTCAATGATGGATGCTAATTCAGCTGTTGATCCTTGGGTGCTGTCGGATTGTCTGCCGACTTCTTCTGCCAGCTGCAGCAATGTCGTTACATGTCCTTGAAGTTTAGAGAAGACATCTGATGCCAGATTGAATGATTCTGTCACCTGCTCAGTAGATTCAAGTCCTTTGCTGATGAACCGGCTGCTCGTTTGGACCTTGGCCAGTGCATCATCATTATTCATGTTTAACTTGACCAAATTATCATTGATGCGGTCAGTCGTCCTCCCGCTCATTTCCGCCAGCTTCCTTATTTCATCTGCAACGACAGCGAATCCCTTTCCAGCCTCACCAGCCCTGGCTGCTTCAATGGAAGCATTGAGTGCCAGCAGGTTGGTTTGATCTGTGATCTCTTTAATCTTCCCGGTGAACGTATTTGTTTCTTTGATTGTATCCGTCAAGATTGAAAAGGTTTCATTCAAACCTTTTACCAATGAAGCAAGTTCATGAATATCTTTATTTAATTCACTTGTCTTCCCTTCACTTTCCGTGATGTGCTGATTGGCTGTATTCGTTTCTTCCCGCAGTTCCGTGGATACAGAGTATAAGTGGTCCATGGAATTTTTTGTACTGAGGGCATTACCCGTAATGCCTGTAATTTGCTCAGACTGCACCTGGCTTCCGGCTGCCACTTCGCCGATGGCTGTTTTCATTTCTTCCTGAGAGGCAAGGTTCGTCTGCACCTGCTGATTTACAGCAGCCAAATCACCTACAATCCCGCTGACCTTATCTTCAAGCTTTTTCTTCAGCTGCTTCTGATGTTCCGCTTCTTCCGCCGCCGTTACCATCATTTCCTGCAGCTTTTCATCCTGTTTGGCATTGAGATGGATCATGACACCCAATATGACGCCGCATAGAACATAAGCCAGTATGGATGTAGGGATGAATGTTTCAAGAAGATCGTTTGTTTCTATAAGATAAAAATCCACTGCCAAAATGACGAGGCCAAGGAAATACCCGATTCCGAAAACCACACGATTAAAATGCAGAGCAGAAATCAATCCCAGAACAAATAAGATGGGGACAAAATCCACAGATGGTTCCAAGATAAAAAGAGCAGATAATGTAAAGGCCTGGATAGTGATGATGCTGACCAAAGGAAATAACTTATATTTTTTAAAAATAAATTGAAACCCGATAAAAAGAAGAACAAACGCTGTTATCTCTGATAAATAGAAAAGGGCTTTGGCCATCTCTCCCGACATAGATGCTGAAATACCCGCTGCCAATAAAGAAATCAGAAAGGTAACAAACATCAGAAGGTTCTTCTTCTTCACATCACTTACTCTAAGCTGTTCTACTGCATTCATATGAATTCCTTCTTTCTTCCAATTGTTAAAAACTTACTTCCTGTTTATTTTGTCGACGCGTTCTTGAAAATTTTTACTGTAAAAAGAAGGATATACAAAAGAAAAGACACCCTCTGTTTGGAGAGTGTCTCTGCAGATACCTGGAAAATCAGGAAGAATATTTTTCCGTATTCTTTTCTTTCAGTTCTTTGACTTTTTTCTCGAGCTTATCTCTCATATCTTTGCGGATTTTATTCTTCCGTTCTGCTTCATGGTCGAAATATTCATCCACCGTTTCATGCCTGATCTTGATCAATTCCCTGTACTCGTCCTCGGCTTCATCATCCTTGAATTTATCCATTTCTTTCAGTTTATACCTCAGGTTGCTCATGATATTTTTGGCTCCAAGTGATTTGAAGTAAATATCATTTTTGTAGCCAAGCATTTCAAAATAAATGTCATTGCTTTGGCCGAGGATATCGAAATAGCGGTCATTCCCCCATGCCAGCCATTCCCAATACAGGCGCCTGTATTCTTCTTTCAGGTAGCTGTTCAATTCACTTTCAGAATAGACGGATTTGTACTGTCCACCGCCTGCTTCTGCCACTTCCTTCAGCTTGACCTGCCCCTCGTTGTCGACATCAAACCCGATGATATTCACCTCTGCCTGGATATCGGATTCATTCAGGGATTTCGCTGCAGAGACAGGATCGCCATCGCATGTTTCCACACCATCACTTACGACATAAATGACGTTTTTGATATTCTCGCCTTTTTGGTCTTCCAGGTCTGTTTTGGCAGCCTCGATTGCCCCTGCTAAAGGGGTCCATCCTGCAGGATCGAATTGTTCAAGCGATTTGCTGAAGCCTGTCTCATCATAAGCCCCCAGGTCATAAACAACCTCGTTGCTCTTGCATGACATTTCCTTGTCGGCATCTGAACCGGTGCCTTTATGTCCATACACTCGGAGCATGATGTTCGACCCGTCCGGCAGATCCTGGGCGTAATTCTGTATTGCCTGTTTAGCGAGCTTCATCTTTTGCCCGCCGCTGACTTCGCCTGCCATACTTCCGCTCGCGTCCAGAAGGATGGCCACGTTCACCTTTTCCTGCTCAGGTATTTCAATCTCATCCTCAGGGGTTGAAGAATCAATTGTTATGATGGGATCCACCTTCTCAAACCCTTCCGCTTCCTTTTCAATATCGGCGGCAGCCAGGGAGACGACCAGCGAGTAGGCCTCTTCACCTGTCAGATTATCAGGTGCTTTTTCTATTTCCTCCAAAAGCTCTTTCATATATTGTTCATCTTTCCCCAATTTTTCCGCGTCGTATTTCCCTTTTTCCTTCACGATTTCTTCAACGTTATTTAAAGCCGCTTCGGGTATATCCTTTTTGGGTTCTTGACCTTCTGTTTCCTGATTTGTCTCTTCCGTTGGCTCCGGACTGGAACCTTCAGCATCTGATGCCTTTTGATTCTGTGAACACCCTGCTGCAGTCCCTCCCAACAAAACGAACAGCAGAATAAATGCCCAGGTTTTACGTTTCATCCTCATTCCCTCCCCCATTTCTCCTATATAACAGCTCAACTAATAAGTAGCCAGAATGAGCCGGCTTCAAACCACGAATTTACAACTTTAATACTACCTGGCAATTTTAACATTATATTCCACAAAACTTATGAGCAATTAGTAACGAATCCGGGGGCTGTCTTACCCGCTGTTTCATGGTGAAAAATGATCTGCACCCCATGTATATCAGCCGGAAGCCCGGCAAAAAAAAAGACGGCCCCGGAACATTACCGGAGCCATCCTCTTGATGGAGCGCTGCTCATGAATCACACAACAGCCAATATAATTTTCTTCATTTCCTTGGACCGCCTGGAGATACTGTTGGCCGATACGCCGAAAGCTTCCGCCAAATCTTTTTGGAGATAGTCCTTTTTCAGTTCTGTCTCACCTTTGATGACTTCGATGATTGAAGCGGAATAGATTTGCGGGTTCCTGATTTTCGGGGACTCACTTTCAAAGTACTGCGAAAGCAGTTTGGCAGCTTTTTCAATGTTTGCCTGGGTCTCTCCCTGTTCCGTCAAGAAAGCTTTCATTGAATCAACCGCCTCTGTATAGGCAGGATTCCCTTCCGCAGGGGTCTCTTCCAAAGCTGCTTCCACTTTCTCTTGAACGGCATCTCCACTCTCAGTAAACAGATAGAAGCAGTGATCAGCCAGATAAAGATAATTTGTAGTGAGATATTCTTCCACAGAATCTTTTCCAGCGTTTCTCATTCTTTCGATCATGGCGTCTTTGCATGTCCCGGCAATCCCCGGATAGACAAAATACTGTGCAAATGGAAGGTAGCTGCCGCCGTTTTGCAGCAGGATCCCAATAAAGAAGCACCCTTCGACAATCTCAGGATTTGCTCCCTTCACATCGAAGGTCTCTCCTTCCACAGTATCCTCGATGATCAATTCAGACCCCTTGGCCGAAGTGACGACACCCGCTGCCAGTCTGGGACTCTTCCACGCTTCCAAACTTTCAAGTGTCTGAGGTCTCGTCACAGTCCTGCCCTGCTTCTCGACAAATCGTTCCATCAGTGACTGTCCGCCCTCAAGCTTTTTCGTCACACCGTACCAGCTCAGGAACGCCATTTCGTAAATTTCCTGGTCTTTGTTCATCACGTTCATTTCCGAGAAATAACGGTGGTAATCACTCTCAAGCTCTTCACTATTATGTACGGCAATGAAGTCATATGCCTGGGCCTGCAGTATCTCAAGCTCCCCCAGTACCAACTCATCAATATTGACAGCGGCGTGATTCCCGCAGCATTTCTTGTATTTTTTGCCGCTTCCGCACTCACACTGATCGTTCCGGCCGATTGTTTTCATACGTTGTACCTCCTGATGCTTTCTTCGTACTTAAAATAAAGCTCACAAACTTCTATTATAATCTACTTTTCATGAACATTAAACCGTTTCAGGAAAAGACGCCTCATGTAAAACTTGTTAATTCACCATGAGGCCTCCTTTAATATAGACTGTCTTCGCATATATTGTTGCTTTTGGAAAAATTCCAGATGCCGGATTTTTCCCCTGTATTCAAAGTTAAAAGAACGAGCAGCTATTTCTTTCCTTCTCACCGGGGTTTTTACGACGATATACCAGGATATTAATTGAAATTTATATTGAATAGAAACAAAGTTACGAAAAGAGACTTAATATAAAACATTTACACGCTCCTTCCGTATTCCCAAGGCTGCCGCGGCAGCCTGCACCTTGGAGATGCCGGCAAGAGAGTCACAAAGGATCAACCGCCCTGCTTTTCATTGATGGCTGCCAGATATAACTTCTCCATATTTTCGATCATCCCGGCAGAATCCCAGTATTGCTTGCCCCATTTCAGCGCTTTGTCCCTTAAAGCTTCCCGTTTGCCTGAATCCTTCAGGAGCGAGGAGATCCGCTGGGCCAGCGCCTCACTGTCACCTTGTGGAAAAACGAGGCCGGTTTCACCATCTTTCACCATTTCCGGCATGGCAGCCGCGTCACTGACGATGACCGGAACGCCTGAGACCTGTGCTTCTATCACAGTATGCGGCAGTGTTTCCTGAAGGCTCGGGTGAACCAGAATATCCGCTTGCCGCAGAACAGGTCCCACATCCTTGATGAATCCTTTGAATTTCACATTTTCTGTCAATCCCCTGGTACGGCACTTTTCTTTAAGGACATCTTCCATATCCCCTTCTCCAAGGATCCAGCATTCCCAGTCTTTCCGTTCTTTCGATAAAAGGAATAAGGCCTCGATTAAATAGTGAATCCCTTTAAGGTACACAAGCCTGCCCATGCAGAGGATGATTTTTTTATCTGCCGCTTTACGGACAGGTGCTTTCTGCACACCTTTCTGCATTTTTTCTATATCAATTCCATATCGGAAGGTGTGGATCTTGCCTGAAGGGACGGCGTACTTGCCCTGAAGCAGAGCTGTAAGCCAGTTGGATGCTGCATGAAGCCTGTCACTTGCATGGCAGCCCTGCTTCTCGATTTCGTGGCAGTATTGCAATTCAGGAGTGCTCCATAGCTGCTCATCTGTTTTATAAAGGTAGCGGGACTTCCACACATAAAAAATTTCGCCTGCCAGGTACCCGTTGACACTTGTGACAAGGGGAACACGCGGAGGCTTGATGCGGCTGAGTGAAAGGGCGGCGGTAATGTCCTGGGCATGGATGATATCATACTTTTCTAACGAAAACTCGGATACTGCAGACTGGAATAGATGCTGCTGCCTTTCCCAGAAATACATGAACGAACCTGGAGGCAGGCCCGGCTGCTCGGTCTGGAGCACATGAGCGACATTTTCTTCATAAGAGCTGAAATTGGCGGAAATAGTGGTATTGAGGATCTTCGCTTTCGTATTCTCTTTATTCGTACTGAGGATGTCCACCTCATGTCCTTTTCGTTCCAATTTCTCTTTCAGGTTGGAAACAAATGACCAAATCCCTCCACCGCCGGGCAGTGGATAAACGGTCGCCAATAATATTCTCATTGTCATTCAACTCCCTTCAAACATACTTTCCAAGAGCCATGGGGACAGGCGCTGTGCCTTTCCCTGTCCCCTTCATCATAAAGGCTTCCGTTTTTTCCTCAGAGGAATCGATCCCAACTTCCTGCGGGCTGCTGCCCCGTTTTCGTTAAACAAACTGAAGGGCTGTTTATACCTGTTCTTGACCTGCTCGGCTTCTGCCAGCAATTCACTATGATGTTTTTTGGTTCCCATATTATCATGCACCCTGTACTGGACAGTGAGCAGGTCCATATATTTCATAGGCACAAGCAATGAAAGTTTGCACCACATATCATAATCATGTGTGTACCTCAGACTTTCATCAAATTTCCCTGCCTGCCTGATCAAATCCATATCCGCCATCACTGTACACCCATTGATCGGGCATCTTACAGCCAATGTATCAACCATCCCCTGCCAGGTTGTATCACGATATCGCATCTCGCTTGTCACCGATCCATTTGAATCCATGAACTTGAACCCTGTATAAGAGAGCCGGGCATTGCTGTTCCGCATGAATGCCAATTGAGATGCCGTTTTGTTCGGCAAAAATAGATCATCAGAACTGAGCCATGCAAAGTAGTCACCGGTAGCAGCATCAATACCCGCATTCAATGCAGTGGCGGTCCCTCCATTCGGCTTTTGGATATATTTGATCCTGCTCAGATAGGGGGACAGTTTTTCAGTATGCTGTGTTGATCCATCATTCACGACTATCACTTCAATGTTGGGATAGGTTTGATTCAATGCACTTTTGACCGCTTGATCGACATATGGGCAGTTATAGAATGGAATAATGATAGATACCTTCATCTCATCACCTCTTAATATAGAAATTAAAATGAATTCGTTAAAAACTTTTCACCTGTTCAGATAGAGATCCCCGGGTACCCGCGGGATTTTTCCGGGAGCTGCATCCTGCACCCCGGCCCACACAGGAAAACTGCCGCTGCCTGGAGTCCCGGCAGCAGCAGATCTTTTCACAGGATGACGATCTCGACCTCCGCTGCTTCCAGCTGGTCTATTAAATAGCATGCGACCTGCGGCTTCGGTTCCTTCAAAGAAATGATAAAATAGAAAGCATGTGGATATATCGAGTGGCGGATGTCTTCGTCTGATGGGATGGGCAGGGCTGTCGGGTGGGAGTGATAAATGCCCGTGAATTTATGGTCTGCCAGTTTCATAGCTGCAAATGTGCGGTCCATTTCTCCGAGATCCATTGCAAATGATAGTTCGCTTTTTTCGACATTAATCATTCTCCAAACTTTCTCACAGCTGCTTCCCTTTCCTGAAAGCAAACCGCATGCCTCCAGCGGCGATGCCTGCAGACAGTGCCTGATCATTTCATCGTAAGCTTCTTTCCAAAGAAAACAAACCTGCTTTTTCTTATTTTGATCCACAACCGCACCCTTTAAATTTAAAGGTTGATTTTTGGGGAGTTTCTTTCACTTTTTTTCTTCTTGTAGGAGAAATCCTTGTTTTTGAAGCGTCTCTGTACATCCGTTGAACATCTTCCCGTCTCATTCATTTCACCCCCTTCATTTGCTGTAGCGCATAGGGTTAAAAACCGTTGTTTTGGAACTTTTGCTGACAGGGAAATAGTCATACTGATCTTTCAGGAGGGACTGCTCCTCTTTGCTCATTTGCGGATTGCTTACCCCAGCCTGTCTTCCAGAGGGAGCGCTCCTTTGTTTTGCACGGTAAGCAAGCTGGTCGTTCTGCATACTGTTCATTTTCTTTTTCAGCGACTGAATTTCTTTTTGAAGGGACCATAGATTCGTCTCCGATTCTTCATGCTTTTGTTTATACTCCTCAGCCTGATGTTGCAGCTCTTCTATCTGCTGAAGATATTCTTTTTCCTTTTGTTCTTCCAAAACGATCCTTTGCCTTTCCCCTTCCAGCAGGCTCTTCAATTGCTGTTCCTTCTCTTCCTTCACCTGATCCATCTTGTCCTCATAAGTATTCGTCCATTCTTCCATTATGGTGAGTATCCGATCGAGCTTTTCCTCCTGCAGGCCTCCATTCTTACGAGAATCCTCCAGCAGCACCTTCACATCATCCAATCCTGCTGCCAGGCCGGAATGAAGCTCATCCACGCCGGATAACCGGTCCATTACTTCTTGAAGGTACTCTTCCTGGCTCTTTCCAAAGAATAGTTTCCATAACATACAAGCTGCCTCCTCGTTCTTTGTTTAAGTCTCCTGTTAAAAGTTGAGAAAAAAATAAGGAGGAGCATGAAATCTCCTCCAGTCTCCCAAATTAGTCATCCAGATTATCAAGAAGGTCTGCGAACGTATCACACTCATCGAATTCTACAAGCGCTTCTACAAGGCCGCTGTCAAAGACAACAACATTCGCTGTGTTTCTCAGGATGAGGCGGAATCCTTCTGTGATTGTTCCCATCAAACCTGTGAAGATCTGAAGCTCATAGAATACCTGCTCAGGAACACCGTCAAAGTATCTTACACCTTCACCAGTTGCAGTCAGAGAGCCGGCTCCGCAAGCTACGTTGTCAATAGAGGACGGATTGAAAGTAAAGCTGAAATCAGATTGGATTCCTGTTGCAGTCGGAGTAGGTGTCGGACTGACATCAGTATCCGTGAATGTGTAAGTGAATGTGCTGTCACCCAGCGAGCATTCCTGACAGATTTCTGCACGCAGGCTTGATAGTCCAGTTACCTCTAATCCGTCCGTTCCGAAGATTGCCGTTGTATCTTCATTTCGAGCAAGCGCAGTAGCCTGGCATTCACAGTTGGCTACAGGGAATAGACCCGGACATTGTCTAGGGAATTCAAGCAGGCTCAAGTCACAGTTAACAGTAGGCTGAGGAACAGGGATGTTGTTTGTACGAGGGAAGCAGAACTTAGCCAATACTTCCAGCTTAACAGGGAACTCTACTTGAACATCTTTACATAGGATGATTGTCAGCGGGATCATAGGGCCAAATGGATCAGGACCCATCAACACTCCGCCAGTCTGGCAAATTACTTGTGTCACGCGGCAGTTGATATTTTCGTTCGTGATACCAACCGGTACACAAAGCATGATTTCATCAGTGAACTGTGTTCTGACCGTGAACGTTCCAACTGGCTCTCCATCAATTAGGATGGTTACATTCACCGGTACTGTCCAAACAATCAAGACACGGCCAGGGTTTCCATTTTCCTGGATCGTTGCTGTACATGCGACATCATCCGGGCTGCCGGCATCACAGCGCACTTCAACTCGAAGACCCGCAGCCAAAGCTGCACTTACCGCCTCACGCACTTCTTCATCAGGAATAAAGTTCTTATTAGTATATCTGCTGGCAAAGAATACCCAATCGTATACTTTATCCACCCTGATACATTCTGGAGCCAAATCATTCGGATCCAAAGGAATTGGTGAAGGCGAAGGTGTAGGAGTCTGGGAACCCCTGATAGGTTGACGTTTCTTCATGAAATCCTTCCTTTCTTTCAAATGAATATTTTCGGTACACTTTATCCTATTTAGAAAGACGGAAATAGTATAGATAATTTACCTATATTCTGTAAAAAAATAAATAAATGGACATTCATCCAACTAGAACTTCTATATATAGGTAGATTTACCGACTTGCATTTCCAGGCTCCCGGAATTGGATGCAGGCGGGTTTAACGGAGCCCGCCCTGAAATAGGAATTCACTTATTCTCTATATAAAAGGCTGTTTAACCAGGTTGAACATAAGAGGAAAACTTCGAGATTCGAAACTTTCCGTGAGTACCAGATGCCCGCTGTCCGGTCAGGCAGAGAACCTCTTTTTACTTAAGAAGATTCATATAGATATTTTGTAGAATTCAAAAGAAAAGGCGATTGTGGAAGAATCTAATTCTATTGTCTTGGCCGTATAAATCCGATTGCGGCTGCTAAGGAACAGGCAGTGCCAAATCTCGAAGGGGGCAGGAATAGTGATTTGATCTATTAGTCTAGGAATTTGATATGAACGTTGACCTTGTCAGTCATGTTGATGTAGTAGTAATGCCGGGATTGAACCAAACTTTAGCATCTGCCGTTAATATTTGGTCTATTCTCTCTAGGATTAGACCATAAAAACGGAAACCGGCAGTCTTTTTGGTGCATTGATCCCCGGATTGAACCATTTTCCAGCGCCTGCCGTTGATTCTTGGTCTATTCTTCCTTGGAATAGACCATTAAAACGGACCTTGGCAAACATTTTGGTCCATTAATCCCGGAATTGACCCAAATTTTAGCGCCTGCCGTTGATATTTGGTCCATTCTTTCTTGGAATAGACCATTAAAACGGATCATGGCAAAAATTTGGTCCATTAATAAGGGAATTGCACCAATTTCCAGCGCATGCCGTTGATTCTTGGACTATTCTTTCGTGGAATAGACCTTTAAAACAGATCTTGGCAAACATTTTGGTCCATTAATCCCAGAATTGAACCAAATTTTAGCGCCTGCCGTTGATATTTGGTCCATTCTTTCTTGGAATAGACCATCAAAACGGACCTTGGCAAACATTTTGGTCCATTAATAAGGGGATTGAACCAATTTCCAGCGCCTGCCGTTGATATTTGGCCCATTCTCTCTAGGATTAGACCATAAAAACGGAAACCGGCAGTCTTTTTGGTGCATTGATCCCCGGATTGCACCAATTTACAGCGTCTGCCGTTGATTCTTGGTCTATTCTTTCTTGAAATAGACCATTAAAACGGACCTTGGCAGACATGTTGGTGCATTGATCACCGGATTAAACCAATTTCCAGCGCCTGCAGCTGAATTTTGGTTTATTTTTCTTGGAATAGACCATTAAAACGGACCTTGGCAAACATTTTGGTCTATTAATCCCGGAATTGAACCAAATTTTAGCGCCTGCCGTTAATATTTGGCTTATTTTCTTTGGGATTAGACCATATAAACGGAAACCGGGAGTCTTTTTGGTGCATTGATGCCCGGATTAAACCAATTTCCAGCGCCTGCCGTTGATTCTTGGTCTATTCTTTCTTGGAATAGACCATTAAAAAGGACCTTGGCAGTCTTTTTGGTCGATTAATAAGGGAAATGAACCAAATTTTAGCGTCTGCCGTTGAATCTCGGACTATTCTTTCGTGGATTAGACCATAAAAACGGAAACCGGCAGTCTTTTTGGTGCATTGATCCCCGGATTGCACCAATTTCCAGCGCCTGCCGTTGATATTTGGCCCATTCTCTCTAGGATGAGGCCATAAATGCTGACCCCCGAAAGAAATTTTGGTGCACTTATTCCCGGATTATCTGGTATGAGCTAATCAAATTTGGTCTGTTCCCTCTCCATTAAGAACAAAAATTGAATTATAGCTTACATTATGAAGAAAAGACCCTTTTAAGGTTTGCTGCTTGTGGAAAGAACCCCAAAGCCGGAATTCCCTCTGCATACAAGAAAATCAAACTATTCTTATTTACATATGAAACTGTGATAGATTTTTAGAATGCCGCGCTAGTTTCCGTAAACAATTTTAAAAAAAGGGCGCTGGAATAGACTAGTGCCGGTTAACTTCTTTCACTACCGGCATATACTAGTATCGAAAGGCCGGGAAGCCTTTCTCAAAAAAAGTCATTATTAATTGATCATAAAATTGAAAAGTGAAAACAAAAATATACGAATACCTTTTTTCAAATGAATATAAGAACGGATGTTTACCATTCTCTAAAGCGCTGACTAGTTAAAGAATCGATGGGAATACTGGGAGTTCTTATCGATTGAAGGAACCACACTCCTATAGGATGAAAATTAGCCAAGGCTAGCCCCTAACTCGAGAGGGGCTAGCTTTTTTACATATTCCGAATTGGGCGTAGGCATGTGTAACGGAGGGGAAAACCGGAACATAATTTATCTTAAGGATACGACCAGAAAGTGAGTTGACAAGTTGTGGAAAGTTCAGGAAAACCCCTATATCACCTTTCGAATCAGGACATGATTTTTTATAAATCCAAGCTTCAGGAGTACGAAAACAAGATCAAGAAGATGTCCCGCTCATACCTTTTCATTGAAAACAAACGATTTCAGGAGAACGTTCTCACTCTGCAGGAGAAATTGAGGGAAACGGAAGAACTGGTTAACACCCTGAAAAAGAAAGAATCGGAGCTGACTCAAGAAAAAAAGCAGGCGGAACACTCGATCAAGACCTTGCAGCAAACCCTCTCCGCTTCCAATAAAACAACTGAAAAACTCCAGGCAAGAGAACGGAAGCTGGTGGAGGATTTAAAAAAACTGGAGGCACGTTTCACTTCAGCCAAGGAAGAAATTGAAACGTATCAAAAAAGGCATAATCAGCTTGAGGAAGAGAAAATAGAGCTCCAGCATCTGAATAATCAGCTAGAGGAACAGCTTCAAGGCAAAAGCGGGGAGCTTACCGAAAAAGCAGCACTCCTGGATACTGCTCAGGAAATCATAGAACAGACAGAACAGGACCTGATTCAGACACAAACGGAAATGAGAGCAGTTTTGGAGGAAAACGAACATCTGCGGAGCGAATTGCAAAACCTGAAATCCACCAACAGTACATTGGCCAATGAGAATGGACAGCTCGAACTTCAAACCAAAGAAGCCATGTACTTGATTGAAAAATTAAAAGCAGATGTCAAAAACAGCAAGGATCATATTCAAGATTTGGCGGAAGCCCTTCAATCCTCTGAATCAACCAAGAAAGAACTGTTCGATAAGGTTCTCGCAGAAACCAGCGCCAATGAAGGTTTGATCACGGAACGCGACCAGCTTCATAAGCAGCTACAGGAAACCAAACAGCAGCTGATCGAAGCGGAGAAAATGAAAATCCAGGCTCTCAAGGAAACGTTTGAAGCATACAAAGAGGAGTATAAAGAAAAAGAAGGCTGGATCGAAAACCAGCTGGAGGATATTGAGCAGATCATGACCGGTTACAGCCAGCGGCTTCAGGAAATCGAGGAAAAGAATACTGCACTTCAGGAAAAAGTAAAAGACAATAAGCGCTTTTTCCTGTCAGGGTTTGAGAATCATGAAAACAGACTTGATCATTTTGACGAAGGAATGAATGAGCTGAGAAAACAAAACGACCTCCTCCACTCCAACCTTAACATGATTAAAGAGTGGATCAGGAAACAAAAAGAGTTTTCTCATTCGATCATCAAGAAGATCATATAAAAAACTTCAGCCTGCACATCACTCACCTGCCGAATATACGGAGGAGAGAGATCTGCAGGCTATTACCGTTCCATTCCCTCAGGCGGAAGCGGCTAACCGAGGTTTATGCTGTAATTCTGAACCTTCTCTCAAAATGAAAATTCAATGGTATTCAATGCCTTAAACCGGTATTCCTGATTATTAAAGAATACGAATCCGGCAATGGTGATATTCTGCGAATCTTCCGGTGACTCAAAGGAAAATTGGACCCCTTCCAGCAGAACATCCTCTGAGGGCTGCAGGGTCAGATCCTGAATCGGCTGGATCCAATACTCTCCTGTTGAATAAGCCGTTTGCAGCCATTCTTCACCGACATACTCCCACCCCTGCGCTCCCTGCTCACCCTGGACTGCAAACAACTGGCTCATTCCCGGAGGCAGTATCTGCCCGCCAAGATCCACACTGTCGACCGGGTTCACCTTGATACAGAGCATCGGATTCTTCAAGGCTTTCCCGCCGGAATTCCGTAAATAGATCGAGGAAAGAACCGTATATTTCCCCGTTTTCCGGCCAACTGAAACAGAGTAATCAAAGATCAAGTCGCAGTCAGCCGGTTTTGTATAATCCACTCTCGCTTCTTGTTCCACGGGATGGATGGTTTTTAAAGGAGCTTCTTCCTCACGCGGCTTATTATCTCGGCTGCGGGAAGGCTTTTTCGGTGCCTGGTTTTGCAGGTCCCAAAACAAATCTAAGAAATGAAGCGACTTTTCTTTTCTCAGCAAATGATAGACTGCCTTTGTGAGGGAGGTAGATAGAAAGTCTTCCTGCTCCTTACTATCGTGATTTGTCCATATTCCAAAGCGGATACAGGGTACCGGAATCTTTTCATGATCATGAAGATGCTGGCATGAATAGTCGGCTTGCTGAAACAACGGCAGGATTTTTTCTTTTACGACTCTCCTGTCGACCCCTGATGTTGTGGAAATGGATACCTTATTTTCGTCGCCGTTTTCAGTATCCAATTCGAGCCTGATCATCAGATCTCCCTTAACATCTTCAATTGCCGATTCCTCTTGTACCATTTCCACCCTGATTCCCAATTGCTTCAGAAACATCTTCAACTGTTTCCCGACCTGCCCGGCAAGTCCATCGCCTGACTGTTTCATATGCAAGAGAACCTTTTTATCATAAAGAAAGTGTTCAATATCCAGCGTGCGGCTGTCACTCTTCCATCTTGACTTGTAGCCCTGCTCTTCCAGGAAAATCATGAATGCCGGAAGCGACGCGAATGAAATGGCCCCTGCCGGCAATCCGTTATATTGAAGATTTGCTTTCATCATCTCACCCCTTGGATGTGTTCATAGTATCCATTATATGGAGGGGGCTATCCCAATATGCTGGCATTCTGATGTCTGCGGGCTGACTCAATCACTCTCCCGTTGATCGGCTAAAACTTCTTGCCTGATTCAATCCATTATTCAATAGGGGCAGTCATTGATGGAGCTCCCCTTGAGACGCTTGTTTGGTATAACTCCGGCGGATACCAGTTTCATTTAGGCCCGCATTGATTTTCATGTGCCACACACCGCTAATCGGACCAGTAACTTACCCGGTCTTAAAATTCGCTGGGCCGTTTAAACGCTTATTGGCCCGGTTACTCTCTTCAGCCCTTTTTTCATTGGCCCATTTAATCTCTAATTGGGCCGGTTACTCTCTCCATCCCTTTCCTCAATGGCCCATTTAATCCCTAATTGGGCCGGTATCTCTCTTCTCTCCCTGTCCCCTTGGCCCATTTAACCCCTAATTGGGCCAGCCTCTCTCTTCTCTCCCTGTCCCCTTGGACCATTTAACCCCTAATTGGGCCACTGACTCTCTCCAACTCCTTTCTCCTTGGTCCATTTAATCTCTATTTGGACCAGCATCTCTCTTCAGACCATCCTCCCTGACCCATTTAATCTCTAATTGGGCCGGTTACTCTCTCCAGACCCTTCCCCCTTGGCCAATTTAATCTCTAATTGGACCAGCATCTCTCTTCTCTCCCTTTCTCCTTGGCCCATTTAATCTCTAATTGGGCCGGTTACTCTCTCCATCCCTTTCCTCAATGGCCCATTTAATCCCTAATTGGGCCGGTATCTCTCTTCTCTCCCTGTCCCCTTGGCCCATTTAACCCCTAATTGGGCCGCTGACTCTCTCCAACTCCTTTCTCCTTGGTCCATTTAATCTCTATTTGGGCCAGCATCTCTCTTCAGACCATCCTCCCTGACCCATTTAATCTCTAATTGGGCCGGTTACTCTCTCCAGACCCTTCCCCCTTGGCCCATTTAACCCCTAATTGGGCCAGCCTCTCTCTTCTCTCCCTTTCTCCTTGGCCCATTTAATCCCTAATTGGGCCGGTATCTCTCTTCTCTCCCTGTCCCCTTGGCCCATTTAACCCCTAATTGGGCCAGCCTCTCTCTTCTCTCCCTGTCCCCTTGGACCATTTAACCCCTAATTGGGCCACTGACTCTCTCCAACTCCTTTCTCCTTGGCCCATTTAACTCTTAATTGGACCAGTACCTCTCTCCTCACCTTTCCTCCTTGGCCCATTTAATCCCTAATTAGGCCAGCCTCTCTCTTTTCTCCCTGTCCCCTTGGTCCATTTAATCCCTAATTGGGCCAGCCTCTCTCTTCTCTCCCTGTCCCCTTGGCCCATTTAACCCCTAATTGGGCCAGCCTCTCTCTTCTCTCCCTGTCCCCTTGGACCATTTAACCCCTAATTGGGCCGCTGACTCTCTCCAACTCCTTTCTCCCTGCCCCATTTAACTCTTAATTGGACCAGTACCTCTCTCCTCACCCTTCCTCCCTGGACCATTTAACCCCTAAGCGGGCCGCCACCTCGCTCCAGACGCTTCCTCATTAACCAATCAAACAATCCCTCCCCCAGCACTACCGTCTCCCGGCCCAATATATAACCACTCCCACCCATCCAGACTTCCTTTTTTTGACACCTCCTGCCGTCACAAACCCCCGGAGCCTACATAAGATAGCAAAGAGAATGGTTTTGAAAGGAAGGATCTGCCATGTCGAAAGCACCTCCTAAGGTGTCCATTATCATACCCGTGAAAAATGAAGGCATAAATGTTAAGAATACATGTGATTCCCTGTTCAGTGTGAAAACCAATATTGAATTTGAGACGATCATCATTGATGATGCGTCGGATGATAAGTGCTGTGATTTTCTTCATACTTATCCGCATAAAGGAAGGGTCAGGAGGATCAACACGCAGGGAATCGGGCCGGCTAATGCCCGGAATCTCGGTGCCCAGGAAGCCTCACATGACTATCTGATTTTCTGTGATGCCCACCTGACATTCGAAAATTTCTGGATTGACCGCCTGCTGTTCTATCTTCTGGCGGGACATTCCGATGTGGTCCGCCCTGCGATCGCTTCCATGACAGATCCGCATATTGTCGGATATGGACAATCTCTTACCGAAAATCTGAAGGTGAAGTGGAATATGAGGAGGAAGGGACTGTTCGAGACGGCGATCATCCCTGGAGGCTGCTTTATGATACCGAAAAGGGTATTCCAGGATGTCGGCGGTTTTGAAACAGGTTTTTCAAGCTGGGGACATGAAGATGTGGAGATATCGATCAAACTCTGGCTGTTCGGCTACCGCTGTCACTGTGATCCGAATGTGAAGATCCTGCATCTGTTCAGGACTTCCCATCCGTATAAAGTGAATTTCGATGATATCAATTATAATCAGCTGCGGATGGCATATCTTCATTTCAGTGAGGGACGGATCAAGAAGGTGAAAGAAATGATGAGGCACAGTTCAGTGAGGAATATTGATGTCAAAGTCCTTGGAGATGGGGCGAGGACAAAACGGAACGAATATTTTCTAAAGCGGAAAATCGAAGATGATGCATTCTTCAGGAAGTTCAAAATCAATTTCTGAACACCTTTTCTATGTATGCTTATGACTTGCGGTCTTCATAAGCTTTTTTCCTGGCTCTTTCGTAAAATTTGCCGCTCGTTGATACTTTGAGTACCTTCAAGTATCAATGGGAAAAGTCCGACATTTAGAATGTTGAAATCCTTTTAACAACATGTCCGGTGATAGTTCAGGATGTCTGCCATTGATTGCTCAAAAGGAATCTCCGGCTGCCATCCAAGAGCGCGGATCTCAGAAGTATCTACAGCAAAAGGTTCTTCCTCTTCGTCAAGCTCATATGTGATTTCCACCTCGGCACTTGTCAGTCTCACCAAGACTTGAGCCACTTCCCCTAGTGTCCTGCTGATTCCTGTTGCCAGAGCGTATTCCTGTAAACGCCCGCCTTCCCGGAAAATCAGTTCATACGCTTTCACCGCGTCCCGGACATCGAGAAAATCCCTCTGCGATTGAAAATTATGAAGGGGGAGGTTCCCTTTTCCTTCCCCTTGTTCAATACCGGCAAGCTTTGCAGCCAGCAGGGCACAGATTCCCGTCGATTCACCCGGTCCAATCAAATTGGCCGGCCGCGCGAACGTGACATCCAAACTGTACATTTGCGCCCAGCATTTAGAGAGAAAGACCTGAAGATATTTTGTCACTCCATAAGGATGATTCGGTGCCTGTGTCCCGCAAGGATTGAAGTCAATCAGCGAACCAGCGACAAGGATCTTGGAGGAAGGAGCATGCAGCCTGACAGACTCCAGAAGATTCAGCGTTCCGTTGACATTGGCATCAAACGTTGCGGAAGGCCTGCTCCATGAACGGCCGGCATGGTTATCACCCGCCAGGTGCAATACGAAATCGGGCTTCTGTTCTGCCATGATTTCCTGTATCTCATCTGACCGCAGCAGATCCGCTTTTACATAGTTGCCCCCGTCAATGCTTCCACTTTTCCCCCGGATGATCCCGGTGACTGCATACCCCTTTGAACTAAAAAAACGGCATGCCTCAGTACCTGTAAACCCTGAGGCTCCAGTGATCAAAACCGTCTTCTTCATTTGCCTTCCATCCAGTCCCTCAGTTCCTGGAGCATGCATGGATACCCCTGGACTCTGTATTGGATGTCTCCCCTGGTGTTCACCAGGCTCTTGTCACTGAAATGAAGGGTATCACGGCGCACCGCGACATCCTCTTTATCAAAAACAACCTTGATCATCGTCAAAAGCTGAAACTTGGACACTTTCTCGTCATGGCAAAGATGATACAGTCCGCTGACATCATGGGCGATGCAGTACTTGATTGCCTTCGCCAGCTCCAGCGTCGTGACTCCGTTCCAATAAACGCGGTCGTATCCATCGATATCCCCGGACTGCTTCATGAACCACAGAAACAAGCCGCATCCGTCCTCTTTCAATTCCGGTCCTATAATCGATGTCCTGATGGTTAGATGCGGTTCCTTTGTCACTTCACCGAGCGACTTTGTCTGCGCATAGACACTCAGTCCATCTTTTACAGACTGTTCACGATACTGCCCATCACTGCCGGAAAAAACACAGTCGGTACTGATATGAACCAGCCTGGCACCGTTCCCCAGATCATCAAGCACACTTTGGATATGATGAGGCAGGAGACTGTTGATCACAAGCGCATCCTTGATGTGCTTCTCCGCATTCTCGTTCAGCAGTCCGACCGCATTGATGACCACATCAGGGTGAACATCGCAAATCACCCTGGTTACTTCATCCAGGTTCCTGGCATCAAGACGCAGGGTGCCGCCTTCACCTGTCCTGGTTGTACAATGGACTTCGATCCCCTGCTGCTGCTTCAGGTAGTCCACGATCATATGGCCGGCCATTCCCCGCCCGCCAATAACGAGGATTTTCATTACAGGAAGCCTCCATCTTTTAGCATTGCCTTGATTTCTTCCCTGTTGATCGTATTGTCGCTGGAACAATAGGTATCCAGGTTCACCTTCGGATACTCTTTGTAATAGTCACTCAACCCTTCAATCTCGATGGTCGGCAGAATGACATAGTACTCGTTATCATAGATGATCGTGTTATTGCTTTCGAAATCGGTCAAAAGAATTTCATGCAGCTTTTCTCCCGGGCGGATGCCCAGTTCCTCTATTTCTATTTCTTTGCCTTCATACTCTTCTATCAATACATGAGCCAAATCAAGAATCTTGCAGGTAGGCATCTTCATGACGAAGATTTCTCCGCCATAGCTTTCATAGGTCGCTTTAAAAAGAAGCTTGATTGCATCCTTGATCGTCAGGAAGAAGCGGGTCATTTCCTTATCCGTGATGCCGATTTTTGAATGTTTTTCAATTCCATGCCTGAACACATGGATCACACTTCCGTTCGTCCCAAGCACATTTCCACCACGTACGCAGACAAACGTGGTGTCATCGGTTTCAGCATTGGCATTGATGATCAGCTTCTCTCCCATCGCTTTGGTGAATCCATAAAAATTGGATGGATTGGCCGCTTTGTCAGTGGAGATGTAGACCACTTTTTCCACCTTATTTATCATGCTCGCTTCAATGACATTCTGCGTACCGGTCACATTGGTCTTCAGGGCTTCAAGCGGCTGATATTCACAAACAGGAACATGCTTGAGGGCTGCCAGATGAAACACGTAATCCACCCGCCGGCAGGCTTCCACCACCGCTTCCTTGTCACGGATATCCCCTATGATGAACTTCAGCTTGGGATCATGATCGAATTTCTGCTTCATGCTTACCTGGCTTGATTCATTTCTTGAAAACACCCTGATTTCCCGGGGGTTCTTCTCCAGCAATTGGCGCACCAGCTCATACCCCCATGAACCGGTCCCTCCTGTTACAAGAATGATTTTATCAGTAAACAATTTCTGTCCCTCCCAGTATGATTTTCAAAACAGTTGCCGAAACATCCGGCTTGAGGTATTCCGGCGGACAATCCCATGTCCTTGGCTGGTGCAGCATCGTTTTTACACCAGTAAGAATCCGCGCTTCATCCAGCCCGGAAATCAAGTTGCTTCCGCAATCAACGGTTTCCGGCCTTTCCGTCGTCTTCCTGACTGTCACGGCCGGTACATGGAACAAACAGCATTCCTCTTGGACGGTGCCGCTGTCTGTCAACACGCAAAAGGCTTTCTGTTCAAGCTTTACAAAGTCAAAGAAACCAAACGGCTCCCGTGTTTCCACCAGTGGATGCATCTTGATGGCGGAATCTCCCTCAAGCTTTGATCTTGTCCGTGGATGGGTACTGAAGATGATCCGTTTTTGATACTGTTCCGCAATTTTATTCAATGCCCCGGTAATATTTTTCAAATGGACCGGATTGTCGACATTTTCGGCCCGGTGGATGGTGACCAGGAAGTAGTCCTGTTCTTTCAGCCCCAAAGACTCCAGTATTTTACTGTCATCTATGTTTTCTTTGTAATGCATCAGCACTTCATAGATGGGATTTCCGGAAACCATGATTCTCCCAGGAGAAACGCCCTCCCTGAGCAGGTTCTGTTTACTATAGTAGGTGTATGGAAGATTGAATGATGAAACGGCGTCTATTATTTTCCTGTTTTTCTCTTCCGGAACTGCGAGGTCGAAGCAGCGGTTGCCGGCTTCCATATGGATGACGGGGATCATCAGCCGCTCCGCCAATATTGCACTCAGCCCGCTGTTCGTGTCGCCAAGGACCAGGACTTTATCAGGCTGCTCTTTCAACAGGATCTTTTCCAGCTCACGGAATAAAATCGACATTTGCTCACCGAGTGACTGCCGGGAAGAAGATAGAAGATAATCGGGGGCCCTAAGTCCAAGTTCCTCAAAGAATATATCATTCAATGAGCGGGTGAAATTCTGGCCGGTATGCACGATGATATGGCGGTCCGCCAATTCATCCAGCTTCTTCATGATGAGGCTCAACCTGATGATTTCAGGCCTGGTGCCCAGTATTGTCAGTACTTTCATGTTGTCCCTCCTTTACTCCTATAAATAACCTATTCTTTTCCACAGAAAGTGTACTAGTTATTATTCCTAATTTTTCCCTGAGACTCTATTTGCCTATGAAGCCCTTATAGCCCTTGGATATCCACCGGGAGGCCACTTTATCCAGGGACTATCACATGCCTATACCAATCTTCATTCCGTACATACTATATTGATAGGTTTGCATATTGATCTTTCAGCAAAAGAGAAACATTAGAGAAACACGGGAAATTCCGATGGAAAAAACGAGGAATTCATATGCAGGTCCTTGTCTTGACCGAATATCCATTTGAAGAAATGGCCTGCAGCTATGAATGGCCGAACAGGATAAACGAAAAGAGAATCTTTAAAAGGAGTTCTGTATCTATGAAAATTCTATTTGTCTATTACGTCCCGAGCGGGGGTGTCGAAACACTAGCAAGACAAAGGACAGCTGCATTGGCAAACAGCGGCATCCAATTTCAATTCCTGTTCTTTTCACAAGGAGCCGGGATGCAGAATATCAAGGAAAAAACATGGATCACCAACGACGACACACAAATAAGCAGCATCCTTCACTCTGAAAGATTCGATGCGATCATCGTGGGATCAGACTATCCTTTTCTTGAAAGAGTCCGGAAACTGGGATACACAGGCAAACTGATCTATGAGGTCCAGGGGATGGGAATCCTTTCAACGGCAGACAGCATCCTTAAGTATGCCCAGCCCTATGTCAATCAATATGCAGATGCGATATTGCTGCCCAAAACCCCCCACCTCGTATCATTGATTGATAAATATTATCCATTGAAAAAGAAATACTCTTTCCATAACTGCATCGATACCACGAACTTTACGTATGTCACAGAAGGAGTTTCCGCAGAGCCATACATGCTGCTCGGCTGGGTTGGAAGATTGGAGGAAAACAAAAACTGGAAGGAATTCCTGAAGATATCGAAGAGGCTGGTGACCAGCCACCCTAACTTGCGGATTTGGATATTCACCGATTCCAACCTTAATCCCCCATCTGAAGTAAGGGCGTTTCAAAAAATGGCAAGAACCCTGAAGCTGCAAAGACATATCACCATGCTCTCCAACATTCCCTATAATCAAATGCCCACCTACTACACCCGGATCGGGAACTCCGGCGGCATGCTTTGCTCCACCTCAAAATACGAAGGGTTCGGTTATGCGATGGTCGAAGCGATGTGCTGCCTCTGCCCTGTGCTGACCACCGACTCGGACGGCATCAAAAGCTTCATCTTCCATAACTCGACAGGAAAAATTTATCGACAGGGCGACATCAACCATGCCGTAAGAGAAGCCACCGATTTCATCCACAACGCTCCTCTAAAAGCTCAAATCAGGCAAAATGCCCAGCAGTACATCAAGCAGCACTTTACCCCGGAAATCTATGCCGCTAATTTCCTCCAGATGCTGCGAGAACTGCAGCTTAATATATAAAAAGAAGGTGTCCTTTTGGCAGGACACCTTCTTAGATTTACAGGTATGTAAGTTGGGAGAGAGTGTTTCACAAGATGAGGACCTCATTTGTACTCGGTCTGGCAATCATAAGACACCTTCTCTTCAAATCTACTCTCCAGTTGGTTCAATTATTATTTCCCCTGTTTCTTCATAAACTCCAGCACATCCAGATCAATGCTTCCTTCGTGCTCCCGCATTTCGAAATTCTCTGTATGCAGGTAATCCCGCAGCCCCTGGTGCACGGTCTTGTCCTCTTTCATATAGCCATGTCGCTCCAGCTCTGCCTCCAGTTCCTCCTTGACAGATCCATCCACCGGTACAATCCTGTCCGGATTCGATGCCGCGAAATACAGCTGATGAAGATTGAAAATCCGGATTAACTCTTTAATGGGGTCAGGATGATCATCCACCCTCAGGTCGATCAAGCGGTCATTGAAGCCGCCGTAACCGCCCTTTTCTTTCACCACATAGATGGCTGCGGACTGTTTTCCCCTTGAATCGCCTCCCGCTTCCTGTCCGGCATCCAGTGCTTTTAGGAGCCTTTCTGCCAGGGTTCCTTCCGTTGAAGTAAACGTTCCGGCCATGGCTTCCACCGTCCGCTGGTCGACAAGGATATTCCCCTGCGCGGCGAAATGCTCGCCGATCATGCCGCCGGCCCAATCATAGCAGCCTTCTCCTGTAAAGGTGGCTGCATTGCCCTGCGCATCAATCAGGCCGACCTGGCGGAGGTGCCGGTCAGGGTCATCCTGCATGATGATTTCCAATGCTTCTTCTGCTGTTTTTCCTTCTTCCATCAATTGAAGAGCATGCGGTCCATAGGCTGTGTTGGCATAAGACTGTGTCGCCACTGCCCCCGCACCTGCCCGGGCAAACGGAACGACGGCACCGACCCCGATGAATTTGGACTGCACCGCAATCCCCCACTCTTTTTCTTTTGGATCAAATCCGACAATACTGAATGTCATATTGGCTTTCCTCCCGGTAAAATTTATCCTTTATTGAGTTTATTCGACACACGAAAAAAATTTCCTTTTTATTAGGCTGATTAATATATATCTCAAATAATATCCTGGTAATTCACCGAAAAAACCCCGGTAAGCAAGAAAGATGAGAGCTACTCTCCCTTTTTCGAATAAGAAGCCTTGGAATACAGGGGGAAAATACGCTCTTGGGATTTTTCCGAAAGAACCAATTTATGCGAAAACAACTTTCTATAAATGTAAAAGCACCCTGCAGAAACTGCAGGATGCTGATTTTTGTCATGTTAGGTTGTTTCAATCAAGCCGTATTTTCCGTCCCTGCGCTTATACACGATATTCGTTGCATTCGTTTCAGCGTCAGTGAAGATGAAGAAACTGTGGCCGAGAAGATCCATCTGCAGGATCGCTTCCTCGCTGTCCATCGGCTTCAGGTTGAATTGCTTTGTTCTTACCACTTCATTCGGGACATCCGTTTCATCTTCCTGCGCCTTTTCATTCAGCTGGGCTGTAGTCAACCCTTCCTGAGCGGCGAAGAATTCTTTCGGGCTGCCTTTTTCACGCATTTTGCGGTTCACTTTTGTTTTGTGCTTTCGGATTTGTCTCTCCAGTTTATCTACGATCAGGTCGATTGCTGCGTACATATCTTCGTGGCGTTCCTCTGCGCGCAGTACCAGATGCGGCATCGGGATTGTCACTTCGACCTTTGTTTTCTTATCAGGATATACCTTCAAGTTAACATTTACGTCAGCATCAGGAGTTTCATTGAAGTAACGATTCAACTTTCCAATCTTATTCTCCAAGTGTTCTCGAATCGCTGGAGTTACCTCAATGTTCTCGCCTCGAATGTTGTAGTTCAACATGTAAACTCCTCCTTTTAGATAAAGCTATGTTTATATATTTCTCTATTCCCTTCTTTATTCCTGCTTAATCTTTCGAAATATTTTGACGAATTTTAAAATAATTTGTAGAAAGCTGTTACGACAGGGTTTTGAGAAATATATCTTATTAATATTTTCTCATGTTTATGCCGGCGTAAACTATTTATTCTTGAATTGTTTGTGAATGTTTGCACATTTAATGATCAAGAGAATCCGGGCAGTGCCAGACACCCGGGCGGCTACCTCCGTTCAGACATGAAACATTTTCCATCTATTTTTGTAATTTTTTGACGAATTAGTTGTTGCCGCTTTCAATTGGTACTTTTATACTATATTTACAACCAGTTTTTTCAAAAGGAGTGAAACCATTGCCGATTTTATTTCCTTCGATTCGAAAGAAACGGAGAACTGAGATGAAAGATGATTTTACAGAACAGGAATACTTCAAGTTTCTTTTTGAACATTCACCTGACATTATTGTTCATTACGATAGCAATGGAAAACTCCTTCATATTAATAAAGCTACCACGTGTATTACGGGCCATCAGCTAAGCGGCTCTGAACTCCGCATCGCAGATTTCACTCCTGATGCCTATAAAAGCGTGGTACGGAACCATTTTAAGGCGGCCGTCAAAGGCACTGTCCAAAAATTCAAATCCCAGGCCTACCATAAGGATGGAAGCCTTCTCGACCTGGAAATCACCTACATCCCCATCCATGAAACGAAGAAAACAATCGGAGTGTACGCCATTATTCATGAGGTAACAGAAAAGGTCGCCCTTCAATTAGAGCTGAAGGCAAAGAACCGGGAGCTGGAAGACGTCTCAGACACCCTCGAAGCTGCAATCTGGTCCTACGATAATCTCGAAAAGTCCATTACATTCTGCACCACTGGAATCAAACATATCTCCGAAATGGAAGCGGAGGAATTCTTGAATGGCCATCTTAAATGGAGAGACCTGGTCTGCAGGGATGACCTAAATAAATATGATGAAGATATGAAAGTCCTCCACCAGGGGCATACCATCTCCCACCGGTACCGGATCACCACCCCTTCAGGGAAACAGAAGTGGCTGAATGAAAAAATCATTCCGATCAAGGACTCCCAGGACCAGATCATCCGATTTCACGGAATCGTCACCGATACCACAAAGGATAAAGAATTGGGAGAACGCGTGGAGCACCTTCTTCACCATGACTCCCTGACAGCCCTGCCCAACCGGAAAATGCTTGAAAACGAGATGAGGCATTGTATTGAACAGAAACAGAATTTCGCCTTTATCTATGTGCATCTGAACAGATTTAAATATATCAACGAAACACTTGGACCTGTCATTGGTGATGAGCTTCTTGAAGAAGCAGCTTCCCGCCTGAAAGAATATCAGGAAAACGGCGTCTTTGTTTCAAGATTCAGTAATGATGATTTCGTGCTTTTACTGAAAAACATGAACGGATTGCAGAAGGTGACGGATTTGTGCAGGGAGATCATCGGGAAGCTGAAAGAGCCTTATGCAGCAGGGGAATTTGAACTGCTGCTGACGACCTCGATCGGTGCCAGTCTATATCCTTCCGATTCAAAGTCTATCACAGAACTTTTTCAGAACGCCTCGGCTGCCATGAACAGGGCAAAGGAACTCGGCAAGAATACATATCAGATCTATTCTCCTGAAAACAGCATCGATGCCTACAAACGTTTTGTCTTAGAAAAAGACTTCAGGAACGCCTTAAAGAACGATGAACTACAGCTCTATTTTCAACCGAAAGTCGATTCCCGGCTCAATCAAATCATAGGTGCAGAAGCACTTCTGCGCTGGGATCACCCTGAATGGGGGCTCGTTTCCCCCAATGAGTTCATCCCATACGCTGAGGAAAACGGCTTTATCATCGAGGTAGGGGAATGGGTGCTGGAGAGAGCCTGTGTGATACTGCAGGACTGGAGAAAGCAGGGACTTTCCCTGGTGCCGGTTTCCATCAACCTGTCTCCTCAGCACTTCCTGGTAAAAAATCTAAAGGCCAACCTCCTTTCAGTGTTGGAGAAATACGATATATCTCCTGAATTGATTGAATTGGAGATAACAGAGGCAGTCTTCCTTCAACACGAAGAGACAGTTAAACAAACGATTGATGAACTCCGTGAAATGGGCATACGCATCTTGATAGACGATTTCGGAACCGGTTATACGTCATTTGCCTACCTAAAGGACCTGACAGTGGACGGAATCAAAATTGACCGCTCCTATACTAAAGAACTGGGTGACAACACGAAAAACGGCGCCATCATCAAAAACCTGGCGAGCCTGTCAGCGGATTTAAACATGTCCGCCACTATAGAAGGGATTGAAACAGAGGAGCAGCTGAAATTCCTGAAGAAAATCAAGTGCCACCTGATACAGGGGTACCTATACAGCAAGCCCGTCCCTGCTGAAAAATTTCAAGAACTGCTAAAAGGGAAAACCATCAAGCCTGATAAGTCGAGGACCAGTGCCGTCAAACACGAACAGCGCCGTTACTTCAGGATTCTTCCCCCTGTGCCTTTGGAAGGGTCAGCCACCATCATCAGCATTAACAAAAAGAAAGTCACCACCGGAAAAACAGGTGTGGCGGTAACAGATATAGGTCCAGGGGGCCTGGGCTTCATATCTCATATCCAATTCCCGCCTGACAGAGAGATCCTGCTGAATTTCTCCTTGAAGATTTCAGGAAAAGAGATTGTCCATAATGGAAAAATTGCCTGGAGAGAGGAAATCGACGAAAACTTCTTCCGTTACGGGGTAGATTTTCAGCTCCACCCGGGTGAAAGAGAGTCGCTGACAAAGACGTTAAATCAATTCACGCTGGCGTTGAAAAGAAATACTATGCCAGGTGGTACGGATATGATTGAAGGCGATCCTTTTGAATATTTGGGGGAGGTTAAGAAGAGGTAGGAGCATAGATTTTCTGGTAGCCGGGTAACGGCTTCTTAACACTATGTTATTCCTTCAAAATATACAAAAACCCCAGGAAACCTTATTTCCTGGGGGTCTTTAATTCTAGGAGTACTGACTAAACCTAAATAAGGATTACAAGTAAAGCATTTTTAACATAATGGATGTTTTTCTGATTTTGAGTACCCAGCTAGAATTAATTTTGAACCTTATTATTTATTCTGTCATCATTACCAATTCCTTTTTGTAAAACTGCCGTATTTCTCGTCCCTATCATATGGTCTTTGCCAAGCCGGGACTTCATTCTTTCATTCCCAGACACCTCGTAGAACTTAACTCTCATTTATATTGTCGAAAAATAAGGAAATATGTAATTGTTTTCCTCAGAAATATTGAAAATTAGGTTCTTTTGATTTATTATTAAAATAGTTTGAAAAGTCTATTGACAAAATTGAAAAAGGCAAACTTATCGAAAGGTAAGGACGCAAAGCTGCGGGTCTAAGGTAACTAAACTATGACAGCCGGGCTGCCAAAAAGTTTTGTAGATAAATATATGTAATGGATCTTAACCATTCCACTTCATTTATCCACCTTCTTTTTGGTGGACTTTTTTTATACAATTTAAAAAGAGAGGGAAGGAAAGAATGATGACGGTTTTGTTTGGATCTGTTGAATATTTTGAAAATGAATTAACTGCTTACTTAGCCAATGAAGAAGTAAATCATGTGACGACGAATCAAAAATTAGAGTTTATCTTTTCCACCATAAAAGAAGAGATTGCTTATAGTTTCATTTGCAGCGAGACCTTTCGTAAGGAATGCTTGGAAAACCTTAGAAAAGCTTATAGTAGGGTTAGTGATTCTAAATATGTGGTTCGATAAAATGACAGAAACATATAAAAAAAGGAAAGCCCTTGTTTGCTTTCCTTTTTTCACAGAATGAAATAAGCAGCGCAATCAAAAACTGATTTGGCTGCTTATTCTTATTTTTTATTCATTTCTTTTTATCATAAAACATCCCGTCATGCTGAAGAGAAGCATAGGGGTTGCTATATTTCCTTGCCGTGGTCTTCTTTTTGGAGACGCTGTTGATCGTCCTTTTGATGTCATTCCGAAGATTGGTCATCCCTTTTTCAATTTCAGTATTCCAAACGACGATCTGACGGCCAAGCTCTTTTTCTTCCTCAGAATATGGAGCTTTCATTTGTTTCATGGTTTCCTGCCGTTCCTCAAGCAATCCTTCAATTTCGGCTATGACCTCATCCCTTGATTTTTCATAGGGATTTTTAAGCATTGTAACAAGCTTTTCAGTAAGATCATAGCACTCCTGCACCCTGCTCATCAGGCTTGGCGCTGGCCGCCGTGCTGCTGCTGGCGGTTGATCTGGATGGCCTGCTTCCATGTATCACGGAATTCAGTCAGCATGCCTTCCGCTTCCTCCAGGATAGTGACATCATTTTTGATATTCGCTTCCATCAGGCGGCGATTGATATAGTCGTAAAGCGGAAGAAGTTCGTTAGACATCGGTATATCCATGTTCAAGGTGACCATCATTTCCTGCACGATGGCCTGCGCCTTCTGGATGTTTGTATTCTTCACTTCCACATTCTTTTCTTCAATAGCTTTTTTCGCGATATTGATGAACTTTAAGCTCCCGGTATAAAGCATCAACGTCAATTCACCTGGTGATGCAGTTGTAACTGAGTTATTTTGATAGGCTTTATAAGGATTATTGATTGCCATAATGACACTCCTTTAGTTGGTTTACATACTGAATTGCTGCATTAAGTACATCGACTGCGAGTTCGCCTTCTGGATCGCTTTCTCCATCGCAGTGAACTGGCGCCAGTAGCGGTCTTCAATCTGGACGAGCCGGTCTTCGAAGCGGTCCATTTGGTCTTGGATGCTGTCCAGGTTCCTGCCAAGCGTAAACGTTGTATTGGTGCTTGTTGATTTACCGGCTTTTTTCTCGATACTGTCAATGGTCGTGCTGATCGTTTCCCTCAGACGGCGGGCGAGCCCTTTTTCGGATGTGGTTCCTCCATCTTTGGCAAACAACTCATATATCGCATTCGGATCTTTGCTGATTGCTTCCTTCAGCTTGTTTTCATCGATGATAAGCTTGCCTCGCTCAAGGTAGTTGCTCGACGTCTTAATCCCGATTTGTGCAAGCTGATTGGTTTCCGAAGTGCCCCCAGATATCGGTGAATACAAATCTGTTCTCATTTTATTCAGGGCAGACGAAAGCACCGAGTCATTCCGGAGTGTCCCGCTTTTCGCTTTTTCTTCCCAAAGCTCGATCTCCTTCTCTTCCATCGCTTCTTTTTGAGATGCCGTCAATGGCTGGAAGTCACGGTACTTCTTCTCACCAAGTTCCCCGTTTACTTTTTCTATGAGCTTATTGTAGTCGTCGACGAACTTGACGATCTTCTCTAAGATTTTTTCCGTATCCGGAGAAGAACTGAAGGTTACAGGAGATGTTGTTTGGTTTTTCAATGTGAGCTCAAAACCATTAATGGAAAAAGTATTGGATGTTCTTTTGGTACGCAGTCCATTGTAGGTGATATCCGCATTCAAGCCATAAGAGCCATGTCCGTTCGTAACCGCCATGTTATTGTTGTCATCAAGCTTTAAATGACTAACCAGATCTCCTGAAAACTCGATTTCCGGTCCATTCTCATTGTTGCCCGTATTTTTAGCTGTTACCGCCATTTTTTTCTCATGGGGATCATAAAACATCGAAACGCCTGTCTCAGAATTGATCTTGTTTATCATGCCCTGGAAAGTCGTATCCATAGAGAAGGTTAATGTCTTTTCCTCAAGGATACCATCCTTGTTGACAGCCTTTACGGTAATGGACTTTTCCTCATCCAGACCAATTCCAAATAGATCGCCTAACTTTGTGGACATACCGGCCGCTTTCTGCGGATCATCTGGATCTGTGATTTGACCAGAACCAAACATAGTGGCGGCTGTTGCCATCCGATGGACTTCAATACTACCGGAAAAATCAGAGGTAGAATTAATATTTTTGACGGAAATTGCATTCGGATCCGAGACATTGACGGACTTCTGTGTATAGGTGGCCTGTTTCATCACACCGTCAAAAATAGAGTTACTGAACTCAAAAAGCTGCTTATTGATGTCCCGGTAATCATCGCGCTGCCATTCCATATAAGTTTTCTTCTGTTCCATTTTATCCAAAGGCAGCCGTTCCGCCTTCATCAAATCCTTGATCATCTGGTCGGTATCCATCCCGGACGCCAAACCACCGATACGCATATCACTCATGAGGACACCTCATCCCTAAATCTTTTTATCTACCATTAAACCAATAAATTCCGTCATTTCCGCATACATATCCAGCATCTTCTTAGCGGGAATTTCGCGCACGACTTCATTTGTTTTATTATCTACAATCGTCACATAGTATTCTTTTAACTTTTCATGAAATTGAAATTGAATGGACGTATTCGACGCCTCCAGAAACTCATTCGTGCTATTGATTACTTCTTCCACTTTCTCTCTTGTGACAGGGTCTTGAGGAATTGCATGTGGGAGTTCGTCCTGTACTTGGTTTGTTTTATGTATGGACCCCGTTCTTGGGGTCTCCTGATTTGGTATAGAGAAAGCCGTGGCACTGCCTGTCACTTTATCGATCATTTTCTTGATCCTCCTGTGGGTTATATGGGTTATATCGGTAGATTAAAGGGAAGGTTTAGGAATTGAGGTGTTGTATTTGAAATTTAACTATTATCAATGCTTCCTTTTTAAAGGAGAACCCACTCAACTCCTTACTTTAGATACTCAAGAGATAATTTAGTAACTATGGAATTAGGAAATGCGTTTATTGGAATGGTAAATGAGATCAATAGCTGGTTAGAACACATCTCTCTTTAAGTCGACAGGATTCGGGGAGTCACTGTGACGTTTTATTTGGGCTTGGTACACAGCGATTTTTATATAGGATGCTTGATTCCTTTACTAGCTCTAGGCTAAACAATGTTCACTCGTTTTGAAGATTGATTTTTCATGTTTACGATTCCTCCTCCAAAATAGAAAAAGGGCTTCCCTCCGAAAAGAGAAGCCCCAGTTTGATGAACATCATGTTCATGTATGTTCAATTATATAATATTTGCTTGATTTCCCCGTTCACCTGATAAATACAGATTACCTACCTATTTTTTTATTTTCCTAACCTTTTTCGTCCAATTTCTACTAACTTCTTGTAGTTTTCCCAAATATCTGTTCCAACCTGATTTGAATCTCGAATAATTTTAATGTATAAATCATAATCTTTTTCTTTTAAGCATTTATCAATTCTCCAGTAGTCCTCACTGTTTGCATTTGGGATTCTAGCTACATACTCTGCAAGTATTCTATCCAACTTCTTATAATCTTCTAAAAGGCTTATCCTTATTTCTTCCAAGTCATTGTCAATGAATTCAAATTCTGGATTGCCTTCAGTTTCAATAAAACTATGTAGAATTCTAATATTTTCATAAGGGAATTTTCCCGAACCAAAATCCATCCTTTCAAAGAAGTCTCTGGCGTATGTCATTGGAACTAATTCCTTTATCTCGTTTAAAACTTTTCTATCTAAGTCATTAAAACTTATTTTCTTGCGAAGCTTTATTATATATAAAGTAACTTGTGAACTAATAAGCAGTAACGCCATTATAATAATCAAAAGAAATAAAAGTGAAAAGGGAATCTCATAATTTAATATTTTCTTAATTGATTCATATTCAGGTGTATAAAAAAACAAACCCAAAAGAGGAATAATTAAGAATGCCAAAATCCAAGTTGCCCATTTTGACAGATTCTCTAAAAACTTCAACACTTCACCCCTTAATATTATCAAAATGTTTGATAATTATTAAAGAAAGAGACCCCAGCAAAGCCAGAGTCCCTTCCAAATAATTTAAAATTAACGAAGAAGCTGTAGAACTCCTTGTGGTTGTTGGTTAGCTTGAGCCAACATTGCTTGTGCTGCTTGAGAAAGAATAGAATTCTTTGTTTGGTTCATCATTTCTTTCGCCATATCTACATCGCGAATACGAGATTCCGCGGCAGTTAGGTTTTCAGATGAAGTACCTAGGTTGTTGATTGTGTGTTCAAGACGGTTTTGAACAGCACCTAGTTTACCACGCTCAGAAGAAACAGAAGCGATAGCTTTATCAATAATAGAAATTGATTTTGAAGCATCTTCTTTGTTAGAGATGTTTAAAGCTGCTTCACCCTTAATATCATTTGTACCGTTTGTTACTGAATTAGAAGCTGTAAATCCAGCTTGTCCAGCATTACCTGTAATACCTAAAGCTGCTGAACGCATATCTTGAATATTCAAGGACATTGATTGTCCAGTATTAGCACCAATTTGGAATTTAGTATTATAACCAGAACCTTGTGCTCCTGGTCCTGTAACTTGTTCAATATTTCCTACTGTTTCAGTTCCAGTAAAACCTACAGCAGCTAGTGGTCCACCAGTACCATCAGTTAATTTTATATCTTTACCAGATTCAGAAACAAATTGAACTTTGTTATCAGCAGATAACGAAGCAGTAACTTTATCTGAAAGACCCGCTTCTTGTAAAGAAGCATTTAAATCCTTAACTAAATCATTCATAGCAGATTTTGCTACATTTGAATCGGTGTTGTTAGTATCGTATACTTTTCCTTCTTTTAACGTGACATCTACTGCACTTTCGTTACCCACAGTAAGTTTGAAAGTTGAATTTGCGACAATAGTATTATCTGTAGATGCACCTAACGTTGTAGTACCTTCAATTCCAGCTCTTTCAATTGTAGATGGTTGCCCCGTTGATGAAGAAGTAGTAGCAGTAACATCAAAACCTAGTTTTGTAGCTTCGGTTGCATTTCCAGATACTTTAACTTCACTTGTAGAACCTGATGACTTTGCCGTAAATACAAGTTTATCTGTATCAACTTTAATATCAACAAGTTCAGACAGCTTGACTCCACCTGATGTAAGTTCGCCCAACTTAGTTGCTAATTCTGTAGCATTTTGAGCAGCAGTAGAATTGTCGTTTTCTCCAGCAAGTGTGGCTTCAGCAGCCTCTTTATCTGCAAGAGCTGCAGCTGTTGCATCTATTTGAGCTTGCGTCGCTCCAGGAGCATCAGAAGTAGCTTTTGCAGTGTCATAAGCTGTTGTTTTAGTGGCTAGGTCAGCTGTTGCAGCATCAAATCCAACTGATTTGTCCGTACCTACTGTAAGAGCACCAACATCAAAAGTTTTTCCATCTACTGTTATTTTAGCTCCAGCACCAATTGCTAATTCACCTGTACCAACTGTTGCACCTGTAACAGAAGCTTGAGTAGCTTTTGTTATCTTTTCTCCAGCATTAGAACCAATTCCACCGTTTAATAACTTCTGTGTATTAAACTCTGTCGTGTTACCAATACGGTTAATTTCAGAAGTTAATTGGTTTAACTCATCTTGCATTGCAGTACGGTCTGCATCTGTAGAAGTACCATTTGCAGATTGGTTAGCTAATTCACGCATGCGTTGTAGAATATCGTGAGTTTCGTTTAAAGCGCCTTCAGCAGTAGAAATTAAAGAAATACCATCTTGAGCATTTTTAGCTGCCATATCTAGACCACGAATTTGCCCACGCATTTTTTCAGAGATTGCTAGACCTGCTGCATCATCTCCAGCTTTGTTAATACGAAGACCAGAAGATAACTTCTCCATTGATTTACCTTGTGCAGTTGATGCACTATTCAACTGACGATAAGTATTAAGTGCCGCGATATTGTGATTAATTCTCATTTTTGTTTTCCTCCCTGGAATTTTAGGTGAACTTCCATTTTCACCGAATTATATTTATATAATTAGGAGATTCTTAAACCTAGGACGCTAAGAACCTCCCAGCTATACCGAAAAATAAAAAAGACAAGTGAATGGTATGAACAAGAAAAGCTTCCTGCTTGTCCTGTTCATAGTCATTCACTCGTCCTTGAGTGTTTTGTATTTTATTTGTTATGCATGCTTCTGCTGTTCTTCCCAAAGCTCCCCGCGTGTGATACTTATGTGTTTAGGTGCCTCTATCGCCAGGCGAAGCTGTCCATTGTCGCTTTTTACTACTTTTATCTTTATTTCATCAT
Organism: Bacillus salacetis; assembly: GCF_003581585.1. Lineage (GTDB taxonomy): Bacteria > Bacillota > Bacilli > Bacillales > Bacillaceae_B > Rossellomorea > Rossellomorea salacetis. The sequence goes on from NZ_QXIR01000001.1 coordinate 313,724, forward strand.
TGATTACGACATATTCTCCCGGTTTTCTGCCGAGTACTAACATTTTAATGTCCTCCTTTTAGGAAAAAAGGATGAGCTAATAAACCCACTGCAATTTCCCGCTTCCTGCAGGTTGCAATAAGTTCACTAGCTCATCCTTGAGTAGATTATATAGTTAAAGGTTAGTTTTAATTTCTGTTATTTTCTTGTTCATAAATAATATCGGCAGTGAATGAAGAAGTTTAATACTTATTCAGGAAAATTTTTTAATTCTTTTCCATCTCTCCTCGAATAATAGCAATCTCCTTTGGTGCCTCAATTCCTAACCTGAGCTGATTGGAGTCAGACAAGATCACTTGGACTTTAATATCGTCTCCGATCCTAATATACTCCCCGGGTTTTCTACCCAATACCAACATCTACTTTCCTCCTTGAAAGTTACTCTATGAAGTTGTGGTGTTTTTATACCATGAGATATTATACCGATAAATTGAAATTACTTCAATTTAATTAAATAATTTGGAAAATATGGGTATCGGTTGTATTTCGAGAGAGCCTTGTTAAACAAATATAAAAAGACACCGGAATCTCTCCAGTGTCTTTGTTGATCTATTAACGAAGAAGTTGTAGAACTCCTTGTGGCTGTTGGTTAGCTTGCGCAAGCATTGCTTGAGCAGCTTGAGAAAGAATAGAATTCTTCGTTTGGTTCATCATTTCTTTCGCCATCGTGCGAACATTTACTTTCATAAATGACCAGACTATATCTTCACCCTCTATCATTCTAGTAGGGGTCGGGCACTTCGGATTCACAGGGCTGATGTACACTGTTTCACCTACGGATTTCATCATCATAGCTTTCGCCTAAGATGGTCTATCCTAGTCGTTGAACCTTCTCCACTCTTTCGAGACAGGAGCTTGGCTGCTGATTGCCCATATCTTTCTTCTTTTCAGCCCTTCACGTCTGTCGTTTCCAACTCCGTTGTGGGGAAGAAAGCTCTAAGGGGTTTCCAGCAATTCACCCGATTATGATCTCTAGCCGTTACCAGCTAGGACGACTGTGCTCTTTACTGCTTAGGCAGCTAGAGCATAATCTACGTCACGGATACGAGATTCCGCAGCAGTTAGGTTTTCGGAAGATGTGTTTAGATTGTTGATTGTATGGTCTAGGCGGTTTTGAGTAGACCCTAATTTTGAGCGTTCAGATGAAACTTTTTGAATCGCTTCATCTATAACTTTAATAGCCACATTAGCCTGAGATTGATTTCCAACTTTTAGATTTGCTACGCCTAAAGCTGAAGAACTCATATTCTCGATATCTAAATCAAGGCTTTGCCCTGTATTAGCTCCAATTTGGAATGTAGCGCTTCCATCATTAGTTCTTGCGTCAGCTGCTGCTTGCGTTTCATTAAAGGCAGATAATGCATCAGTTGCAGATTGCCTTACGTTTCCAGCAGAATCATTAACAGTTATAGTTACACCATGTACAGCATTTGAAAAACCAGAATTAGCTGCATCAAAAGAAATCTTGCCACCGGCTACAGAAACTGCTGTATCAGCATCATTTGTACCGCCGGCTGTACCATCTGTATTGCCCAATCCTGATACTGCATCAGTAGCATCAACTGTCCAAGTGTGTTCTACTAAGGATCCATCTTTCAAGTATGATACTGTAATTTCATCACCAGCAGCAATTCCAAGACTATTACCATCTTTATCAGTTAAAGCTGTTAAGAGGGTCGCTCCCGTAGTTCCTGCATCTAGAGTGGCATTCTCATTTTTATTAACTTGAGCACTAGCTACCTTACCCATTGATCCGTCTAAAAGATTTTTAGTGTTAAATTGAGTAGTATCACTAATTCGGTCTATTTCCTTTGTAAGCTGATCCATCTCATCTTGTATATTATCGCGATCTTGAGTTGTATTTGTATCGTTCGCTGATTGTACAGATAACTCACGCATACGTTGTAATATTGAATGAGTTTCATTCAATGCACCTTCTGCAGTTTGAATTAAAGATGTCGCATCCTGAGCATTTTTAGAAGCCATGTCTAACCCGCGAATTTGACCACGCATCTTTTCAGAAATCGCAAGACCTGCTGCATCATCTGCCGCGTTATTAATACGAAGACCTGAAGATAGCTTTTCCATAGACTTTGATTGGGCAGTTGAAGCACTATTCAATTGACGATAAGTATTAAGTGCCGCGATATTGTGATTAATTCTCATAATAAAAAAATCCTCCTTGATAGTAGAGTCCACGTCCTTGTGGATCATTTTGTTCAGGGATTGAAAAGGTCGGCCGCCCTTTGTTCTCCCTTACACTACTTTTATCGGCAGGAGGATTGCATGTTTAATAGTTACGCTGAAAAAGTTTTAATTTTTGTCTTTTTGTGAAAGGAGGGCGAAGAGGTCCTGCACTCCCTGTGATGCTTCTGTGTTTTCTTGTTGTATGGACAGGTAGATTTCCTTGCGGTGGATTTCAACGTTTTTCGGTGCGTCTATCCCCAGCTTGATTTGATCGCCTTTGATGCTGAGGACGGTTATCTCGATATCATTTCCGATTTGGATGGCTTCTCCTGTTTTTCTGGACAGTATCAGCATTGTCTCACCCCTTCACCTTTTGCATTTTTCGGTTGAAGATGAAGTGCTTTGTCTGGTAGTCTGTCTCGTTCAGTATGACCTGCTTTCCTTTTTGATTGGCTGTGTTCAGGATGATCGGTGCCTGGAGGTTTGCTGTTGTGTTGGTAATCGGATCTTTTACTGTAAGGATCGTAAGGACCTGAACATCTTTATCCTGGGTCAATTCCAGCTGTTCAAGAATGGAAGCGTTGAGTGTGAAGTCATAATCCTTAAAGAACTGAAAAGGATCCGTTACGACAAATCCAAGGTGCGGGGTGGCCACCGATTGCAGCACTTGAAATCCTTCAATTTGAGGAAGAGGAAGCAATATGAATTCTCTCTCATCCACAAAACCCGGGATCCCCTGATCAAACTTCCATATGTCATTGATGGTAATATCTAAGTCACCATGATATTTCGTCATTATCTTCATGAGTCACATTCCTTCTATTAAATTTCTTGTTCATAGTTGATTCCGACAAATTTCAGATTCGTAAAGTCAATATCCAGGCTTTGATGCTGCTTCAAGGATATATCGACCTGGCTTGGTGTATAGTTGATGATCGGTTTCTGGGATTTCGAATTATTAATGACCTGCTGAGGCTTAGCATCAATTCTCACATCACCAGGTTCATAGTTTATTTTTACAGAGCCATGCCGCGGTATCCAGCCGATGTTGAATTCATAGATCGGTGATTCCCCGTTTCGTTTAGCTTGGGAGGCAATCGCACCGCCGCCATTCTCGATCATCATCAGTTCATCGCCATCCTGTGAAATGGATGCGGTCGCTTCAAGTGCTGCCTGCTGGTCTTCCTGGGCATTTTCTTCAGCCATTCGGAAGACACTTTTGATGTTCATATCCGCCCAGGCTTCTGTCTGGTCAATTGTTAACCTGCCCGGAGTCGTTTCTATGTTCAGTATAGCCTTTGGCTGCTGGATATCCAACTCTGCCTGGGGCTGCTCGATTTCCATTTTTCCCGGCATGGTTTGGATGGCAATGCTTGCCGGAGAAGATTGTAATCGGATTTGCGGAAAATTCATGAGTTCACCTCCAAAAGAAAAGGGACCAGCCCCAAGGTGACAGTACACCTTAGAGGGCCGGTCCCCTTCTGTTTCTTATCGCAAAAAGTCCATCAAAGTCGGCTGGATGATTCTTGCTCCCACACCAAGCGCTGCTCTGTGTACACTTTCCTGTGTTTTTAAATCAGTGATGACTCGTTCAATATCAGCATCTTCGTTATCTGAAAGTACCCGGCTGGCGGTGATTTCCTGCTGCATCAGACGGTCTTCCACCATTTCCAGGCGGTTGTAGCGGGCGCCAAGTTCAGAACGCTCTGCTGATAGCTGGTCTGTTACTGAATCGAGGTTTTCCAGCTGTGTATCCATACTGGACATATCGCCAGATTCAAAGGCATTTTGAATGTTGTGAATGGTATCGAACAGCTTTTGGCTGAATACATTGTTCGGATTCACGTTGGCTTTTAATGAGACCCCACGTGATACTTCGATTGAATAGTTATCGATGGAACTGTCCGCGATGTTGGCTGCCACTTGCGGTGCTGTGCCGGCATTGCCTTTATCCGCTATTGGTGACTTGCTGACATCTGTTCCGTGAAAGATGTATCTCCCCGCTACCTGGGTATCAGCGACGTTTACAAGGTCCTCTTTGATCTGTTCGATTTCCCTGGCGATTGCCTGGCGGTCTTCCGGGCTCAGTGTGTCATTTTTTCCCTGAATCGTTAATTCACGGACACGCTGCAGGCCTTGGTTCGCCTGATCGATTCCGGCTTCGGAGTTCTCCATCCAAAGGTAGAGCTCTGACAGGTTTCGTTTATACTGCTCGATGCCTGTCAGGTTCGAGCGGTAGAACATGCCTTTCATCGCCACGACAGGGTCGTCGGAAGGCCTGGTGATTTTTTTACCTGTGGCCAGCTGATCCTGAAGCTTGCCCATTCTGTCATAGGATGAGCTTAAGTTTCGCATGGAGTTTGCTGTCAGCATACTTTGTGTTACCCGCATATCAATTCACCATCCTTATCTTCCACCGGTACCCATACCGTTGACGATTTTGTCGAGCATTTCATCCTGCAGTGTGATCATTCTTGCTGATGCGTTGTAGGCATGCTGGAATTTGATCATGTTCGTCATTTCCTCATCAAGTGAGACGCCGCTGACGGACATCCTGCGTTCGTCCACCGCCTGGCGGAGGACATCACTGTTGCTTGTGAGCCTGACTGATTCCTGGGAGATGACGGCCATATTGCCGATTACTCCCTCATAGTAGTTGCGGAAGTTTGCTTCTTCGCTGCTTCCTTCTTTATATTCAAGAGATTTATTGATTAAGTCCGCAAGCTCGAGCACTACAGAGGAATCCCCGGCTGCTGCTTCATCAGGTCTTTCACCTGATGCAGATGCGATGTTGTCCAGATCATCTTTAATGACCTGCGAGATGCCGATGCGGCTGGCAAAGCCCTCTCTTGGTCCGAGGTGATTCGTCAATGGATCTGCATCATTCGGCAGAGGTTTGCCATCAGTGCCTTGAGCCGGATCCGTGAAGAAAACATTCTTCACATTCTCTCCTGCCTCAATCTCGTTCAGTCCCATTCCATCAGCATGAATTTCATTGAATTCTTTTGCAAATGTAAAGGCGAGGTTATCGAGTTCAGAAAGCATGTCAGTGTAGACACCTTTCACTCCGCCCTGGGAAGAATCCTGGTAGCCGTACATCTCGATTAATCCCTGCAGCTTGCCTTGAGAGGTGAACTTTTCAGGGCTGACTTCCATCGTTCCGACTTTGATCTTGCTGATGATCCCATTCGGTCCATCTGCTTCGACTTTGATGGCATTCGCCCCTCCTGCGCCTACGAGGACGGCAGAGGCTTGACCATTTTCATTCATCAGTTTGACGGTCGCCTGTCCGTCGGCGATATCAAGTGCACCGCCGCCGCTTGATTTGTATGTAACCTGGACATCGACGATTTTTGACAGCTCATCGATGAGGCGGTCGCGTTCATCATATAGATCATTCGGCAGATACCCGTGCGGTTCGACATCGCCGATTCTTTTATTCAAGTTATCTATCTGTCTTGTTAAGGAATTGACCTGGTTTTCCGTTACATTGATTTCATTTTTCAAATCAGTACGGATGCTTGAAAGTGAAGAAGCAACATAATTGAACGTTTCAGCCACTGCCACTCCACGCTGGCGCACAACGGAACGCGCTCCTGAATTTGTCGGATTGACTGCCAGGTCCTGCAGCGACTGCCAGAACATGTCCATCGTTTTGGAAAGGCCTGAGTCAGACGGCTCGTTCATGACTTCTTCCATCTTCTTCATGGCTTCCATCTTGGTCTCCCAGTAACCGAGCTTGTTGTTTTCCCCGCGGTACTGGATATCAAGGAATTTTTCGCGGACACGCTGAATCGAACCTGCTTCCACACCTGTTCCCATCTGTCCCGGGATCTGCGGGCGGTTGATGGATGGGGATGGATAAGGTTCTGTCTGTTCAAAGTTCACGCGCTGGCGGGTGAATCCCGGTGTATTGGCATTGGCAATGTTATGTCCTGTCGTGTGCAGGGCTCCCTGCTGGGTGTACATCCCGCGCTTGGCAGTTTCAAGCCCCATAAAAGTGGAACGCATGGTGTGGCCTCCGTTTCAAATCTTTTTATGCTTTTGAATCGAACATCGATTTCTGTGATGGCTGTCCCTTGTTTTCTGTAGGACGGCTGTAATTGGTCTGTTCCGGCTGCGGCTGCAGCATGGACAGGTTCATATTCACGAATTGAAGAGATTGATAGACAAGCTTCTGGTTCAGTTCATTCTGTTCTCTTAATTTCACTGTCAGTGCCAGGAGTTCTGCTTTCAGCCTCTCCAGTTCAGGCTTGTCCCCATCATCGGCATGGCGGATGACTTCCGAGAGATTCGGTGTCCCTGCTGACGCCCCTCTTTGCAGAAGGAAATCAGCAGCCAGTTTCTGCCGCTGATTTTCCAGGGTATTGATAGCGGAAATATGATTCTGCTCTTTTTTTATAAAATCATTCAGGGCTTCGGTATTGCCTTTTTTGATAGAGTCTGTCTTTTCCAGTGACAGGTCATACAAGCTCCTGTGAAGCTTATGAAGTTTTTCCAATGTGGTGATCAGTGATTGAGCTTGCATGTCTGCACCTCCTGTTAGTTACGGTAGAAATTGATCAGGCCTTTGGCTATTTTCTGCGGATCCGGCTTGTACGTGCCATTTTCAACATTGACTTTCAACGCTTCCACTTTTGCCTGCCTTTCCTTCGTCAGCCTGGATGTTTCCTGCATCTCTTTGGCTGCGGAAGAAATCTCCAGCTTGTCGGCTTTCTGTACGTTTGCTTTGGCCGCCTGGTCGATTTTATTCAACTGGCGTTTATAAGGATTGATTCCTGAATTATTAAGGTTGTTGATTTTCATGAGGCATCCCTCGCTTTCTATTTTCCGCTCATCGTTATATCCATTATATCGGATGCGGTTTCAATTTGTTTAGTATTTACCCCGTGGGTGTTTCTTCCTATTTTGAATAGTAGGTGGATTGCTGCGCTCTTTTCTTGTGATCTTTAAAGGATTCTTCTGATGATAACCTCTGGAGGTCCTGGGTCAATTCATCGGTACACTGCCCGCAGAGTTTGCCTTTCGGTATGATTCTTCCACATTTGTCGCATGGATAACCCATATTCGGAAAATGCGCCGTCTGCAGACGGCCTTTGCGCACCCATTTATGAATCAGTTTTTCTTCGGCCCCCGTCACTTCGACGACCCTCTCGATGGAAGCTGCACGGTTTTCCCGTATTCTCAGGAATTGATACACCTCTTCATATTTCTTTTCTTCTTCCTTATAGCATTTTTCGCATGTATCGCGGAATTGGCTCTTTATAAAAAGTTCATTGCATTTTGGACAGTTCAGCAGTTCAGACATGTTGTTCTCCTCCCGTTCTTGCTCTTATCCTATATATCGGCTGTTTTGTCCTTCTGTTTAGTATTGTCAGCCTCTTGCTATTGTCAGGGAAGATATTTTGCCGGCTCCTGCCTGCTTGAGGAGCTTAGCAGCCTGGCGAAGGGTGGTGCCGGTGGTGTAGATGTCGTCGATGATGAGGATGGATTTGTGGGTGATGTCCGGTGTGAGGTCGGGGGGCAGTTGGAAAACCTCTTCACTGGCGATCCGCTGCTGTCTTGATTTTTTGGATTGTTTTTCGGAGTGTCGGCGGACGAGGAGCTGTTGGGTGGTGAGGCCGGATTCCTTTGCGAGAGCCTCTGCCTGGTTGAAGCCCCGCTCTTGCAGGCGTTCGGAGCTTAATGGAATCGTCGTGATGAGGTCGGCTTCCAGGTTGTGAATTTCCTGCTGGACCGCCTGAGTGAAGGCTTTTACCAAAACATAATCTCCTCTGTACTTGAAGCGGGCGAGGTATTCTTTTAAAAAGTCGTTGTAATTATATATGGAAATGTTCTGCGTCAGTACACTTGTGTGTATTGGATCCTGCTCCCATCTGATGCAGTCGAGGCATATTCCTTCTTTTATATATTGAGGTTCGAGGAGGGACAACTGGCGGGAACAGATTTGGCACCGCTCCCCTGCGATGGGATGCAGCTGTGAGGAACATTTTCCGCAGAGCCATAACTCTTTTGGTGTGAAGAAGAAGGAGTTCCAGGTGATGTGGTAGTCGATTTCGCTGTGGCAATTCAGGCAGTGGAAGTTCATTTGCTGAGCAGCCCCCTTTTGACGCCCTGACGATTCATTTCTTTTATATGATGGATCGCTTTGATCATGGAGAGGGTCTTGCCGTAGTGGAAAAAGGTGATGTCACCTGAAGGATGCCTGGCGCTCCTGCCGACACGTCCGGCGATCTGCACAAGGGCACTTTCGGTAAAAATATCTTCTTCAGCTCCCATTACGGCGACATCAATATTCGGGATCGTGACCCCTCTTTCTAATATGGTGGTTGTAAGCAGGATTGGAATCTCGCCGTCTCTCATTTTCTGGACCTTTTCTTTGCGTTCGGGGTCTTCGGCATGGACGGAGAGGATGCCGGGATGGAGCTTTTGGAAAAGCGGGAGTGCTTTTTTCATTGTTTTGACGCTTGGGAGGAAGATGAGGGCCTGTTTATGTGTGGTGATTCGCGCTTCCGTCCAGCGTGTGATGGGTGCAGGGAGCCTTCCTTTTTCCAGTTTTGGTTTCCAATTTCCGCACCATTTTAATGATGGGACCGGCAGAGGGTGGCGGTGGTATCTCGCCGGGATGGTGACGGTGTTTCGTTTTCCGTACTTTGCTTCCCTTTGCAGTTTGCTGTCGGGCGTGGCAGTGAGGTAAATCAGGGAGGACTGCAGTTTTCGGGCTTTTTTTACGGCGAACTGGAGTGTTTGGTCAAAGGAGTAAGGAAAGGCATCGACTTCATCGACAATGGTGACGTCGAAAGCAGAATGGTAGCGGTAGAGCTGATGGGTGGTGGTGAGGACGAGCTGGGAATGCTTGTGGCGGTCATCGCTTCCACCGTAGAGCGCAATGGGATTTGCGGCGGGGAATACTTTTTGCAGGCGTGGTAAGAGTTCGAGGATGACATCGGTTCTTGGGGTGGCGATGCAGACTCTCTTTTCGTTTTTTAAAGCCTGGTGGATGCCATTGAAAAGCACCTCGGTTTTTCCTGCACCGCAGACTGCCCAGACGAGGAGATCGGTGTTTTGGGTGATGGCTTGTACTACTTTGTCGGAAGCGGTTTGCTGGCCTTGAGAGAGGGTTCCCTCCCATTCGAAGGATTCTATCTTTCTATTTTTGGACGGGCCTGTCCATTGGATGAGCGGTGAGCACTGCGAGACCCTGCCCATCATGATGCATTTGCGGCAGTAGGTGCAGTCCTCTCCGCAGCGGCTGCAAGGAAAGGTGGCGAAGAGGGCAGAGTCCTGATTTCCGCAGCGTGTGCAGCACGGCCGGCCCCTGTTTGTTTGGACTCCTTTAGTGTAAATGAGACAGCCGTTTTCGTAGTGTTCGTGGATTTCTTTTAGTGAATGGGGGATTTCTTCCGGGAGGAGGGCTTTGCCTTCCAGAAGGGTTTGAAGTTCTGGATTGAATGCGTAGGATTGGTTGAGGGCTTGGTTGCGGAGTTCGTCTGGCAGGTCGGAAATCCGGGTGAGGGGTTGGTTCATTTCAGTGGCGAGGGTTTCAGGGGTTATTCTTTCTGTTGTATAGTGAAATCGCAAATGCAACACTCCTTTTCTTTTTATATTCTCTTTTGGAGTAGCGATTCCTTTTTTGTAATTGGAAAAACCCGCTGAAATCCCAGCGGGTTTGCTTCCTCACATTTTTCTGGACCAGCCCATGCCCATCGAGCCTTCACCGAGATGAGTGCCGATGACGGGGCCGAAGTAACTGACGGAGAAGTCCGTGTCAGGATATTTTTCTTCCAGTTCTTCTTTCCATTTTTCCGCTTCTTCTTCGCGATTGGCATGGATGATGACGACCTGCATCGGATATCCTTTTTGAATATCATTGTCGAGCAGTTCGACGATCCGCTTCATCGCCTTTTTACGTGTGCGGATTTTTTCAAACGGGACGATGACCTTCTCCTGGAAATGAAGGAGCGGCTTGACTTGCAGCAGGCTGCCGATGATGGCCTGCGCGGCGGAAAGGCGTCCGCCTCTTTGCAGATGTGCCAGGTCATCGACCATGAAATAAGCGCTGACGGTTTCTTTCATTTCGTCCAGTTTTTGAACGATCTCTTCAGGTTCCACTCCCTCTGAGGCGAGCTTCGAGGCATAAATCGGGTAGAATCCCTGCACCATGCAGCTGATTTCAGAATCGTAAGGGTAGACCTGGATTCCTTCGACCATGTCTCCTGCCTGGACGGCGCCCTGGTACGTACCGCTGATGCCGCTCGAAAGGTGGATGGAAATCACCGCGTCATACTCTTTAGCCAGGTCTTCATACAGTTCGACGAAGCTTCCTACTGATGGCTGTGAAGTGGTCGGGAGTTTTTCTTCGTGTTTGACTTCCTGGTAAAAGTCGCTTGCGGAAATATCAACTTCCTCCCGGTAGGACTCACCGCCGAGGATGACGCTCAACGGAATCATCTTTATATCATATTGATCTCGCAATTCATTGGGGATGTAGGCCGTACTATCCGTCACAATTGCCGTTTTCATTAAAAGTAACCTGCCTTAACGTTTATTTTACCGGGCTGAACCGGTAACTTGTCTTGTTTCAATGTATGTATATTGAACATTTTATATGAAAAAGGGTTGGTTTGCATTACAATCTGGAAAAAACCTCTTTACCGCGTTAAAGCAGTGGGGGACAGTCCCCTGTTACGTTAAAGTAACAGGGGACTGTCCCCGGCTGCGGTGAAGCGTTAAAGTGTCTGTTAATCAAACGTTTGTTTAACTGCTGGAAAGCCTTAGTTTGCCAGTGTTTTGCCGACTTTTCCCTTCTTTCCTTTCCTTGATGAAAGGAAGACACCTGCAAAGATGATGACGAGTCCAAGGATGAGGTTCGAGGTAATCGGCTCTCCCAACAGGACAAATCCCCAGACCATCGCGGAGGCCGGGATCAGATAGGTGACGGTTGAAGCAAATTCCGGGCTGCCGTTTGTCAGCACATAGAAGTAAAGCAGTGCCGCAATCCCTGAGCCGAAGCATCCCAATCCGATAATGGATAGAATGACTTTCGGTTCCGCCAGCGCTCCCCACTCAATGCCCCTCGTGAACAGCATGCCGACGACGCCGGCTGCCATTCCGACAAGAAGCTGAAAGGTTGAGATGGCTACCATGCTGACTCCCTGAAGCGCCCGCTTTGTGTACTGTCCTGCAAACCCGTAACAGATGGTTGCCAGAAGCATGGTGCCGATGCCGATGAAATTGGATGTGAACAATCCTGCCACCTGGAAATCCATCAGCACGAGGATCCCCAAGAACCCTACCAAGATGCCCATCCATTGAAATCTGTTTAATACCACTGAGAACAACGCAAAGCCGATCAATGCCGTCCAAAGTGGTGTTGTTGCATTCAGGATGGATGCGGTATTGCTGTTGATCTGCGTCTCACTCCAGGCAATCAAGGACCAAGGAAGGCCTGCATTCATCAAACCCACGATTAATAATTTCCCTTTTGGAAGAGGAGCCTTCTGTTTTTTCATCCGATTTCTGATGAACAGCGGCAGCAGGATCAAGATCCCGGCAAGGCACCTGAGGAAAGTCGTTCCCCACACACCGGCGGGGTCGACAATCACTTTGATGAACACAAACGAAAGCCCCCATATCAAACTGAGGGTGATGAGTGCACCATATAATCTGACCATATGTATTCCTTCTTTCTGTTTAACCTTGTAAAACTATTTCTGTAAATGAATATCTTACATCATACAATATTTAGAAGAAGATGAGTGCTGTTTTTGCTTATGGATGGAATTCCCTTTTTCCTTCGACAAAAACCGGGTGGTGCCTGGCACCTGCAGAACAAAAAAATCCAGCGGGCACCACCCCGCCGGATTTTTTAAAGTCTATTAAATTTCAAATTTGCGGATCAATACGTCAAGCTTGTCTGCAAGGTCGTTCAGGCTTTCCGCGTTGCGGGCCACTTCCTCCATGACGCTTGTGGACTGCTGGACGGTTGCGGACGTCTGTTCGACACCAGCGGCAGATTCCTCTGAAATGGAGGCAATGTTTTCGATCGACTGGTTCATTTCAGATCCTTTGCTGTTGATTTCCACCAGGTTCGTAGAGATTCTGTCGATGTTATGAACCATGGACGAAATCTGATCGCCAAGCGCGGTCAGGCTGTCTTTTGTTTTTTCAATGCTTTCAGTACCGCTCCGGACTTCTGTGTATCCATCATTCAACGAAGAAGCGATGGTGTTGGATTCGTTTTGGATGCCGTGAACGACTTTCGAGATCCCTTCAAGGGACTGAGAAACCTGGACGGCGAGCTTCCTTACTTCCTCTGCCACGACCGCAAAGCCTTTTCCGCTTTCACCGGCACGCGCCGCTTCAATGGCAGCGTTCAGGGCTAGCAGGTTGGTTTGGTCGGCGATTCCCTGGATGACGTTTACAAGACTTGAGATCTCGTTGGAACGCGCTTTTAACGATTCGACTTTTTCAACTGATGTTTCCACCACTGTATAGATCTTCTTCATTTGTTCTACAGACTCAGACATCAATGCTGAGCCTTCTTCTGCTTTAGTAAGGACGATTTTGGAAGACTCACTGACTTCCTGGCCAAAACGGTTGGATTCTTCGACGGCTTTGGTAAAAATCATCATCATTTCATTCAACTCTGATGCGGAGTTTGCCTGCTGGTCGGCACCGGCTGTCAGGTCCTGCATCGTAACGGCAATCTGCGAGCTTCCTTCCCTCACTTCAAGGGAAGATTGCGACAATGTAGCACTTTGCTCGGTTACGGTTTCCGATACCTTCCGCATGTCTCTTACCATGGAAGACAGGTTATTTTTCATATTATTGATTGCTGAACTTAACTGCCCCACCTCATCTTTTCCGAGGTAGGTCAGTTCATCGGCATTCAGCTTTCCTTCAGAAATGGCATTAGCTGTCTTGACGACTCTGTTCAGGCTTCTGGAGATCATACGGTTGATGATGATTAGAAGGGCGATCCCCAATACTGCAGAGACAATGATTGCAACAACCATGATGATTTTGCTATGGGCAATGCCATCGTATGCTTCTTCAAGGGCAGCATCTTTATCTGCTAAAACTATGGCACGGAGATCATTAAGCTTTTTAACTGTATTCGGTGCAATGATGCCGGCTTTTTTCAATGTCGTATCAAGAAGGACCGTTGAATTTCGGTCTACACTCGGAACCACCTCATCATGGAAAAGGCTGTTCAGTTCTTTATCACTTTCAATAATGAAACTAAATAATTCCTTTTCCTGCTTCGAATTCATCTGGGCAGCCAGTGACTTGGTGAAATTCGTGAATGATTCCTCCTGAGCCTTAAAGTCTTCAACAATCTGCGGATCCTTTTCATTCGCATAGCGTTGAAGCAGCAGCGACTTATCACGGAAGATGCTTCCCATTTCCGTCAGTTCCACAGAGCGGACATTGCTGACATCCACTTCTTCGATATTGTTTTTGATGGTATTGTACTGCATGAAAATAATGACGGATGAAATTAAGAAAAGAACGATTGTGGCATTCAACGCTGTTATGTATTTCTGCCCGATCTTCATGTTATTCCACATGCGATGATTCGAAGCAGATTGCTTCTTAGGCTGCTTTTGCTTTTTCACCTTATCCTTCGGCTTCCGTTTGAACATGTTCCCCAGTTTACTCATCTTCCGACCCCTCACCTTATGTAATTAAGACTGTGAAATTAGAACTATTACTTTGGCAAAATGATATCCTCTTTACTAAAGAGGATACTTTACGAAATTGTCTTACTATTTATTTCGACAACATTCACAAAATTTACATAAGTTTTTCGCAATTCCTTAATATTTTTTACTGAGGCGCTTTAGTGCTTTAAAGCAGTCGGGGACAGTCCCCTGTTACGCTAAAGTAACAGGGGACTGTCCCCGGAATGGTTAGGAGTGTTTTCGCTGGAATTCGCTTATGGCTTCATACTCATTTTCGAGCAGCCGCGGGATGCGGATGAAGATCGGCATCAGCTCGCGGTACACTTCTGAGTTTTCCCTGTTAGGCTTGTGGGAGTGGACGGAGCCGACCATGTCCCCGACGACATCGAGCGAGTCGATTTCGCCTTGGCCGTACATGCCAAGCACCACGGCACCAAGGCAGGAGCTTTCGAAGCTCTCAGGTACGCTCACTTCTCCGTCAAAGATATCAGCGAGCATCTGTCTCCACAGCGTTGAACGGGCGAATCCGCCTGTCGCCTGGATCTTCGTCGGTGTTCCGATCAATTCTTCCAGTGCCAGAAGGACGCTGTACAGATTCATGACGATCCCTTCAAGTACCGCCCTGACCATATGTTCTTTCTTATGGTGCATGCCGAGACCGAAGAACGAACCGCGGGCATTTGCATTCCACAGCGGAGCCCTCTCGCCAGCCATATAAGGATGGAACAACAGGCCATTTGAACCGGCAGGAATGATTTCCGCAATGTCTGTCAGCACTTCATAAGGATCTTTTCCAAGTCGTTTCGCCACTTCCATTTCGGACCAGGCGAGTTCGTCACGGACCCAGCGGAAAATCATCCCGCCATTATTGACCGGTCCGCCGATGACCCAGTGATTTTCCGTTAACGCATAACAGAAGATCCGGCCTTTCGGATCTGTAACCGGACGGTCAGTGACAGCACGAATCGCCCCGCTTGTCCCGATCGTCACAGCAACAACGCCCGGTTCAATCGCATTGACTCCGAGGTTGGATAATACTCCATCACTTGCCCCGACAATGAACGGAACTTCTGCCGGAAGTCCCATCATCTTCGCATATTCAGATTTCAAGCCTGTCAGTGACTTAGTCGTAGAAACGGGACGGGATAGCTGCTCTGCTGTCACTCCTGCCACTTCAAGCGCTTCTGCATCCCAATCAAGATTTTCCAGGTGAAACATCCCCATTGCAGATGCGATGGAGTAGTCCACCACATACTCGCCGAACAACCGATGGAAAACAAACTCCTTGATCCCGATCATTTTGTTTTTCACAGCCAACAGCTCAGGCCGCTCCTCTTTTAACCAGGCAAGTTTCATTAGAGGAGACATCGGATGGATCGGTGTTCCCGTACGAAGGTAGATTTCGTGTCCATTTTGTTCGTTCTTAATTTTATCAGCCCACGCAGCACTCCGGTTGTCAGCCCATGTAATCGAGTTCGTAAGCGGCTGGCCTTCTTCATCCACGACAATCAGGCTGTGCATCGCCGAACTGAAGGAAACGAATTGGATATCCTCCCCGCTGACGCCTCCGGTAATCATGCTTTCTTTTATGACAGTCAGGACCGCCTGAAAGATTTCTTCCGGGTTCTGTTCCGCTGTGCCTGGCACCGGTGTATATAATGGATACTCCACGCCGAAACGGCTGACCGCTCTTCCTTTTTTATCAAATACCACTGCTTTTGTGCTTGTTGTACCAATATCGACGCCAATATAATAATTTGCCATGTTGAAAATCCTCCCGTACGCAGAAAAGGAAGAGGCGGTTTCCCGCCCTTCCTTTCGTCTGAATTAATTATATTATGCTACAAAGAATGATAGGATAACCGCCACACCGAATCCGACGAAACCGATCAATGTTTCCATTACTGTCCATGTTTTCAATGTATCTTTTACATCCAAACCGAAGTAACGGTTCACAAGCCAGAAACCGGAGTCGTTGACGTGTGAGAATACTGTCGCACCGGCAGCAATCGCGATAACCATCAAGCCAAGGATCGGGCCTTCCAGTCCAAGCGTAGCGATTAACGGTGACATCAAACCTGCTGCTGTAACCATTGAAACTGTCGCAGAACCCTGGGCAACACGAACGACTGTCGCAATCAGGAATGCCAGCACAAGCGGAGGCAGCGGAGATCCAGCCATCATATCACCAAGGACCTGTCCTACACCAGAATCGATCAATACTTGCTTGAAGACTCCGCCGGCACCTGTTACAAGAATGATGATTCCGGCAGGCTCAAGAGATTTCGTAGCGATATCTGCTACATCCTGGCGTGAGTAACCTCGCTTTGTTCCGAGGAAAGTGAATGTCATCAATGTCGCGATTGTCAAAGCAACGAACGGATGTCCAAGGAACGTCAGGATGCTTCTGATTGTATTACCTTCATCCAATAATACACCTGAAACCGTATTCAATAAAATCAATACTAACGGAATGAAAATTAGTGACGCTACAAGCGCGAAGCTTGGAAGATCTTTGTCATACTCTTTTTCTTCAACGTTCATATATTCAGGAACAACAACATGAATCTTTTTAGAGATATATTTTGCAAAAACCGGTCCTGCAATGATCATGGAAGGAATACCGGCAAGGAAACCGAACAGGATGACCCATCCAAGGTCGGCACCCAGAAGATCAGCAACCGCAATCGGTCCAGGAGTCGGCGGGATGAAGCTGTGTGTTACCGCAAGACCCGCAAGCAATGGAATTCCATAGTATAGAAGTGACTTTCCTGTCTTTTTAGCCAAACCATAAACAATCGGAACCAGGATGATGAAACCAACATCGAAGAATACAGGGATCGCTACAAGGAAACCTGTGATGCCAAGGCCCCACTGTGCTTTATCCTGGCCAAACTTTTTGATCATCGTCTGCGCGAGACGTTCCGCACCGCCCGATACCTCAAGCATACGGCCGAACATCGCACCTAAACCAACGACGACGGCCACGAATCCGAGGGTGCCCCCCATACCGCTTTGAATCGAGGCAACGACCTCATCCAGCGGCATGCCTGCCGCGATACCAACAATCAAACTCACAAGCAGTAAAGCTACGAAAGCATGAAGCTTTGTTTTGATAACCAAGAATAATAGAAGAAAAATACCGGCTAATGCCACAAGAATTAACATTTGATCAGACATTTTCAATACCTGCCTTTCATAATTAGAAGTAGATTCATAGTTTGTAAACGCTTGCTATTGAAGCTTTAAATTTGGTGCCAGGCACTAAATGCTTGTTTTGTGCCTGGCACCGATAAGTAAGTGTATTATTTATCACTCTTCTCGACAGCATGGCCGCCGAATTCATTTCTTAGTGCTGCAACGACTTTCCCAGTGAACGTGTCGTCTTCAAGTGAGCGGTAGCGCATCATCAGCGACAGTGCAATGACCGGAGCAGCTGTCTGCAGGTCAAGAGCCGTTTCAACTGTCCACTTGCCTTCACCTGATGAGTGCATGACCCCTTTGATGCCATCAAGCTTTTCATCTTTGGAGAACGCATTTTCCGTCAGTTCCATTAACCATGAACGGATGACCGAACCGTTATTCCAGACACGGGCCACTTTTTCATATTCAAAATCGAATGGACTCTTCTCGAGAATTTCAAAGCCTTCCGCAATAGCTTGCATCATGCCGTATTCCACTCCGTTGTGGACCATCTTCAGGAAGTGGCCGCTGCCGGCTTTGCCTGTATAGAGGTATCCATTTTCAACCGAGATATCAGAGAAGATTGGCTCGATTTCTTTGAAAACTTCTGCATTTCCGCCGACCATTGTGCAGGCACCGTATCGGGCGCCGTCCACTCCGCCGCTTGTTCCGCAGTCGAAGAAGTAAACACCTTTTTCAGCAGCCTGCTCGTCTCTTCTCAAAGAATCCTTATAATGAGCATTTCCGCCGTCGATGATGCGGTCGCCTTCTTCAAGGTGTGCAAGGACTTGTCCGAATACAGATTCAGTGGCGTCCCCTGCTGGAACCATCATCCAGATCGTACGTGGTTTTTCTAATTTAGAAACGAGTTCTTCGATTGTTGCTGCTGTTTGAACTCCTTCAGTGGAAATTTTTTTCATCGCTTCTTCATTCAAATCAAAAGCGACAACGTTATGTTTATGATCTGTAAGGTTCAAAGAAAGCTGATAACCCATCTTTCCTAACCCAATCATGCCGATTTGCATTTAAAACACCTCAGTTGTGAAAATTATTTTCGCGTTACCTCTATTATAAAAAATATTTTTCTTTTTGCAAGCGATTTCAGAAAAATATTTTTTCTTTCTCTGTTTTCTAGTATAATGTAATCATGAAAACCCTTTCAGGAGAGTGGAGACAAATGAAGAAAAATCACCAGCACTGCTTGGCGAGTATCCGTTCACATTACTCCCAGTTCAGTGAGACAGAGAAAAAAATTGCCAATTATATCTTAAACAATCCAGCAAATATTATTCATTCTACGATAAATGGTCTTGCCGACACACTCGGGGTTGCGGATTCGACCGTATTCCGTTTTTGCAAAAGAATCGGTTTCAAGGGCTACCAATCCATGAAGATTGCCCTTGCAGCTGAAATCGTCACCCCGATGAGGGACATCCATGAAAATGTGGATGCAAATGACAGCCCGCAAACGATTGCTTCAAAGGTATTTCGTTCTAATATGAAGACAATTGAAGATACCTTGATGGTTTTAAAAGAACATCAATTCCAGGAAGCGGTCGATGCGATGGTGGCTGCCGACCATATCGAATTCTTCGGAAGCGGCGGCTCCGGGATTGTCGCCATGGACGCCTATCATAAATTCATCCGGACGGGGCTCCGTGTCCATGCCTCCACAGACAGCCATATCCAATTGATGACTGCCTCACAGATGACGGAAAAGGACTGCGCGGTGCTTATTTCCCACTCTGGCTCGACGAAAGATATGCTGCAAGTGATGAAAGTATTGAAGGAAACCGGAGCGAAGACCATCGCCATCACCAACTTTTCAAAATCGCCGCTCAGTGATAAATCCGATATTTCCTTATATACTGTTTCAGAGGAAACCGACTACAGATCGGAAGCCCTCTCTTCAAGGATTGCCCAGCTTTCCATTTTCGATGCCCTGTATGTCAGCATCATGCTGCAGCGGGACAAAGAAGGCCAGGATGCCTTGAAAAAAATGCGGAATGCGATTTCGGTGAAAAGGATTTGATCTGCCTTGGGTGCCAGGCACGCCCCGAAATATGTCGATTTTAAAATGGTAATATCTTATAAGCAAAAGCCAGTGCAAACCTTTATCGTAAAGGATTGCACTGGCTTTTTTGTTTTCTGTCATTTCCCGGTTTCGACAAAAACCGGGTCGTGCCTGTCACGAAAGTGTTGACAACTTGTATATACAGGAATACAATAGTCACATAACTTGTATATACAAGAAACAACAAGTTGATTTAAAATGTAAGCGGTTATTTGAAAGCGTTATTTTTGCTTGGTTGTTTATTCTGCAGTTACCGGGGGAAAGGTTAAAATGGATAGATTTGGCCATTTTTAACACACTAGTAATTGAAATTATTTTTTTATATAAACTGCAAAACAGCTGCTTAAAAATTGGGGGCGCATACCCCTGCGGGAGGGAAAACCATGAGCGTAAACAGAGAATCTGTACGCGAAATTATTGAAGCGATCGGCGGTAAAGAGAATATCAATACTGCCACGCACTGTGTGACTCGCCTTCGTCTCGTATTGAACGATGAGAGTCTTGTAGACAAAGAACGCCTGGAAAATATAGACCTTGTCAAAGGTTCATTTTCCACAAATGGACAATTCCAAATCGTAATCGGTCAAGGAACTGTCGACAAAGCCTACAAAATCCTGGCAGAAGAAACAGGGGTCCAGGAAGCATCCAAAGATGATGTCAAAAATGCAGCTGCCGAAAAAATGAATCCGCTTCAACGTGCAGTGAAGACACTTGCAGACATCTTCATTCCTATCCTGCCGGCAATCGTTACGGCCGGTCTATTGATGGGGATCAACAACATCCTTACTCAAGGCGGCATCTTCATGGAAGAGAGTGTCGTTGAAGCTTTCCCGCAATGGGCGGATATCGCATCCATCATTAACCTGATTGCCAACACGGCCTTCGTATTCCTGCCCGGCTTGATCGGCTGGAGTGCCCTCACCCGTTTCGGCGGCAGCCCGCTGTTCGGTATGGTCCTTGGTCTGATGCTGGTTCACCCTGACCTTCTGAATGCCTGGGGCTACGGAAGCGCAGAAGAAATTCCAACTTGGAACCTATTCGGATTGACGGTTGAAAAAGTAGGCTACCAAGGACAGGTCCTTCCTATCCTTGTTGCATCATGGGTATTGGCTAAAATTGAAATCTGGCTTCGCAAACGCATCCCTGATGCATTCCAATTGCTTACGGTTGCACCAATTTCATTATTAATTACAGGTTTCCTGGCTTTTACAGTCATCGGACCTATTACATTCACAATCGGCGGA
Source organism: Bacillus salacetis (assembly GCF_003581585.1). GTDB lineage: Bacteria > Bacillota > Bacilli > Bacillales > Bacillaceae_B > Rossellomorea > Rossellomorea salacetis. The sequence continues at coordinate 334,138 of NZ_QXIR01000001.1, forward strand.
TGGCTCGTTGACGGCGTTACTGGCATTTTCGATGCGGTACCGGCTATCGGCGGACTCATTTATGGCGGTCTTTATGCCCCGCTTGTCATCACTGGTATGCACCATACATTCTTAGCAGTCGACCTGCAGCTGATCGGTTCCATTGGCGGAACATTCCTATGGCCGATGGTTGCTCTATCTAACATTGCCCAAGGTGCAGCTGCCTTCGCAATGATGATTGTTGAAAGAAACAACGAAAAGGTAAAAGGCCTTGCCGTATCATCCGGTGTCTCAGCATGGCTTGGTGTTACAGAGCCTGCCATGTTCGGGGTCAACCTTCGTTACAGATATCCATTCATCGCAGCCATCATCGGTTCAGCGATTGCCGGTTTAATCATCACTCTTGGAGACGTCATCGCTCCTTCAATCGGTGTCGGCGGTATTCCTGCCTTCTTCTCGATCGAAAATAACTATTGGCCGGTATTCTTCATCGGAATGGGAGTTGCAATCGTTGTTCCAGCACTATTAACACTGCTTTTCTCCAAGTTTTCAAAAGCGAAATAAGACATCTTAATGAAGAAGAATCGATACCGGCTCAGGCTGGTACCGGCTCTTCTCTTTTGTTTTTTTACAGCTGTTAAAAACAACCAAACAAACCATACTATCACTATGAAGAACGAGGAGTGGGAAACATGCAAAAACAATGGTGGAAAGAAAGTGTCGTCTATCAGATATACCCCCGCAGTTTCATGGATTCGAACGGCGACGGAATCGGTGACATCCCGGGAATCATCTCCAAACTCGATTACCTGAAGGAACTGGGAATCGATGTCGTATGGCTCTCTCCTGTTTATAAATCGCCAAACGATGATAACGGCTATGATATCAGCGACTATCAGGACATCATGGATGAATTCGGGACAATGGATGACTGGGATCTTCTTTTAAAAGAAATGCATGACCGCGGCATGAAGTTGATCATGGATCTCGTCGTCAACCACAGCTCCGATGAACATAAATGGTTTGCCGAGTCCCGTAAATCAAAGGACAACCCATACCGCGATTACTACATATGGCGCCAGCCGAAAGACGGCAGGGAGCCAAACAACTGGGGCTCCAATTTCGGCGGTTCTGCATGGGAATACGATGAAGAAACAGGCGAATACTTCCTTCATCTGTTTTCAAAAAAGCAGCCTGATTTGAATTGGGAGAATCCTGAGCTCCGCGGTGAAGTGTACAACATGATGAAATGGTGGCTGGACAAAGGCATCGACGGCTTCCGGATGGATGTCGTCAACTTCATTTCCAAGGTGGAAGGCCTTCCCGATGATGAAGTGAAGCCCGGGAAAAAGTATGCTTCCGGAAGCAAATTTTACCGTAACGGCCCTAAGATCCATGATTACTTTCAGGAAATGAACCGTGAAGTCCTTTCCAAATATGACATCATGACGGTCGGTGAAATGCCCGGCGTTAATCCTGAGCAGGCGCGAATGTACACAGGAGAAGACCGTGATGAACTGAATATGGTCTTCCAGTTTTCCCATATGAGCTTGGATAACGGAAAAAACGGGAAATGGGATTTAAAGCCCCTCTACCTTCCCGATTTAAAAGAAAACCTGACTCATTGGCAGACAGCATTGGAGGAAGACGGCTGGAACTCGCTTTACTTCAACAACCATGACCAGCCCCGCGTCGTTTCCCGATTCGGTGATGACGGAAAGTATCATAAAGAGTCGGCAAAGATGCTGGCAACGGTCCTTCACATGATGAAAGGCACTCCTTATGTCTATCAAGGGGAAGAAATCGGCATGACCAACGTCCGCTTCTCTACCATCGATGAGTATGAAGATATCGAAACGCTGAACTTCTATAATGAACAGATGGAAGCAGGCGAACCTGTTGAGAAGACAATGGAAAGCATCTATGTAAAAGGCCGTGACAATGCCAGGACACCTATGCAGTGGAATGTGTCAGAGAATGCCGGCTTCACGGACGGTGAGCCATGGCTGGCCGTCAATCCGAATTATGAGGATATCAACGCAGAAGCACAGCTGAACGAAGACGATTCCATCTTCAACTACTATAAAAAACTGATTGAACTGCGCAAACAGCACGACATCATCGTGTATGGCAAGTACGAATTGATCTTGGGAGACCACGAGAAATTGTATGCCTACAAAAGGACATTAGGAAACGAAAAGCTCCTGGTCCTCTGTAATTTCTATGGCGAAGAGCTGGAAGTCGAACTGCCGGAAGAAGCAGTAAGCGAAAGCGCCAGCATGCTCATCCGAAACTACAAAGGCGGAACCCAACTGCAGAAACAAATGAAGCTGCAGCCATACGAAGCAGTCGTCTTCGCGCTTTAACGCTCTAAAGCACCCGGGGACAGTCCCCTGGTGTATTAACGCGGTGAAGCAATGAGGGACAGTCCCCTGTTACTTTAGCGTAGCAGGGGACTGTCCCCCGCCGCGGTGAAGTGCTAAAGCGCAATCTCAACAAAAAATACTTAACTGGCAGGTGTTATCAATATGAAAAAGCAGCAACCTTGGTGGAAAAAGTCGGTCGTTTATCAAATCTACCCGAAAAGCTTCAATGATACTTCAGGCAACGGCGTCGGCGATATCAAAGGTATCACCGAGAAACTTGATTACCTGAACGAACTGGGTATCGACGTCGTCTGGCTGACACCAATCTATAAATCTCCACAGCGTGACAACGGCTATGATATTGCCGATTACTTCAACATCCATGAAGAATACGGCTCCATGGAAGACTTCGACGAGCTGCTGTCAGAAGCACATGACAGAGGCATCAAAATCATCATGGACATCGTCGTGAACCATACATCAACCGAACATGAATGGTTCATCGAATCTCGAAAATCAAAAGACAACCCGTATCGTGACTACTACATCTGGCGTGACGGCAAGGAAGACGGCTCCGAACCGACAAACTGGCAATCCAAATTCGGCGGCAACGCCTGGCAGTATGACAATGAAACCGGCCAGTACTACCTTCACCTGTTCGACGTAACGCAGGCGGACCTGAACTGGGAAAATGAAGAACTTCGAACAAAAGTGTACGACATGATGAAATTCTGGCTCGACAAAGGTGTCGATGGTTTCCGCTTGGACGTCATCAATCTCATCTCCAAGGACCAGGACTTCCCTGACGATGACGGCTCAAAGGCACCAGGAGACGGCCGCAAATTTTACACAGATGGTCCGCGCGTCCACGAATTCATGAACGAAATGAACCAGGAGGTATTCTCCAATTATGACATCATGACGGTAGGGGAAATGAGTTCGACGACCATCGAAAACTGCATCAAATACTCCAACCCTGACCGCAATGAACTGAGCATGACCTTCAACTTCCATCATCTAAAAGTCGATTATCCAGACGGGGAAAAGTGGACCGTTGCTGACTTTGACTTTTTACAATTAAAAGATATCCTGTCCACCTGGCAGAGTGAAATGCACAAAGGCGGCGGTTGGAATGCCCTGTTCTGGTGCAACCATGATCAGCCGCGCATCGTTTCCCGCTACGGAAATGACTGCGAGTACCGCAATCTGTCAGCCAAAATGCTGGCCACGACAATCCATATGATGCAGGGAACCCCTTACATCTATCAAGGGGAAGAGTTCGGGATGACCAACCCGAAATTCACGAGCATCGATGAATACCGTGACGTGGAATCCATCAACATTTTTAACATCTTAAAACAAGAAGGCAAATCAGAGGAAGAAATCCTGGAAATCCTGCGCCACAAGTCCAGAGATAACTCCCGTACACCAGTTCAGTGGGACAGCAGCGAAAATGCCGGTTTCTCAAACGGTACTCCGTGGATCCCTGTAGCCAAAAACTACCCGGAAATCAACGCAGAAAATGCATTAGAAGACCAGGACTCCATTTTCTATCACTATCAAAAGCTCATTTCACTGCGCAAAGAATATGACATCATCACAAACGGTGACTATCAGCTCCTGACACCGGAACATGCAGATGTCTTTTCCTATGTACGCAATGGTGATAACGAAAAGCTGTTGGTCGTAAACAACTTCTATGGCAATAAAACAGTCTTTGACCTGCCAAACGACGAACTGAACATCGATGGCTGGAACAGTGAAATCCTTATATCCAACTATGAGGACAGCCAAGCAGACCTGGAACTGATAAAGCTTCGACCATATGAATCTGTTGTATATCGCTTAACAAAATAGTGTTCGATACCCGCTGCAAGACAGCGGGTATTTTTTTGTTGTTGGGCTCCATGTATGGGTCAACATCTTTTGCTCTTGGCTGCCTTATTGGCCCATTTACACGCTTCATGGTCCAGCATCCCTCGTTCCCCTCTCCCTCATTGGCCCATTTACACGCTTTTCGGCCCAGTATCCCTCGTTCTCCTCTCCCTCATTGGCCCAATTAGACGCTTTTCGGGCCAGCATCCCTTATTTTCCTCTTCCTCATTGGCCCATTTAACCGCTTTATGGGCCAGCATCCGTCATTTTCCTCTTCCCCATTGGCCCATTTAACCGCTGTATGGGCCAGCATCTCTTGAACTCTTCTTCCTCATTGGCCCATTTACACGCTTTTCGGACCAGCATCCCTCATTTTCTTCTTCCCCATTGGCCCATTTAACCGCTTTATGGGCCAACACATCTCACCTCCCTCTTCACCAATTAGTGCCTGGCACAAATCACGCATTTCTCACCCAAGCCTCACCCTAATACAGTCACCCCCAAAAGACATCAACAACAAAAAAAGCACCAACCCAAAGGCCGGCGCTTTCATAATATAACTTATTCAGAATCAGTTTCAGACTCTGTGTCAGCGGCTTCTTCTCCCTCGTCCTGCTTAACCCGGATCATGGAGACCTTCCAGCCCTCATCCGTCTTCTGGAAGATCGTTAACTGTCTTCCGGTGGTGGCTGCTTCACGGTCACTGTTGGGATCCTTTGTCGTTACTTCCAATTCAGCATAAACATCCGCTTTCTTGCCTTGATAGTTGATGATTTTTACATTGGATGCTTTTCTTCTCACATCCAGTTTATCAAATACATTGTTGACGGCTGCTTCTTCCTCTTCCAGCGTAAAGTTGACTGGAGTATCAGAAAGGGTCGCCATGTACCGCTCGACATCTTCGTCGTTGAATGATTCGATATATTCATTGAACGCATCCAGAATGGCCTGCTTTTCTTCTTCAGGAATATCCTTTGCCTCTTCCATATTCTTAGCCTCTTCCAGGATTGCTGCCGTTTCCTCTTCAAAAGGATTGGCCGTTTCCTCGGTCTGCTCCTCCTGTGTATTCTCTTCAGGCTTGTCCGTGTTGTCGGCATTTTCATTATTGTTACAGCCGGCAAGCAGAAGGCTGCTTACTCCAAGACCAATCATGAATTTTTTCCAAAGCTGTGTAGTCAAAATCCTTCACCCTTTTCTAAAATATGCGATAAGTCCATTTTACCTGAATAATCCCAAAACTCTCAAGCTCTTATTGAAAATACCTAAGTATGGTAAAATAAATATGGTGATATTATGACAAAAAACAATAAATATATGCACATATACCAGGAAATCGCAGATAAGATCCAGGACGGGAGCTATCCGCCGAACGAAACACTGCCGTCGGAAAACGAACTCGCCGAATTCTATGAAACATCCCGGGAAACCATCCGCAAAGCACTGACCCTCCTCTCCCAGAAAGGGTTCATCCAGAAAATCCGCGGAAAAGGCTCCCTCGTCTTAGACGTGTCCAAGCTGAGCTTCCCCATCTCGGGACTCATCAGCTTCAAGGAACTCCAGGGCTCACTGGGAGGAGAATCGCAAACAATAGTCTATGATTTCGGCCTCATCAAGCCTGATAAGACCCTGGCCGCACAGCTCGGCTGCAATCAGGATGAGGAAGTGTGGAAAGTGGTCCGCGCCCGCAATATCAAAGGAGAACGGATCATACTGGATAAAGACTATTTTTTAAAAAAGAACGTCCCTCTCCTGACCAAGGAAATCTGCGAGAGATCCATCTATGAATACCTTGAAAATGAAATGAAACTTCCTATTTCTTATGCAAAAAAAGAGATCGTCGTCGAAAAGTGCACGGAAGAAGACCGCCTGTACCTGGACCTCGACGGATTCGATCATGTGGTGGTCGTGAAAAACTACGTCCACCTGGAAGACACCGCCCTCTTTCAATATACCGAATCCCGGCACAGGCTTGATAAATTCCGGTTTGTTGACTTTGCGCGGAGGAAGCATTAAGAGACTCATCCATTTATGGGTGAGTTTTTTTCTTTCTGTAGAATCCCCCTGCCCTAAACTTCCCTGATATTTTTCCGATACTACAAGAAGGCACACCTTACATACACCTAGAAAAGGAGAAGAATCATGAAAATCAGTACACTTTTAAAGAGAACGGCTGTCGTTGTTGGAGCTCTATTCGTTTTCCTTGCATGGAGTATCTATTCTTTGGATACCAGCATTGAAAAACAGCGGGCTGCAGCAGATTTGGAAAAACGAGCTGCCAAACTTTCCATAGAACTCCAGGATGCCTCCAATTATCTGACAGAACAAGTCAGGTCCTATACTCAATACGGGGAAAATGAATTCTATGATAACTATTGGAAAGAGGTCAACGAAACCAAAACAAGGGAGAAAGTAGTTGCCGAATTCGAAAAATTGCACGTACCGAATGAATTACTGAAGCTTATAGAGGAAGCGAATCAAAATTCGAACACGCTTGTCACCCTTGAAGAGAAAGCGATGGATTATGTAGAAAGCGGAGATCTGACACTTGCCAGGTCACTGGTTTTTGGCGGCCAGTATGAAAGGGGCAAAGAACTGATTGCTGAACCGTTAAACCGATTCAATGCGCAATTGGATAAATGGACCGGAAGCAAAGTAAAGCAAGCTGAGGAAAATGTCATGAAGAGCTACATCATCATGATCATCTCTGCCGTGCTTGTCCTTATAACTATCATCATTACGTTTGTACTTTTGTTCCGCAAGTTAAAACCATTGTCATCGCTGTCAGCCATGGCACAGTCAATAGCAGAGGGAAATTTGAACGTTAAAGACATTCAGGTTAAAGGAAAAGATGAAGTAGCCGAATTGACTCAGTCATTCAACACCATGGCATTGAATTTGAAAAATCTATTGTTCACAGTCAACGAAGCCAGCGAAAATGTCGCAGCTTCTTCTGATCAGTTATTAGCCAGTGCAGCGCAAACCAATACGGCTACCCAGCAGGTTACAGCTTCTGTAGATGAAATCGCCTCCGGCGGAGAAAGCCAGCTGCAGCATGTACAGGAAAGCGCAATGGCCATAACAGAGGTCGCAGCCGGCATTCAGATGATAGCTGATACATCAGCTTCTGTTGCAGAATCTTCGACGGATACCTCCATAAAGTCGCAGGATGGCCAGAAAAACATCAATAGAGCGTTAGAACGAATGCGTACGATTGAAGAAAATGTATCCAAAACAGCTCACTCCATCAAAAACCTGGATGAACGTTCAAAAGAAATAGAAAATATCGTCATTGCCATTACGACTATTTCTTCTCAAACCAACCTTCTTGCCTTGAATGCAGCAATTGAAGCTGCACGTGCAGGCGAGCATGGCAAAGGCTTTGCAGTCGTAGCAGATGAAGTCCGGAAGTTAGCTGAGGAGTCTAATAACTCCGCCCAGCAAATAACAGAACTGATCAAATCCATTCAAGCAGACACCATCAGCACTGTGGATCAAATGGATCGAGTGACAGACAATGTCCAAGGCGGAGTGGAAATCATCGAACACACAGGCAGAGCCTTCAATGACATCCTGAAATCTGCTCAAAGTGTGGCTAGCCAGGTTCAGGAAGTCTCCACCATTTCTGAACAAATGGCAGCAAGCGCACAGCAGGTCTCTGCTTCTTTTGAAACAGTGAATTCCATTACCGAGAATGCTTCGGCAAGAACCCAAACAGTCGCAGGATTGGCTGAAGAGCAATCTGCATCGATGGAAGAGATCACCGCTTCCGCAGAAACCCTCAGCAAGCTGGCACATGAAATGCAAGTCCAGTTAGGGAAATTTAAGTTTTAAATAAGAAGAGCAGCCTGAAATCCGGGCTGCTCTTTTTTGCACTCCACTACTTAGTGCGATTCGTAAAAATGCTGCCTTACCCCTGTTGAAAGTTATTCCATCAATGCCTATCACTGGACCTCGACGGATTCGATCATGTGGTCGTCGTGAAAAACTACGTCCACCTGGAAGACACCGCCCTCTTTCAATATACCGAATCCCGGCACAGGCTTGATAAATTCCGGTTTGTTGACTTTGCGCGGAGGAAGCATTAGAATCAGGCTGTTCCAATTGGGGAGCAGCCTGTTTTTTGGCGAAAAAAATAACGAGCCCTCAATTAAAAGGCTCGTTTCAATAAATACTTATCTGACTTCTACCCAGCCGTTCTTGATCCCTGTAACAACAGCCTGTGTACGGTCATTCACGTTCATTTTCTGCAAGATATTACTTACGTGGTTCTTGACCGTTTTTTCACTGATATACAGCGCTTCGCCGATACCGCGGTTGCTCTTTCCGTCAGCAAGCATCTGCAGGACTTCGCACTCGCGGCGGGTCAATAGATGCAGCGGGCGGCGGACTTCACTTTGTTTGAATCCGCCTGTTTCCTGGGAATTGGCCAAACGGCGGTAATCGTTGATCAGGTTATGGGTCACCTTAGGGTGGATATAAGATCCGCCGTCAGCGACAACCTTGACCGCTTCGATCAGAGCTTCGGAATCCATCTCTTTCAAGAGATAACCTAAAGCGCCTGTCTTCAAGGCGTGGCTCACATAGTTTTCATCATCATGAATCGACAGGATGATGATCTTTGTATCAGGGTACTTTTCAATAAGCTCCTGAGTGGCTTCAACTCCATTTAATTGAGGCATATTGATATCCATCAATACGACGTCAGGATTATGCTCTTCAACTAGTGAAATCGCTTCTGAGCCGTCATCCCCTTCTGCCAGGACGTTAAAACTTGGTTCAAATTCTAAGATGCGCTTTACCCCTTCTCGAAATAACTGATGATCGTCTATAATGACAATATTCGTTGCCATGATTTCGCCTCCCTATGTGTACGAGAAAAAATTTATGCTGTTAAAGGAACCTGGACAAGGATGACGGTGCCTGAGCCCACTTTTGAGTCGATGCTCATTTCACCATCAAGGATTTCAACCCTTTCCTTCATACCCATGATTCCAAAGGATCCGCTCTTTTTCTCTTTTATATCGAATCCTTTACCATTATCTTTAATGATGACTGTTACTTTCTCTTTGGTGATCTCTAATTTGACCAGGATTTCAGCAGCCTCTGAATGCTTTAATGCATTTTGGACCGATTCCTGGATCAACCTGAACAGGGCCACTTCGTATTTGGATGGCAGTCTTTTTTCCTGACCGACATTCACAAACCTGATATTTGTACTCCTGTGATATTCTTCGATAGTACTTAGGTATTTTGTGAGGGTCGGAACCAAACCTAAATCATCCAGCGCCATCGGTCTTAGGTCATAAATGATCCGGCGGACTTCATATAAGGCAGAACGGACCATCTTTTTCAGATCTTTAATCTCTCCCAGAGCAGCTATGGCTCCATTTTCCCGGTAGACCCGGTCGATCAGATCTGACCTTAGAAGGACGTTGGCCAGCATTTGTGCAGGACCATCGTGAATCTCCCGTGAAAGCTTCTTTCTCTCTTCCTCTTGGGCTTCAATGATCTGCAGGCCGAAGTCATGTCTTTCTTTTGCATCTTCAAGGGCAGCTCCCATTAGTTTAAGATCACTGCTTAAGTAATTCAGCACGACAGATATTTGCGAATTCAACTGCTCTGCACGATCGATGGTGTCCTGAAGGTTCTTAATGCGCCTCTCCAGGTCATCCCTTCGCTCACGGAGCCTCGCTTCCGTCTGCCGGTTCAGGGATAATTTCATCTGCAGGTCGTGGGCTTTCTCATAAGCCTCTCTTACCTGCTCTTCAGAGAAATTCTGAAAGTGCTGGCTGACTTCCGAAAGCCTTCTCCTTGAGAACCGGGATTTCTGCTCAAGCTCATCGCCTTCTTTGATGACTTTGAACACCGACTCCCTGATGACTTTCAGTTCATCAGTGATGGATTCATAATCCTGCCGACACTGTTCGCCGATCTCAAAAACATCCTGTTTACTGCGGCCGACCGTGTCGATCATCTGCTCTAAAATGTTATCCAGCATCTTGGTGTTCACCTTTCTAATTGACACGGGGACCCTCCTCCTAGTAACAAGCTCATTGTACATGGAATTTATTTCATTACTATTGCAGAATAGTTAAAAACGTGGTGCATGCACAAAAATAGATATAAAGTCTCGTATCAAATTTATTTTTCACATACCATTTATCCCATATAACTTTTCCCAAAAATAGTTGATATTACAAAATTCCATATATTTGCCTTTAAATCCTTTATTCATTTAGGAATATTTTTAAAACCTTTCAAAGAGCTGAATCCATGTCTATTATACCATGTCATATATTGTCGAACATTAAAGTTTCGTTACATATTATTACCCAATACTTTAGCACTTTAAAGCAGGCGGGGACTGTCCCCGGCTGCTTTAAAGCGCTAAAGAGAAAACACTAACTAATGCTAACTATGTCTATATATAGTAAAATAAAGAAGTTAGGCAAATTGTCGAACTTTGAATGACTACCCGATTGTGACAAAAGATAAACCTATCGGAGAGGAGCATCACTTTGCTGCAAAAGTATTTAACAGTAAAAGAAGAGGGCGGAGAACATGAAATCAACATTGAACGTTCCCGCTTCATCGCCCATATAAAACGAGCTGAAACAGAAGAAGAAGCCCAAGACTTCATACAGCAAATCAAAAAAGAACACTGGAGCGCCAACCATAACTGTTCTGCCTACATAATAGGCGAGCATAACCTTATACAAAAGGCCAATGATGACGGAGAGCCGAGCGGTACCGCAGGGGTGCCGATGCTTGAAGTCCTCAAGAAGAGAGACCTGAAGGACACTGTGGTGGTCGCCACACGTTATTTCGGCGGAATCAAACTGGGAGCAGGCGGCTTGATCAGAGCCTACGGAAAATCGGTCTCAGAGGGCCTCAACGCCATTGGTGTTGTCGAACGGACGCTGATGCGCGTCATGAAGACAAAAATCGACTATACCTGGCTGGGGAAAGTCGAGAATGAAGTAAGATCTTCAAAGTATCCCTTAAAAGAAATCCATTACCTGGACACCGTTGAAGTCGAAACATATGTCGAAGAGGATAAAAAAGAGGAATTTGTCGAGTGGATGACGGAGTTAACTAATGGAAATTGTCGAATCTCAGAAGAAATTGTGACATACTTAGAAACAGATAAATAAATTTCGAGGGGAAATTATATGAACCGGCATGATATGAAAAAACGAAGAAAAAGACTAAGATTAAAGAGAGTATTTTTGTCTATAGGAATTTTACTAACACTCGCTCTAGGCTATATGGGATATACTCTCTTCCAAACTTACCAGGCTGCCAGTAGTACTTATAATGATATGGGCAGAGAAAAGTCAAAATTAAGGGAAGAAGCAGTAACCTTCTTAAAGGATCCCGTCTCAATCTTGATAATGGGAGTAGAAGATTACTCTACAGGAGGCGCAAACGGGAGATCGGATACCCTAATGGTAGCGACCTTTGATCCAAAGACAGCAAAGATGCAGCTTCTAAGCATTCCAAGGGATACCAGAGTTGAAATCCCTGAAAAAGGCACCTTGGAGAAGATAAATCACGCATTTGCCTATGGGGGAAAAGAAGAAACCATTGAGACGGTAGAAAACCTTCTTGATATTCCTATTGACTATTATGTAACAGTTAATTTTGAAGCATTTAAAAGCATTGTTGATGAGTTAGGTGGGATTACAGTTGATGTACCATTTGATTTTACACAAAACAGTGACGACAGAGTCGCAGAGAAGCTGGAATTTTATGAAGGACCTATGGAATTGGATGGACGGGAAGCATTAGCATTTGCTCGAATGCGAAAACAAGATCCCCTTAATGACATTGGAAGAAATGAACGACAAAAACAAGTGGTTCAAGCAGTAATTGATAAGCTTGCCTCTCCCGGAACATTATTTAAAATAGATGAACTTGCTGATGTCGTAGGTGATAACGTGGAAACAAATCTTCAAGTTTCCGACGGGATATCGTTTTTCAAGAAATACACTAGCTTTAATTCCTCTGATATAGAAACACTCACACTGGAAGGGACTCCTGAATATATAGATGGAATATCTTATTTCATCTATAATGAAGAAGAGTTGGAAATCCTTCAAGATACCTTAAAAAATAGATTAAATCATAACAAGACCTCAAGCTCAACAGAAAATTAAAAACCCCAATCATTAATGATTGGGAAAGACCTCATACAAACCCCGCTCCAACCAAAAGGTTGGAGCGGGGTTTGTTAATTTCCGCGTAGAATATGTAGACTACTAAAATGGACATGGCAGCAAACATAAGCATCGCCTGCATTGAAACTTTTTTAGTCCTCTTAAGGTAGTCCAACTCATGCCATGCTTCTCTTTCACATCAGCAAAAACTTTTTCGATTGTTTCTTTTCGCTCGTGTAAAGTGATTTATTCAAATCCGTGTTCCTCAAATGTTCAACCTAATTTAGATTATCCTGCCAAAGGTGAAGATGTACTTCAAGAAATACGATTACGTTTATGATGAACATTTAGACTGCTATACTTGTCTGAAACATACCGTACCACCACAAGACTTAATAACTGACTAGGTTCACAACTTGATCCAGCATTCGACTGTCAAGAACATTTACTCCGTAACTTGGGATCCTAGATTAAATCCACGCGAATCACTCGCTGTATGAAAAGAATAAGCAATAGCTTCTGGCGTTCCTCTTTTACATAGTACACTTTCGAAGTCCGTTGTACTCTTCTTGATTTCTTTCTTGTCTTCTATACTCTGAGCGCGAAGGGCTTTTTTCCGTGAGCCTCACGAACTACATTAATCTCTTCATCCAATTGAGACTGGTAACTCCTCGTTTCGACTAGAACCACTTTTTTCTCCAATTTTTTCTTATTCGCATTCGTTTTAACACTCTTTTGTCATAGCTTCTTTCAATATGTGATAGAAAACCTGTTCAAACTAGTCAGTGTCGTGAAATTGGCGAATATAGTTTTTTCCTTGGTTGGAGAAGTGAGGTACCTTCTCCGTATAGGAATACCCAATAAATCTCCCATAAGATACGTTGGTCTCAATCTCTTTTATCGTTTGACAAATGGAGCGAATACCGAACAGGTGTTGAATGAATACCATTTTATTCATAACAACAGGAGCGATACTCGGTCTTCCGTGGTCGAGAGAGAATTTATCCATTACCAACTCGTAGATGAACTCTCAAAATCAATGGTTTTGCTCAGCCTGTCGGGCCTGGTCAGGGAGCTTCAACTTTTTATGCAAGTTTAGTCAGGCACCGCCCGCCCTGCGGAATTGTGCGCCTGTACCGGAAATCAACTTTTTGTTTCCAAGTTACGAGTTTTAAACATATTTATTCAAAAAAAAGCTTGTAGACAAGGTCTATAAATTAGACTTTGTCTACAAGCTGCCCCCATCATTAATGATGGGGGATTCTCTGGCTGGAAGCTTTATTGATCCTTTTGGGGACGGCGTGTCTCGATAAGTTTCTTTATTGCACTGATTAAGGGCTTGTGATTCTCCCCGATTAGTCCTACTAATTCTGCTGAAAATTGAATAAGAATCAGTAAAATGAACACAATGAAAATAGATACCCATAAAGTGGCATTCGAAAAGAGGATTGCCGCCGCTCCGAAACAAGCACTTACTGCATACAGGAGTAAAACTGTAGTCCGATGGCTGAAACCTACCCCAAGTAAACAATAATGTAAATGATGTTTATCTGGCTGTGCAAGTTTTTGTTTATTCAATGCTCTTCTTAAGATGGCGAAAAGCGTATCAAAAATAGGTATAGCCAATACAATAATTGGAATAATGAAACTAAAAATGGTTACATTTTTAAACAGACCCAGCATTGAAACAATCGAGATAGAGTAACCAAGAAACAAGGCTCCGGTATCTCCCATGAAAATTTTTGCAGGGTAAAAGTTGTGATATAAAAACCCTAATGAGCTTCCAATTAAAATTGTACATAAAGCAATGACAACAATTTGGCTATCGGCTATAGCCATAATCAGTATCGATCCTAATGCAATAGATGTTACCCCTGCGGCTAATCCGTCTAATCCATCAATTAAATTAATTGCATTTGTTATTCCTACTATCCATAAAAGAGTAACTGGATAACTAAACCAGTCTAAATAGATGACTCCTAACATAGGTAGGGTTACTTTATCTATAAGTAAACCAGATGAGATAACCATAATAGCAGCCACAACTTGGCCAATCAATTTGTACTTCGCGCTTAAAGTAAACCGATCATCAAGCAGGCCGACCACCAAAATTATTAATGCTCCACCTACAACTTCCTTCATATAAACCGATTGAGGCATTAAGAAAAGAAATCCAGCAAAGCTCCCTATGAAGATGGCTAGTCCACCCATTCTTGGCATAATGGCCTGATGGACTTTCCGGGTATTTGGCTGGTCCACTGCCCCAATCTTAATGGCGATTTTTTTAATCACGGGTGTGATTGTAATTGAAACGGCAAAAGATAATAAAAAAGCCGCAATATAATGTAACGCTGTGTGGGTCATATTAGCACCTTCTTAAAGGAATGTCTGCACTTCCTCCATCATACCAAAATTTATACATCTTTCAATAAATATTTTTGCCTCTTTAGTGACAACCTGCTCTTCAAAAGTTAGTGTTTTCTAATACAGGCGTAGTATTACTGGAAATTTTTTAAAAAATATCCTATAAAATTTTACCCTTTAAAAATTCTGGTAAACATAGGTAATAACTTATAGAACATTCTTCTTCCCAAGTAAAAAAAGCAGCTGTATTCAGCTGCTTTTTTTCTTTAAGGTCGAAAATATTCAGGTTTTTCATCCCGTTTTTTAAAATAATGAAGAATTGCTCGTACAATTCGCTGAGATGCTCTTCCATCCCCATAAGGATTTGAAGCTTTCGCCATAGCATTATACGCTTCTTTATCTGTTAATAGTTCTTTCGCAAGATTATAAATGTTCTCTTCTTCTGTTCCAGCAAGCTTAAGTGTTCCTGCTTCAATTCCTTCTGGACGTTCTGTAGTATCTCTTAATACTAGTACAGGTACTCCAAGTGAAGGTGCTTCCTCCTGTACCCCGCCTGAGTCAGTTAAGATAATGTAAGCTCTAGAAGCGAAATTATGGAAATCATATACGCCAAGTGGCTCTATGAGATGAATTCGAGGATCTTTTCCAAGGATTTCATCTGCAACTTCCCGTACAGCCGGGTTGAGATGCACTGGATAAACCACTTGCACATCATCGTGTTCATTAACTAGACGTTTAATTGCTCTAAACATGTTCCTCATTGGTTCCCCAAGATTTTCTCTTCTATGGGCAGTCAAAAGGATCATGCGGTCACTTCCGACCTTCTCCAGTACATCATGATGATATTCATCTTTTACCGTTACACTTAGGGCATCAATAGCAGTGTTCCCAGTAATATAAATCCCTTCTGGCTTTTTATTCTCAGTCAAAAGGTTATCTTCTGCTTTTGGAGTAGGAGCAAAATGAAGATCTGCTATAACCCCTGTTATCTGCCTGTTGATTTCCTCAGGGAATGGAGAATATTTATTCCAGGTACGCAATCCAGCCTCGACATGACCAACAGCAATTTGATTATAAAGAGCTGCAAGACCTGCTACAAATGTAGTTGTCGTATCACCATGCACAAGTACTAAATCAGGCTTTACTTCCTTCATAACATTGTCCAAGCCTTCTAATGCTCTTGTTGTTACTTCTGTTAACGTTTGGCGTGATTTCATAATGTTTAAATCATAATCTGGTGTTACCTCGAAAATTTCCAGAACCTGGTCAAGCATTTCACGGTGTTGTGCTGTAACAGTAACAATTGATTCAATTTCTTCAGGATATTTTTCAAGTTCAAGTACTAGTGGTGCCATCTTGATTGCTTCTGGCCTGGTACCGAAAATCGTCATTACTTTAATTTTGTTCTCCATTTCGAGCACTCCTTAAGGAAAATTTCGTATTAGTCTCAGTCTTCTTTATCATGCTCAATAATACTATTGTTTACCTAGTTTCATCAAGTTATCGCTTATTTCGATTAAGATAAGCTTCTTCTGCTAATAATAGACCTACAGCTCTGTTCTGCTGCCAAATTTTCGGATAGTTTTTCAATGGAACAGGACGTGGACCCGGGTAAGGAGAAATTTCAGGTGTGAAACCAGGGCGCTTAAACCTATCAATGAACCAATCATCGAATGCTCCTATAGGGTTAACTGCTGGAGGAACAAGTGGATACCCTGTTTCTTTGCTAAGCTGTTCAGCTAATTTTCTGTTTTGTGACATTACATCCGGATCTGTCTCAAAACTCCAGTATAAGATTTCCCCTGCAGAATGATAGGCAACCGCAGTCTTAAAGTCGTGCTTTAAGGTGAAATTATAAAGTGCTTTCGTCTCTGGTTCACTTAGTGCCTTAGGGCCCTTGTAATCCTGAGGTGCAGGTACGTTTCCACCTCTTTTGATACTCCAGCCTGATGGATAATTTCGATTAAGATCCACTCCCCTTATATTTGCCTTCCAGGAGGAAAAGTCTGTACTTCCATTATTTAATTTTAGAACATAGGCTGAATTTTTGGCACTTTTATGCCCTTTTTGGACTAGTGTTATTCCATCAGGGTTAACCATTGGTACAAACCAGATTGATGTTTTGGATAAAACATCACGAACGTTATACCCCGCAAAAAATCCTGTTGAATAATAAGCTTGAGCATATTCATCTATCATTTCCATGATGACATTAGCCGTCATATGTTCCCTGGCATGATGAGCAGCGTTTATTTGAATTTCAGTGTTTCCTGTACCTAACTTGACTGCATATAGATTTCTTCCATCAACAGATTTTCCGATTACTTCCATTTTAATTAAATTCGGATATAGTTCTTCAAGCTGATTTAAGTCACTTTGCAGCCTTTCATAAGTATAAGTCTGATTAGGATTAACGGCATCTCTCACCAGAGGAGTATAGTTTGCCACGCTATCTTTCTTAACATATCCATACCTGCCGCCAATATTGATTTCATACCAGCTTCCAAAATCCTTTGATACAGCTATTTCAATACCACTATCCAAGTAAGCAAATGGCTGAAGTTTATTCCCGGTATTGTCATAGACTGCTTCATCTTTATTTAGTTTAATTGTGCCAATTCTTAAACTCTGATTGGCATGATTATTAAAATCTCGATATGATCCATGCTGGGTTCCTTTTTTTGTTATAAAACCAGTTATATTGCCAAAGCTGATTTCATGCCAATTTCCAAAATCATTTTCCCTCAAGTATGTTTGACCTTTTTCAAGGACACCCATTGGAACAAGTTTTCCGCTGCGGTTATCATAGATAACCAAGCCCTCTTCCATAGCTTTAAAATATTTAGCATTCTGACTGAAAGTAATATCAACATCGCCGCTATGTATGTAACCTACACGGTCAGCAAGCAAAACTTTATACCAAGTGCCTGTTAAACTTGCAACAGGATAGCTTTTTCCTTTTTCTAAGACAGCAAATGGAACCAGCTTTCCGGAAGTATTATCGTAAACTGTGACGCTTGTCTTAGTATACACAGATTCCTTGGTATTCTTATAATTGGTATTTAGGTTTTTCAAGCTGGCTCCTCCAGCCGGTGCCGTCTTATTTTTAGCTACATATCCATAAAAGTCGCCAAACTTGATTTCATGCCAGTTTCCGTAATCCTTCACACGCGGGTACACTTGTCCCTTGCTTAAAACTCCGACTTTCTCCAAGTATCCTTTTCGATTATCGTAAATAAAGGTATCATCTTCTGTTACCTCAAAGTACTTTGTTGATTTATTAAAATTGAGCTGGACGTTATCTTTATGAATATAACCTACCCTATCTGCTAGAAGGATTCGATACCAGTTGCCAAAATAGGTGGCTATAGGATACTCTTCGCCCTTCATTAAATTAGCAAAAGGAATTAGCTTTCCAGTAGAGTTATCGTACACCTCTGAATCTGCCAGGACTTTAAATGTTTCGTTCATATTATCAAAGTCTTTATTAAGGTTTTGGATCTGACCAGGGCCAGCAGGTTCAGTACTATTCTTTGCTACATAACCAAAATACCCTCCAAAGTTGATCTGATGCCAATTCCCATAATCCTTAGTCCTTGGATATACTTCTTCTTTAGAAAGAGTCCCCACTTTTTTTAAGTATCCTTGCCTATTATCATAAACAGGTGTGTCTGACTCAGTTACTTTAAAGAATTTGGTTGATTTCGCAAATAGCTGCTTTACCTGATCTTTGTGGATATATCCTATTCGGTTGGAAAGTACGACTTCATACCAATTACCTGAGTTATTCACTACTGGATATTCCAATCCAGTAGACAGTGTGGCAAATGGAATAAGCTTTCCTGTTGAATTGTCATAAATAATGGCATCAGAGATAATTCTAACCTTTTCGTCCTGGAAGGTATAATCATTTGTTGTTTTAGGAGCATCCTCCAGAGCCGGCCTGGTTCCTGATTTTTTTACGTATCCATAAATATCTCCGTATTGTATCTGGTGCCAGTTACCAAAGTCTTTTACCCTTGGGAATATCTGACCTTTTGAAAGATGTCCCACTAATTCAAGGCTGCCGCTTCTGTTATCATAAACTGGTAGTTCTTCCTGGGTGACTTCAAACTGTTGGCTGGAGAATTCAAAATTAAGAGTAAAATCTTCTTCGTTTATATAACCCACTCTATCAGCGACAAGTACTTTATATCCATTTTCAGTATAGTTAACAATGGGGAAGCTTTCTCCTTCCTCAATAACCGCAAATGCTTCGGGTTTGTTCTTCGAGTAATCATAAACGACTGCGTTTTTATTCGCTTTGAAATGTTTATTTGTCACCGGAAATTCTTGAGTTAAGTTTTGCAAAGCATCTCCATCAGCAGGTCGTGTTCCGCTTTTTGCAACGTACCCGTAGTACTTCCCAAAATTAATCTGATGCCAATTGCCGAAATCTTTCACTCTCGGATATACTTGCCCTCTAATAATTCTCCTACTTTTCTCAGCTTTACTCCTTGATTATCGTATACAGGCAATGAGTTCTCTGTCACTTCAAAAAATTCATCAAATACCCTATCTGCTTCAACAGTTTTTATTTCTGGATCGCCATTTCCTGCTGATTTGTCAGCAATACTTTTTTCTTCCCCAACTTCCTCTTCAGGTTCATTGGATGTTTTTTCTTCAAAAGAGTCACTAGTATTTTCAGGAACTTTCTGATCTACAGTATCAGTGTCTTTATTTATTTCATTTCTTGATTGCTCTTCTAGTTTCTCAGATATTACAGAAGAATATATAATATTCTCATCTTTTTTTACCACTAAGTCTTTTTCACCAATTGTCAAATAGTAATTTGTTTCTGTTACCTTATGTATTTCATATTCCTGTTTAGGAAAGATCGATGCTACAGGTTCCTCTTTTTCATCTAATACTTGTATTGACTTAGAAGAATGAATGCTCCCGGCCCGCTCACTTTTCAAGGTATTTTTCATCGGACCCATCAATTTTATAGAGTCATGGAACTTTTCATCTATTACATAAAACTTATCATTCCACTGAATTTCATAACTGGATATATCATTATCGTAGTTAACAAGATAGGTACTGCCTTTTTTTAATTCACCTAATTCCTTTTCACCATTCGATAAGATGATATCTTCCTCAATAACTATAGAATATGTTTCCGCTTCAGTTGAATTGGATTGAGCAGAAGGTGATGGTGCTAAACAAAAAACTAATGCAAAAATAACTAGAACATTTAAAACTTTTATTCCTTTCATTTCTTCCTCCTTGTCTTTGATGATATAAAACTATTATACTTTATTTCCGGTCTCAACAGAATACGACATAAACCAACAAAGGGAACGAATTTTCTTTCGCTCCCTTTGTTGGTTTTACTTAAAGTATGGTATTTCAAAGATTTCCCGTTTTTGTTCTAGTAAGCTATAGAAATTATAAATATATCCTTTAGCCTGTTTATCAGCCCAGCCGATATCGGTAGCATATTGATGAGCTGGCCATCCTGTTTGTTCAACTGCAAACGGATTCCATCTCATTTCATATAATGTATTTTGTCTATAATCAGGATGGTAGATATAAGTTTCACCAATGAACTTTGCTCCGCCGATAATGGCATCTTCCACTGAGAACCAGCCCTGTTTATACGCATATTCTGAGGCACATCTCACAGGAGAAGGCTCACACTTATCATATGCCGCAATACCATAAACGTTATACACATTTCTAGGCTTAACTTGCTTCCCATCTACCACAGAAACTGGATGACCTTTCAAAAGCGATGACTCTCTCGAGCTGCCTGCCCCAGTTTCCAGTAAAGCATGTCCCATTAAATAAATTTCATTTATGCTGTATGTTTCTGCTGCCTCGATAAAGGCCGCTCCCTTACCTGAGAGATTTCCTTTGTTTAAAAGGATTTTCTCATTTATTTCACGCGCACTTGTTCCCGCTGGTGAAGATAATAATAAGAATTGGTATTTACTTCTGTCATCATTAATGAAATTTTCAGGGTCCATATAGTACTCTAAATCTTCCATACTTGAATTGACAAAAGCACGGTAATACACCTCATATTGATTCTTGGTTGAGTTGTATTTCCACGTCCTATAGAGATTAATTTTATACCATTTAACACCTTCTACAGTCTGTGATCCAATAATTTCAATTCTTTCCAAATCTTCAATTTGAGATAGCTTCCAATAATTAGTCCCAGGACCTCCTCTGACGTTCCAGTTTCCATCAGTGATCCCAACATTATTACTATCAATCTTAGAAAAAGCATCCCATCTGATCCAGGCATCATATTTAGAAGTATCGTTTTGAGGGGCAGCCCTATCAAACTGCAGCCTTGCTGCTTCTGAAAAGCTGATATTATATGGCGTTTCTATGAACATACCATCAATATTAATATCTTCCCCAGCAACCAGACCAGACCTTCCGCCAAAATCAACAGTTGCCCAGCTTCCTGATTTGGACAGATAAGGGTATACCTGCCCTTCAAGGATTTCTCCCATTTTCACGAGTTTACCTGAACTGTTGTCATAGACAGTCAGGTTTTTTTTAGCCGTAAACACCTGTGACGGTGTGATGCTGCTCCCCAGGAAGTTATTCTCTCTTTCAGGAGTTCCCATGGAAGTATCTGATTTGCGAATATATCCATTTATGTTGCCAAACTTAATTTCATGCCAATTCCCAAAATCTTTTATACGCTTATACGTTTGGTTTTTGTATAAGTACCCTACTGGAACTAAGCTGCCTGTACTGTTATCATATATCGCTGTTTTATCTTTATAGACCCTAAAGTATTGCTCTTCTTTAGGGAAAAGGGTTGAAACATCATCCTTACGAACAAAACCATTTCTTCCACTGACATCAATTTTATACCAGTTTCCGAATTCTTCTAAGATGGAATATCTTGCTCCTTTTTCTATCTTTGCAAACTCAATTAATGATCCAGTTGAATTGTCATACACTTCCGTAGTTTGATTCGCAACAAAATAATGATTAAGTGAAGATTTTTTGTTTGGATTTATAATAGAACCTGAATAAGGCATAGTATCATTCTTAAGCACATACCCATTTTTTTCACCAAAACGGATTTCATGCCAGTTAGAAAAATCTTTAACCCTATCATAAACCTGACCTTTTTCAAGGGTTCCAACTTTCACCAAAGAACCTGAACCATTATCATATACCGGCGTATCACGGGAGACAACATAGCGGTTTTGGTCACTTTCAAAATGAATTCTTGTTGTAGCTTTACTTACATACCCAATACGACCGCTGTACTCAATCTCAAACCAATTACCAAAATCTTTTATGATAGGTATGGTTTGTCCAGGTAACAAGGTACCTATATCCAGCAGCTTTCCTGTTGAGTTATCATTGACTACTGTTTCATCCAGTATATCAATTGATTCCGGTCCTACAGTACTATTCTTAGATTCCTTAGGTATACTCCCTGTAAAAGGAATAGTGTGATTCTTCCGAGCGTAAACAAAGTAATCGCCGAACTTAATTCTGTGCCAATTAGTAAAGTCGCTATAAATCGGATATACCTGCCCCTTAGTCAGGTGTCCTACCTCAACTAGCTTTCCAGTCCGGTTATCATAAATAGGGGTAGTATCAGTTACCACTTGGAATCCTTTAATATTATTAAAGTTGATTCTTCCGTTACCGGCTTCAATGAATAAATATCTTTCACCAACTTTAACTTTGAACCACTCACCATAGTTTTCAACAACCGGGAAGCTCTTATCCGCATTAAGCTTAGCAGCTACACGAGAAGATTTATCCATCTTCAGATAAGCATTAGCTTGTTTGAGAATATTGGCTGTAAGCTCGCCTTTCGTCTTCCCCAACTCAAAGTTTATATCCAATGGCTTAGATACAAGTTGTGTACTCTTCTTCCAAACATAAACTGTCTTTCCACCAACTAATATGCCATGCCAATTACCATAATCAGTAAAGATATGATACACTTGGCCTTTTTGTAATTGAGCAACCTCTACTAATGCGCCCGTACTATTGTCATAGGCAGGAACATTGTCGGAAATCACCTCAAAATATTCTGTATTGCTTTGTTGAATGGTAAACTTCTGTATGCTACTTTCTGTTTTGGTATTTATTTGACCAGAGACTTCTTTTTCCTGCTCCAGTTGTTCTGCAGACTCTTCTAGGCTTGTTACAGGCTCTTTTGCTTCCTCAGGAGTCTGCTCTTTCTCTTCTTTCTCAGGTGCAGTCTCTTCTTCTGCCTCTTTGCTGCCTTCAGAAATAAAGTAAGTTATATTGCCGATAAGTATTGAATAAATTCCCTCGTCAGCTTCTTCTCCTTGTTTCACTAACAAGTCAGATTCTTTAGCTAAATGACCTTGAGTCTTTTCGCTTGATAAGTTTTGCTTAAGAACACTTTGAGTACTGAACTTCATAATCTCATAGTCCTCATCCAAAATAGAGCTGCTAGTATTGCTCAGTATAGATGGATCTTCCACTCTTACTAAATTCTTCGAGGGAATTTCTATTAATTGACTATTATATTGAACCAACACATTAGTATTCTCTTTGTTAAGCTCTCCGTAAATAAGACTTCCTGGAAGCAAGGTAATTTCATCATTCAGTGTTACTTGATCGTTAACTGAAAAAAGAATCTTACCATTATCTTCATTTTCATTCGCACTGGCTATAGACGATAAGCCAAGTGAAGAAACCATTAAAATTAGTACCAGTATCCATATTCTCAACTGCGAAAAACTCAAAAAATTTCATCCTCCTAAACTCATTTTTACAAAAGTATTACAGAATTACCTTCGAATTACAATTATATTTCTCCCTTTCTGTAATATCAATAGAATTTTCCAAAAACCCTCAATGGTTATATTATCCAAAGTTTCCTCTAGTTGAATAAATTCCTGCTAATAAGTTATACTTCTTACTAGCTGTTTTGAACTTTCATTCTAACTTCAGATTACAAATTAGGAGAGGTATCATGTTTCTCAAAAAAGACAAGACAACCGAACTCTTCGCAAGGGGATATTTAATTCATACCAAAAGATCTAAACCTCCTCTCGGGAATTGGAGAACCTTGAAGAAAAATCAGTTTTACTTTCATCATGATCCCAGACTTGATTGTATATTGGTAGAAAAAGGTGGCCATTGGATTATAGGTGCAGGCACCTTTTTTGACCACATCAATAATATCGGCAAGAAAAAAGAAATTTTGACCACACTTTTAGAGAAGTACAAATTATCTGACACTCAATTCTTCGATTATTTAGACTCCATATCTGGCAGGCACCTGCTTTTATATGGAAATGAAGAATGTAGTTATATTCTTTCCGATGCTACTGGAATGAAAAGTATATTCTATTCAACTAAAGAACACTGTATAGGCTCTCATGCAAGTTTGGTGGCGGAGGCAGTGAACGCTGGCCCATCAGAAAAGGTGGATGAGTCGATGCTAAGTGAATATACAGCATATCACTTGCCAGGTCATTATACACCTTATAAAGATGTCTTCTTTCTCACTCCAAATACCCTTTTAGAGATACCAGACTTTACTGTAAAACGTTTTTATCCAAGGTATGATTTGCCTGAATATGACTTATCTGAAAGTGTTTCTTTAATTACTGAATGGACCGACAGACAACTAGACCACTTAAGCAAGGAGCATAAACTGCTCCTATCACTGTCTGCCGGGATAGATAGCAGAACCACTCTTGCTCTAACAAATAAATATAGAAAGTTTTTTAAATATTTCACATACTATATGTCGGGTTTAGAAAACGAATCGAGTTCGAAAATCCTTAACATTGATAAAGAAGTGGCTGGGGAAATTTCCAAAAATCTGGATTTGAATCATGAATTTATTAATATAAATCATTCCATTGATCCTAATAAAGAATTCCCTGAAATTGCAGCTCATTTATCAAGGAACACTTTTAGAAGTCATAGTGTCCATCTGGCTAAATTATATAAAGATAACTTTAAAGACTACCTTCATATTCGTTCGAACATACTTGAGATAGGCAGATATTTTTACAGAAAAGCTTATAAAGTTCCTAAAAAATTGACAGTGGAGAGCATGATTACTTGTTATTCGAGAAAGGCAGAAGGCGATAAGAAAGTGCGGGACGCGTTTCAAACCTTTTACGACACGGTACAGCTTGATCAAATTTATAATTATGATCCATATGACATGCTATATTGGGAATATCGTATGGGGGTTTGGCACTCCCAAATTTTATTAGAAAGCGACATTGCCCACGATACTTATATTCTATTTAATTCAAGAAAGATTCTAGAGCGCATTTTAGCTGTAAGTAAACAAAATAGAAGATCTAACAAGCTCTTTGATGAACTGATAAATAAAAACTGGCCTGTCCTCAAATTTTGGAAAATTAACGATACTCATTCAGTGATTGACTTTTATGATGATGAAATTGATTCTTCCGGAATTCCTTTAACAAATGTAAAGACTAAAGGATATAACCTCTATAGCAATAATCTAATTAGGGGAGAATTCACTTTTAAAGTGAATAAAGCTAAATTTCATATTGATAAATCAGCTCCTGCAAAGGGAGATACATTAGAGGTAGAAATCCCTTTAGATCTGAAAAAAAGTAATAATTATCATATTATCCTTCATGTTAGATCACCTTATGAAAACCCTAAAAATAAGGGTAGATTAAAGTATCAAGTATCACTTAATGAACAACTATTGTTAGAAGAGGATATTGCACTTTGGAAGGAAACTAATGTTATTGAAATGAAATTCCAACCAAAAACGAACGAGAACATTTTAAAATTAACCATTCTTGCTACCAAAAACTGTGAAGATTGGTCTTGGGGTAAATCTGGGACTCTTATTATTGAAAAACTTTCCTTAAGGAGTGCGGCTGAGGTTCTTCCAAATGCCATTACAACTTCCTGTTCAAGTCCTTTTAGTAAACAGAGCAATAATACTGAGTAATTTATATAGACAGAAAAAAC
>NZ_QXIR01000010.1 GCF_003581585.1 Bacillus salacetis
TAATTAGTTTTCTACTTTTGTCCCAGCCTCTTTTCGTTTTTCCTTCTTCGTAAACTTTATTATTTATTATTCAATTCGAATAGTTTCACGAAATTTCATCTAAAATATTTGGAAGGAAAGAGCTGCTCTCCTTTTTCCAAGAGGACTGCATTGGAAGACAGAAAAAAATCAAACCTATTGGAATTCATAAAAAGCAGCAGCTTATTTAAAAAAACCTGCAGCTCGGTGTTTACCATTTTAACGGTCTCTGAGGTATAAGGGGGTATCCAGTCAGTGATCTGAAAGGGAAAGGGGCACGGACCCATTTCTAACTCGGTTTTTCAGGTAACCTCGGATTGAAAAAAAGTTGTAATCCCTCGCATTTACTTCTTCTCGTCCTCTCAGTATAAACACTGTGACGCAGCTGCCACGCTGCCGGAAACGCAATTCCCCACAATGAACTTCTCAATTCAAACCTGACTCTTTGATCCGTTCCGGGCTTCACAAATCAGCACTTCCCAAAGAATAATCACCAACAAAACAACAAAAAGTAATATAAGCACTTAAATAGGGAGGAAACCTTATATGAATCTCAATCAGGAAGACCAGTCAATCATTGAAAAAGCCTTGAAATCAGCTTCTGCCAATACAACCGATCACCATGCGGTTTTTCAATTTCAGAATGTTCTTCAGAAGCTTCAGCAAAATCATGAAGCGAACACTGCCGTACCACAGCAGGATGGCTTCCGTTATGATTATGATGACTCTAAGGAAGTGTAGGCCGGTTCATAAAAAAAATCCCCCTGAATATGGGGGACAGCGGCTTACTTATCATCATCTTCTTTCAATTTTTCCATTTCTGCATGGGTCTGCGGGAATCCGTTAGCCTGCCATTCTTCGCGGTAGGTGTGATCAAGTTCCGACAGTCCTTTTTCGGCTTCTGACTTGTCGGCATCGACGCTTTCCATGTCATCATACTTTTCACTTTGCATAAGGTTCACATCCTCATCCACTTCAAATTTGTCGCTTTTTTTCTTTTTGTAGACTGCTGTTGCCAATGCGGCACCACCTGCAGATACTGCTGATCCGATCAAAATGTTTTTAGTCTTTTTATTCATTTATAATTACCTCCTAAAAGTTTTCCTTATTATTTTAGTACCCAAATCTCTAATAAGGTCAAACTTGAAATTACATCGTTTTGTACAGACATAGCAGCGGTATAAAACTGAATGTCTAAGGAAAGCTATGAAAACAACGCTTTAAAAAGGGGAAATAATGGAAAATTATACTAACGACAACACTGCTAGAAGGTATCGTGCGCATGTCAGTATTTTGGGAACAACACAAATCCATCTCCGCAATCCCTATATTATAGCCTGGTGGAGTGCTGCTTTTCCTGGGTTCGGACATTTATTGATGTCTAAGTACCTCAGGGGATTTGTGTTATTCATCTGGGAGGTGGTTGTCAATATTCAATCAAAATTGAATGTGGCCATGATCTACTCCTTTCAAGGGGAAATAGAACGAGCAAAAGAGGTATTGGATACACGCTGGCTGCTTCTATATGTACCTGTATACATATTTGGAATCTGGGACAGCTACCGGACCACAGTGGACTTGAACAAAATTTATGTGCTTGCTGAACGGGAAGAGCACCAATTTAACACATTCAGCATCGGGGCGTTGGAGATTAACTATCTGGATAAACGAAACCCGGTCATGGCGGTGTTCTGGTCTCTTTTAGTACCGGGTCTTGGTCAGCTTTACATCCACCGGATTGTAACAGCATTTTTCGTTAACATCTGGACAGTCGTATTTTTCTATTATTCTAGAGGGATGGAGGCTATATCCCTGCTGTTTTTAGGAGAAATTCAAAAAGCAACCGATGTTATCAGTCCAGAGTGGCTGCTATTTTTCCCTTCGATCTATGGGTTTTCTTTATATGATTCTTATGTTAACACCATCGAGAATAATAAATTATATGAAAAGGTCCAAAGGAAGTATTTTATGGAAAATTATCAGTCGGCATCGTTCAGGATTCGAAAGGGGCAGAAGATAGAATGACCATGCAGCTGTTTGCAACTTTTGAACTTACCAGCTTTATTGAAATGGCTGTTGTCACTTTAGAGAAGAAAGGGTTCCCTAAGGAAAAGGTGTTTATTGTTACACTTGATAATAGAAAAGAAGATCGGATGGTGTTTGATACCATCCACCGTTCGGATGGAACGTCATTAATAGACATTGGTGCTGCTCTTGCCACTGCATTTGCCGTGATTGGGGCAAGTATAGGGTTTGAGTTGGCCTGGGGTCCGATTTACTGGGGGCTAATCGGTGCAGCCAGCGGATTTATACTCGGATTTGCTATCAGGCTTTTCACGGAAAAGGTGATTAAGAAGAGAAGGAGGCTGTTGAAAGGGTATCATTCAGAAATCATCATGATTGTAGAGTGTAAAGAATCAGAAGCCGAATTGGTTGAGAACATTTTATTTAATCACTATGCTCTCGGTGTTGCCAAAATAAAAAACGTGTAATCCGCAGTGAATTACACGTTTTAATTTGGTTAATGATGATGTTCTTCAGCAGGAGTATCGGGTCGTGTACCCTCCTGCAGGAATTCAAGTTCACTTTCAGTCAATTCACCGACAATGAACTGTTTCTGAGGGATGATGAGCGAGTCTTCACTGGAAGCATGTACTTTGACAAAGTATAAGCCGTCCTGATTGAATTCCTTTGATACTCTATAAATCCCATTACCAAGAACTTCAGCTTCTTCCATCGGGTAATGAAGCGAACCATCCTGCTTCCAAATTTCAAAGTGGACAAAGTCAGGGTTTTCTACCTTTTTCCCATTCTGTGTCAGTACTGCTTCAATGCTTTCTTCTTCTGAGGCTGAAAATTCGGAAGGAATATTAATTTCAGCTTTCAGCGGTTGCTCCAAATGATAAAGCTCTGCTGCATCGTCCCTGAGAGAGCAGGCATTTAACAAGAAACCCACCAGCATGAGGCTGATTAATAAAGGTGTTTTTTTCATCATAATTTACTCCCTTTTCAAGTTATACGTTCAAGAATTTCCTGGCAGCCGGTATCCGCCGAATAACAAACAGGTCAATTACCAGCACGGCGATCAATGACAGCCCGACCAGCGGAAATACAATTCCCAATGCCAGCGTAACTACGAGAAATGATTTCTTTTTAACGATTCCAGGGCCTTTTGGTGCACCCATATGGTCAGAAGGCTTCCGTTTTAACCATAATATGAAACCGCTGACTGCCACCAGGATGATTCCCAAGCAGATGAAGAGACTGAACAACTGATTGAGGAAGCCGAACTGAGTTCCTTTATGAAGTGTAATGCCCAAAGCAACCATCTTTCCAACAAACCCATAGTGATCATAACGATAATCCGTTAGGACTGCACCTGAATATTGATCCACATGCATAGTGATTTCGTCTTGTGCCTTGGGAGGGTAGGCTGAAATGGTGTAGACGCCTTCCTTATCACCAGGGATACTGATGGTGTAGCCGGGGTCTATACCTTCCCGGTTTGCGGTGCTCATGGTTTCATCGATTGAGACAGGGACAAAACCTTCGATGTCCGATTTGGGGACGTCCAGCGTCTCCGCTGCCCAAGGAACATCTGCAATATCTTTGGTCTGTATAGTGGACGCTGGTGCACTGCCCGCCCAAATAGACGGAGGATAGCCGGCTCCGGAATTGGTTGCAATTGTTTGGAAATTAGCTCCCCAGAATCCTGACCAGGGAAGGCCTGTCATGATCAAAAACAACATCCCGGCAGAAATCCAGAATGCAGGGACCGCATGCAAATCTCTTAAGAAAACCCTTTTTCCTTTCGTGAATCGGGGAATGAACACACCGAA
Source organism: Bacillus salacetis (assembly GCF_003581585.1). Lineage (GTDB taxonomy): Bacteria > Bacillota > Bacilli > Bacillales > Bacillaceae_B > Rossellomorea > Rossellomorea salacetis. Next base: position 3,858 of record NZ_QXIR01000010.1, read on the forward strand.
GATTTTCTCCTTTTTACGGGGAAACCACAAGATCGCTCCGGTCACGATTAAAACCACTGCCCAACAGGCTGCTAATTCAACTACCCGATCACCTGTTGTGCCGGCCATCAGCTCACCGTGAAACTCTTCAATCTTATTCATGATCCGATCTTCATTATTAAGTGAGCCGATGCTCTTTCCTGTATAAGGGTCCATGAAAACAGTCAGGGATTCATCATTATTTATGATGCCCACTTCACTTGAACGGGCTCTGTCTTCTCCAGGACGGTATTTCGAAATGATGGCATCAGGATAGAGACGCTTTACTTCCTGAAGCTGCTTTTCAGCTGAGACTCTATTCTCACCTGGGGTCACTTCAAAATATTCCTGATAGATCACTTGTTCAATCTGCGGCTTGAATAAATAGACCGAACCAGTGATGGCCAGAATCACAAGGAAGGGGGCAAAAATGATTCCGGCATAGAAGTGCCATCTCCAAACCGTTCTGTATAGAGTGGAATCTGTTTGTTTTTTCATTGTAGTTGAAACATTTACCTGCTTTTCAAGTTCCATAGATAGTTCTCCTTTAGGGGGAAAGATATAAGACTCGTTGATTATAGCAGTCAAATGTGAGGGAAGTATGAAATTGAAAAAAATTTATCCTTTTACAAAACATTATCAATCCTCCATTATTCCGTTCCGCCATTGAATAATGAAGAATGCTTCTATAGAAGGAATTGCCGCTGCATTCCATCTCAAAACAAATAACACGGATTTTCTTAAATGGAATACATCCTGCATTCCATTTCATAACAAGGGAAACGGCCTTTCTCAGATGGGATGTATCTTCAATACCATCTCAAAATAATCATATCTGTATTCTTAAGATGAATTCCGTGATGGCCTTCACTCAACCTCGAAAGCCTATTAACCTGTTCAAAGAAAGCATTGAAGGGTACACCTTAAAAAATACAATACGGCTATTCAAAACTGAAAAGGGGAATTGTGGGGTATGGAGAGCATAATAACCTTACATCCTTTGAAGCCTGTGAGGGGACCACTTGAAGAAAAATAGGACAGGGTGAATGAAGCTGGAAGGTGTAAGACACGTTTTTTACTTCTGCCTGACTATCCTTTTTTAAAGACAGTCAAGAAACTGCAAACATTATATAATACAGCTATTGTTTGGATTAATATTTGGGTTTGTTGTCTGCTTTGGGGATTGCAGGCTGATTAGAAGGGGAGCCAAACAAAAAAACCACACGAAGTGGTTTTCAATCCCGGTAGGCTCCGGCTTCCCTGGAAGTGATATCCCCTTGGCCGCGGTTGACATCTTTTTGTATTTCCTGTTTTACTTTTTGGGGATCTGTTCCCGAAAGTTCCGGCTTCATGACAGAGCTGTCAGCTTGCTGGATATGTTTCATTCGATCACCTTCCATTGCATTTTTAATTAGTATGTGATGATCGGATCATCGATATCCCATGAATAAATAAAGGCTCTTTTCGTAAACTTTGTTGCTATTCAATATAAATTTCAACTAATCTCCTGTAATATCGTCGTAAAAACCCCAGTGATAAGGAAAGAAAAGAGCTGCTCTTTTTTTTCGAGAGTAAAACCTTTGACTACAAGGGAAAAATCCGGCACCTGGGATTTTTCCGAAAGCAACAATATATGCAAAAACAGCCTAAATAAAAAAGCAACCTTTGAAATTGCTGCTCTGGTGCAGGAGCGTATCCCATTAACCAATATAAAAAGGAGGCATTATTCATTGAGGTGAACAATGCTTCCTTTTTGGATGAATTATTCCAGACGGCCTCTCAGCAGATGTGTATTGTCTGCCGGGCTTCAAGAGAACAGTTGCTTCTCTAATTCAGATGCTTCAGTTTCGAGTTCAACTACATCTGCCAAAAGCCTGAACATACCTTTGATCACCAGTTCATCCGGCTTCGATTTTCTGCATTCCTCTGAAATGCGATCGGCTATCCTAATATATTCACCAGAGTTTTTCACTGAGGAGTGAATCTTTTCATAAAGATTCTTCCAGGCTTGTTCGCGTTTTTCAAACGAGATAAAGGCACCTTCCCGGTCCATGTTCACTGAAAAAGGCTTCATGATTTCATCCGTCAGGAGAGGACTGCTGTTTCCCTTGAAGAAATCATCAGCGAGAATGGAAATCTGCCTGACGATATGCCTTCCAAGCTCATTAGGGGAAAGGCCGCTTTCCGTCGAGATGAGAAGCATCATATAAGAGGTATATATGGATTGAGTCATCCACATCAAATCCCATTTGTAAGGGATGATATCATCGCCGTACAAATGCAGCAGGTTATGCTCCAGCCAGCTGAATAAACGTCCTCTCATACGGTGCTCCATCGCCGAGAGTTTATCGCTGTTTCTGGCAGAATCTCCCCTCATATGCATTTTCATATATGATTTATACTCCAGGATCCCCTCGAACTGAACTTGGAACTGCTTTGCAAGCCGCTCTTCACCAGGCATTTCCGCATCAAGCCCCACAACGTAAGCACGCTCGAAAACAAGCTGCTGATAATGCTCGTAGATTGAAATGATTAAATCTTCTTTGGAGTGAAAGAATGAATACAACGAACCTTTGGAAATACCGATACTGTCGGCTATCTGCTGCATGGAAGTCTGTGTATAGCCGTGTTCAGCAAAAAGTTCTACAGCAGCTTCAAGGATTGCTTTCCGTTTATTCATCAATTTCACCTTCTTTCATTCATATTTAACACCACTGAGGCTCACCGAATCACCCTATTATACCACAAGGATTCAGCTATCATTTTCAGTATAAGCCCATGGTAAGGACCCTTCACGGCAAATTGTGGCTGATTTGCAAACCCGGCACATTATTCCTTGACTATATCCATTATCCATGTAAAATGACTATTGAGTCAACGAATAAAACCCTTGTGCGTAAAGGGTTATCTAACCTAAATAAAATCATTTTGACCGATGGGTCGAATAATGGAAGAGGAGGTAATATCAATGTTAAAAGCCATACTTAAGAGATCCAAAATCACTCTGATCTTTGTACTGTTATTCGTGATTATTGGAATTTTTACATTTTTACAGCTTCCACAGCGGGAAATCCCTGAAACGGAGGTTAACATTGGCACTGTGTCGACAGTATACCCCGGAGCAACCGTTGAAACGGTCGAGAGGACTGTCACCAATCCGATTGAAGATTCCCTTCAGTCCATTGATGGCATCAGTGAGCTGAGCTCTTCTTCAGCTGCTGGTTTCTCCACTATCATTGTAGAGGTTGAAGACGGCGCTGACAAAAAAGAAGTGTTCAGCAATGTGCGCCAGGCAGTGTCGGATACTTCCACTTCTTTCCCTGAAGAGGTATTTGATACGGAAATCAATGAATCAACAGTAAAAATGCCGATTGTTTCCTATCAGCTTACAAGCGATAGCCGTGAAGACCTCGAGAACCTCAGAAACGAAATGGACCGTTGGACTGAAGAAGTAAAAGAATTGTCCGGTGTTGAAGGGGTAACGGTAAAAGGTCTTCCTGAAGAGGAAATCCTCATCAAGCTGGAGCCGGAAGCGCTTAAAGAAGCAGGCTTGAATGTCGGCAGCGTGATGACTGCGATTAACGATGAATTCTACCCTGCGCCGCTTGGTAAGCAGGAGATTGACAATGAAATTGTACAATTATCGGTAAACCATTATGGTACGATCGAAGATATGAATGAAGTATTTGTCGGGAAAAACCCTCAAGGAGATTCGATTTTTCTTGGCGATGTCGCCAACATAGAAGTCGCTCCTAAAGAGGTGAAAGACCTGATTACCTTTGAAGGAAAACCTGCCATTTCATTTACTGCTTTTGTCCAATCGGGCGAGGACATTCCTTCTGTGGATGAAAGAGTGAGTGAAAAGGTGGAGGAACTTGCAGAAGGGCTTCCTGGTGAAATTGAACTTGTTCCTTATTACTCTCAGGCGAACCTTGTTAATGATATATTCGATGGCTTGTTCATGTCGCTGGCCATTTCAGTAGTGGCGGTCGTCATCACTACTTCACTTGGATTGACTGGTTCCGGGGCATTGGTTGTGGCGCTTGCAGTACCGATTTCTGTGCTGATGGGACTGATACCGCTGCCTTACGCAGAGGTTGATTTAAATCAAATATCCGTCATTGGAGCCATCATCGCACTGGGTATCCTGGTCGATGACTCGATCGTTGTGAATGATAATATCCAAAGAAGATATAAACTTGGAGACGGAGCCTTGGCCGGAGCCATCACGGGGGTTAAGGAGATATGGGTTTCCATCGTGACTTCTTCCTTCGCGATTGTATTCACATTCCTGCCGCTGATTTTCCTGTCAGGAGGAAACGGTGCGTTCATTCGTGCATTGCCGACCGTTCTGATCACCACTATTATTGCTTCCACCTTGGTAGCATTGATCTTCGTACCGGTTATGCGCTACCTTCTATATAGTAAAACAAGCAAAAAAATCTCGGATTCTCCAGGATTCCTGGGTAAACCTTTTGATAAACTGGCTGATTTTTATGCTGAGACGGTTTTGAAGAAATTTTCAAAAAGACCTTTGATCACATCGATTATCGGATTGGTATTCACCACAGCCATTTTTGGTCTTGTGGTACTGACTCCATTTGAGTTCTTCCCGTCAGCCGACCGTGAAGAAGTGACAATTGATGTCACACTTCCAATTGGAACACCACTCGAAGAAACGGCAGATACGCTTGGTGAGATGGAAGAGATGCTGAAAACAGATGAAGGTGTCCATGAAACGAGCGTATTCGCAGGGACAGGGCTTCCTAATTTGTTCAACAGTTCCTTATCCAATTCAGGCTCTAACACCGGACAGATCGTCGCAAGAGTCGATAGGGAAAACCAGACGGCTCAAGGGTTGATTGAAGACTGGACAGAAAAACTGCGCGGGGAGTTCCCTGATGCGGAACTGTTCATGGAAACGATCCAGCAGGGGCCTCCTGCAGGTGCACCGGTGACAGTGACTGTGTCAGGGCCGGAAATGGAAAAGCTTTTGGAACTGAGAAACACTTTAAAAGGTGAAATGAATGAATTGGAAACTAATCTTGTTGTAGATAATGTGGGAGAAATGGCTCCGACCATTGAATATATTCCTGACCGAGGGACTTTGGAAGAGAACGGGATCACTGTCAAACAGATCAGTGAACAAATCAGTCTCGCCACGGAAGGTATCCCGATGAAATCCTTTGACAATGGCGTGACGAAGAGGGATATGAAACTTGTGCTGGAGGGGAACGAAGGAGATGTCGACCTATCCGCATTAGAGCTTCCGGCAGCGAGTGCCAACCCTCAGGGAGCGCCGCAGCTGGTTTCATTGGATGAGCTGGTGGATGTTGAAGAACAAGAAGAGATCCAGCAGATTCCTCATAAAGACGGCGAACGTGCCATCACAATCAGGGCGTTCCCTGATAATGAAGAAGGTTATGAAGCAAACGTACAAGAAATCGTCGATGATGTAAAAGATGGGTTGGATAAAGACTACAGCATAACACTCGGTGGAGAGAATGAAGCACAGGACAGCTTCTTCTCGGAAATCATAATCTTGTTTACCATCGTGAATTTCCTTGTGTATCTTTTGATTGCACTGCAGTTTAACTCATTATCCTTGCCATTCCTGGTATTGGTTGCTGTATATCTTGCCATAGCAGGAGCCATCCTGGGTCTGTTTGTGACACAGACGCCTATCAGCTTCCTTGGCGTCATGGGTATGGTTTCACTGACAGGGATTGTCGTCCGGAACTCGATTGTCCTCATAGAGTTCATCGAGCAGCGGAAAGATGATATGGATGTTAAACAAGCTGTAGTGGAAGCGGGCAGAACGAGACTGCGTCCGATTCTTTTGACAGCACTGACCTCCATTGTCGCATTGCTTCCGGTTGCTGTCAGCGGTGATGCCCTGTTTACACCACTTGCCGTAACCATCATATCCGGAATTCTGTTCTCAGCGATTTTGACACTGCTGCTTGTCCCAATGCTCTACCTGGTGTTTAATCGCTTTAGAAGGAAGAAGAAGGATAAGGCATTTTCATAAGTTTGATTGAGAGAAGGCTTTTGGCCTTCTCTTTTTTTGATGGCTTGGAATGAACCTGGTAAGCCTGAGGCAAATAGATAGAGTCGAGGATTGTCCTGGCACCGTTCGTGGATAGACCATTCCAAACGCACAAAAAAAGCACTCGCCGAGAAGCTGCATGCTTTTAATCTTCTACTCAAAGAACTTGCTGACTTTCTCTTCATCCGCAAGATGTTCCTGCAGAAAGGTCCTTAGCTCTTCTTCGTTTTCGAACTTCCGCAACTCTTTTCCATACCATTTTTCCAATTCATCTCTTGTTATCTTAATATCTTCTTCAACATACTTGAACTGAACCCAATCCGCATTATCAATCAAAGCAAGTATGATCCCGGCATTATAAAGTGAAAGCTCTTCATAATCCGTTACACTTCCTTCATTGATTTCTAAAGGGGCATAATTTAATTGAATTCCGTAAGGTTCTTCTGTTGTCTTCAGTTCCAATCCATCCAGCTGCTCTGCATCAGGTTTTGTCAATGTCCTCGTTATATTGCCCACCGCACCACTGTCTCCTACATAGGAATCTTTATATTGAAATAGATCCTCTGTAAGGTTTGGTGGTGTTGAGGCACAGCCTGATAAGAATCCTGCAGCTATTAAACCAATGATCAGTTTTTTCATTTTTACCCGCCTTCATAACAATTTTCTATTTATTAATACGATATTAACACGTAGATAGTTTCATTCTGGGGTGACTTTTGTGAAACTTTATCGCATACGTAACGTCTTATACATAAACGATTCAAAGAAGGGGAGGCAGGGACCACTGAAATCTTATAAGCTTGTGATATCCCTTTCAATGATTCTACTGACAATCGGATGTTCTAGTAATTTTTCTGGCAAAACGGTGCAATCTTCTGAGCTCACTGCAAAGGATTATTTGTCAGCTTATGAGAACCCGGACATTTTCCAATGGAATGGTGTGGTATATATGAGGAAAACCCGGGAAATCAACCACGAAACCAGGAAAGGCAAAAGAGAAGGAATAATAATGAAGCAAACGATGGATTATAAATGGTTTGAAGACGGAACCTCGACTATGCTTCCTGTTGGGACTGAACTTTATAAAGCGAGCGAAGGAACAGAAGATGACGCAGAAAGAATTTTGCTTGCAACCGTGGACTGAAACATCATATGTTACAGTTATATGATTGAGGGATAGGATTTCGTGGAAGAAGTTTATGGTAAAATATAGATTAAAAGGGGATATCAGGAGATAGGTCCTGAACATCAGTAAGAAAGGGAAGGGTCCGCGATGAGAGAGAAGCGACAAGTTGTGTTGAACGGGATGGTACTTGGGGACGGTATTTCATTGCTTTACCCGGAACCTGATAAGTTTCTATCCTGCTATTCCATTTATTATGGACAAAAATATTCAGATTATTTTTTCAGAAGGTCATTGGAGGCCATGAAGGAAATCGTCTCCGTTTATGACTGCGGATATCTTATTAGAAAAGATGAAAGCATCATCGGAGGGGTGTTTCTGAAACCCAATTTCATGGCAGACTTGTTTGTTGTACCGCCCTACAAGGACTATGAAGGGTTGGCTCAGAAGCTCATACCCCTTTTAAAGAAAATTTCAAGGGGGGAAGAAAAAATCATCCTTAGGGATGTTGTAGAAGAACATGTCCCTGTCTACGAATCTCAGGGCTTCACTGTCCAGGAAGTGAATTACTGGATGATACGTCCTGCTGAGCCATTAAAGGCAGAGCTGCCGGAATCATACATGGCAAAATCGGTTGAGTATGAAGATATTGAGTACTTGTCAATGTTGATAAGGAATGCCTATAAAGCCAATCCGGCATATGCACATATCGGCACTAAAGAGGATTATGCGAACCATGTAAAGGAGTTCGTTGAAGTATTTAAAAGCAATGAAATAATGGATGAAAGTTCCCGTGTGATCGTAGAAAGAAGCACTGACAGACCTGTTGGTGTGTGTCTTCATATGGAATTTGAAGAGTATCCTCTTATCATGAGCCTGGCTGTAGCCCCCGAACATCAACATAGAGGCCTCGGCCGTTTCTTACTAATCCATTCCATCAATACAGCCAGCAGGGTATACCCGGCCACCCGTCTGGCTGTTTTGAAAAATAATTCAGCCATCAAGCTTTATGAAGACCTGGGATCCGTGAGAAATAAAGGAATTGTGGAAATGTACATGAAGTAATGACCATTTGATGAATACAAGCTGGTATCACCACAGCTTGTATTCATCATTTATGTAAAATTCTTTTGTTTTCTAGCCTTTCTTCAAAATAGATCGCTGCTGCCGCATATTTTTTCCTCCGTCTTTTAGCTACAGGATGGCCCTTTCATGCTGCAAAACATTCGGACGCACCCACAACTTTGAAAAATCAACATAACCAAAATGCTTGAACTCTATGTTCATGATATCTGTTGAGAAGGGGATGAATCTCTTCTCATAATAAAGGGGAATCATGATGCTCTCCTCAATGAGCTTGTGTTCAACTGTAGAATTCAGGGCGGACCAATCCCCCAAAGGAGTATGAAGATACTTATCAAGCAGCCTGTTCAATTCCTTATTCATCTTCAGCACCTGTGAAAGGGGAGAGAATCCATTTTTCATAAAATAATAGAAAGAGAAGTCCTGATTGGATTCAAAAATTTCTCCATGGACGAATAAGTCTACATCCAATGTATCGGGCTGTTTGGTCAGGGTATCAGCGAAAGAAAACCACTTGATTTCGACTGGGATTCCTTCTATTCTGAGGACGTTCTCGAGCCACTCTGTCGTCTTGACCGTGTGGCCGGCTCCACGAATGATGAGCGGTTCAGTGAATTCAGGTCGTTCTGCCTCTAGAATCGATATGCCGTGATCTTTCCCGATCATGACACTCTTGCTATTGGGAACGAGGCGGGGACTGCATTCCATGATGGAGTCTCTGTACTTGGAAATCACCCAATGGATATAATCCCGGACTTCTTTTCGTTTAATCGATGAGTCCCGGGTGCTGTTCATCACAATGATGCCGAAGCCCGAATCACTTTCGACTTCCACCGATGAGTTTCCAGCTTCCTCGTTTTGAGAATGATAGATTCCTTTAAAATCCGCAGGCACCTTGACAAACTCGACTGAGTCTAAGAGCGGGCGTTCTTGGAAGTGGTCTGAAAAAGCAGAAAGAGTGGTTTTCTCCCCGCTGTTTTCCTCGAGGGAAAAACAGCCTGTTCCAAGGATACGTTCCTTAGTTTCCCTATAAACACTGGCACACATCATACTGAGGAGCGGCAAAATGTAGCTGCACCCCCCAGGATGGTGAATATCAAGAATCAAGGAAGCCTTCACTTCAATATTCGTAACCGGTGCCCATAATTCTCTATAATGCTTATGTCCTCTCAATCTTTCAAGACACTGTGCAGCATCTTTGGCAGTGAGAAGTGAACCATCATGGAACTTAATATCTTTTCTAAGATAGAGCCTCAGTTTAGAAGAAGAGATATCCCAGCTGTGGGCGAGCTCAGGGGTGATTGTTCCATCTTCTGTCAACGAGACCAGGCGGTTAAATACATTTGCCACCAAATGGGCACTGAAAACATCAGCTGCTTCAACAGGATGAACTGAGAAAAACGGATATCTTTTTGGAACGATCAACTTATCTTTTGATTCCTGTTTGAAACCGAGCTTTGATTGAAACTTTGTCATCAATCTCATTTTGCTGTCTGTCGACCAATTGTAGAGAAGGTACTTGCTGCTCCGCTCGACAGGTTCCTTATCGATTCTAGCCATCGCTTCTCTTTCAAAAATATTTTCCACTTCCATCTTCCAGTGTAAAACCGAGGTCTTCCCGCGCCCCCGGCCCGGAGAAAAAGCAATCCATCCTTCTTCATCCCATTTCTTCAGATACCGGGATGTCTGCTTATGGCTTAATTGAAGGGTTTCTGAAATCTCTTCAATTCTGATGCTGCCCGATGGGTAGTACCTCCAAAGTGTAAGTAATTTATCATCCATTTCAAAAACCCCTCCATAAAAGTGGACATCAAACGTTCATTTGTCTATTTTTAAATAATTCCGTCTAGTTTAATATACAGTAAATAAAGGGAGGGTAACAATATGAAATGGAAGGAATTACCGAGGAATATCAAAGTTAGAATGATTACTTCATTTTTCAACCGTGCTGTTTCATCAGCCGTTATGCCATTCATGGCTTTATTTTTTGCACAGGAAATGAACAAGATATGGGCTGGCGCCTTTCTGATTATCACTGTGATCATTGGGTTCGTCATCAACCTGGTAGGCGGGTATATATCTGACCGTTTTCCCAGAAAAAAGGTCCTTTTAAGCACTTCATGGTTGAATGCCTTGTTTTTCCTGGTCATGACCATCAGCTTGTTTCCACATGATAAGTTGATTTGGCTGTTTGCAGGTGCATACATAGGATTCATTATCACAAGCAGTCTTGGAAGGCCGGCGATGCATGCCATCATCATTGACTCGACAACACCAGATAACAGAAAAGCTGTTTATGCTTTGGATTACTGGCTCATCAATTTGTCAATGGCCATCGGTGCAGCACTTGGCGGTCTATTGTATTTGAATCATCAGAAGGAACTTTTCATTATGCTGACGTTCACCTCCACAACAATACCAATCGCTTATGGAATCTGGCTGCAGGACAAGTTCAAGGATAAACTGCAGAAAAAGCACCAGAATGTATTCATTGACCTCATAAACAACTACCGGGTAGCATTAAGGGATTCAGCGTTCGTCAAAGTAGTAGCTGGTTCCACCTTCATTTTCGCAGCGGAATTCTCACTCAATAGTTATATAGGAATCCGGCTGGCGGAAACATTCGAAGCGGTGAACATCGGAAGTTTCGAAATCGTCGGTGTCAGGATGTTGAGTATCCTTAATATCGAGAATATGCTGCTTGTTGTTTGTTTCACCTTTATTGTTAATCGATTTACCGATAAGCTGAATAAAAAGAATGCGTTATTAATCGGCCTTATTTTATACGGAATTGGATATGTGACCGTCACTTCCGCAAATACCTGGTACATGCTGGTCGCGTTCAACCTGATTGCCACAATGGGGGAATTGATTTACTCTCCTATCCGCAATGCGGAGCAGGCAAACATGATCCCCAGCGACCAAAGGGGATCTTACTCCGCCTTTTCGAATCTGTCCTTCAGCGGCGCGGACCTTATTGCCAGAAGCAGCATCATCATTGGCGCGTTCCTGGTGCCAACCATGATGTCTGTATATATAGGAGTCATTGTTATGCTGGGTACCTTCCTGATTTATACAGGGTTATTTGTTCGGAAATATGCGGTTGGTAAAATTATTGCTGAAAAATCGGTATAGGTGGAGAAGACTCTTACAGGTCATTCAAACTAAATGAGTTGTGGAAGGGAAATCATTGCGATTTCTCTTTTTCTATTATGCAGACTATTTTTGCATGAATTGTTGCTTTCGGAAACCCTGGATTCCAAGATCTTTCACTCAATAAAGGGTGAGTAGCTCTTTTCTTTTTTGCTTACAGGGGTTTTTTCGATGAATGACCAGGATATTTCTTTGAACTTAGTTAAATAGCAACAAAGTTTACGAAAAAGCCATTAAGTAAGACCATAAGAGCAAGAATGAGGACGAATGTACATACCGTCTTTGATAGAATAAAGGAAACAAAGCACATCAAAACATGAAAGGGGGATGAAAAGAATGGCTGAAACCCTGGATCTTTCCTTCGAGGAAATGTGGGAAAAAATCCTTGCCTGCGACAGCAAGTATGACGGCCTGTTTTTTACCGCGGTAAAAACAACAAAAATATTCTGCCGCCCTTCCTGCCGATCAAGGAAACCCAAGAAAATAAATGTTGAATTTTACAGTACCATTGAGCAAGCAGAAAGGGCGGGATACCGCGCATGTAAAAGATGCCAGCCCAAAGCGGCCCTTTCTCCCCGTACGGAACTTGTCAGGAAAGTCATCACTTTCTTAGTTCTGAATCATAAAAAAAGACTGGAATTACAGGATATAGCAGAACACGCAGGTGTCAGTGTCTACTATCTGGAGCGGCTTTTCAAAAAAGAAACTTCTGAAACTCCACGCAGTTATTTAGAAAAAATCCGGGTGGATAAAGCAGTGAATTTGTTTGAAAACTCTTCCAGGACGAATCTGGAAATCTGTTACGAAACAGGATTCCAAAGCACTTCCAACTTTTATAAGGTGTTCCGCCGATGGAAGGGATGCTCGCCGACCGAATATCGTAAAGCCATGAAAAGAGGAGAGCCTCTATGAAATGGAAGGATCAAGGTTCTTTCATTGAAATATTCCCTCCGGCAGACTTCAGCTTTCAGGAGTGCCTGATCTTTCTGGGAAGATCCCATCAAGAAATTCTGCATAGAATCAGCGAGGGATATCTTTATAAATTGATCAAGGCAGACGACCAGCAGATTTTATTAAAAATCGGGGCAGCACCTCATTCCATAAAAGTAGAGTTTCCAATCAGCGAGCCGAATCAAAATATTCGAGAAAAAGCCGCGGACTATTTATTGGAATGGTTCGATATGGACCGGGAGTTAAAAGGTTTTTACCAAATGGCGGCCAGTGACGAAATCCTTCAGGCAGTCTGCGCAAATCATTTCGGTTTAAGGATAATCGGAATTCCCGACTTATTTGAAGCTCTGACATGGGCGGTGATTGGGCAGCAAATCAATCTTACTTTTGCTTACACCCTTAAGAAACGATTTGTTGAACACTATGGAGAATGCCTGGACTACGAAGGCATTGTGTATTGGTTATATCCCGAGCCGGATATTATAGCGGAATTAGAGGTGGAAGATCTGCGGAAACTTCAGTTCACTAACAGGAAAGCAGAATATATCATCGGTATCGCCAAATCGATGAAGGCAGGTCTTCTTGCTAAAAAAGAGCTGTTGCAGGCTGAAGATTATCCGCAGCTCAAAGAGACATTAATGAAAATAAGAGGGATCGGCGGATGGACCGCTGATTATGTCATGATGAAATGCTTAAAGCATCCCAGGTCTTTTCCGATAGCTGACGTCGGCCTGCATAATGCCATCAAGCTGCAAAAAGGAATGGAACGCAAACCAACCATCAGAGAGATTGAAGATATGGCTGAAAATTGGAAAGGCTGGGAAGCATACGCCGTTTTTTATCTATGGAGGTCATTATATGAATGATACACTTTACCATGCTGAATACAAATCACCAATTGGCCTGATTGAAATTTCAAGCTGCCACGAATTAATTAGATCAATAGAATTTACAGAACGCACCGAGAAAATACATCTCGATTCTGATGAAATCCCCGAAGTCCTTAAACGCTGTCTGAAAGAGCTGGATGAATATTTTAAAGGCAGACGGTTTGAATTTACGTTCCCGTACACCCAAAGTGGAACTGGCTTTCAGTTATCCGTTTGGGATGCCCTGACAAAAATTTCATATGCCGAGACTGCTTCCTATAAGGATATTGCAGCTTCCATAGGGAATGAAAAAGCAATCAGAGCGGTGGGGAGCGCCAATGGAAGAAATAAATTAAGCATTGTGGTGCCGTGCCACCGAATCATTGGGTCGAATGGGAAACTCACCGGATATGCTGGTGGAATCGAGAGGAAGGAATGGCTTCTTCAGCATGAAAGGAACTGCTATCTTTAATTTGTTTTTTAGAGCGGGGCTCAGTGAGGGGTGATCCCATCACTATTGGTATTTTTTGGTGGTTTGTGATGGAATAAGAGCGGGATTCCATCATCATTTTCACTTTTTGAGGATTTGGTGATGGAATAAGAGCGGAATTCCATCATCATTTTTACTTTTTGAGGATTTGGTGATGGAATAAGGGTGGGATTCCATCATCATTTTCACTTTTTGAGGATTTGATGATGGAATAATGGCGGAATTCCATCATCATTTTCATTTTTTGAGGATTTGATGATGAAATAAGGGCGGAATTCCATCATCATTTTCACTTTTTGATGGACTTGATGATGAAATAAGGGCGGAATTCCATCATCATTTTTATTTTTTGAGGATTTGATGATGGAATAAGTGCGGGATTCCATCATCATTTACACTTTTTGAAGATTTGACGATGGAATAAGTGCGGGATTCCCTCACTATATTCTCTATTTGATGATTTTAAGACCGAATGAGCCCGCAATTCCATCAACAACCTCGACCAATATAAAAAAGGAAAATCCATCACGGATTTTCCTTTTCGTCTTTCATTCAATACTGTGTTTCATGGCATCATACATTTTCTTTGTGTATTCATCAATATCATCCCGTGACATGCGTAAACGGTCTGTGGAAGAGCCATAGCCTATCTCTTTTTTTCCTTCTTTTAATCCTGCAAAGATACCATCTGCAAACTCATTCAATGGCTCTCCCTGGGTATGCAGCCCGGCGCCGCCTAAATCGGTATTGACAGCGGGCGGGGCGACTTCAATGACTTCCACTGATGTATCCGAAAGTTGGTGTCTTAGACTCATCGTAAATGAATGGAACGCTGCCTTTGCAGCCGAGTAGATAGGGGCAATCACCATTGGTGTATATGCCAGTCCGGAAGTAATGTTAATGAATGCAGCATCTTTTTGTTTGGCAAATACAGGTGCAAACAGCATAGAAAGATGGAAGGGAGCTTCAATATTGGTGGTGATTTCATTTTTATAATAGTCCCAGTCATTCTTTGCATCGGCTTTTAAGACATTAAACCGCTGCTGGATCCCTGCATTATTGACGAGCACGTTCACTTCCGGATGGTTTTCCATTACCCATTGAAACAGAGCTATTCGGTCTGCCTCAACAGAAACATCACTCACACGCGTGATCAGTTCCGGATTCTTTTCTTTTGCCTTTTCCAAAACTTCCTCGCGGCGGCCGCAAATAATCACTGTATTGCCGGTATTTAAAAAACGTTCAGCAAAAGCCAAGCCGATCCCGGAACTTCCGCCTGTGATAAGGATTGTATTTCCTGATAGTTTCATAATTATTCTCCTTTCATGCTTGCCTGATTCCTGATTTTGCAAGTAAACGATTAATGCCATTCTAATACATCTAACATTCTTAAATCTAACAGCAAGATTGGAAGGAGTCTTATTTTAAAATAAAAAAGACAGATGAACGAAGTCATATGTCTTTAGGACCTTATTTTCTCCATCTAATGGAATCCATCCCGCCATGAGGATGGCCATTGAGCTGGTTTTTGTAAAAGGTATATTCCAGATCGGATAACGATAGTTCAAAAAGGTTCGTTTCATTTGTTTTATATTTTTCCATTTTAATTAGTTTACTGATTAACTCGTTTCGTCTGCTTTCGACTGCTTCTTTTACTTCTCCCATTACAAGTTCCTCCTAAAAATTAATCCATACTCTCATGGGGCAGCAACTCTTCTAATAATCAATAGTTTAAACTTACTATTCCGACCTGTCAAATAGTATATAAAAATACTTTATCATAATTATATTATGTAAACAATTTTCTTTATAAAAATCATCCCCCATAACATTTCTGTTAATGGGGGATTCTGCATCAGCCTTCAGTTTCTGGTACAACCCTCAGTTTCGCTTCTTTTTTTGCCCTTAAAAATTTTACCAAATTGATGATGATGGTTTTGATTACCGCATATGTTGGGACAGCAAGGATCATGCCCAGAACACCAGCCAGATTACCGGCTGCCAGCAACAGTATAATGATTGTTGCCGGATGGGTATCCAGAGTTTTCCCCAATATCAGAGGGGCAAGGATATTTCCTTCCACCTGCTGGGCAATCACAAGGATGAGAAGGACCAGCGCCGCTTTGCCAGGCGATTCGAATAATCCGACAATGACCGCAGGAGCTCCGCCAATCAACGGCCCGACATAAGGTATGATGTTGGTAACAGACACTGTGATCGCCAAGACAAGGGCAAAGCGCAAATCAATAATCAGGTAGCCGATGAGGGAAAGGATCCCGACAAACAATCCGACTGTGACCTGGCCTTGAATATAGGCTGCCAGTGTAGTTCCTGTTTCCTTCATTATGGTCATGGCCTCTTTCCTGTACGCTGCCGGCAGGAACTTTGACACGGCTACAGGGAATCTATGGCCATCCTTGAACATGTAGAAGAGAAGGAGAGGAACGGTCACCAGGATGATCGCAATATTGGCAACCAGCCCTAAGATGTTTTGGAAGCTTCCTGTAATAAGCGTAGGCAGGTCGTTTGCAAATGCGACCAATCTTTCTTGTGCTGAATCCAGTAGATCTTGCTGCTCATTCATGAACTCTTTGAATTCTGCAGACTGGGACAGATTTTCAAAGTATCGGACTGTTTCCGAAGCATACTTGGGAAGTTCATTTGCAAGGGCTGTGAACTGTTTGGTGATGATCGGTACGATATTGCCGATTGCCAGGACCAGCAGGCCGATGATCAACAAGTAAATAATCAGGATGGCTACAATCCTTGGTACCTTGAAGCGCTGAAGATAATTGACTACCGGGTTCAGCAGGAAATACAAAAATAAGGTGATTAAAATCGGGAAAAACAGTGTTGTGATAAAAATGGTGATTGGATGAAACAAAAATGAGATTTTTGTAGATACAAATACGATCAGGACGATCAAAAGGATTTGTATCAACCAGAATTGCAAATTTTTCTTCGACACGGCTATACCTCTTTATTCCTTTATGTAATGGCTTGATTATATCAGGAAGCGGGTATTTTAACAATGTTTGGCAGAAGATTGACTGAATTTTACGTTATTGACGAAATAGGGCTGGGGGAGTAAACTGCAAATGAAGAACATTCATAACGAGCTAGTTTGTGAACTATTTAACAAGCAATCATTTACTTTGAAGGGGATTGACAGAATGCAGCCATTTTCACAGACTCATTTACTTCACTTGAAAAATTTCAAGACAGAGCTTGCCAGGTTCTCGGCAGTTTACAAGTTTGCACTGGATGAGATGACTACAAAAATAAATATACTGAAAGAAGAATTTCAATACATCCATGATTATAATCCAATTGAACATACCAACTCACGGTTGAAAGCACCGGAAAGCATATTAAAAAAAGTACTGAGGAAAGACCTCGATTTTTCACTTGAGGCCATCAGGGAAAACATCAAAGATATTGCGGGTATCAGGGTCACATGCCCGTTCATTTCAGACATCTATACTCTGAGCAGCATGCTGGAGCGCCAAAAAGATATCGAGGTAATAGAAAAAAAGGATTATATCAGGAACCCAAAACCTAATGGCTATCAAAGTCTTCACCTGATAGTGAAAGTCCCTGTCTTTCTATCCGATCGGGAAGAAAGAGTCTATGTAGAGGTGCAAATCAGGACGATCGCGATGGATTTCTGGGCAAGCCTTGAGCATAAAATCTACTACAAGTACGACAAGGGAATACCTGAAAGGCTTTCCGGGGAGTTGAAAGCAGCAGCAGATTCCGCAGCCGAACTTGACAGAAAAATGGAGAATATCCATAAAGAGGTCAAGGAGTTGAAGAACCAGGACAGTCTTAACCTTGAATTGCTCAATGAAGGCGACCCGGATTCCATTTTACATTCCATTTTTGAAAGATATGGCTTAAATATAAAAGGACTGCCTGAATAGCACAGGCAGAGAAGCAGTGCATATCAACTGGCAACTACCGTGCCGCAGTTGGAATGGACTGCTTTTTTCATTTAATCATTATGGGATTTTGCTGCTAGTAATGAGAAGGAATACAAGGAAAGTCCGGCTCCAGGTATTTTTCTAAAAGCAGCAGTATCTAAAAAGACAGCCTTTATGCCCATTAATTATGAAACAATTATTGAATCTGTTGCGTCTAATGTGGAATGGAGGGAATGTGATGAATTTTTTGTTTGCTTTGGTTATTCCAGTGTTAATCATCGTGCTTTTTTCGTACTGGACTTTAAAAATTATGTACAAGAAAAGGTTTATCCCCACCGCAGTGCTTGCTGTAATCGCACTATCTGCCTTAGCGGGACCCTTCATTGCCTCTTCAATAGGTGTAATGGAAGAAGGTTTTGGAGCAGCTGTATCAGGCATCTATTATTCTTTGTTTTTAGCAGTCGGGATGCTTGTGACTTTAATGATTGCTGTGTTTATTAAGAAGGACGGAAATTAGCGGAAGGTGCTGCGTTGATCAGGTTGAAAATCTTACCAATGTAATTTGGGGTTTTTAAGAAATAAAAAAAGATACACTATCTGCGTGTTACGCAAGGAGTGCCAGCATTTTTCAGGTTAGGTGAAACTTCCATGGATGGATAAACGTATTTAAGTTATAAGACTATCAATGCATAACTAAGGGGTGAGGCAGTGAAACGTATTCAATCAATACTTGAAACTGGTATTGGATTGCTCCTGGGCTTGCTTTTCATAGGCAGTGCATATGGACCTGATGATTATCGGTTTGGCAAAACCATCAGAAGGCTAAAGAAAGAAAACTGGTTCAAGCAGCTGAGTGATAACGGATATTACTTTGAAAAGATCTACCATAATCCAGAAACAAGAGAGTTTTTACTTCAGGAAAATATCGTTGAGAGGCTGAAAGAGAACGAACGCGAGAGGGAGTATTTCGTTTCGCTCATCAAGGAGTCAAGCAGATTGGATAGATAGTAAGGTCAGTACGGAGAGGTGTTGACGAAGATATGAAGGATAAAGGCTTATATACACAATTGGTCATTGGGACGATCGGAATGGTAATGATCGGCCTCGGAATAATAAGATATTTCACCCTGCTTTATGACTCGCAAGGTTATGCCTTATCCCTGATTGGATACGCGTTTACAAACGGGTACATCTTTCAGCTGGAAAGAAAAGCCGGCATAAACAAGAACGTTATTTGGATTCAATCCATTGCTGGTTTGCTGACACTCATTATTCTATCTTTTTGGCTGTATATCTAAAAGCAAGCTGAAGGCGGCAGCGGGATAGTTCCTCAGGCTTCAATATATCCAGAACACTTTCAATTAAAAGGAAGCAGCTTCCGCCATCTCGACTTTATAGGAAACGTTCATATCCGGCCGTTCCTGGAAATTAAAGGACACGACTGACTGGAAATGAATTTTAAAAAGGCAATTTTCTCATATATTGCTGCTTTTGGAAAAATCACAAGTGCCTGATTTTCCCCCTGTATTCCGAGGTTTTACTCTCGATAAAGAAAGAGCAGCACTTTTCTTTCCGGCATACCAGGGTTTTTGCGGCGAATTACCAGGATATTTGAAATTCATCTTGAATAGCAAACGCAGGTTACGAAAAGAACCTTTATAAACATATGATTCAAGAAAATCTTCTGAGATTGTTATAATGTAAGGGAGAAAAGAAGAAAGGTGATGTAAATATATGACCAAATCCGAATTGGAATATAAAATCAGTGAGGTCAAATCGGATTATATCCGTATTCAGGGAGACCTTGAGAAATTGGAATCCGTAGGACGCAGCACGGAAAAATCCGAAAAGAGGCTGGAGGAACTGGAAATCGAGTTAGCCAAGTTGAACAAGCAGCTGGCTGAAATTTCCTGATCTTGTTTGAAGGCTGTTTTATCAAATCCTGATGCTGTCGGAAAATTCCGTTTGCCGGTCTTTTCTTTCTTGGTTACCGGAGTAATTTTTATAGAACACCAGCAAAGTTTACGAAAAGAGACTAAATGAAAAACTGCCGTACTGCACGGCAGTTTTTGATTGTGATTAAGAGTCCTGTCTTGATTCTTGTTCCAGCCTTTCCATTTCCGCATGTGTCATCGGAAATCCATTAGCCTGCCATTCTGATCGGTAAGCAGAATCGAGCTTGGTCAGACCGATCTCTTCCTCTTCATAATCGGCATTCGGACTTTCCTCAAAATCTGCTTTCAGATCATGTTTAGTATCTATGTCTTCATCTACTGGGAAATTTCCTTTTCTTCTTTTATAAATTGTCGTTGCCAGTGCCGCACTGCCTGCTGATACCAGTGAACCCATGAGTACATTTCTTATCATCTTGTTCATAAAATCCCTCCATAATCACCGATTACTATTAGATACCCATTTTTTCACTTATTATCTCTTTTTATACAGGGAATTTTTGCCTGAGAAATAATTTCGCAAAACGCTAAACCTAAATATCATAGCTTTCTTATTGTATGTATGTTACCATTTACCTTTAAAGAAAAAGGACGTGAACTCATGATAACTATAGAAATTCCAAAGGTGGATGTTTCGATTACAGAACGAAACCAAGCGCCTGGTCTAAATGAACCTGTTATTAAATCGGTTGAAGGTTTTATCGATCTTCACCAAATTCCAAGAGACAAGGGCGGCATGATTCTGTTTTATAACATTAATGACGACCTCCTGTTTGTCGGGAAGGCCAGAAAATTAAGACAGCGTGTTAAAAAGCACTTGGAAGATAACGTTTCACCTTTAAAGCCGCACAGAGAGGAAGTCTATCGTATCGATGTCATTTTTGTAGAGGATGCCATGGAACGCGAGATATATGAAACCTACCTCATCAATACTTTGCAGGCGAAGTACAATATTGACAAGGTATTCTTTAAGTAAGATGAAGATATCAGGATGGCAGCCCGGACATGGCTCCATCTTTTTTTTGGCCAAAAATCAGACTTCCATTCCCGCACTCCTCATTAATTTGGTATGATTCACCTATAGAAATTCCAAAGGAGTGTTGCAAGAGATGAAATCTGAAAAAGAACTGATGCTTGCAGGCGAAATGTATGACCCTGCTGACCCAGTTTTAAGTAAAGAAAGAGAAGAAGCGAGAAAATTGGTGAGACTCTTTAACCAGACTTCTGAAACTGAAGGGAATAAGCGGGCCAATCTTTTGAAGGAGCTGCTTGGCTCAACAGGTGAAACGGTTTATATGGAGCCAAATATCCGTTTTGATTACGGATATAATACACATGTAGGAGAAAACTTTTTCGCCAACTTTGACTGCACCATCCTTGATGTATGTGAAGTCAGATTTGGGGATAACTGCATGCTGGGGCCTGGCGTCCATATTTATACAGCGACTCATCCCTTAGATCCAAGTGAACGGAATTCAGGGAGGGAGTATGCAAAGCCTGTACAATTCGGTAAAAATGTCTGGATTGGGGGCAGCTCCGTAGTCAATCCAGGTGTTACTGTAGGGGATAATGTGGTAATTGCTTCCGGTGCGGTAGTCACAAAAGATGTGCAGGATAATGTGGTCGTTGGAGGAAATCCAGCGAAAGTCATCAAATATCTCGATTTCAACGGTTAATAGATATCAGGAAGGCAGTTCAATTAATTGACTTCTTAAACTGTAAATAATATTATTACAGTATCGTAATTCAAAAAAAAGCTTAGACGTTGTTTAAGCTTTTTTAATACTTCAAACTGTAACTTCTTCATTTACATTTTTAGATAAGGATGAAGTGAAAAACTAGTGAATTATAAACAATTTTTCAGAGAAAGGACTTGTTGATTGATGACAAACATTAATATTCCTGTTTCCGTCTTGAATTTGGCTCCAATCCGCGAAGGCCAGGATTCTAAAGACGCGATTGATGCTATGGTGGATCTGGCGAAGGCAGCTGAAAAGATGGGATATACCCGCTATTGGATTGCGGAACACCATAATACGGCCACTCTTGTCAGCTCTGCGACTTCCATTTTGATCAAACATACGCTGGATAATACAGATACCATTCGTGTAGGTTCCGGCGGAGTGATGCTGCCGAACCATTCACCGCTGGTAGTGGCGGAACAATTTGGCACGATGGCAACCATTTATCCGGACCGGGTCGATTTGGGGCTTGGCCGTGCACCTGGGACAGATATGATGACGGCCAGCGCTTTGAGAAGGACGTCCACTCAGGAAAACGTCTACACCTTTCCTGATGATGTCCAGCAGCTGCTGACGTATTTTGGTCCGGCAGAAGGACAGGGTTATGTCAAAGCACATCCAGGTGTGGATACCAATATCCCTATTTACGTTCTCGGCTCGTCAACTGACTCCGCCTATTTGGCAGCAAAACTCGGCTTGCCGTATGCGTTTGCCTCCCATTTTGCACCAAGGCATATGGAAGAAGCATTATCCATTTACCGCAGCAGGTTCCAGCCTTCAGAGTATCTGGACAAACCATATGCAATCATCTGCCTGAATGTCATCGCCGCAGAAACAGATGAAGAGGCAGTGCGAGAATCAACCACAATGCAGCAATTTTTCCTGAATGTTGTACGCGGCACCCAAAAACCAATGAGCCCGCCGGTGGAAGACATGGACGAAATTTGGACCTTCCAGGAAAAACAGATGGCAGAATCAATGACCAGCGTTTCCTTGATGGGCAGTAAGGAAACGGTCAAGCAGCAATTGACCCGTTTCCAGGAAAAATACAATGTTGATGAAATCATGGCCGTTTCCTATATTTTTGATCCAAAGAAACAAGAACGTTCCTATGAAATTTTCAAGGAAATTGTCGATGGAAAATAACCTCATTCAAAGCAGTCCTTTCAGTTTGGAAGGACTGCTTTTTATATTGAATAATTTAAATGCCGCCTGAAACCTGACTGAAGAACAGATGAACGTGGTGAAAAAGCCCAAGAAATTGGATGAAACGGTGAGAAACTAAGGCCGAAGCAGTATTCTTAAGTAGACAGGACACCCAATGGTACTGCTCGAAAATATAGAAGCACTGACAGGTCTTATCAGATATTGAAGATATGTACTGTTTCAAGTAATAGGATAAAAAACGCGAAAAATTCATTAATTCTGAAACTTTTCTTCTCTTTGCCCGTATATATAACAACGAATTATTCTGGATAGAGAGGGGGCGTAACTGTGGGTTTTATCTATCTCTCTTTGGGAATCCTGTCATCAGCATTATTTCTGTACTATTGGGGGAAATCAGGCTATGACTGGGGGAGCTCGGAGGAAAACAATTAACACAATAACGTATTCGAGGGTGATGCAGATGAAAAAGAAGATTATTGGCACATTGGTTTCGGCAGCGGTATTCGGTTTGCTGGTTTGGGCAGCAAGTCAGATCTTATCTTTCTCTTATATAGAGTGGAGCTTCTTCATAGGCTTGGCCGTTTCTGTCATTTTGTTTTTCTTTAACAGCAGCGGCGGTGCTTTATCGAAGGCAGCAACTTTGAACGCGAGCACAGCAGGCTGGAAAATCCAAAAAGATAACGACCTGAAGGCAAACGTTGGCTTTGTCTTTTATGGTGTCCTGCTGTTCACGGTTATCAGTTTCATTATGATGATCATAACCTTTTACTAGAAGGCTGTTTTCTCATAAATTGTTGCTTTCGGAAAAATCCCAGGTACCGGATCTTTCCCCTGTTTTCAAAGTTTTTACTCTCGAAAAAGAACGAGCAGCTCTTTTCTTTCCTGCTCACAGGGGTTTTTACGGCGATATACCAGGATATTAGTTGAAATTTATAATGAATAGCAACAAAGTTTACGAAAAGAGCCTACTAGAAATAGATGTACTAAAAGTCCTGTGATCATAAACAGGATTTTTTTTGCTTAATAATACCAAGTAGGATAATAAGAACCGGGATATGAACAGGCCGTCCTTTCACATTCTTCATAAGGGCCTATATAGGTTGATGGCTTCACAGAGGCTGTCGTTTGTTTCCATTGTGTTTCATCCAGACAATAGGTATGTGCCATAATGTTCGGTGGAGTGAACTTTAAGATATCTGATCCCAGAATCACATCGGGTGTCGGAGCATCAAAGATTGCCAAAAGGTGTGTTTTATCCGCCAAAGCCACCTCATAGTGCCACCAGCCTTGAGGGACATTCGCTACTTGCCCTGGAGTGATGTTGTAATTCTGAATTTGTTTAGTATAGGGATTCAGGATTGAAACCGTGGCGGTTCCGGATATACAGTAAACCAGTTCTGCCGCATTTTGATGATAATGATGTTCCACAACATTATTCTTGCTTAGGAATATATCGAGCAGGGATACATTTTCAAGGGAATTCAATTGTTTGATCCCCAAAATATTTATATAGTTATGCTGATTTTTTATAAAAAGGGGACTATTATTCAAGTCGAATTTAAATTGAGTTTGAGTGGATGTATAATCAACATTGTTTTTCATTATTTTCACCTCGGTATCCAGACATATAGGCATGCTATGCGTCCTTCCCTTACAGAGTGATAACCATATAGAAAATTTTTCTAAATAAAGGGAATTTCTTTTTGCTTCCAGAATAATTATCAAGATGCCGAAAACATAAAGAGAGGAAGTGACGCATATGCCGAATTCTATCGCCGGTACCTATATCATCAGAAATTACAGGGATCCTGATGCCGATCAAATATCCAACATTGACTTCATAACAATGCTTGCTTACCGTTATAACGGAGATTACGAACCAAGGAATATTTTTTGTGCAGTTGATAGTGAGGGTACTATTCTTGGTGTGGGTCATATTGTTCCCGATCCTGCTTGGCTGGCCATCGAAGCTGGCGGGAAATCAGATGACTTTGTCTACAAGCTGAAGCTCGACATTTTCCTGAACGAAGAAATTTCAGTTCCAGAAAGCTTGCCCCATGATTTATACGACCACCTTTTAAGCAGGGCGAAAGATTTAAGAGCCAGGCACCGCGGGAAGTGCGTAAGGATTTCCCATACAATTCCAGCTGTCGATAAGAAGGAAATGGACTTCTATATTTCAAAAGGATTCGATACCCATCGTACCCATCTAGTCATGAAGAGAGATTTAACAAAGGAAATTCCTGATTTTCCGCTTCCCGAAGGTCTGATTGTCAAAAGATGGGGAATGGAAACCCAGGCTGAAGAAGAACAATACCTGGCTGCCGAAGCCAAAGGTGATTTATTTGGTGTTTCCTGGAGTTTAAACTATTTACGTTGGACTAAAAATGGCGAAGAGTGGAATACCTTCACTGTCTTCAATGGAAATGACGTTGCAGGAAGTGTGATGACATGGGGATTGGGAGAGGGAAGAAGTGCCACCGAAAATATTTTTGTCCTGCCTGAGTGGAGAAGGAAAGGAATTGCCAAAGCTGTAATTACTGAGGCATTAAAATTTCTTAAAGCCAAAGGAAAGACTGAGGCAACATTGGGTGTGTTCGGTGATAACGGAAAAGCCATTTCCTTGTATGAATCGCTTGGCTACCGGATGCTGGCAGTCATGCTGGAATTTGGCTTGGATATTTAAAAAGCAAACAAGGCTCGTCCGCGGCGAGCCTTGTTTGTATTGAGTCAGTTTTTCGTCTTAAACTATTAAATCGGCAATTTCAATGTGATAAAGTATCAATTGCCTGATCGACTGCATTGTAAGCTTCCTTGAAGGCATTGTTGGAAGAAATATTTGTCCCGTATTCTCTTAACCTCGGCTGGGCATGCATCACGTGAGTGACCGAGTTAACGATGTCATCCATCATCTTCTTGTGTTCACCGTCATTCGTCTTTGCTTTTAGCAATTCATTTACGCAGTGGTCGAGATTGTGATCAGAGGGATTTGCCAATGCCTGTTCAAGTTCAGATTTAACATGTTTTAAAGTGTCTATCATGAGATCATGTTCTTTCTTGGGTTTAAGGGGCTGGAACTCCCACTTATTCTGTTTACCAGCTTATTCCGGGATGAAACTGATAATAGCGTGGGAAGGTATGTTAGGTTTTATTCAGTTTAACATAGCGGCCCGCCAGTGTTTTGATAGGATAGATTGCTGAACCGGCCGGCATACGCTTCTTTATGAAGACCACCTTATTTCGTATGTGATAGAGTCGTTCCATTCATGAATCCCTGGATTTCAGGTGCCAAAATTACGGCTGCAGGTTCAAAACGATTCAATGAATCTGCTTTCCAGCTTAAGCGCCATTTATGATAGAATTATGAAAAAAGGGGCTGAAGATTTGATAAATGACTTAAAACGGCTTGTACAGCGGTCTTCTGAAGAAGAAGCAAAAACGCTCCTGCTTAACTTTATGCTTCATATCAATATGCAGGAAGAAGCAGATTCCTATACAGAGAAAGAGCTGGTGCAGAACCTTAAAAAAACTTACAGGAACTTTGTTGAATACAAGGAAAAACAAAGTAAACAGCCAGACAAGGATTTTAAGGCTGCCCATATCCTTTCCGGGCCATCATCGGCGGGCGGATTCAAATTGGCGTTGGAAGAGATCAGCGCAGAAAAAACGGACAAAATTATAGCTTTTTCCGATATATTTACTTATGGTCCGCTTACCAATCTTCACGAAGAAAGCGGTCAGCGAAATCGACATGAATGGCTTCGCAACCATATTAATGGAGATTATGAATACGAAGATTCAGAGATCTATTTGAATGAATTCAAGGACGTCCTTGAGCAGGTTGCATCGGTACCCCCGGAGTGGCCAATCACTATTTGGACTGGGGATAATGTCCATGAACAAACCCTGCTGCGGTTTGTTATGTTTTTACTGAAGGATAAAGAGAACGAGATTTTGATTATTAATACTACTTCTTTATATAAAAAACTGTTTGATACAAAAGAGTACTCATATCAGCTGCTGCATACTGGGGAAATCTCGATTGATAAATGGACGAAGCTTTATAAGAAATCAAAGGAATTGCAGCCTTCTTCCGTGCAGGAGAAGGAAACATACATAGAGGGCTGGAAAGCATTGGGTGCTTCCACTGATCTTTTGAGGGTTTGGGAAGGGAATTCCGTCAAAAGTGTAGAAGAAGGATATTACGATGACTATATCATCGACTGCGCAAAAAGGATTCAAGACAAGAAAAAAGGATTTATGAAGTCTGCAAGGCTCATCGGTGAAATCATTGGGCACCTTGAAGACTATGTTGGTGATGGATTCATCGAATACCGGGTAAGGAAACTGGTCCTGGACGGAATTTTCGATATAAAAGGAATTCCTAAAGGAATGAGATTTTATAGCATCAGAACCAGGCAGCCTGATTAATTTGAAAGGGGGAGGAAAATGAGTAGTAATAAAGAAACAGCCGAATCGTTCTTACAAATGGCAGCTTCAGGAAAAGCCCGTGAAGCTTTTCAGCTCTATATTGCAGAAGGCTTTATACACCACAATCCATTCTTTAGCGGTGATGCTGAATCGCTGATTTCTGCAATGGATGCAAATGCAGAACAAAATCCCGACAAGACCTTTGAAGTAAAACAGACAATTGAAGAGGAACAGAAAATTGCCGTCCACTCTCATGTGAAGCAGCATCCGCACGATCCGGGAGCAGCGGTCATCCATATCTTCCGGTTTGAACATGGCAGGATTGTGGAACTTTGGGATATTGGACAGGGAATACCTGAAAACTCTCCCAACAAAAACGGTATATTCTAGCAAGGAGGAAATTGATGAGACTGAATATTCTAGCACAAAACAAAGACAGCTGGGACAAGGTAGCACATCATTTCAACGGAAAGGACTCCCTGCCAAGTTACGGGCCGTTTGCACAGACCGAGGATGAATTGAGACTCTTTGAAGAACTCGATCGGAAAACAGTCTTGGACATCGGCTGCGGCAGCGGACATTCAATGAAGTATATGGCAGGAAAAGGGGCAGGCGAGTTGTGGGGAGTGGACTTATCAGAAAACCAGATTGCCACGGCAAAAGCAACTTTAACCGGCCTTTCCCCAAAATTATTCTGTGCGCCAATGGAAAAGGACATTAGCATCCCCAAGTCCTATTTCGATGTGGTGTATTCTATTTATGCAATTGGGTGGACCTCTTTGCTTCCTGAAACTCTGCAGCTGATTCATTCTTATTTAAAACCCGGGGGATATTTCATTTTTAGCTGGGATCATCCATTGTATCCCCATTTGGAAAGTGAAAATGGCATAATCAAGCTTGCTGGTTCTTATCAGGAAGAAGGCATGACTCATTATCCAAACTTTAAGGGCGAAAACGCGCCGGTAACTATTCCACAGAGAAAAACGAGCACCTATATCAATGAATTGATCAATACCGGATTCATCATTGAAGCGGTTATTGAAAGTAATGTACCTGCTACTTCAAATTCAATGAAGACGGAAGTGTCAGACCGGTATTATTCCTTATACAAAGCCAGGAAATTCCCGACTACCTTGATCATTAAAGCGAGGAAACCAAACGCCTGATATTAACTGAAGAAAAACAAAAGGACATTCCGTTTTTCTTCAGTAGTTTAATAAGGTGACTTAAAGGCAGTATAATCTTAGAAACGCAAACGTACCATATACCCTGAAGGCGTATATACTAGGCAGCCTTTATATTCAGCACCGTCCATTTTGTATTCTGTTAAGCCATTTTTTTATTTCCCATTCTTGGTGTCTTCCCCATATATTCCATACACTTTCTTCCTCTCAGCAGGCTGGCGTTCGGGAAAGTAGCTGACAAATAATCTGCCTAAGAGCATGCTGTCCCTATGGATGAATGATGTACTGCATTATCGTTCCATTTTTACGGCAATATCCTACTGATACATTATTAATCTGGATGGTTCTCCGCCTTTGTTTAGGTCAGCTCGGGGTCATCATACATAACTGTCAGGACAGCCCCTTCAGGAAGATTGGAGTCACCAACACCTTTCAACTTCCTGTCTCCTCTTAATTCACCGAAAACTTCGATCTTCGTATTGATACTACCATCGGGAACTGTCATTTCTTCGCTTACCTTTTTGATATCTTTCATCATTGCCTCAACAACGGCAGCCCCACCAAAAGTCTTTTTTTCTTTCTCAAGCATTGTCATTTCAATTCGGCAGCCTGCTAACACAAACAATGTCTTTTTTCACCATATAACGGGGCATCTTTTTCTTCGGTTTACCCTTGAACCTTCGCCATATAGCTTTAATAAATATTTTTTATTGGATAAATAATATATTTTAGATGGAAATTTCACCCTTAACTGTAACATTCAACTACATCTTTCGTCTAATGGGTAAAAAGGGGGACAATATGAAATATTTATTGAATGTGCTTGTCCTTGTTTCATCAATCTTCATATGTTTTACAATCAACCCGAACCCTGCAAATGCCTGTTCCTGCATTGAACCTCTTTCAGTTGAGGATGAATTGGCTCGTTCTGAGGCTGTCTTTTCAGGTAAAGCAGTCAAAGTGACGGATAAAGAAGCTGGTTTCCGAAAGAGTGGTTTGAAGAGAATCATATTTGAAGTACACGAGACTTGGAAAGGAGCTTCCGATTCACAAATCCTGATAACCACCGGTTCTGGAGGTGGAGATTGTGGAATAGAGTTCCGGGAAGGAGAAGACTATTTGGTGTATGCCAGACAATCGGATATGTATGGAGGCTCTGGCGATCTAGTTACCATAATGTGTGACAGGACCGCGAAATTAACTGAAGCAGTTGAAGACATGGAATTGTTAGGGGAGGGAAGTCCGCCTGAAAATGTGGTGGACCTGCAAGAGAAAAACATTCGCACCTTATTGCTTTGGGGTGTCTGTGGAGCAGCAGCAGTCGCCGGATTGGTAGTGGTTGAAAGAAAGATGAAAAAGCACTAGAGTTTAGTCAAGACAGTTTAGTATACACTGAATGGCGATAAACGCACAAAACTGTCCGCTTGTTTGCAATCACCGGGACATTAGTATTAATTGATTTACTTTCTGTTAAAGGCAGGCTGATTTCACCTGCCAATTTGTTATTTTCTTTTTTGTGCCTTCAGCTTGTTATTTTCCAGCTCCGCCGCATATTCTTCCTGTGACTTTCCTTGTTTTGCAGCTTCAGATTGAATCTTCCTGAACTTATTATCATTTAAATCCGGCATTTCCACACCTCCTGACGAACAAGGATATTATGTACAATCAACAAAAAATTATCCGACAAGAAAAAGACTTATTTACAAGGAAAAAAGGATAGTCAAACGTAAAGGGACAGTGTAAAATGTATTTAAATTTCAGTTGCCTTTTTCACACGGAATAAAAAGATCTATATTAAATACGATTCGTTTATTAAAAGTTTTCTAAGTATTCTGAAATAATAAAAGAAAAGAGGTTGATGAAAGATGACAATGGAAAATCAAACAACAGCCGTTTCGGAACAAAGTATTTTTCATCATACAGGGAATAAAATCAAAACGGAAGATAGAGAGATTAATATTATTGCAAAAATGGAAGAACCACTAATTGTTGTCTTGGGAAATGTATTGAGCGATGAAGAATGTGACGCCTTGATAAAATTATCGAAGGATAAGATGAAGCGGTCGAAAATTGGGAACACAAGGGATGAAAATGAATTACGCACCAGCAGCAGTACTTTTATGGAAGAAAACGAAAGTGAGGTTGTCACAAGGGTCGAGAAGCGGATCTCTCAAATCATGAATATTCCATATGAACATGGTGAAGGGCTGCAGATGCTTAACTACAAAATCGGCCAGGAGTACAAAGCGCATTTTGATTTTTTCAAAAAAGCGGATAACCCTCGTATCAGCACCCTGGTTATGTACTTGAATGATGTAGAACTTGGAGGTGAAACATACTTCCCAAAATTAAAGTTTTCTGTTTCCCCCCAAAAAGGGATGGCTGTGTACTTTGAGTATTTTTATGATAATCAGGAACTGAATGACTTGACCTTGCATGGAGGAGCCCCCGTAATTATCGGCGACAAATGGGCTGCTACCCAATGGATGAGAAGGAAACGTATTAAATGAACGCCAGCAGTCTCTGCTGGTGTTTTTTAAACCCTTTCGTTACCGAAGAGTAATAAATATTTATTGATTATCAATAAATAATATTTTATTATTAAGTTAAACATTAATCTATGAGGTGATGTCATTGCAACACAGTACCACACTTTTTCTTAAATCCGCATTGGGACTTATTGGATTGACTGTGCTGGCCTTATGTATTTTCTGGCTTCCACAGCAGGCAGTTTACTTTGCAGAAATAGCACCGGAGTTCTCGCATTTACAATTTCCGGTCTTGTTTGGTATCTACTTGTCTGCTGCGCCATTCTTCTTTGCCCTCTGCCAAACGTATGTCCTTTTGAATTTGATTGAAAAGAACCAAACGTTCACTGGTGCATCCATTAAAGCATTAAACTACATACTGAACTGCGCCCTGCTGATTGTGCTGCTGTTTTTGGCAGGTATCATTTATCTGATTTCCCAAAGCGCAGGACATCCGGGTATTCTCCTGTTGGGACTGATCATAATATTTTCTTCATCAGTTATTGCCGTGTTTTCAGCAGTACTGCAAAAGTTATTAAAATCTGCCATCGTAATGAAAGCGGATAATGATTCCATCATTTGACTTTAATAGGTATTTAAGAGTGATATTCCTATTGAATTAGCCGGTAACCGGTTTACTTCAACCAAGATTATTCAAGCAGTTAAGGCTGCTTTATTGAGCGGGTGCCGGTCCGTTTTCGGGATTATAGGACTGGGCGATTCGATTTGTGCTGGTATATCGGCCTATTTGGGATTCATTGGGCCGGAGGGATTCAATTTTTGTTGGGATACCAGCGCATTTACCGGTTTATTTGGACAGGGAGATTCCATTTACGAGGAGACGCCGGCCCATTTACGGGGTTATTGGGCCAATGAGATTCCGGTTGCGACGGCATCCCGGACCATTTAAGGGGTTAATGGGCCAAGGAGATTCCGTTTACAACGAGATCCCGGACCATTTAGCGGGTTATTGGGCCAGGGGATTCCGGTTGCGACGGCATCCCGGACCATTTAAGGGGTTAATGGGCCAAGGAGATTCCGGTTGCGACGAGATCCCGGACCATTTAAGTGGTTATTGGGCCAATGAGATTCCGGTTGCGAAGAAATCCCGGCTCATTTACGGGGGTATTGGGCCAAGGAGATTCCGGTTACGACGAGATCCCGGCCCATTTAGCGGGTTATTGGGCAAGGGGATTCCGGTTGCGACGGCATCCCGGACCATTTAAGGGGTTAATGGGCCAAGGAGATTCCGGTTGCAAAGAGATGCCGGCCCATTTACGGGGTTATTGGGCCAAGGAGATTCCGGTTGCGAAGAGATGCTGGCCCATTTACAAGGTTAATGGGCCAAGGAGATTCCGGTTGCGAAGAGATACTGGCCCATTTACAAGGTTAATGGGCCAATGAAATTCCGGTTGCAAAGAGATCCCGGCCCATTTAGCGGGTTATTGGGCCAAGGAGATTCCGGTTGCAAAGAGATCCCGGACCATTTAAGGTGTTATTGGGCCAAGGGGATTCCGGTTGCGACGGCACCCCGGCCCATTTAAGTGGTTAATGGGCCATGGAGATTCCGTTTGCGAAGAGATACTGGCCCATTTAGCGGGTTATTGGGCCAGGGAGATCCCGGTTGCAAAGAGATCCCGGACCATTTAAGGTGTTATTGGGCCAAGGGGATTCCGGTTGCGACGGCACCCCGGCCCATTTAAGTGGTTAATGGGCCAAGGAGATTCCGATTGCGAAGAGATACTGGCCCATTTACAAGGTTAATGGGCCAAGGAGATTCCGGTTGGGACGGCACCCCGGCCAATTTAGCGGGTTATTGGGCCAGGGAGATCCCAATTTCAAAGAGATACTGGCCCATTTAAAATGGTTAATGGGCCAATGAGATTCCGTTTACGACGAAATCCCGCCATTTACGGGGTTATTAGGCCAATGAGATTCCGGTTATAAGGAGATACTGGCCCATTTACGGGGTTATTGGGCCAGGGAGATCCCGATTGCAAAGAGATCCCGGCCATGTTCATCTTGTTTCAGACAGTTAGGGATTGCAA
Organism: Bacillus salacetis; assembly: GCF_003581585.1. Classification (GTDB taxonomy): domain Bacteria; phylum Bacillota; class Bacilli; order Bacillales; family Bacillaceae_B; genus Rossellomorea; species Rossellomorea salacetis. The sequence goes on from NZ_QXIR01000010.1 coordinate 36,569, forward strand.
TACAATAAAGGGGAATTCAATGAATAGAAAAATAGGTGTTTTCCTGATCATGATGTTCGGTTTCCTCATCTGGCTGTTCTTTGCCGTCTATTTCTCTTCCGGAGCGAGTGGTGGTCTGTTATGGAAGTAAGTCAAAGAAACGATGATACTATTATTACTGGTGTGTCAATGAGGAGAGTACTCATTGGCATTATCACTTTTATTTTTGCCGGAATATTGCTGTACCAAGTAATCAAGGAATGATCATTCCTGCTGAAGGAGGATTTTAGATGACGAAGCAAAGCATACAAAATAAAAAAGCATGGGAACACAATGCCTATGATTTTTGGGTAAAAAAATACGGAGAGCCATCAAAGCTTGCTGAAGCAATCAGTAAAAATCCCTCTGCATATTTAAAAAAGCATCAAGCCCATTTTAGGCAAGTGGAAGGAAAAAGTATCGCAAACATCTGCGGTTCGAACGGCAGAAAGGCTGTTCCATTAGCCCTGATGGGAGCAAAAGTCTCTGTTTTCGATATTTCCAATGAAAATAAAATGTATGCTTTGGAATTGGCTGATTTTGCAGGTGTCTCGATTGATTATATAGTAACTGATGTGCTGGAAATTGACCGGCAATTATACAGCAATTCTTTCGAGATATTGTACCTTGAAGGGGGGATTCTGCATTATTTTTCAGATATTAATAAACTGACGTCGATTCTTAGTGATCTATTGATCCCTGGCGGAACATTGGTCCTTAGTGACTTTCATCCCATTAAAAGATGTTTGACTGAAATTCCGGGAGAAACTCACTATCGAATGGAACCCGCTTATTTTGACCAGCCCCTTCACACTGGTGAAGTTGCCTTTAAAAAATTCTTTGCCCCCTCCCAATCAGAGGATTTTCCGGAGGTTTTAGTGAAGCCGCACACACTAAGTGAAATTTTGAATGCCGTCATTCAATCTGGGCTTACAATTAGACAATTCGAAGAACACCCGGGATGGAATGGTGAAAATATCCCATGGGAATATACATTGATCGCTGAAAAGTGAAAGGCAGCCGGTCACTTAATTAAGATGATTTGCTCCCTTTCTTCACTATGTTTATATGCCTCTGCTATTCCCATTGCATCAACATCTGTCTTTTTTACCTTTTTATATAGAAGCCCCGCATGGAATGGGCTGGTAAAGGGTGAAGGCTCCACCGTTACCTCATCAGAACTCAGCCATCGGGCATTGAGTTGGTAACCCTTACCATGAAACATCTCAGTGTTCTTGAAACCATTTTTAAACCAGGGATGTTCCTTATCCTTTTTGGCTCCCGGTTCATTCAGGCACAGATAGAGTGATAGATTGTCAGAGTATTGAAGTAAGCGGAAATGCTGCTGAAGCAACGTCACATCAATAGCCGGAAACTGTTTTCTAATCTTTGACTGTCTTTTCGTTTCTTCCTTTAAGAACTGAATACAATCTTTGTCAGTTGACTGCGAAAAAAAGGAACAAAAGTGCATGCTGCAAAGAAGGGCAGCATAAGCATTACATTCCTCAATCTCATCCAGACCGATCTTATAAAAGGCCAGTTTAGGAAGGAGTGGATAATCAGAGAAAGCAAAAGGGATATCCGAACGGTCATTCCAAATCGGAGTATCATCCAAGCCAATCCAGCTGCGGTCATGTTGATATGCTGCATAAATGACATCCTCAATTGACTCCCCAGAAGTTATTAATCCTGTATTGAAGTGTTTTATTATTTCACCTGATATATGAGCGTGGTCATGCTGTTTAATCATTATATAGGACTCAGTTGTTTCACGTATGATCATGGCTTGCCACCTCTTCTTCAATGGTTTCTTTTTAAAAATTGTATCATATTCAAAAGTTACAGAGAATTTTTATGATAATGAAGTTTGTCCAGAAAGGTAGTGGATGAGTTGTAAGCAGCTTTCTAAATCAGATATTCGGGGTACAGCAAATTTAACTAAATCAAGGCAGAAAATGAACCAGGGTTTCGCAGGGCATAATTTAATGGACGCCGAAAAAGTCATTTGATGAGATAAGATTGCTAAGTATAGCATACGCTTTTTAGGTTAATTAAGAGGAAAAACGACTCTCACACTGTGAGGTCGTTTTCAGTTTATTAGTTAAAGACACTCTCATAACCATGTTCCTGAACCCAGTATGTAAGGCTGCCATCTTCATTTACTTGATATTTGATATCTGCTTTCTGTAGTCCAGCTATCAGGTTAGATCTCAATTTACTAAGTTCAAGGTTGCTTTCATTTATATAGGCGGTGATGATATCTTGACGGTATGTATTAGTTTGAGCAGCTGTTAGTAAATATTCTACAGAAACCTTGTGCAAAGTGATTGTATCCATAGTGGACTCATGAAAAGCCCTGAACTCCCTTGGTGGGTCTATATCTCTCAATAAATCGTAATTGTTTTGAATGTTGGTATGGGTTTCTATAATTTTAGGCAGCAGGGGAGCCAGGCTGCTGTCCTGGTTTCTATTGAACTGATGAATCATTTGTTTCAACCCCATATCAGCTGCAATAAAGTATTGATCACGTTCCTGAAGGTAATTTCTAATCTTTTGGTCATGCGCTATTTGAAATTCATTGTAAACCTTTGTAATCAAACCGCTTGCCATAAGTGCTGCTAAGATAAAAATCACCTTTCCAAAAGACCTTTTTTTCTTTTTACCATTAAAGCTATTATATTTCGAATCGTACCATGAGTGCCCTTCCTTATTAAGTAAGGTCATTTCTCTCTTAAAATTCTTCTGTACAGGGGTAGCCATCTTTTCCTCCTTAAGATTTACTTCTTATATTCTACCAAAATAATACATTTATTTACATAAAATCTGCATTAATTCTCCATAAATTTGTAAGCTATCCAATATGATCTGAAAAAGAAGATTTTCCAGAGCACGTCTGTAAGATGGAATGAAAAGAGATATTCTTATTTCCTGAAAGAAATTATTATATGAAAACATCCTTTTTTAAAAAGGAAGATTATTAGTTTTTAGATAAATTTGAATATTGAAAACCTCTGTGCCATAATAATAATACTTATGAATACTGGGGTGATATATCGTGAAAGCGGTGGAGAAGAAAAGCGGTGACAGGCACCTTTCCATCAATGAATGGGAGAATGAAGCGAAAGGCATCATTTCCAAAAAAGCCTTTGATTACATAGCAAGGGGTTCAGGCGAAGAATCGACTTTACACTCTAATAGAGCGGCCTTTTCAGATTATCAGATCTCTCATCGGGTCTTGCGTGATGTTTCCAAAATCGATACAGGCATGACTTTGTTTGGACAAACCATTTCATCTCCAATGCTATTTGCACCAATCGGTGTCCAGACGATCGCTCACCCGCAAGGTGAACTGGCGTCATCACGGGCTGCAGCTTCAATGAATCTCCCATTTGTGTTAAGTACGGTTTCCTCATACTCGATGGAAGAGGTTGCCGGGCAAATGAAAGAATCTTCCAGATGGTTTCAGCTCTATTATTCAGGAAATGAATTGGTTGCCGAGAGTATGATCAAAAGAGCTGAATCATCAGGATACTCAGCTATTGTCCTTACAGTAGATACGCCGATTATGGGGTTCAGGGAGAGCGATCATATCAATAATTATTCACCGATTGGTGAGGGAAGCGGTAGCGGGAATTATTTTACCGATCCCATTTTCCAAAACCTGTTAGAGAAACCAATCATGGAAGATAGAGAGATGGCCTTAAAAAAGCAGAAAGAACTTTTTGAAAATCCCTCAGTAACCTGGGAGGCCATTCATAGAATTCGCCAATATACTGACCTTCCGATTCTCTTAAAGGGTATTGTTCACCCGGAAGATGCCAAATTGGCACTGGATTACAAGGTGGATGGATTGATTGTATCCAATCATGGAGGCAGGCAGTTGGACCATGGTGTTGCAACACTTGATGTATTGGAAGGCATTTGCGACGTCGTGAAAGGAGAGCTGCCTGTGTTGCTGGACAGCGGGGTCCGCCGCGGCAGCGATGTCTTTAAAGCACTGGCACTGGGTGCTTGTGCAGTGTTGATCGGCCGCCCGTTTATGTATGGTCTCGCACTTGGAGGGGAAGACGGCGTCATGAAAGTAATGGAGCAAATACAGAATGAGTTCGAAGTTACAATGGCATTGGCTGGTACTTCGACTATCAGTGAAATAAATAAAACTTACCTTGTTCCAAAAAAACCAAACAAATAATCTGCAAGTAATAAGGATGTGAATATTAAACAAGTAATAGGACGATGACAATCGGAATATGTACAAAGAGCTCCCTATTATAGACGTCGATTTCGTCTTTGATAGGAGGGCTTTTTTATTCAGCTTGTGATTCGATCCCGAATAAATGGAGTTATGACATCACCAAATTGTTATAAAATAAAACGCTTGATAACTGGAAGTTCTTTATGTAATCACTTGGTTGGTTATGGATGGTTGGATGCTCAAAACTCCAGGGTTTCTTGATATACACCCGGTCATAGGCAGAAATCTTTTCCAAAACAAGGGTAATCCCCGCATAATCCCCTTGTTATAGTCAAACAGCTTCACCATAATTGGGTATTTGGTATTGGCCAACACCTTCTTTAACACACAATAATTCACACTTCATGACCAGGAGATAAATGAGTACCATCTCCCAAAAGGATGTTTTAATTAACAAAACTATATACAATCTTTATATGTTACAACATACCCTTCAGGACAACACAGGCTTTTCAATAATCCAAGATTCTTTCTTTGACAGGATCCGTAAACCCTTGTATGATGTGTAAAGTAATTCCGAGTAAAACTATCAGGAAAGGGTGTTTGATGATGGCAAGTACAAGAGTTCAGCCTGTCAACGATGCGAAGGATCCTGTTCCTCGTTCAGATACAGATTTAAACAGCCCGCAAATGCCATTGATTTATGGCGGTTTGATTGCCGGGGCAATTCTATTGATATACTTATTGAACACCCAAGCTCCAGCACAGCCTTTATTACTGGTGCTGGGGTTAGGATTGGGTTACACGTTATTTCATGCACGCTTTGGTTTCACGTCAGCTTTCCGCCGCTTCATGTCAGTCGGAAATGGCCAGGCTTTACGGTCGCATATGCTGATGCTTGGAATCGCCGTTACACTATTTGCGCCGATTCTTGCTTTTGGGATATCATTCTTCTATGGACCAGTTAATGGATATGTTTCTCCTGTTGGTGTCAGCCTGGTTGTTGGAGCTTTTATGTTCGGTATCGGGATGCAGCTTGGCGGAGGTTGTGCTTCAGGAACGCTTTATGCAGTTGGCGGCGGCCGCTCGGTAATGTTCATTACACTTCTGTTCTTCATGGGTGCTACAGTCGGTGCTGCCCATCTGCCGTTCTGGACAGAAGACCTTCCTTCATTTGAACCCATTTCATTGGCAACTTCAACAGGTTTAGGTTATGGGGGGGCATGGATCCTCTCCATTGCACTGTTTGCCTTGATTGCTTGGGTATCTCTTGTAATAGAGAAAAAGAGAAAATCACCAAAAATGGCTCCGGTTCCTTCTACTACAGGATGGAAACGGATCTTCCGCGGTTCTTGGCCATTATTCGCCGCAGCAATCGCATTAGCAGTTTTGAATGCCTTGACACTTATGACCCGCGGGGCTCCTTGGGGGATTACTTCCGCCTTTGCTCTTTGGGGTTCGAAAGCTGCCCAGTTCTTTGGTATGGATGTTGCTGGCTGGGGCTACTGGCAGGGAGCCAATGCAGCTGCACTGCAGTCTTCGATATTTGCTGATTCAACTACTGTATTGAACTTCGGTGTCATTCTTGGGGCTTTCCTTGCGTCAGCTGCAGGCGGGCTGTTCAAATTTTCAAGAGTCACAGGAAAAAATGCAGCTGCTTCAGTCATCGGCGGACTGCTGATGGGATATGGAGCACGGCTTGCATTCGGCTGTAATATCGGTGCCTACTTCGGTGGGATTGCATCATTCAGCCTGCACGGTTATATTTGGGGTATCCTTGCGATGGCCGGTACGTTTGTTGCTTTATATCTGAGACCATTGTTTGGTCTGTCAGTTCCAAAACCTAAAGATACATTCTGTTAAAATATGCAGTTCTGTTAAGAGGAAAACTCTTGGCAGAACTGCATATTTTTGATTGAATATACAGAACATTTGTTCTATAATGGAGGTGTAGGAAAAAAAAACAATTACTTTTAAGGAGATTGACATGGGAGAAGCCTTAGTCATTATAGATGTTCAAAAAGGAATGTTTAAAGAAGGAGAAGAAGTACATAACGGAGTGGACCTCCTTAAGAAACTGAAAATATTGATTGAAAATGCCCGCAATGCCAATACGCCTATTTTCTATATTCAGCATAACGCACCTGAAGGAAAGACATTGGAATCCGGTAAAGAAGGCTGGGAGATACATTGCGATATAACACCCGGACCTGAAGACATTGTCATCCAAAAAACAACCCCGGACTCCTTTTTAAATACAAATTTGCATGAGGAACTCGCTCTTAGAAACATAAGTCATTTACTTCTTACAGGCATCCAAACAGAAGTCTGTGTAGATACCACATGCCGCAGAGCTTTCAGCCTTGGATACAAAGCAACAGTAATATCTGATGCTCACAGTACATGGGATTCGAAAGACATTTCAGCTCAACATATTATTAACCATCACAATAGTGTCTTAGGATGGTTTGCGGATGTTGCGCCTTCCAAAGAAATTGATTTTCATCAATAACTTTTATAATTCAAAAAAAAGAATATGGGGGGGAAGTATTTGGAAACTATGGCGTGTGACTTGATTGAAAAAGAATTTCTTGTTATTGGAAATAGTACAACGGCAAACTTTCCCGATTCATTTCCGGAAGCTGCCATCCGGGTGCAGCAGGATTTCGAAGAAAAGCGAGAGCAGGTGACCAATGCTGTCGATAAGAATGTCTTAATCAGTCCCTATATGAGTAATGAGATCATGACCACCTATTTTGCATGTCTTGAGGTAACTTCCTTGGATACGATTCCTGCCGGTATGTGCGGATTCAAGATTCCCGTTACCAAATATGCCAGGGTCACATGCACAAACAGAACGATCAATAATGCCTATACAGTTGTTTTTGACTGGATCAAAGAAAAAGGATTTAACCAGAAAAGGTTTTCATCCTCGTTCCCAATCGAAATTTACTATTTGACCGAGAAAGAAGAGGAAGAGGTAGTAGAAATTTTAATACCACTGGAAGGGTGAAGGCAAAATTCCAGTCAGTTCCTGACATAGGCTGCAATAAGCTGATAAGGTAGTGTATCAGCTTCCTATGTATTCACTGGAAGAAGTCATCAATTATGACGGATGCGAAACTTTTTGACTCCCAGGCTTGGAGTATGAACAGACAGCTGTGCAGAGGACCAAATACGCTGTCTTATTCATTTTGCCAACCGTGAAAAAATGGAACCATTTCATTGATGACAGAAGAAAATATCGTAATCCACAGGACAGACAGACTATGGCATGGTACGGAACTAAATAGAAAAAGCAGTGTCCCAACAATTGGACACTGCTTATTTTCCATTAATCTATAGAGATGATGCCGCTCTCTCCTTGTTTTACTTGCTCAAGCTTCTTGACATTCAATTTAGGCAGGTCTGTGAAGATGACCGGTGTAACTGTGGATGATGCTTTACCTGCAATGAAGTCCAGGTCAAACGTAAGAAGTTTTGTCCCTTTGGATACTTGCTGTCCTTCCTCCACCATCAGGTTGAACCCTTCACCATTCAGTTGAACAGTATCCAGTCCTACATGAATTAGAATTTCATAACCCTGAACAGATCTGATGCCGATGGCGTGCTTGGTAGGGAAGATATTGATGATTTCCCCATCTACTGGAGAAACGACCGAGCCTTTCGATGGCACTATTGCAAATCCATCACCCATCATTTTTTGTGAGAAGACCGCATCTTCCACTTCTGTGATCGGTATGATTGTTCCTTCTACCGGTACGACAAAGTCTTTATCTGTTAATGGAGCCAAACCTTTTTGTTCAACAGGAGAGGCTGGTTCCTCAGCAGGCGCCGATCCTGCTGGAATGCCATCCAGTCTTTTCATGGCGTCAGCTACAAATTCGACTTCTGTTCCGACAATGATTTGCAAATTGGTTTTATTCAGTTTCATGACTCCTTTTGCACCATGTTTTTTCAAAGCTGCATCTTTTACTTGAGTCATATCCTTTACATTCAATCTCAGGCGGGTTGCACAGTTGTCAATCGCGGTGATATTCTCTTTACCGCCGATATCCGTAATGAAGAGTTTTGCCATCTGTTCGTATTTGTCAGTTCCCGTCTCAGGTGCTGAAACATCCGCTGCTTCTTCGGTATCATCCTCACGGCCCGGTGTTTTCAGATTGAAGGCTTTAATCAATCCGTAGAATACCACAAAGTAAATGACCGCATATATGACACCAATTAATAAAAGCAGAAGTGGTTTTTCAGCAATATTGAAGTTCAAAAGGTAATCAATACCCCCAGCTGAGAAAGTGAATCCGTCCCTGATTCCGAGCATGGAGGTCAACCACATGGAAATCCCTGTTAAAAGAGCATGTACCCCATATAGCAATGGAGCAACGAACATGAACGAAAATTCAATCGGTTCCGTGATTCCTGTAAGGAAGAAGTGAGGGCGAGACCGATGAACATTCCCGAAACAGCTTTTCTTTTTTCAGGTTTTGCTGCTGCAATGATGGCAAAAGCTGCTGCAGGAAGACCGAACATCATCACAGGGAAGAATCCGGTCATATACCCGCCGGCAGTCGGATCCCCGGCAAAGAAACGGGCGATGTCGCCTGACTTGCCGGCATACTCACCAAATTCAAACCAGAATAAGCTGTTCAGAACATGGTGTAGGCCTAATGGAATCAACAAGCGGTTTAAGACACCGAATATTCCTGACCCGATTGCACCCATGTCTATGATCCAATTGCCAAGGCCGTCAATGCCTGCCTGGATCGGCGGCCAGACCAACCCTGCAAGGCCGGCAACAAGAACCATTGCCACTGATGTTATAATCGGCACAAACCGCCTGCCGCTGAAGAATCCAAGCCACTCAGGAAGCTTGACATCATGAAATCGATTGTATAGAAGACCGGCAATGATACCTGTAATAATCCCGCCAAGGACGCCCATATTGATCGTCTCATCCAGTGCTTCAGCTCCATTGGTCAAAACGAGGTACCCGATGGCACCGGACAATGCAGCGGCACCATTATTGTCTTTCGCAAAGCCCATTGCGACACCGATAGCAAATATAAGTGCAAGATTGGCAAATATCGCGTCGCCCGCATTCGCAATGAACGGGATATCCAGTAAATCAGGCTGTCCGAACCGAAGGAGCAGTCCTGCAGCCGGCAGAACAGCGATTGGGAGCATCAGCGATTTACCAATGCGTTGTAGAAAACCTAACATGATACACTCTCCTTTTACTTTGCTTTTTTTGAAGGCTGTTTTCGCATATATTGTTGCTTACGGAAAAATCCCAGGTACCGGATTTTCCCCCTGTATATAAAGGTTTTACTCTCGAAAAAAAACGAGCAGCTCTTTTCTTTCCTTCTCACAGGGGTATTTACGACGATATACCACGGTATTTATTGAAATTTATATTGAATAGCAACAAAGTTAACGAAAAGAGCCTTTTTGAAAGCGTTTTTCTAACAATGGATATCTTACCACCATGAAATACAGTTGTCTATACCATTATTTTAAAATAATAAAACAGTAACACCTTGTAATAACTAGTAACCGTGAATACCAACCGTTTTTTTTAAAAATCCACTTAAATTGGTATAGACAACTATATTTTGGTGATGATAAGATATAGATGCATAATTGAACCGGCCACCACCCAACTGAAAGGATGAATGAATATGAGTCCAAAAGATACTGATGTTATTTTGCTTAAGGGCCTTCAAATCTATTCCGAAAATGGGGTAGTGGACAAAGGATATATAAAAATAGAGGGCAAAGGTATCATCGAATACGGAGATATAAAAGATCTTATAGAAGATGGACAGGAGAAATCGGTCGAATTCCCTTCAGGCTGTAAAGCCATCCCGGGCTTTATTGATGTCCATATTCATGGTGTAAATGGAGCCGATGTCATGGATGCCACTCCTGAGGCTTTGGAAAAAATTGCTGATTCTCTCCCTGGTGAGGGGACAACAAGCTTTCTGGCAACAACCATTACACAAAGCAGCAATGAAATTGAAAAAGCATTGAAGAATGCCGGTGACTATATCAAGAACCAAGAGCGCGCAGGAAAATCAGAAGCAGTCGGAATTCATTTAGAAGGACCTTTTGTCAATCCTAAACGTGCGGGTGCCCAGCCATCCGAACATATCACTGAACCGAATGCTGAATTATTTTCTAAATGGCAGACGGTTTCCAATCATACGATTAAACTTGTGACACTGGCACCCGAACAACCTGGGGGTCTGGAACTGATTCGTCATTTAAAAGAAAATGGAATCATTCCATCGATCGGTCATTCTGATGCAACCTTTGAACAAACAAGGGAAGCTGTTCTGGCAGGCGCTGCCCATGTAACTCATTTATTCAATCAAATGAGTGGACTGCATCATCGCGAACCCGGTGTAGTGGGAGCAGCTTTTTTATATGAAGAATTAAAGACGGAACTGATTGCAGACGGTGTCCATGTCCGCCCCGAGGTTATCAAGCTGGCATACAATCAAAAGGGCAGTGAAGGGGTCATTCTGATTACCGATTCCATGCGTGCCAAATGCTTGAAAAATGGGGAATATGATTTGGGAGGGCAGTCTGTCACGGTAAAAGACGGCAGAGCAGTCCTTGAAGATGGAACCCTTGCAGGGAGCATTTTAAGATTGGGGAGTGCTGTTAAGAATATGATGGATTATACAGGCTGTTCACTACATGACGTTATCCAAATGGCCTCCGCCAATCCGGCAAAGCAATTGAACCTGTTTGACCGCAAAGGCAGCATACACAATGGAAAAGATGCAGATATTGTCATCCTGGATGAAGAAATGGAAGTGGTCATGACGTTTTGCAGAGGAAGGCTCGCATATAAGAAGGAGGAATAGACCCATGAAATTAATAGAAGTAAAAGACTATCAGGAAATGAGCAGAAGGGCCGCGGAGTTCATTATTGAAAAAGTCCGCAATGCACACGCTATTAATCTCGGTCTCGCCACAGGTGGAACACCAGTAGGGACGTATCAATGTTTGGTTGAAGACCACAAGAAGAACCTTACTTCTTATAAAAATGTAACAACTTTCAATCTTGATGAGTATGTCGGCCTTTCCGGGAAAAACCCGAACAGCTACCGCTATTATATGAATGAGAACCTGTTTAACCATATCGATATTGACGCTTCACATACTCACATCCCTCAAGGGAATGCTGAAGACTTGGAAAAAGAATGTATTTTTTATGAACAGGAAATTGAAAGGCACGGCGGAATCGACCTTCAAGTTCTGGGGATTGGAAGCAACGGACATATCGGTTTCAATGAACCGGGTACTTCATTTAATACCGGTACGCATATCGTCGATCTCGCACCTTCCACTAGAGAAGCTAATGCAAGATATTTCGCCAGCCAGGAGGAAGTTCCTTCTAAAGCAATCACCATGGGGATCTCTACTATATTAAAAAGCAAAGAAATCCTGCTATTGGTTTCCGGTGAAAGAAAACAGGAGGCATTGGTTAAGCTTTTTGAGGGGGAAGTCGATGAACGTTTTCCTGCATCTGTCTTGAAGAATCATCCATGTGTTACAATTATTGCAGATGAAGCTGCGATTCCTGAAAAGGTACGAAATTAGCAAACATTTAACGTGACTGGAACCGCCAGGCAGAAAGGAAGGGTAACGGAAGATGGTCAAGAAAAATTCCCCCATCCCGATCTATTACCAGCTTGGAGAACTAATAAAGGAGCTTATCGATAAAGGTGAGCTTAAAGCGGGTGATTCTCTCCCAGCCGAGAGAGAGTATGCAGAGAAATTTGAAATCAGCAGGATGACAGTTAGACAGGCTTTCACACAACTTGTTAATGATGGATACCTATATCGTGTACAGGGCAGAGGGACGTTTGTTGCTGAAAGGAAGCCAAAGATTGAACAAGCACTGCAGGGATTGACAAGTTTTACCGAAGATATGGAATCAAGGGGCATGAAACCAGGCAGTGAATTAGTGAGCTTCGAGATCAAACCTGCAGCAATGGAGATTGCTGGCGAACTTGGCTTACAAGAGTATGCACCTGTATATGAAATACAAAGGATACGTTTGGCAGATGAAATGCCGATGGCTGTAGAAACGAACTATATTTCCGCCAACTTTATAAAAGGATTGACAGAGAAAATCGTCAATCAATCTTTATATGCATATATTGAGGAAACACTGAACCTTAAAATCAACCATGCATCCCAAGTGATTGAATCTTCGGCGGCTGATGAAATGGAAGCAGCCTTCCTCGGGGTGCAGGAGGGATCTCCGGTCATGCGAATCCAGCGAAACACTTATCTTGCTGATGGAACCCCTGTTGAATATGTAAAATCTTCTTATCGTGCGGACCGTTATAAATTCAAGATACAAATGAGCAGGTAAAGGAAGGAGGACGTTGGTTGTTACATTCATACTTCCGTGAACTTAAGGCTTTATTGAATAAAGTGGAAGAAAACGAAAAAGAATCCATAAAGAAGGCTGCCTGCAAAATTGCAGGATGTATTCAGGGAAACGGGATTGTCCACGTGTTCGGATGCGGACATTCACATATAATCGGAGAAGAATTATTTTATCGGGCGGGTGGACTGGTCCCGATAAGCCCTATTTTAGTAGAAGATGTAATGCTTCATAAAGGAGCTGTCCGTTCTTCCCAGTTGGAGAAAGATGAGCAATTTGCTGAGAAAATCATGTCACACGTCGATATACGTTCAAATGATGTAGTCATTGTTGTCTCAACATCCGGAAGAAATCCTGTCCCGATAGATGTAGCGGAAATGGCAAAGTCGGGTGGCGCATTCGTAATCGGGATTACTTCCCTGCGCTATTCAAAGACTCAGTCATCCCGGCATCATTCCGGCCATTTTTTATCTGATTCTGTTGATCTTGTAATAGACAACCATGTGGAGGTCGGAGATGCACTCATGAAAGCTGATGAACTCGAGACTCCTTTTGGGACGGGCTCTACGGTCATCGGCACGGCCATTGCCAATGGGATGATGGCCGAAGCGGTGGATGAGATGATCAAGAGTGGTTTCCGGCCTCCTATATTCAAGAGCGGGAATGTTGATGGAGCTGAAGAACATAACCGATTATTGATTGAGCAGTACAAAGACAGGATTCCGATGCTGGTCCTGTAATACCGAATAAATCAAAGGGTATCCTTGTTATATAGAGGGTGCCTTTTTGGTTTCTTGACAGAAGGTTTTTCCGTTCATTTTGCGTTAAACTAAAGATATAACTGATGAAACGGGAGGACGTTAGATGAAATTGATTTTTATAAGGCATGGGCAGGGTGAGCATACATTGGACTTACCCGGCAGCCTGCAGCTTAATGACCCTGGATTGACACTTCACGGGCAGTCACAGGCAGCTGAATTACGAAAGAAATTTAACGTAACGGAAGAGGATATAATAATCGCCAGTCCGGTAAGACGTACTCTTGAGACCGCATCAATCTTTAGTAATGAAGTAAGGTGCAGCAAGGTGGCCAGCCCTCTTGTTTCACCGAGGATGTTTCCGCAGAAACCAGAATGGAACACCCTCCCCTGTGATACACTACTGACAAAATGTCAGATTCGGGACGACTTTCCTTCATTCAGCTTCGATATGGAACAGTCCAATGAATTGTGGGAAGAAGGGATTAATACAATGGAAGAGGAGGAGTTCCGAAAATTGGCGATTGGATTCATGGAGTGGTGCAGAGACCAGGGGAAGAAACGGGTTTTCATTGTCTCACATGATGGCACAATCACCTCATACAGGCAGTTATTAAGCGGGACCACCTTTACAAGAGACGATTTCCTTAAAGAAACAGGGTGGATTGAAATGGAATGCCCTGACTCCTTCAGCACTTTAAAGCGGTGAGGGACTGTCCCTCACCGCTTTAGTGTGTTAAAGATTCTTAATCTATGACTCCATGCTGGACTACTTTCACTTTTATTTCAGGTTGGAATGAGACGTTCTTATATTCTTTATTCCAATCTGCCTTTTTCCATACATCCGGGTGGAAAGCCTGAAGCCGATTTTCGATTCCCAGCCCGTCACAATTAGCTTCCTGTAATTTCTTGATCACCCTTGTGACATCTTCATTGAAGTGGTCTGTAATCAACTTGGTCAATTCCTTGACTGTTGCTGTCTCCAAAAGTGCATCCTCAGGGAATTCATCTATTTTCACATCAACCTCCAAACGGAGAGGAACTTTAATCTTATTATCTGAAGCAATCACTTTTACCTTTGATTTGTAAGATTTTACTTTAAACGAAACAAAGGTTTCCTTCCCTTTATATTCCAGCTTGTATGTGAAAGGGATGGATTTTCCGGTTTTGTTTTTCAATAGGAGAAACAACCTGGATTCTTCCGGAGTAAGGACCATCCCGGAGAAGGACTTATTATGGAACATTGCCATCCCATCGACCTTCACTTCCTCACCGGGTAATATTTTGAGGTAGGGAACCAAAAAATCCACACCTGTATCAAACATCTCAGCACATATACTTTGTATATCTTCCTTAGATACTGATGAAATACTCTCAGCACTGTTAATAAGATCTGTCAGGACATTACCAGGTCGCTGGCTTGATTGCGTGGTGCTTTCCAGTACATCCAGACCTTTTCCGTCCACTATTGCAACTTTTGCACTCAACGCACTTTTGGGATCCCTGTAGAAAACATCCATAACGGAATAAATATCTTCACTGGCCATTTCCGATCCTATCAGCAGGACCAGAAGTTTGGATGCATCTAGTTTTTGAGATGTCTTGTTGTCTATCTCCAACCTGGCATCCCTCGGAGAGAGGCCTTCAGCTACCAATAATTCAACCGATTCTTTTCGGTTTTCAGGTCCTGCAGAAGAGATAATCGGCGTCGTCACACCATCAACAACTCTTCCTCCACTGGATTTATCAAAACTTGCAGCGAGTATCAATCGGGTATTCTTCAAAAGGATCTGGTCCCAGCATCCGGTTAATAGAAAGAGGGTACAGAAAATCACGAATAATTCAACGACTTTCTTCATTTGTTTTCCTCATTCCTAAGAAATTCCTGGCTAATGCAACGAATAACAACATGACAGGAATCCCTATGATAAATACGAAACTTGAAGCAGTGATGTACATACTGATTTTATCGACCAGGTAACTGTCACTTTCGTTAATGAAAAGGTTCACTGTCATTATTAAAATAGTAATCATAAGCGGAAGCTTTTTTTTGATTTTTACTGATTTGATCAGGTTCTTGCCAGTGACAACAGCCATAAAATAGTAATTGACAAACGAAGTAAAGACCGTCACAACCCAAATGCTGACAAATATGAGATCGGTCCGTTCTATTATTTCAAAAGAGAATGACTTCAGGATGTAGATCATCGGCTGCGGAACGATTTTCAATTCTTCAGGGCTGTAGAACATGAAATTGATTATCGCCACATAACAATAGAACAGTGTCAGTACAAGATTTGACAGGGTGAACATTTTAAACTTTTCACTGTTTTTTGCATCGGTTAAAGGCAGCATGATCAGCAGGATTTCAAATCCAAGCATTGCTAAAAGTGCCTCTTTACTGGCGGCTGCAATATTTTTATACCTGCTGCACCTAAAGGAAACATGTATAGGAATTCAGCATCTTTTAATGCATAACTGACCAGGAAGAACATGATGACCAGCACAGGTGCTGCCAACACATTAAAACGTGCAAGAATTTGAAGAGTTTCTCTTCCCAAGTAAAATCCCAGGATTACAAACATGAATGCGATGATCCAATTAGGTGTCCTGGGAAGTACCCAAATGTCGATGATCTCATTGAAAAGAGTCAAAATCAGCATTGCAATTGTGAGGAAGTACAGAAAATATAGGCTGTTAATGAGAGAGCCCATCCATTTGCCAAGCAAAGATTGAATAAGAGAATGGAAGCTGTCCACTTTCCCTTTAATGAAAAGAAAAAGGTACATGATCATCAGAATTTCAATCACTGCTCCGGAAATGAGGATGGAAATCCAGCCATCTGATTCCGCTTTTTGGGATACATCGTAAGGAAGCGAAAGAATGCCAATGCCTATTTGTGTTTGAAGAAGCAGCATGAACAGCTGGCCCTTGGTAACTTTATTTGAATTCATTAGTCTTTTTCCACCCTCTGACGGTCCCTTGTCTTCTGAGCCTGAGCGGCCTCCCATTCTTCGGTCGTTTATTCATCATCCATAAGGGAACGCGGATTACGGTATCTTTAAGTTCAGTGACACGGAATGGAGCAAAGGGTGCAAAGTATGGTTCACCGAAAGACTCCAGCTTAACAAGGGAAATCAGGATGAATATGAGTCCAAACACCAAACCGACTAAACCAAAAAGTGATGAAATAACCATCAATGGGAATCTGAGCAGCCTGATGGTGGAACGCATCTCATTATTTGGTACTACAAATGAAGAAATTGCTGTTATGGCAACAACGACAATCATGATATTGGAAATCAATCCTGCACTGACTACTGCATCGCCGATTACAAGTCCTCCTACAATCCCGATGGTTTGTCCGATTGCCTTGGGCAGCCGTACCCCTGCTTCCCTGACTAATTCAAACGTTACCTCCATAATGAACGCTTCCATGAGCGGAGGGAAGGGAATTCCTTCTACAGATGCCTTCAGAGGCAAAACCAGTTCATGCGGAGTGATTTCAAAATGAAAGCCTATGACCGCGATATAAATAGAAGGAAGTGTCAGGGCGATTATGACACTGAAGAAACGGATGAATCGTATAAATGTCGCTGGCACCCAGCGGCTGTTATAGTCATCTGGTGATTGAAAAAAGGAAACAAATGTAGAAGGCAAAATCAAGCAGGTAGGAGAAGCTTCTGCCATCAAGGCTATTTTCCCTTCATTTACAGCGGCCATTGTCCTGTCCGGACGCTCAGTATTCAACATTTGCGGGAAAATGGAAAATGCACTATCCTCAATGAATTCCTCAATATATCCAGGGCTTATTACCATATCAATATCAATGTAAGACAATCTTCTCTCAATTTCCTTCACAATATCCTGGTTTGCAAGTCCTTCCAAATAAATGATGGCTGTTTTTGTTTTGGTAACATTGCCAAGTTCCACATATTTAACACGCAAATCCTCTGATTGAATCCTGCGCCGCAAAATTGAAATATTGACATCAAAATTTTCAACAAAACCGTCGTGTGCCCCCCGGATGATGACTTCATTATCTGGTTCTCCAACCGGTCTGCTTTGGTCGGCTGAATTGGGCAGATTGATGGCATAAATCTTTTCAAGATCTTTTAGGAAAATACCGAACCTGCCTTTCAAAAGTGCGTTGGTCAATTCTGAGGGAGTGGCAAGCAAATCAGGTGCCAATGTTTCCAAGAGTTCCTCGATTGATTTAGGGGATTGATTAAATACATCAAGAATATGATGAAATAGAGCGCTTCGGTCCACTAGGGTTTCCAGGTAGAGGATAGTGGCTGATTGGTCACATACCTTTGTTTCGAAGGTCCTGAAATCATCACTTTGCTCAATGACTTGAATCATATCGGTCAGGGCAGGGTTCATAAACTCTTTCTTCTGCTTTTTCACGTGGATGATCACCCTTTTAGTGTTTGTTACTTATTTTTCCAAAAAAGCAGGATTTATTAATAATATTTAATATAGTAGGGAAATTGTACCTCCAGGGAAAAACATAGTAAGAATTGAACAATGGCCGGATTGAGGAAGCCAAACCGAAAATAGGCTTTACAATTCTCTCTAAAAACCTTAAGCAATTGTCCTGTCAGGCAATATTAAGAGGACTCATTCCTGCTGAGACCGATTCAGCAGAACTCGGAATCGCGAAATACGATTAATGGTAATCCCTGAAAGAGATGCACATTTTGAAACTTTATCCATGTTCTATTCGTCTGTAATTTAAGCTTCAAATTTCTAAACGAAGGGGTGGAACTGTGAGGAGAATATCAGTGTTTATCTTATTATTAATTTTTCTTATGGGATGCCGCGGAACCTTTACTAGAGACCTTTCCATTTCTGAATTGGATCTCGAGGAGGTACCTGCACAAGTGGAAAGCTTTATGGAAGAAGTGGCTGTCGCTGAAGAGGGGACTGGAAGCGGGATTTATATCTTCGAACAAAAGAACAGAAAATATCTTTTTCTCAGCGAAGAATTCCTTGGTGAAGGAAGAGGTTTTGGAGCAGCAGAGGTTAAAGGAGAAGGTGATCAGTTAACTATTTTACTCAGTGATAAACCTTTGAAGGATTCACAGCCAGGAACCATCGGAAGAGTATACCTCATTCAATTGGACAGAAAATATGAGTATCTGAACGTTATCAAAAATGAAAAAGAAACGCATTTTGAATCAATCGGTGCAGGATCATAATAATTCAATTCCAATATCACAGGAAGGGGTGCAGTTATGGAAAGACTGATCATCCTGACAGCAGGTAAAACACACAGCGGAAAATCCACTTTTGCGAGAAAGCTGGAGGAAAAGCTTGATCATTCCGTGGTCATCGATCAGGATCATCAAGCTGAATTCATTAATACTTTTTATCCAAAATTGCTTCCCCCTGAAGGACCAAACACCTTTAAGTATGAAATCTCACAGACCATACTCGACTTTGCTGCAGACCGGACAGACTATCATATGATACTTTGTAATTCCAACCGGCATCCTCGGGGTCGTAGTAGAATGCTCGATTATTTTCACCAGCGGGGATTCACCTCAATCCTTGTAAACTTCGAGATTCCCGATGAAACCCTCTTAAAGCGTATAGAACAAAGCAATCGGAATACAAGGATTTTCAGAAGTGCCTCCACTTTTGCTGAGGTTCTGAAACGCCAAAATGAGGATTCGGTAGAAAAGCCGGGCAGGGAAGAAGCGGATCATTTCTTTGTCATCAGTGAACCTCAAGACACGGAACAGGTGATAAATGAAATTCTTCAAATACATGAAAGAGGGGGAGGAATGGACAGGAGATGAAGCTTGCTGCTATTTTGTCGATCCCTATTTTGACGATCATTTCCTGGTTAGCCATCGGTTATTGGTCCAAAGCCGCTGAGGATTATGAAAAAAATAATGAAAAGCCGGATCGCAGAAACATGAAAAGTTGACACAGCGAAACTTTGTTTCGTTCTCCCGATTAAGTAAGGAAAAGGAAAGAACGTTGCTATAGACCCACTCAGTAAAGGCTTGGTAGTATAAATAGTGGTTACTGAAGTGGAGGAAAGCTCAAATGGAAAAACAAAAATATGCAGACCTGAAAATAGGAGAGAGAGCGGCAATTGTCAGCATCATCGCCTATATTATATTATCGATCATTAAGCTATTCATTGGATATACAGCAAATTCCGAAGCACTTAAAGCGGATGGCTTGAACAATACCACAGATATCATTGCTTCCGCTGCTGTTTTGATCGGCTTGAAGTGGTCGCAGAAACCAGCGGACAATGACCATCCTTACGGTCATTGGAAGGCAGAAACGATCGCCTCCCTCGTAGCTTCCTTTATTATGATGGCCGTGGGAATACAGGTCCTGATAGGGGCAGTGACAACTGTAATTGAAGGGAAACAACATGCACCTGACATGATTTCAGCATGGACAGGCATTTTCAGCGCCGCAGCCATGTTTTTTGTCTATCGTTATAACAAAAAAATCGCTGAACGGATCAACAGCCATGCAGTGATGGCGGCAGCCAAAGATAATCTTTCCGACGCGTGGGTAAGTATCGGAACAGCGGTTGGCATAATAGGCTCACAATTCAACCTGACTTGGCTGGATCCCGTGGCAGCTGCTGTTGTCGGTTTCTTAATTTGCAAAACAGCCTGGGACATTTTCCGTGAGTCCACCCATTATTTAACGGATGGCTACGATGAAAAAAAATTAAAGACGTATCACGATTCTGTATTGGACGTCTACGGTGTCAAAGGTGTGAAAGACATCAGGGCCAGATCTTATGGAAACAATACAGTAGTGGATGTGGTCATTCTAGTCAGCTCCACTCTGGACATAAGTGGTGCACATGATATTTCCACCAGGGTTGAAGATTATTTGAAGGGAACACATGATATTTATGATGTACATGTTCATGTCGAACCGAATTAAGTCGAAAAAACCATTTTTTTACACGGTATTCCAATTAAAAACTCCGGCTTATATTCATCTTGTTCATTACCCTTCGCTTTTATTAAAACGGTTCATTGGCAGGAAGAAAAGCCTGCCCTTTCAAATTTATGTTTGATTTCAGGGCTGCTGTCAGCAGTATTCCTATTGAAAATGTTGATGAAGAAGCGAAATAGGCGGCAGGCGGGCGTATGCAAGGGAATTTTATTGGAGCAGGTAATCGCTGAGCGGGGAGAAGATAATAAGACGAAAAGCAATATGGTGCAGAATAATATACCAATATTTTGCTGTTACAGCCTTTCTAAAAGAACCGATTTGAAGTGCACCCGCAGAGCAATCTCGTTCTAAGTGCTATTGCCAAAGCAATAACCCCAAAAGCACATTTATCCGGCCGCAAAAAGCCATTACAGAAAAATCCCCCTTGAACGAAGACCGTCAAGGGGTTTGTAAAAGGTTTTCAATTTCTTCTTCAGAAACAAACTTCCAGTTAATATCGTTCAACATATCATTATCTGCTGGTTCAAGTAATTTATCGATTTCATCATAGGTAAGCTTAGTGATGCGTGTTTTCATGCAATTTCACCGGTCCTTTCTCTAGATGATTCGAAATGAATATCTTGTTTGCGGGGGTCGCCGATGATTTAGTTATACCCTTGTTGTTGTGAATAAAAACAAGCACCATAAGCAGGCAGCTCAAGTAGCCGTTATTTATTTTAACCCAACCTGGGTTTTAGTTGATAGTTTGTCCTTTTTGAACTGAACACTTAAAAAGGCATTATTTTCGCCGTCCCATATATAGGCAGCATTTAAATCTCCAGGTTCTGTCATCGGTTTTCCTTCTGATCCAATAATTGCTTTGACTTCCTCATAGCTCATACCTTTATCCAATTGGTTGTAAATTTCCATTGTTACCATGCCGCCGGTTGTTTCAGCAGAAGCCTGGCTTCCCGTTTCATCACTGCTTATTTTCACTTCGTTGTTTGTCCCTGTTTCCAAGCGGCAGCCGCCTAGAAAAAGGGAGGAAGCCATAACTCCTGCAATGATTAATCGGATGCTTCGAAAATCTCTTTGTCTCCCCATCATAATCCTCCTCTGATGCTTAACTAATCCTTCATCTATATAACTGTACATTCACTTGAATTGTTTCATGGTTTCCTAAATAATCAGGAACTTTCTCCAATACAATCCGTATATAAAGTAAACTAGGAAAAGGGAGGGGTAACATTTGGAAAATCCAGGATGCATAAAGTGTGGAAGCACCGATGCCGCAAAGAAAGAAGTCGCTATGACAGGGACCGGCCTTTCAAAAATGTTCGATATCCAGAACAACCAGTTTATTGTGGTGTACTGTAAGGGGTGTGGTTATTCAGAGTTTTATAATAAAAATTCCTCATCATCTTCAAATATATTAGACTTGTTTTTTGGATGAAGAAGTCCTTTTACAGAACTTTATACTAATTGAAACCGTCCAATATAAAAGGGAACTGCCATGAAATGGGTAGTAAAATACAATCTTCACATGCTGATCTTTTACTTTCCACATATGAATTTGAATTTTGGACAGCAATTAGGTTCACCGGAAATTCTTAAGCCGATCTAATTCATCCTCATGATCTTTGGGTTTATATGTTCAACAGCAGCAGGAGAGAGGTTAAAGGAAGGGCTGGCTATGCATTCCAGCTTTCTATCCAAGACAATATGGACACTAATATATGTATTTATCCTCCTGGCCGGCACCCTTTTTTAAAAATCCATTCATGATAGGACGTTTCAAGCTGCCTTACCTCCGGCCTGCATCTACATCGCATTCATTTTGAAGAAGGTGATTAATACAAGGTATACAGCTGAAGTACAGGAGCAAAAATCCATATCAAAAAGGCAGGTGTCAGTTGACCTGCCTTTTATTTATGTCCAAAGAATTTACATTACCAGCCCCAGCCGCCTCCATATCCATAACCGCCGCCGCAGCCGCCGCCGTAACCGCCAGAACCTCCGCCAACGTAAGCAGAACCAACGATCACTAAAAGGATAAACAACACGACAATCAGAGCAAAACCTGCTCCATAACCTCCAGTGCCACTCATGTAGGCCACCTCCTTTCATAGAGATGGAATAGTATATGTTTAATATTTGAGATTGTAAGGGCAAAAGCCTCTAAAGAAACCATTGCCCGTTTTTTTGCCTGCTGCCGCAGGGATCGGGTAATTATCCGCACTTCCCTTTAACACATATTCGGCGGAGGCATGACATCACTTTTCAAAACAGAAGGGAGGGTGTCATGGATATAGGAAGGAGCCGGGCTCAGGGCAGGCTTCTGGCCAAGCGGAACAGGATTTTCAACGTAATTGAAGGTACCTAGACCATCCATGCTCGGTCCATTCGCCCATCTTCCCGAAGCGCTTTTGTTTCCTCTGGAAAGATTGAAGAGGGTATAGGAAACTTCCTGCTTTTCCAACTCCCTAGGAAAAGTGCTCGGCACGACGACATTTTCCTTCGCCTCCAGCTCTTTGATTGCCGCTATCCACTGATTTTGATGCATGGTATCCCTTGCAATCAGCCATGAGAGCATATCCTTGACCCCGCGGTCCGTTGTAGACTCGTAAAGCCGAACCACTTGAAGGCGGCCCTGTGATTCAGCATTCAAGTTGGCCCTGAAGTCAGCCAGCAGGTTGCCGCTAGCAATGATGTAATCAGCTGTCCATCTGTTTCCGACACTATCCGCCGGCATGGCGCCTAATCCCGAAACAATCGCATGCTGAGGGTTCATTCCTCCGAGTATCGCGCCAATAATCGGATCTTTGGCGGCAACTTCAAGATCTCCTACAGGTGCTCCTTCCAGCAGTCTTGCGATCATGGTCGCAAGCATTTCGATATGTGCAAGTTCTTCTGCACCTGTATCCATCAATAAGTCTTTATATTTACCGTTCCCTCTGACACTCCACCCTTGGAATAAGTATTGAAGGGCAACGGATATTTCACCGAATTGACCGCCAAGGACTTCCTGCAGCTGTTTGGCAAACAAGGGGTCAGGACGATCCGGCTTTGCTTGATATTGCAATTCTTTTACATGGTAAAACATTGGGCATATCTCCTTTTAAAGAAAGATTCCTATTATGGTATTGGAGAAATGAGATTGTGTGTTTGTCCTCCAGCGGGGAGATCTTTGGGAATTGCCAGTGAAGGATATCCGGATTTGAAACCCGTCCTGAGCTGTAACAACCAGTTAAAAGTAATAATGAAGCACGGGAAAGATCTCTGCTTAGGGAAGCCGGCATCACAAAAATGAATCATAAAATGTGTTCCTTCCTTAAACAAGCTGTGGTAAATTTGTTATAACAAATAAAAAACCAAAGGGGCAGCTGCATTGAAAACTACGATTTACAAACTTGCTGCATTTCTCAAAGCTGAAAACACTCAGATCGCCAATGATATTGTGGATTCAGTCATCCTCAAAATGAACTTATCCCTTTCGGATGTGGAGGTTGGACGGGCGATCAACATGTATCAGGATCTGTTGGAATTTCTTAGTCTTTCACTTCAAACAGAAAACATGGACATTCCAGAAGAACTGATTGAATGGAGTAAGCAGAATGCTTATGCACAAGTATCTGCCAACAAAAAGATATCGGAAATCATCCTGCGGTACCCTCCGACGAGGGAAATCTTTACAGATTTTGTTTCACGATGGGCTTATCATTATCAACTTTCAACCGAAGAGTACACCCTTGTCTTAAAAAAAATTAACAGAATGCTCGATGTCAGCCTGGAAAAGACGGTGATAGCGTTCGAAGAATACAATGCGAAAGTGAAGGAAGGCTTCGAAGAAGAAATCGATATCATTTCCTTCCCCATCGTGCCGCTCACTGAAAATATGGCTGTTGTCCCACTGGTCGGAAGGCTTGATGAACACAGGGCCAATCATCTTATTGATTCCGTCCTGCCGAAAGTCAATAACTTAAAGATCAACTATTTGATCATGGATTTCTCCGGAGTTTGTGAAATTGATGAGCTGGCTGCGAGAAGTATTCATAACGCAGTATCCATGCTGAAGCTCCTTGGAATTCAAGTGATTTCCACAGGGATTTCACCTAAGCTCGCATATACGGCAGTATCAATTGGTGTCGGGGCTGTGGGTGTTAACTCCTATCAAAGTGTTAGACAAGCATTGGAAAGCTTAAATTCATAGTTTACGCGCCACTTAGGGGTGCGTCTTTTTTTGTTTTTTCGTAATTTTTGCTGCTGATTAGAATAAATTTCAACTATATCCTGGCAATTCACCGCAAAATCCTCAGTAAACAGGATAGAAAAGAGCATCTCTTTATTTTTGGGAAACAAAGCTCACTGAACATGGTAAACCGGCTCTTGGAATTTTTTCGGAGGCAGCAATAAATGTGAAAACAGCATTTTTAACACTAATTTTGAAAATCTTTAGGGGGAAATATTCATGAAAGTCAGAAAAGCCTTCACTGCAGATGCATTGGGAATTGCAAAGGTACAGGTTGATACCTGGAATACAACCTATCGAGGAATTGTACCGGATGTGTTTCTGGATTCAATGACATATGAGTCCAGGGAACATAAATGGAAGGAAATCCTTTCTCAAGGAGCAACTGTTTATGTAGCTGAAAGTGAAGGAATCTGCGGATTTGCCAGTGCCGGCACTCAGCGTTCTAATAAATATCCTGCATATGAAGGAGAGCTTTACGCTATTTATGTCAATGAAGAAAACCAACGCAGAGGGGTGGGAAAGGGGCTTCTTGAACCAGTTGTGAAAGAGCTTGTTAAACAAAAGATCTTTGCTGTGACTGTTGTCGTTCTACAGGAAAATCCCTCAAGGTACTTTTATGAATTCCTCGGCGCAAGAATCATAGACACCATCGAAACTGAAATAGCCGGTAAAAGAATTCCCGAACTGGTGTATGGATGGAAGGATATCAGGGAGATATTGATAAAATAAAAAGTTCCAAAGAATGTTTTATTGCCTTTCGTTATCTATTCCACTTTTGGTTCATATAGTGGTGAAGAGGAATTTCATCCTATATGAAGCAGGGGGATATCATGTATATTGTCTATTATTATGAAAACAGAAATCTTCTGCTGCATCAACTGAGGCAGCATGTGCCGGCGGAAGGTGAAGAATTTAAAATCAAGGGCAGGAAAGCCAAGGTGCTAAGTATACAATACGACGATACAAATAGGGTATCAGTCCATGTCAGCCTTGAGTCTGTAAGCAAGAAGGCGGCTGTGGATCTCTCGAAAAAGAAAAAGAGATAAAGTGATGGCAGTTCATTAAGGGAAATGAGCTGCCTGATTTTATGTCCGGATTTTCATCCATTCCTTTGTTAGAAACTATATAGCTTGAATACGTACATTTCAGCCCAAAAGGCATAAGATAATCTGTAAAACCTTGGAAGGAGCTGGACATACATGTACAATTTCACCCCATTTCAAGATGGAGAAAACAGCCAGAGGATAGATGATTACACAGCTGAAGATTTCACTTTGATCATAAAGAAAAACGCTGAAGTCATCGACTTGTATACTAACCTGATCCAGGAAGCACCTAATCAATTGCACCAAAGAATTCTGTCTGATTCATTACAGAATAAGAGATCACAGTTGAATCAGTTCACCATACTTCACCAACAGCGCTCAGGAGTCCAACCGCATTATGATATCGAGAAAATAGAGTATGAGGGCTACACAAACGGAATAGAAAAAGCCTTTCAAGCAGAGTTTGAAAATTCGGAGGAGTATCGGAATCAATACTATATCCTGCAGGACGACTATATCCGAAACACCATTCTACACGCCTTTACTGCTCAGAGGGAGAATGCCCTACGTCTTCAACACCTAATGGCGGAATCAGCCGGCAGGATACAGGATAATGGCGGAAAGCCCTATGTGGTCGATATCGAAAAAGCAACAACGGAAAATGATACTTACCGTACCGCACTATGGACAGGGGAGCACATGCAAGTGACCTTGATGAGCATCGATGTTGGTGACGATATAGGGCTGGAGGTACATCCGGAAACTGACCAATTCATTCGAATAGAAGAAGGACAAGGTCTTGTACAAATGGGAGCAACACAAAACAATCTCACTTTCCAGGAGCAGGCTTTTGCCGATTATGCCGTCATGATACCCGCAGGGACCTGGCATAACATCACGAATACAGGAAGTACGCCTATGAAGGTTTATGCTATTTACGCACCACCGGAACACCCGTTCGGAACAATCCATGAGACGAAAGCGGACGCGATGGCAGCAGAGGGATAAAAAAAGGCTGGGGCAAAACAAATTGATCTAAGTAGAAATAAACGAAATTAAAACCGCATGGCGTCAAGGTTATACACTTGACGTCATGCGGTTTATTCAGATTATCAGGGTTTTTTACCGCTTTTCCTGAACGCAGACGGATTGCACCTGAGCAGAAAACCATTTTTTACCCGTCCCAAAATTTTTTAAAACTTTGCAAAGAGAGCCTTTTATAAGGTTTTGTCCCAGCATATTTTATTAAGTATCTGTCACTTCCTATTGAAGATTGCGGTTTCAGACCAGGTATCAAACACTACAATAAACTGTTTTTAACTGAGTTGCTGTCACTGACATCCTGGTCATTTACAATACTCAACGGTACATTGAAGAAAACACCGTCTCCAGTTTCTTCCCCATACCCATAGTTTAACTTTATAGAGAGAAATACATCTATCTGCTGTGTGGGCCCCAGACTGATGAACGATCCGCGGTCGATGGCATTTGCCTTGATGCCGACCATATTGATGACAACAGGACTAGTGAACATAAATACACCCCTTTATAATTTTGTAGGCAGTGATTGAAAGGAGGATGGTGAGTCGATTTGATCTTTATCATCCACAAAGCTCCTGGTTCCCATAAACGCGCTTTCATCTCCGAAGTTTTGTCCATAGCCTTGATTTTTCTTATCGGAATTATGCCATTCAGCCAATAGATTTTGTCCAATATTCACTGCAGAAGCATTTTCAAAGGAATTAATCTTCAACAAATAAATATTAATATTAATAGAGCTGCCCGCCAAGATGGTTACCCCCTTTTTACAAATATATTAAGGGTTCTGCCATTTATGAAGAGAAGGAGGGAAAGTCTTGGATTTTGAAAAATTGAAGCAGTGGATGGACATTGCTCAGAAATACCAGGTTGGCGATTTTTGGAACAACGTCTTTGATCAAGATACAGCAAAGAACTTTATGAATGAGTTCGCAAGCGATTCGCAGCAACACAAACCTCACAACCAGCAGCAGCAAAATGCCGCTATTGAATATCCTCCGGTTGATATCTTCACTGTGGATGCCCAGGTTGTCATCATGATTGAAGTTCCCGGGGTTGATAAGCAGGATATCCAATTGACGGTAAGCGGACAGAGGATGTCGATAAAAGGGATGCTCCGGCTTCCTTTCAGGCCTGACTCAACGTTCAAAAATGAGAGAAACTACGGCGAATTCCAACGGACATTCGATCTGCCGGAACCCACCGATGGCAGTCAAATAAGAGCACGTTATAACCACGGGCTGCTGGTGCTGACCTATCCAATGAAATATGCTGCAGAAGAAAGAGTCAATATTGATTGAACTTTTTGGAATCTGCATCCGTTAAATCCCGGTCATCTACCCAATGGCTGCCATTGAATACCTTAACATGGTCGCCGTTTTCCTCACCGAAACCTTCATTGCGTTTATTGACAACATTTTTATTGCGGCTGCAAATCCTGCTCAGTGACACCGAACATGCATTACCCAATGAATTGATACTGGTAAAGGAAAGATTGATACGGGTCTTGTTCATTATGCTCCTCCTGAAAACAAATAATTTTTGTGTGGTGATAAAATGCCTATAAGAGGAATATTCACAGGAAACAGCAAACATGACGATATCCCCCAAAGAATCCACAGTTTGGAATCGGAAGTAAAAAGAATCAATTCTCTCGATGTCACAATGAAGCGCTTCAAGGCAATCGAGGGCAGGCTTCATTCTATGTTGAACAATCAAACTTCCGGAGTGAAAAGGTCTGCCGAACGAAAGTCAGCACACGAAAGCCAGGACTTGCACAAGGACCTGTTAAAACAGGTGAAAAGCATGATCTCTTTCGAGGTCGCTCAACACATCCGAAAATGGGACAATCAGTATGCACAACTGCAAACGCTAGAAAAAGAAGTGATGTTCTTAAAAGAAGAATTGTTAAGAGAGAAGAACAGAATTGAGTCAATTACCGAGGAATTGGTGAACTTGAAAAACCAAACAGCACAGCCATCTGATTCAAACGAAAGTCAAGTAGTCTATCAGGATATCACGATTGAACGGATGATGATTGATAAATATGAAATGAATAATACTATTCCTCACCTTGGCGTGAAAAATCTCAGCGGTTTTTTGAACATTGGAGCGACCTATGGGAAAGGAATGATACCTGAAGATCTTGCAGAAGACTTCTTGGAAGGAATGACCGGTTTCAAAAAAAGAAAGGAAGAAGAGGAGGAAGAGGAAGTATCATCGGACGACAACCAAGATGATCAACAGCCGGACGGAGAAGAAGAAATAACAGAGATTGTAATTGATGATTGAGAATCCCCCGGAAAACATTCCGAGGGGATTAATGGGTTATGGGTTTGTGGTCCACATTCCTGAAGATTTAATAAAGACCCTTCGGTTGAATTTAAGTGTGGAAACAATCAATTCGGCAAGGTCTTCAGGCTGCATCGCATTCTCTGTATTGCCTGACAGGAGATTGTTTTCATGGGCCAGGTCAGTCACAACCGTACTCGGTGTCAAAGCCGTCACTCGGATGTTATGCTTTCGAACCTCTTGCATTAGGGATTCTGTCAGACCGAGGACTCCGAACTTGGATGCACTGTAGGCACTCGTGACAGGGGCTCCTTTTTGCCCGGCAGTAGAGGATACATTGATGATATCTCCCGTTTTCCTTTCAATCATCTCCGGAAGGACAGCTCTTGTTGCATTATAGACACCCATCAAATTGACACGGATGATTTTCTCCCATTCTTCAGGGTCTAAATCAAGGAATCCGCCGAATTTTGCCGTACCCGCGTTGTTAATGAGAATATCAATTGTACCAAGATCACTTTTAATATGGTCCACTGCATGATTGACTGATTCCAAATCAGAGACATCGGCCGTCGCAGCGGAAACCTGGACATCAAACTGTGAAAGTTCCTCTGCAACCTTCTCCAAATTCCCCATGGTCAATCCAACCAGTCCAATGTTGACTCCTTCTTTAGCCAAAGCAATTGCTGCAGCGCGCCCGATTCCACGGCCTGCACCGGTGATGAGCGCTGATTTGCCTTTCAATGATTCCATTTAAACTCTTCCTTTCTATCATGAAGTTTTCACTCTACAGAATTTTCACTTGAATTGCCTCTGAAATCAAGAAATGTGCTGTGTATAAATATATGCTAAGGCCTCTAGAGTCCAAAAGGAAGAGAAACTTAAGTCCAAAAGGCGTGTAGAAAGCCACTAGAGTCCAGACGATGAGGAAACCTAGATTAAAGGGGTTTAGAGAGTTTCTAGAGTCTAAAACGGAAAGGAAACCAAGACAAAAAGGTGCATAGAAAACCAAAACCTCTAAAAACCCAATCAAAATAGTCTCTCATCCAAAACGCCAGCACAGCCAAAATCACTTCCATTGACAAACCAAACTGTAAATATTATGATTACAGTATGTTGTCTGGAGGATGTGATAGAAGTGAATAGTGAGTTTACAATTGCCGTTCACAGTCTTGTCTACTTAGCGTACGTGCCTGACCATATGGCAAGCAGCCAGGCAATTGCCCAGAATGTTGCGACCAATCCAGTAAGGGTTAGGAAAATCATGAGCGCCCTGCGGGAAGCTGGTTTTGTCAGGACAAAAGAAGGGACCGGCGGCGGCTATACACTCGCTGCTGAGCCAAGGGACATTACCCTCGGGCAGGTTTACCGTTCTGTATCCTTCGGGGCAATCAAGCCGGCCTGGTGCAAGGGTGAACGCGAGGAATCCTGTATGATATCAACCAATATCCAGCAGGTCGTCAATGGGATCTTTGCGGATGCCGACGAGATTTTTGCGGAATATCTGGATAAAACGACCATACAATCTGTATTGGAACAAATAAAACAAACAATGAACACGAATGTTTGACTTCAGAAACTGTAAGTTATATGATTACAGTAAGAAATTTGAGGTATATAATCTTTACATGCTTAGGTGCAGGGCCATTTAAGCTTTTCTTTTAATCTAACTGTAACTTTTCTAATTACACTTAATAAGAGGGTGAAGAAATGAATGAACAAAATATTCTTAAAGGTGATTGGGTGAAGGCTAAATCAGTGGAAGGCGAGCTTGTTATCGGCTATATCGAATCAGTTAATAAAGACCGAAAAACAGCCAGGCTCAAAGTCGTTCAGGCAGAAGAAGGATCCATTGCCGGAAGATCTATTGAAACCCTGCTTCGGTCGGTTACGCCTCTGCAGTCTTTAAATAAGTTTACAAAAGAATATATAATGGAACTCATTGATCTGGCTCTTCTGACTCGTGATGAGGAATGGTTCAATGAGCTGACGGACGAGTTGAAGAAATATGAAAAGAAGCCAACTAAAGAAAAAGAGACAATAGCTGGAGTTACCCGAAACAGATTAATTTTTCCTCATGTTAAGTAAATAAAAGTAAACAATAGGACAGTCAAACATTGAAGTGAATAGGAGTGCTTTGAAATGAATGAAACCTTTAAACCAATAGTGGAACCTTTCCAATTTAAAAATGGAATTCAACTGAAAAACCGGGTCGTGCTGGCGCCGATGACTAACTTCGCTTCCCATGACGATGGCACCGTTAGTGACGATGAAATCAATTACTACATCCGCCGGTCAAAAGGCGTTGGAATGGCTATCACTGCCTGTACCTATGTGACTCCAAATGGAAAAGGCTTTCCTGGGGAGTTCGGTGCAGATCATGACGATATGATTCCAAGCCTTAAGAGACTTGCAGATGCTTTAAAAGAACAGGGCACAAAAGCCATCCTGCAAATTTTCCATGGAGGAAGAGCCTGTCCTCCGGAACTTGTACCGAATGGTGACATCGTCAGTGCAAGTGCCGTGCAGGCAGAGGGAAGCGAACATACCCCAAGGGCATTGGAAGAGAAGGAAATAGAAGAAATCATCCAAGCCTTTGGTGAGGCGACCCGCCGCGCCATTGAAGCAGGGTTTGACGGTGTTGAGATCCATGGGGCAAACGGCTATCTAATTCAGCAGTTCTTTTCCCCTCATTCCAACCGCCGAGACGATAAGTGGGGAGGCAGCCTTGAAAAACGCCTTAATTTCCCTCTGGCTGTTGTCGAGGAAGTGAAAAAAACGGCTGCTCAGCATGCGGAAGATTCCTTCATCATCGGTTATCGTTTTTCTCCGGAAGAACCGGAAACACCAGGGATCACAATGGATGAAACACTTGTGCTGACAGACAATCTGGCCGATCTGGACCTGGATTATCTCCATGTTTCCCTAATGGACTTTTGGTCTGAGCCGAGGCGCGGCGCAGAAGCGGATAGAACAAGAATTCAATACCTTCTTGATACAATTGGCGGCCGCACTCCGCTTATCGGTGTGGGTGGAATCCACACACCTGATGAAGCAGCCAAAGCGATACAGGCTGGTGTTCCTCTGCTGGCACTAGGTCGTGAATTGATCATGGAACCGGATTGGGTGCAAAAAGTTGAAGAAGGCAGAGAGAACGAGATTGCCACAACCCTTTCCAAAAAAGATCAGGAGAAACTGGTTATCCCGGATTATCTCTGGAATGCCGTCATTAATACACCAGGATGGTTCCCGGTGGAAGAGTAATTTTTTGAACCAGCCATGTTTATTTGAATGGCTGGTTTTTGCAGGTAAAATAGAGGGATGAATCCGTTATTATGATATAAGATAGGCATGCTTCATATATAAAGGTTCTTTTCGCAAAGATTGTTGCTTATAAGAAGTAATGGATTTCCGCTCCAGGCGGACGACTCCGCGGGGCGGGCGGTGAACTAAAAGGCGGAAGCGGACGATCAGCGCTGTACAGATTGGAGGGCTCTCGCATGAGATATAGGAATCACGACGAGCTAGCGAGTCGATGATGACTTATCGCAAGGAGAGAGACCGAAATCCGCTAGTCGCTGTCCGCTGGAGCTGGATTGGCCTCCTCGGCTGCGCCTGCGGGGTTTTCACCTACCAAAGGTGGAAGCGGCGGCCGTTCAACGACGTACGGATTGGAGGGTTCCTGCATGAGATGTAGGAATCACGGAGAGCAGAGCGATTCGATGATGACTTATCGTAAGGAAGGAGACTTAAATCCGCTAGTCGTTGGCCGCTGGAACTAGACGAGTCCCGCTAGTCCCGCATGTGATCGTACGCCTTCCGCTCCAATCCTCCTACCTAAAAAGAGAGGATAATGAAACGCCTTATAAAAACAACAATCTTTTAGAAAAGCTGTATTCGTTTAAAATGTTGCTTTTTTTAAAAAAACAAGAGCCGGATTTTCCCCCTGTATTCCAAGGTTTCTTATTCAAAAAAGGGAGAGTAGTTCTTTTCTTTCTTGCTAACCGGGGGTATTTTTTCGGATTACAAGTATAATATTTGAAATATATATTAAATAGCAATAAGGTTTACTAATAGATATAAATAACAGACTGGGAATGTTGGAGGTGTGTGAATGGATTTATTGGAAGCAATCAAGTCGCGAAGAAGCATGGGATTGGTGAAGGAAGAACCAGTGCCGGAAGATGTCATTAATCAGATCCTTGAGGCGGGGAACTGGGCACCGAGCCATTTCAGGACAGAACCCTGGCGCTTCTTTGTGCTGAGAGGAGAAGGAAGACGTCCGCTGGGAAGGATCCTGGCTGAAATTGCAGCCGAGAGCATGGATGAGCCATCATCTGAAACCAGCCAAAAGAAATTGGAAAAGACTTTGGAAAAACCATTCAGGGCTCCGCTTGTCATTACCGTGGCAGTCCAACCAACAGAGGATAATCCTAAAGTGATTGATGTAGAAGAGTATGGGGCAGTGTACGCCGCCATACAAAATATGCTTCTGGCTGCCCATGGACTTGGGTTGGCAGGTATTTGGCGAACTGGCAAACCGGCTTACCACCCGAAAATGAAAGATCTTTTTGGTCTGACGGACAAAGGGGAAATACTTGGCTTCCTTTACTTGGGATACCCAAAAAGAGAGGCTCCTCCGGGCAAACGGAAGGAATTAACCAATTGTGTGAAGTGGCTGACTGACGAAAAAGATTACGAAAATCTTTCATCCCGATAATACGAAACCCTGCCTATTCCATTCTATAAGGGCAGGGTTTTAAAAATTGTCGGTTTTGTACAAACAGTCTGCTTCCATTTTTGTTATAATGGGACTTTAAGCTGGAATGAAGGCGGATGATACATCCCTGAAACACTATAGATAGTAAGATCATCATGATAAGGAGGGAGCCTATGATGGGTATAGTAGTGGTCGAGATATGTGACGGCAGTTTGATCAACTCAATCGATCTGGAAGAGATTCTTGAGTCCAAATATCCGGAAGTATCCGTACTCGAAAATACTTGCCTTTCCTTTTGCGGAATGTGTGCCAAACGTCCATATGCCATTGTGAATGGAAAACGGATCTTTGCCAAAACGGCAGAGGAATGCCTGAAGAAAATAGAAGAACATATTGAAAACGAACTAGCAATCTATGCATAGGATGGAATGGTGAGGGTTTAGGATGAAATTGATTCAGATTTATATGAACGCACTGCGTCTTCCGAAGAAACAGGCGCGAATTTTCTTGAACAAAACGAATTTGACACAAACTTTATTATATTTGTTTTCACTGGTCATTCTTATCAACCTGCCAGGCTTCATCGGTGTGCTAATGAAGGGGAATGAAAAAATTGAAGGTCTATTCGTCCTTCAGTATCTTATTCTTGGCCCGTTTTTTGCCGCTTTTGCCTTGCTTGCGGGGATATCCATTACCGCCTTTGTATTAGTGGTGACTGCGAAAATGTTCAAAAGGAATTTGAAGTATCAATATCTATGGAAAATGGCGGTGTTCTCGCTGCCATTGCCAATCCTGATCGCTTTCCTCATTGATTTCATCATACAAAATGACACACTGACGGCAGCTGCTTTTTTAATTGTTTTTTTCTCGATTCATTTGAAGATGATCAGCGACTTTCCGAAACGAAAGCAGAATTGACGAAAATCTGCCTGTTATGTGTTAATGTAGAATAGTGAAAATTATTTGAATGTTTATCATACAGCAACATGTATTCTTTGGGAGGTAGGCAGTTATGAAGCTTGTTGGAATATCAGGTGCATTGGCTGGTTCAAAAACCGCCCTTGCAGTAAAAGAAACATTGAACATGGCAAGAGGACATGACGATGAGCTGGATACGATTTTGCTCGACCTCAGGGACTTTGAGGTTGAACTCGTCAAGGGCTTTCCTTTGGAAAAGTATAACGAAGATACCCAGAATGTCGTGAAGACAATCCTTTCTGCCGATATGCTTGTTATCGGGACACCGATCTATCAAGCTTCCATCTCGGGTGTACTGAAAAATCTTTTCGATCACATCCCGCAGGAAGCCTTTGATGGTAAAGTGGTGGGGATGGTGGCAACTGCTGGATCTGAGAAACATTATCTTGTGCCGGAGTACCATCTGAAGCCGATCATCTCTTTCTTGAAGGGGACTCTGCCGACAAGAAATGTATTCGTACACAATTCCTGCTGGGATGAATCGAATAAGATTACAAATGAAGACGTACTGAACCGGATGGATAATATGGCTCAGGAGATGCTAAGGATCCAAAAATCGTTATAGCCGGATCCTTGGCCATACATACCCTCTCGGGGGATCTGGAAATAAAAATGGATGCCAAAAGAATTGGCATCCATTTTTATATTTGAATGACTATTGACCTGCAATGGCAGACGCCTTCGCCAAGCCTTCTTCTACAATTTCATCGGCTTGTTCAGGGTACTGGTTATGTCCTTCAATGATCACTTTTTCAATGTCATTTACTCCCCAGAAACCAAGCATTGTTTCAACATAATGCACTGACATTTCTGAACGCTGAGCAGGGCCTTCAGAATAGACTCCGCCACGGGCGTTCAGCAAGACTGCTTTCTTGCCGCCAAGCAGACCTACCGGACCTTCAGGAGTATAGCGGAAGGTTTTGCCTGCTTGCGCCAGATAGTCCAGATACGTATGCAAAACAGCCGGCACAGAAAAATTCCAGAGAGGAAATGCAAAGACCACTTTGTCTGCTTGAAGGAATTGGTTCAGATACTTGTTGACCGTTTCTGTTGCCGTATGCTCCTCCGAAGTCAACTCCATCCCCTTGGAAAGCTTGAACATGCCGTTGATCATCTTGTTATCGTAGTAAGGAAGGTTTTCCTCAAATAAATCCAGTTCAATGATTTCGTCTTCAGGATGCGTTTCCTTGTATTGGTCTAAAAATGTGTGGTACAGCTTCACGCTGACAGATTGATCAATCGGCCTGCAATTGGCTTTGATAAATAATACTTTTTCCATGATGAAAAAACCTCCGTTGTGTCATTCTTCAGGTTGTTATAGCAACTTTCTTTCAGGACAGAGAGTACCTTACAGCTCTCTTAGAACATTGGTATTGATTTTGGTTAACAGTCTTTCCAATTCATCAATTTCAGATGGGGTGATTCCCTTGCAGACAATCCGGTTGAACTCTTCAGCAACCGGGACAACCTGACACCCTAACTCCCTGCCTTTTTCAGTAAGGTAAAGCTCCAGGGAACGACGGTCTTTCCGGCAGCTCATCCGTTTAATGAACCCCTTTTTCTCGAGGCTTGATACCATTCTTGCAATATTTGTCTTATCTTTTCCCAGCTTTTCAGACAGATGATTCTGTGTAATGCCGTCTTTTTCCCAAAGAAGCATCATCACCAGATTCTGTTCAGGTGCAAGGTTAAAAACCTCAAGTTTTGACTTGATATAGCTGGTAAGATTCAGATCGGTCTTATGAATCCTGATGCTGATATAGTCTTGAAATTGTACGTTCACTGTAATCCTCCAATTGTCTGTTGCTATAACGACCATTTACTCGGAACAGTATAAGCATTATGGATAGTGATGTCAAATCAAGATGCTTGTCAATTCAGGGTGCAAAAAAAGGGGAATTTCGACTTTTGTAGAATTAGTAAGCTGCAGAGAATTAATCCGGAGGTCTAAAGATGAATCGACTTATACAGCAGGAAACAGAAAGATTAATTGGAAAGATATTAAGAGAGGAGCTTTTGGCTGAACAAGGATGCACGTCAATAGTCCGGAAACTCGTGAGCGTGCAGCAATGCTGCATATTAAAGAGCTCCTTTAAGCCAAAGTATCGTGATTGGCTCAAGGCAGAAGCAGAGGCACTGAAAATCCAACAAGGTGTTAGCCTGCCAAAATATTTTGGTTTTTTTGAAGAAGATGTGGCCAGTCATCTCCTTATGTCTTTTGAAGAGGGTACTACCTTGCGAAAGGCGCTGGAAAATGCACGGTCATTGGAGGATGAAGTGCAGCTCATAAGAAGCTTCGGGGAATTCCTTCAGCATTTTCATCAAACGAATAATACAGAAGCATTCAATAATGATTGGCTTCAGCTGCAGTTAATCAGGGCACAGGGTTATTTGGCTATAGGAGAAGCGGATGGGACAGCAGAGCTTCTGGAAGAGTTGAAAGAAAACCTTCCGCAGCCTGTTTCTCAAACACTCATACATGGCGACTGTACGACAGATAATGTGTTGGTTAAGGATAGGAAGGTGTATATGTTCATTGATGCAGCAGGCATGACAGTCGGCGACCCAAGATATGATGAAGCACTGGCTATAGGGCGTTTCAAAGAAAACAATGTCTATCTTGATGCTTTTTATCAAGGATACACTCGCTATAAACTATCAGAAGAAGAATACTGTTACTTTGACCAGGGGCTTTATGAATTTTTTTAGGAAGGTAGTTTAGTATGCAAATTTACGAAATGAACAAACTTTCAGCAATAAAAGTCGAATCGTTTTTCACAACCCATTGGGGAAGTCCCGAGATGGTGATTTCCAGTGGAATCTATGATTGCAGCAAGTTGGACGGTTACTCTGTCCTGAATGGAAAGGGGGAGATCATAGGATTGATTACGTATGTAACCAGAGGGGAGGAGTGTGAAATCATCTCATTGGACAGTATCATCGAAGGAAAAGGAATCGGCACAGCTCTGATTCAGAAAGTAGAAGCCATTGCATTGGAAAAGGGGTGCCGGTCAGTGAAGCTCGTTACCACGAACGATAACCTGCCAGCTATCGGTTTTTATCAAAAACGTGGATATCATCTTTCAAACTTCTATAGAAATGCTGTAGAAAAAGCGAGGAGACACAAACCGGAAATCCCATTGATAAGTGCAGACGGGATTCCCATAAGAGATGAAATAGAGTTGGAAAAGGAGTTATGAATCAAAACAGCAGAAACATCAGGTCCCTTTTTCCGTAACGGACATCAAGGTGAGTCACCGGGGACCAATTCCACTAGCACGGAGATGGAATTGAGAGTACCGGCATTATAAAAGGGAACTGGTTATCAATCAATTTGCTGTATTTTTCGCCGCCTGGTATGGTAGACTTTAAAAACTCTTGTACTCAAGGTTACACAGCAGAAAGAAAGGGTACTATAAGTGAGTATAATAGACGGCATTTTGTAAAGGTTTGATACATAATGAAACAAATTCATAAACACCCGGTCTGGGTTGGCCGATTTCTAGCCTCGGATCCGGGGCGAAAAAGATTCCAGACAGCCGGTAAGACAACCATAAGCATCATTTCCGCAGTCTTTACGATGATCTGGGTATTGAATGCTGCTGATTACGGGACAATTACACCGGCCATCGTTGCAGGGATGGTCGGCCTATTCGGCATCATGCTGGTCATGGATGACACGGTTTCCAAAAAGAAGATTACCACTTTCATGATAGCACTTAGTGCTGCTCTGGGGATAACGCTTGGTTCCCTCTTCGCTCCTTACGCTATTTTTCTCAACGCCTTGATGGTCACAATCATCTTCTGTGCCTTTTACTTTTCCCGCTTTCAAATCCGATATTTTTCAATGGGAATGGCAGGATTCATGTCGACTTATTTTTCATCCATCCTGAATTTGGATGCGGCCCATCTGACGTGGTTCTATATTGGGATAGCATGCGGCTCAGGGTATGCTTTTCTCTATAACTTTGTGATCTTCAAAGGGTCCGCCCAGAGTTTGAGAAGAGGTATGAGATCATTTCATATTCAATCCAACCTGACATTGAACCTTTTGATACAATGGATTGAGGAACCTGGAAACAGTGATAAGAAGAAAAAGCTGCTTTATAAGAATGTACTCAGATTAAATGAGTATTCCAGATTGGTTGCAAGCGAGATTAAAGAAGAGGATTTAACAAAGCTGTGGCCGGGCATCTCTTCCTCACAGCTGAGATTGTATATTTTTGACACAGAAATGCTCATCCAGACGCTTACAGGCTCTGTAGAGAAGCTGAGGGAGCTGGGTGCTTTTGAACATAAGCATGTACAAGTACTGGTTGTGTGGGTAATCCGCTCATTGAGAGATGCAGAAGTGCTTTCAAAGAGCTATTCACCATCCGTCCTTCAAGATGCAGAAAAATCAGTGCAAGCCCTCCGTTTACTTCTGACCGAGATTCTGAATGCAGAAGAAAAGCCTGAAAGATGGGTATATCCGCTCCGGAGAATTGAATCGATAGCTAATCATGTCGTGAATTCTGCGGTAACCATCCAGCAATTACTGAACTCTCCGCCAATAGCTGATGTAAATGAAAAAGAAAACGAGCCTGATGAAGAAAAGCAACTGGAAAAAAGTGAGGATAAGGATGATTCCGGAACCATCAAACCAGCAACACGGAAAGCCATTCAAGGCCTGGTTGCCGGCGTTTTAGCGATTATCGTTGGAAATATCATCTCGCCCCTGCAGCCATATTGGGTCCTGCTTACCACCTTTATCATTCAAATTGGCACGGAATCAGTAGGCAGGACCTATGTAAAAGGCTTTCAGCGCTCACTCGGCACTGTCATCGGTGCAGGATTTGGGTTTGCAGCCGCAAAGGTCGTCAGCGGTCACCCCTTATTGGAAGTCATATTACTGTTCCTCGTCATCTTCATGATGTTTTACGTCTTTCCTGTATCCTATACATGGATGAGTTTTTTTATAACGATGCTTATCGCCTTCATGTATGACCTTCTTCTCGGCGGAATAAGTGCAGCTTTGATCGGGGCCAGGGTGATCGATACCATCGCAGGGGCACTCATTGCACTGCTCGTTTCTGCATATGTTCTTCCGAAAAAAACGAAAGGGAAAGTAACAGAAACCTTTGATGATTTTCTCGATGAACTGAAAAACTACACTACTGATTACTTATCTTCGTTTATTGAAGACCAGGCTGAAGAACTGACCGACCAGGCATTTGAACTGGACCAAAAACTTCAAGTAATAAAAGATGAGGCCCAATCCCTTCTACAGAGGCCTGATTCAGCGAGGAAATCCGGTATAAGCCGCTGGATGATGATTGTGACTGCCATCAATTATTATGCGAAGCATCTGCTTGCCTCTTCACATCGACACAAAGCTGCTTCTTTGTCAGATGAATTAACTGACGTGTTTAAGAACGTCGAGGCCAAGCTCTCTGAAAATATTGAGCTTCTGCAGGATTTAATTAAAGAAAGGGAGAACAATTCCGGTTTCTGGACACTCGATGAAGAGAGGGTAAAGATTGAATCTCTTGCACCAAGCAGACGGAAAAGCCATATCGATCTGATTCACAATATGTACTACATTTGGCGGATCAATCAATCCATAATAGCCCTGGGAAAGGAATCAGGGGCAAAAGAGCGGAAGTAGGTTCCGCTCTTTTTTCAGGTAAATTTACCCTTTTCAAGAAATTATGTTACAATGGGAATGTATGTTCTTATTTGAGGGGGGATGAAAACATGAAGACTAAAGAAGACGTTTTAAAAACCATCAGTGAAGATGAACAAATGATGAGAATCCTGAAAGCGGCGAAATCCGTTCAATTGCCGGACTGGTGGATTTGCGCCGGGTTTGTACGCTCCAAAATCTGGGACTCCTTACATGGCTATTTTCACCGAACCGAGATTCCGGATGTCGATGTCGTATATTATGACACTTCCAACATCGATGAAGCTTATGAAAAAGGAATTGAAGAGAAGCTTAGAGAAGTTCTCCCAGGGATTCCCTGGTCAGTGAAAAATGAAGCCAGAATGCACATCATCAACAATATTCCACCATACACATCCACAGAAGATGCCATATCAAAATTTCCTGAAACCGCAACTGGGCTGGGAATCAAGCTAGATGAACAGGAGAAGCTCATTCTTTCGGCACCACATGGATTAGACGATGTCCTGAACATGGAAATCAGGCCGTCGCCGCATACAAAAGCATCCAAAGAACTCACGATGATCTATGAAGAACGTATCCTTACAAAGGACTGGCCGGCTATCTGGCCAAGAGTAAAAGTATTCCATTGAATGACAAACTGACATTTACCAATACCAAAAAGGGGTGTATCTTTGAAAAAACCAAAAGTGATAGTAAATGTTTTTTCCTCTGTTGATGGCAGAATCACCACTTCCCCTGACCGTAACGTAATGGAGTGGACAGCAGCAGGAATCGACGGGGACGCCAATACCATTACCCATCGCTTGTATGATGATCTGGATTGCGACGCCATGCTGTCGGGCAGCGAAAGCCTGATGGTCTGGGGAAGTCACTGGGTTGAACTTGAGAAGCCGATTTATGTGCCGAAAAAATCAAAATCTTATATCGTTTTTGACGGAAGAGGCAGGATTAACTGGCAGCAGACCAAAGATCTCGTTGTCGTCACACGTGAAGATGTTCCAGGCTCCTATATTGAACAATTAAGAGAAAAGAAGATTACGTACATACTGGCCGGCAGAGGAAACCACATCGATATCAGACTGGCATTGCATCATTTATACGAAATGGGATTCCGGACCATTGGCTTGAGCGGAGGCGGATCCATCAACGGCGCCTTCCTGCGTGCAGGGGTTATCGATGAGATCAGCCTTGTCCTGGCGCCGCTCGTCATTGGCGGACGCACAACTCCGACCACATTCGATTGTGAAGATTTACTCTCTGTTGAGGGTGCCGCCTCTTTGGAACTGCTTCAATCAAAGCCTCTTGGAAACAAAGGAGCTGTCTGGCTGCATTACCGTGTGGGCGGTAAGAAATGAAAGACGTACCTTTTACGGAAGAAAAATCAGAAAAATACAACAATCTATTGACATACCCATTTTATTACTTTAGAATAACGATAATTATTCAATAACGGCATTAACGGCGTTGAAGAGAAGAGTAATCTGGAATCATTATTCACAGAGAGTCCCGGCAGGTGGAAAGGGATAATAATATTCCTGATGAAAAAAGACTCTGAGCCTCGTATGGATCCGGGATCATTCCTGGTGATGGTGCGACGGGATCTCCCGTTACAGAGATAGAGTATAACCAATATCCATTGGCGTACTCGAAGAGGTTGGTATGGTGACATATCGACAAACTGAG
The DNA here is from genome assembly GCF_003581585.1 of Bacillus salacetis. Taxonomy (GTDB): domain Bacteria; phylum Bacillota; class Bacilli; order Bacillales; family Bacillaceae_B; genus Rossellomorea; species Rossellomorea salacetis. The sequence goes on from NZ_QXIR01000010.1 coordinate 78,548, forward strand.
GTGGTACCGCGAAGTGAACAACTCTCGCCCTCAAGATTTCCGGATCTTGGGGGTGGGAGTTTTTTTATTGTATAGAAAACTATAAAATTCCTGATTTGTGGATATCGGGATCATAAGCCAAGCCGTCAAGATGGTTAAAGAACAACCTTCCCGCCGGCTCGACTTATGCCTGTCGGAGCTGATCAAGGAGCTTGCGCTTTTGTTCTTGGCAAGATTTTTATAAAAACAAATGAAAGGGATGGAATTGAATTATGTGCAGTGAACAAATGGAGCGTCGAATGGAAAAATTGAGTGCTTTAAGAGCACAGGGGGCACAAGTGTACCCTGAGAAATTCTCCACAACTCATCAGCTGCACGAAGCAGCCGCACTGGAAGATGGGACGGAAGATGTCCGTACAGCCGGCAGGATCACGGCTATCCGAAACTTCAGCAAATTGACATTCATCACGATTTCCGAGGTGCAGGGAACCTTGCAGCTTCTTTTGAAAAAGCAGGAAATTGGAGAAGAGCTTTTTGACCAATTTCATCAGTCCGTTGATATCGGCGATTTTCTCGGGGTATCAGGAAAGATGTATTCAACCAAAACCGGTGAAAAAACACTCAGGATCGTAAGCTATGAATTCCTTGGAAAGGCATTGAGGCCCCTGCCTGAAAAATGGCACGGTTTGAACGACGTTGAACTGCGGTACAGGCAGCGATATCTCGATACCATCATGACGAAAGAAACTCAAAACAGGCTGCTGGCCAGATCTCAGATGACCCGTTCCATCCGCCGGTTTTTTGAAGGAGAACAGTTTATAGAAGTTGAAACACCAATTTTGCAGCATACCTCTTCTGGTGCGCTGGCTAAGCCGTTCAAAACATTCCATAACGCGCTGGATACTGAACTGAATCTCCGGATTGCTCCCGAAACCTATTTGAAAAGGCTGATAGTCGGTGGTTTTACAAAGATATTTGAAGTAGCGAAATGCTTCAGAAATGAAGGTATCAGCCCGCAGCATCTTCAAGAGTTCACTATGGTTGAGGGGTATGCTGCCTACTGGAATTATGAAGATACCATGAAACTGATGCGGCAAATGGTATTGTATGTCCTAGAAGAAACCTTCGGCACGACAACGATTACCCTGCAAGGACAATCGATAGATTTCTCGGAAGAATGGGAGATCGTTTCCTTCCGGGATCTGATTTTAAAAAATACAGAAATCGATATCGACCTTTATCCCGATGTCAAAGAGCTGCTTCAGGAAACGAGGAGAAGGAAAATAGATCTTAAGAGCGATGACCTTGAGACAATGGGGAGAGGAAATTTCATTGATCTTTTGTACAAAAAGACCTCCAGATCACTGATGATCAAGCCGACATTCCTTATCCAGCATCCGATCGATTTGTCTCCTCTGGCAAGGGCGAACGACGAGGATCCAACCCTTACAGACCGGTTCCAATTAGTGGTGAACGGGGCTGAAATCATCAATGCCTATTCAGAGCTTGTTGATCCTGTTGAACAAAGAAGCAGGCTGGAAGAACAGGCCAGCTTGAAAAGCAGTGGTGATGCTGAAGCAATGGAAATGGATAAAGACTACTTGACGGCTATGGAGTACGGAATGCCGCCGATTTCAGGCTGGGGCTTCGGGATCGACCGCCTGTTGATGGTTCTGACCGACAGCGAGACCATCAAGGATTGTGTGTACTTTCCTTTGACGAAAAAGCTTTAGGAGGAAACAAAGATATTCTGTTATAAAGTTTCACGATTGGAGATTAGAATGTTGATTTCCGCTACAGGCGGGGGACTCCGCGGGGCGGGCGTTGAGCCTCCTCGGCTTTGCCTGCGGGGTCTCACCTGTCCCGCTAGTCCCGCAGGAGATCCCCCGCCTTTCGCTCCAATCAACTTTACGTAACCAATATTTACAAATAATTTCTCTTTGGTATCTGTCAAAGAAAAATCTAGCTATTTTTTAAAAAGGCAAACCAGCTTTTTAAAGTTCAATCAACGAAAATAACCGATTTATTGGCACAATGGCCATTCCATCACTACTCTCTGTTCTATTTTTATCAGCGATGGAATAGGACCACTATTCCTCACTATTCAATCATTTAGTTCTGTCAGTGATGGAAAACAGCTTTTATTCCCACAATAAAAAAGACCACCAAAAGGCAGTCTACGTCTTTAAACCAGTCCAATCAGCCATCCACCGGCAGCACCTGTCAGCACAACCACCCAAGGGGGAAGCTTCCAATACACCAGCATACTGAACAGGACAGCGGCAAAGGCAAAGTCAATCGGCGCCAATATCGAGCTCGTCCAAATCGGATGGTAAAACGCTGAAATCAAAATACCGATCACAGCCGCATTCACACCCATCAAAGCTCCTTTGATTTTCGGGTTCCTGCGCAGGGAATCCCAAAACGGCAGGGTCCCATAGATTAACAGAAAGGCAGGCAGGAAAATGGCGGCCGTTGCTAATAGTCCGCCTTGCCATCCGCTCATCACTGCACCAAGATAAGCGGCAAATGTAAAGAGAGGACCTGGAACGGCCTGTGCTGCACCATAACCGGCGAGGAACGCTTCCTCACTCAGCCAGCCGGTCGGGACAAATTCGCGCTCAAGTAATGGCAGGACGACATGGCCGCCGCCGAATACCAATGAACCGGAACGATAAAAACTATCAAACATGGCAATCCAATTAAGTGCCGTAGCTTCTCTCAGGAGCGGCAGCAGGACCAGCAGACTGAAGAATAACACTAAACAAACGGTTGCAAAGGTTTTGGAAATCGGGACGCATATTTCCGCATCTTCAGACTCAGCATGATTTTTAAATAAAATAAAACCTGCGAGTGCTGCTATTAGAATAATGCCGACCTGTGTAACGGCGGTCTGCCATAGCAATGTCACCACCAAAGCGAGAAGGGCAAGCGCTTTTCTGGACAAGTCAGGTGTCAGCTTTTGGGACATCCCTAGTATGGCGTGTGCCACGACGGCGACGGCCACGATTTTCAAGCCGTGAATCCAGCCTGCATTTGATACATCAAGCTGATTCAAAAGCAAAGCAAATAGGATCAAAGCAATGACGGATGGGAGGGTGAACCCGATGAAGGATACAATCCCGCCGATTGCACCGGCCCGCATTGCACCGATCCCGATTCCGACCTGGCTGCTTGCGGGTCCGGGAAGGAACTGGCACAACGCCACCAAATCTGCGTAACTCTTCTCATCCATCCATTTTTTCCGGCGGATATACCCCGTATGAAAATAACCCAGGTGGGCTACAGGGCCTCCGAATGAGGTCAATCCCAGCCGGGTGGAGATCATGAGGATTTCTAAAAGGGCACCCAGCCTTGTTTGGTTCTTCATTTCATCACCTTCTTTTTAGTCTTTTATTTCCTTGAATAACTCATAGGCTTTCTTCCTGGCTTCCTCCAGGATCACCATGCCTTTTTCTGTAGTCGTATAATATTTCCTGATTTTGCCCTCGACCTTTTTATCTTCTTTGATCAAAAGGCCGTCTGACTCCATCGAATGCAGGATGGGGTAGAGGGTGCCGGAACTGATATTGTAGCCATGCTCCTTCAGCTCCTCGACCATCCAGGTCCCATATACAGGATGTTCTTTTGCATGATGTAAAATGTGGATATGGATAAAACCGAGAAATAACTTTCTCAACACTTTATCCTCCAAGAGAACCGCCTCCCAGGATGCTGATTTCGGAAATCAATATCGAAACCCGATATCGATATGTTATATTAAACCGAGTTCACTTTCAACAGACACCCAATACTATTTACAAACTCTTAACATTATATTTTTTCAAAAAAATAGAGTAAAGGAACTTCCATTTCAAAATATGTTAAAATGCTGATAGCACAAAACCTCGCAGGAAGGAGAAAATCATATGAACATCAAGCTGAATACGGCAAACATCACGGCAAAATGCGGAAGTGTCTCCTTCAAAAGAGGCGAGGAGTATTTTAAGAATAATGCAGTTGAGATAGAAGAACATACCCCCAATTACTGTAAGGCTGTTGTAAAAGGCCTTGAAGATTTTGAGGTGATCATAAGAAATGAGGGACAAGGAGAGCTGCAGACAGAGTGCTCCTGCCCGAAACTGGCATCCTTTTCGCTGGAGTGCCAGCATGTTGCCGCCGTTCTTCTTGCTTTGAAAGAAAGGCAGCAGGGCACTAGCGGGGATTTGGCAGAAGGCTTCCTGGACCTCTTTGATAAAAAACCAAGGAAATCAAGCGGCCAACAGCGGCATTTTGAAACAAGAACAGTCCTTGAAGTGGAATTCATCATCAAACCCGTTAACACACCTGAAGGGAAATCCCTTTTCGGTACGGAACTCATGCTGAACCGGAGAAAAGTGGCAGATGTCCGAACATTTTTAGGGAATGTAAAGGCGGGAAGAAGCGATACGATTGCTGATACGCTTACATATGATCCTGATTATCATTGTTTCACAAACGATACCGACAAAGTGATGAACCAGCTGATTAGTGTCTTACATGACGAGAAGATTTATCTGCGCATCCCACAGCAGCAGGACAGACACCTTTTGCTCATTCCCCCTGCCTCGTGGAAGCGGCTGCTCCCGTTATTGCTGAAGGCGCAAAACGTTCTGCTGGACGATGCCGGCCACCTTTTTAACGGGCTGGAGGAATCCAAAGACCCGCTTCCGCTTAAATTCACCTTTGATGATGCCGAGCAGGGCGGATACGTTCTGAAGGTGAAGGGCCTTCAATGGATGACGGTCTTTCTTCCTTATCAATCTGTTTTAAGTGAAGGCAGGCTTTATCAATTGCAGGCCGAAGACTGCGAAAGATTAACAGAAATCAAAAGTATGCTTGAACACTCAGGGAAAAATCAAATTCCAATTAAGCCCCAAAAAATACGCTACTTCCTTGGAAAAATCGCAGTGGATTTAAAACGAATGGGGAAGGTGGAGATTTCCGGCTCATTGAGGGAAAAGTACATGAAGACACCTTTATCAGCCAAACTCTATCTAGACAGGGTAAAAAACCGGCTGCTGGCCGGTATTGAATTCCAATACGACACTATCACCATCAACCCTTTGGAAGAGAAAGAGATCCCAACAGGCAATCTCCTGGTGAGGGATACACAAAAAGAAAAAGAAATTCTTGCGATCATGGAGGAGAGTGCCTTCGCCAAAACAGAAGGCGGCTATATCCTGCATAACGAAGAATTGGAATATGAGTTTCTTTATTACATGGTGCCGAAGCTTAAAAAGCTGGCGGGCATTTATGCCACTACTGCAGTGAGGAACAGAATTCACCGCGGTCCATCGCGTCCGCATATCCGTGTCAAAGTGAAGAGGGAACGGATGAACTGGCTTGAATTCAAATTTGAGATGGACGGCATTCCGGAAAGGGAAATTTATGAACTTCTGCAGGCACTGGAAGAAAAGCGAAAATTTTACCGCCTGCAAAGCGGGTCGCTTCTATCCCTTGAAACGAAAGAAGTCCAAGAGATTCAACGTTTTCTGAGGAATTCGCAAGCGGACCATATCGACTTTGCCAAAGGGATTTCCCTGCCGATGAATCAGTGCCTGGAAATGCTTGACCATGTCGAATCAAACGACGGTTTCAAAATCGAGAAGTCATTTCGCGAATTCATAGATGGACTGAAAAAGCCGGGAAGCTTGTCTTTTCCTGTTCCGGAAGACCTGTCTCCGATCCTCAGAGATTATCAGAAACAAGGCTACTATTGGATGAAGACACTCGCCCACTACGGATTTGGCGGCGTTTTGGCGGATGACATGGGGCTGGGCAAAACACTCCAGAGCATCACGTTCATTGAATCCATTCTGCCTGACATCCGGAAACACGGCCAGCCAGCTCTCGTTGTCTGTCCCTCATCACTATCCTATAACTGGCTTGCTGAATTCAAGAAGTTCGCACCCTCCATTCAGGCAGCTGTCATGGATGGAGGTAAGGTGAAAAGGCAGAAACTTCAGAAGGAAATCGAAGACCTGGATGTTCTCATCACAACTTACCCTTTGCTGAGGAGGGACATACAGTGGTATGAAAAACAAGCTTTTTCTGTAGTGTTTTTCGATGAGGCCCAATACTTCAAAAATCCTGTTACACAAACAGCCAGGGCAGTGAAGAAAATTCAAGCTGATAATCGGTTCGCATTGACGGGAACACCGATCGAAAATTCAATCGAAGAACTCTGGTCTATCTACCATGTGGTTTTTCCGCAGTTGTTCCTCGGTTTAAAAGACTACAGCCAGTTGACCAGGAAAACCATTGCGCGCAGGATCCAGCCTTTCATGCTCCGCAGGGTAAAAGAGGACGTCCTATCAGAGCTGCCGGCCAAGCTCGAAACCCGCGAGTCTGTCGAACTGCTTCCAGAACAGAAAAAACTGTATGCCGCTTACCTTTCCAAGCTGAAACATGATACGTTGAAACATCTGGATAAGGACACATTAAAGAAAAATAAAATCAAAATTCTTGCCGGCATCACCAGGTTGAGACAGATTTGCTGCCATCCCGGGCTCTTCGTGGATGGATACAAAGGAGAATCGGCAAAACTGCATCAGCTGATGGAGATCATTCGAGAGTCCAACCTATCCGGCAGAAGGGTTCTGATCTTTTCCCAGTTCACAAAAATGCTGGGCTTCATAGGGAGAGAATTAGCTGGAGAAGGACTTCCGTTTTTTTACCTTGATGGAGCAACCCCTTCTGAAGAACGAATTCAGTTATGCAGCCGGTTCAATGAGGGGGAGAGGGATATCTTCCTGATTTCTTTGAAAGCTGGAGGAACGGGGCTGAACCTGCATAGCGCCGATACCGTTGTGTTGTATGATACGTGGTGGAACCCCGCTGTGGAAGAACAGGCTGCCGACCGGGCACACCGGATGGGCCAGAAAAACACTGTACAGGTCATCAAGCTTGTCGCCAGCGGAACCATTGAAGAAAAAATGAATGAACTGCAGGAAAAGAAGAGACATTTAGTCGAGGAACTGATTGACTCGCAGGAGCGAAGGGGCACTACACTCACAGAAGAAGACATCAAAGAAATCCTGAATATATGAGGTTCATTCGCAAAACCATTGCTGCTTCATGCAAATATCAATGTGTCTGTCCTCATTTCTTGACATACTCCTGGTACAAAATAATCCGAACAATACTAAAATGGAACAAGCCTGGACGGATGCCCAGGCTTGTCTTGTTTGTTATATAAGTTTGATAAAAAAAGTAAGTGCTATTTTCAGCTGATTTTGTTCAGTATACTCTTCGTATGCTCGGTGTCAATCTCTTTCATCAACTGTTGCAGTTCTTCCTTCGTATTGCTGTCCAGCCCATTGTAGATCAGCAAAGCTTTCGTCTCATCAGAAGTAACGATCCTTCGATAAAGCTTCGAAATTTTTTTACTCCTGTGACTTTCCATTTAACCACCTCGTGAAAAAGATTGATTTAATTATAATACTGAATGAATTGTCTTATCAATACATAAGTATTAAAAATTTGTGAAAATGATTACTTCATCCATTAAATTGTAAAAAAATTTAAATAATTCAAAAATGAATATTCTTTGCTGTTAACCGGGCTCTTGGTCTCCGGCTCAATCCATTTAGATTAAAGTGTAATTTTACCACAATTATAAAATACTTCAAAACCAATTTCTTACCAATACGACTCAAAACTTTGTTGCTATTCACTATAAATTTCAATTAATATTCTGGTATTTAGCCGAAAAAGCCTTGTTAAGCAGGATATAGAGAGTAATAATTGGAATACAATTGAAAAACATATGGGAAAACAGCCATTTAAAAATTAAGATCTATGCCTAATAGGACAAAGGATGAAAAGTGAATGAATGAATTAATAGCTATGATGAAAACGGGGACTGCAAAACAGCAGTGTGCATGGAAAACAATTGACTCCCTGGGAATTTTAAAAGATATGATAGAGTACCATCCAACGGTATGCGGAACGATACCGATTGGAATAGATACCCATGAATCGGATATAGATATTATCATGGAAGTCAATGACTTTAAACAGTTTTGGATCAGGCTTGAAGAGCTTTACAGCCTCAAAAAGGATTTTACTCTCAAGGAGATCAGTATACGAGGAAACAGAGTAGTGAAAGCAAATTTTTATGGAAGTGGATTTTGATTTCGAATTATTTGGCCAGATGGTCCCTGTGCGGAAACAAAATGCATGGCTGCACATGATTATTGAGCATGAAATCCAGCAGAGATATCCGAATTTGAAAGAAGAAGTAATGGATCTTAAAAATGACGGCTTGAAAACAGAACCTGCGTTTTGCTAATTACTTGGGATAGAAGGAGACCCTTATGCTGCTCTCATAGATTTCGGGAGAAGAAACGGGTATGTGTCCTCTGGAAGATAGGACTATGGCGGGCCTGTCTTGTAAAATTGGACAGAAAGTTGCCGGTCACTGAAACTTTGCAGAAGTCATCAGGTTATAAAGACTGAGCAGGGTTCAGATTTCCTGCCTTTGGATTCTCGGAATCGTATTCAGAGGGTGATGGAATCCCGATGAAAAGCACTTTCGGGAAAGGAACCACCCTCTGCAGCAATTCATTCCTTATCAGGTGCAGGATCCTGATCTTCTGCAAATTCGTAGGCAAATCTTTGATTATTGAACGACTGCTTGGTATCCCTTAGGTCCTGGGAGTTATATTTTAGGATGTAGGAATGAACAAACACTTCTGCTCCTGTGAACAACAGCGCAGATATAATGCTTCCCCATGCCACTTGGAGATAGCTGTCAAACAGAATCCCTCCGAATATCCAAACAATTAAATAAGTCAGAAAGAAATCTGTGACCAGCGCGTTGCGGTTTCCTATCCGCGGCAAGAGAATTTGGTCTCCTCCAAAATAAGAAACAATCGTTAAAAGGAGGCTGAATGAAAAAATATGGGCAAGACTCGCTTCAAAATACAAATCCAGGCTGATATAAAACACAACCATGCCGGCAGCAAACTTTATCAATAATACGGTTAGATTTCTCACTAAAATGGCTCCTTTTTTTCTATAGTTTGTGCAAATTCAGGAAGCGCATACATCACTGCAGGAGCAGTCTTTAAACGGATAACTTTTGCACATGGACCTGCACAACAGGAAATCTTTTTCTTGAAAAAGTATTGACATTGAAGGTGGAGGCGCCATATAATACCGGAAAGCAAGAATTTTCGAACTAATCAATATTCCATATCAAGCATTGATGGGAACCCAGTAGTCCTTTTTCTCCCTGTCTTAGAGAGCTGATGGGTGTGCAAATCAGCCAAAGATAAAGGATGAATTACAATCCCGGAGCTTCTTTCTCGTAGTAAGGCGCTGCTTTATGAAGGGAAGGACGGTCAATCGATCGTTAACAATGTAAAGTGGTGAAGATGTTTCTTCACAACATGGGTGGTACCGCGATGATTCGTCCCTGCTGATTATACTATCAGTGGGGGCTTTTTTATTTGAGGGTACACTTTATGGAACAACTAAATATAAGGCAATGAAAGGATCACAGTAGTGCTTTATCTCCCTGTCCAGAGAACTGATGGCGGTGCAAATCAGTCATAGATAAGCATGAATTACAATCCCGGAGCTTCTTTTCCTTAATAAAGCGGACTGCTATAAGAAGGAAAAGACGGTCAATGGCCGTTATCAATTTAAAGTGGCGGACTATTTGTCCGCAATGAGGGTGGTACCGCGAGTCATTCGTCCCTGTCGTTTAATCGGCAGGGCTTTTTAATTACTCAAGGCTCTTTTTGTAACCTTTGTTGCTATTCAATTTAAATTTCAAATAATATCCTGGTAAATCGTCGAAAAACCCCTGTAAACAGGAAAGAAAAGAGCTTTATTCAAAAACAAATTGGAGGAATGAAAAATGAGTGTTACAAAAGCAGGAATCAAGGAATTGCGTCACAAAATCGATGATATCAACCTTCAGCTTCTGGAATTATTGAATGAACGGGCGGAGATCGTCAAAGAAATCGGCCGGAACAAAAAGGCAGGTGTCAACCGCTTCGATCCGGTAAGGGAGCGTGAATCACTGGATATGCTGCTTAAACATCACAATGGACCATTTGAATCCTCCACAATCGTTCATATCTTCAAAGAAATCTTTAAGGCGAGCCTTGAACTTCAGGAAGATGACCACCGTAAAGCACTGTTGGTTTCGCGTAAAGATCATCCTGAGGACACTGTCATCAATATTAATGGGACGGTGATCGGCAGTGGCGTTCAGAATTTCATCATGGGTCCTTGCGCAGTGGAAAGCTATGAACAAGTCAAAGCTGTGGCGAAAGCGATGAAAGACCAGGGACTGACCTTAATACGGGGAGGGGCATTCAAGCCGCGTACATCTCCTTATGATTTCCAGGGCCTTGGTCTGGAGGGCCTGAAAATTTTACGAAAGGCCGCAGACGAAGAAGGGCTTTCTGTGGTCAGTGAGATCCTCTCTCCAGAAGACGTGGAAAAAGCATTGGATTACGTAGATGTTATACAAATCGGAGCCAGGAACATGCAGAATTTTGAACTCCTAAAAGCTGCCGGAAGGGTCAATAAGCCGGTATTACTGAAACGTGGATTATCTGCTACGATAGAGGAATTCATTCATGCTGCTGAATACATCTATTCGGAAGGAAACAAAGCCATCATCCTTTGCGAACGGGGTATCCGGACATACGAAAAAGCAACACGGAACACCCTGGACATTTCCGCAGTACCCATTCTGAAAAAAGAAACACATTTACCAGTAGTGGTCGATGTGACACATTCAACAGGGAGAAAAGACTTGTTACTGCCGGCAGCAAAAGCTGCATTGGCAATTGGGGCGGATGCCGTCATGGCTGAAGTGCACCCGGACCCAGCGGTGGCACTCTCTGATTCCGCCCAGCAGATGAATATTGGGGAATTCAATGAATTCATGGAAAAGATGATCGAATTCAAAGGCAGGCTGGCATAAAAAAGTCCGGGGGTATGGCAGCTTCAAGCCTTCCCCGGATTATTGCTTCTTATTTAATCAGCTTATTTCGGTCTTCCATGCCGGGAGGCTGCTCAAGCCATCCGTTTTTCGCCATGATTTTTCCGCCGTCCTGGCCGTACGTAAGGATATCTTTTGCTTTTTCCACCAACGCAAGTGGCAGGTCGCTTCTTAAACTGAATGCAGTCCCGATGGCATTGCTTCCAAGTCCGAAGTTACAAAATAGGCTGGTACAATACATCATCAGCTTATCGGAAAACGGAGCAACCTTAGAGTTGGTTGCCTTTGCTCCCCATGTGGATGGCGGCTGGATGTCACTTTGAATCAATAACTGTGAGAAATCGCTGATTATTTTTTTTGATAACTCCTTGCCTTTCACAAAGTATTTCTTGACTTCAGGCTCATTGGCGGCCTGTGCAAAGCCGGTCATCAGCTGCATACCGAAAACATTTGTTTCAATTGCAAAATGTAAAAAAGAAACCTCCACTGTATTCAATGCCCTTTTCTCAGAAAATAAATTGAATCCGGACATGTAATTCGGGCTTTCAGCAAACTCCACTTTTGTCGGCATCGTAACAGACGGTGCACTTGGCAGAACATCTCTCTGCTGCAGGTAGTCTACACATTTATCATAGACGCTTTGTGTAAAGCCTGCCAGCTCCTTGTAAAAGAGGATGATATCTTTTCGATAAGACATGCTGAGGTGCAATGTGTGCAGTCCCATACTGATCGATTTGAGCAAACGGAGGAACATGATATCAAAATGATTATCGAATAGTTTGGGAACTCCTGTATACACATCTTCTTCAGTGAAACCAACTGGGATTACTGCTCCTTCGTCCTTTAAGATACCCTTAATCCGCTCTAAATAGCCTTTGACTTTTGTATGGGTGTCCTGAAGAATTACCTTTGCATCCTCATCATCTGCGGCTACTATGAGATATTCAAGTATTCTCAGTATCATCGTTTTCTGCTGGTAAGTCATCCATAGGGTTGCCAGTTCTGCAGAACTTATAGCTTTGCCCTGAGTCATTTGCATCCATCCTTTTTGTAATCGTGCATTTTATAGTGCTTCCCCTTTACATTTTGTCATTAAAGGCATATCTATACCTTTTAAAGAAAAAAGGGACTCGGGTAATTTTGAATTCGGAAGTTTGCTGAACTGGTGACCACTTTCTTACTGAAAAATGGTAAACTATACATATATCTTCTATTAAAGTCATTGTGGATAAAAGGAAGGGAAACTATGTCTATTGATACAGAAATTGAAATCGAGCAGAACATCACCCGGCTCCATTTGAATGGAAAAGAATTCATCTTGATCGGAACGGCCCATGTTTCAAAGAAAAGTGCAGAACAGGTGAAGGAAGTCATCGAAAGAGAACAGCCGGATGCTGTGTGTGTGGAATTGGATGAACCCCGTTATCAGTCGGTGATGGAGGGAAACAAGTGGAAGGAAATGGATATATTCAAGGTCATTAAGGAAGGGAAGGCATCATTGTTGTTAATGAACCTTACCATCTCATCATTCCAAAAAAGGATGGCCAAGCAGTTTGGCATAAATGCCGGCCAGGAAATGATCCAGGGAATCCAATCAGCAAAAGAAGCAGGCGCTGATCTTGTGCTGGCTGACCGGAATATTCAAATCACCTTTGCCCGGATTTGGAATCAGGTAGGATTCATTGGAAAAGCAAAGTTAATGATGCAGATCATTTACAGCATTTTCAGTAATGAAACCATCTCTGAAGAAGAACTGGAGCGGATAAAATCACAGGATATGCTTGATGCGATGCTGAATGATTTCACAGAGCATTTCCCGCGACTTAAGAAACCATTGATTGATGAACGTGATCAATACTTATCACAAAAAATAAAAGATGCGCCAGGAAAAAAAATAGTTGCGGTTTTAGGCGCGGCCCACGTACCAGGCATTAAAGAGGAGATTTACAAAGAGCACGACCTTGCCCGTTTGAATCAGCGTCCTCCAAAGTCAAAAGCGCCAAAGATCATTGGCTGGGCGATACCTGTACTGATCCTCGCTGTCATTGCTTATACGTTTATCAGCAATCCTACAGCCGGATGGCAGCAAACCATCAGCTGGGTACTCTGGAATGGGTCATTTTCTGCTTTAGGGGCAGCCATCGGCCTCGGCCACCCGCTGGCTATAGTTACAGCATTTGTGGCTGCACCGATTACATCCTTGAACCCGCTCCTTGCCGCCGGATGGTTTGCCGGATTTGTACAAGCATACTTCCGCAGGCCGAGTGTAAAAGACTTTGAAACCCTTCCGGAAGATGTTCTTAGTGTTAAAGGATTTTGGAACAACAAGGTAACCAGGGTGCTTTTGATTGTCGTTCTGGCCAATCTCGGAAGCACTGTCGGCACCTTGATTGGCGGGGCAGATGTAATAAGGTTATTTCTGGAAAACTTGTAGAGAGGGGTATGAAACCCTCTCTTGTTCTATATAAAGGGGCTTTTATGAAAGTCTCTTTTCGTAGACTTTGTTGCAATTCAATATAAATTTCAACTAATATCCTGGTAAATCGATGTAAAAATCCAGGGTAAGCAGGAAAGAAAAGAGCTGCTCGTTCTCTTGTCGAGAGTAAAACCTTTAAATACAGGGGAAAAATCCGGCACCTGGGATTTTTCCAAAAGCAACAATATATACGAAAACAGCCTTATGATAAGAAGCACTTTCCAGGGTTTAATAACCCAAAATGACCTATAGAAACTCGCAGAAGCAGATGGGGGAATACAATCTTGAAATTCATACTGATATTCGGGCCGCAGGCAGTCGGCAAAATGACGGTCGGCCAATCACTGGCTAAACAAACCGGAATGAAATTACTGCATAACCACATGACGATCGATCTCTTGCAGCCATTGTTCGATTTCACTCCGGAAATGTGGAGGCTTACCCATCACTTTCGAGAAGAGATTTTCAAATCTTTTGCAAAAACAGGACAGAAAGGATTGATTACCACCTTTGTCTGGGCTTTTAATATGAAGGAAGACTGGGCATTTGTTGAAAAAATGTGTTCGATTTTCAACGCGGAGGGAGCAGACATTTACTTTGTGGAACTAGAAGCCGATTTAAATGAACGATTAAGGAGAAATCTGACCCCTAACCGGCTGGACCACAAACCAACCAAACGAAATGTCCAACAGTCTGAAGCCCATCTTCTAGGCACCATGGAGACAATGAGGTTGAACTCCTTTGAGAATGAAATCAAAACGGAGAACTACTTACGGATAAACAATACAAATTTGAGCGCTGATGAAACTGCACGAAGAATAATTGATGAATTTAAACTTTTGGAAGAATAAATAGTGGTAGAGGAGAGGATTGGGATGTGCGGGATTCAATTCAAAGCATGAAAAAAGGGACCTTAAGCTGCCTAAGGGCCGCAAACAGATAAAAGAGGAAATCGAAAGAGATCTGTTACATGACAGAAATGTAACCGGCTTATTCTATGGAGGCTCGATCGGAACAGGGAGCACTGACTTATACTCCGATATCGACCTGCGGATTGTTGTGAAGAGTGAAGTGTTCGAACTATACCGGTCTAATAAAAAGAATAGAGCGCATAACTGGGGGGAAGTTATTTTTTATGAAGATTCCCCTGTCTCCTCCCACAGTGTGGCCCATTTCAAGGAGTTCATTAAAGTCGATTCTTTCTATTACACACAGAAGGATCTGAAACCTTCAGTTTGGCTGAAAGAAATTGAAATCATCCACGATGAGGATCATTTTTTGCATGAGCTACAGAGAAAGTCCAATGAGCTTCAATATGCGTCAAGCATTGATGAGTTTGAAATTTGGAGAAGCAAGTTCTTCGCGCATTCCCATGAGGTATACCGAGGAATGAAAAGAGGAGAATTTCTTTACGCCATGAGCTCGATAGATTCACTTCGATTTATCCTGACAAGCGGGTGGTTCATGGAAAGCGGGAAGCAGCCTAATAATCCAGGTTACTGGGCAAAACTCGGTGGGAGCAGAAGCAGGCTGGAGGCTTGGCAGGAAGTGTTCCTGGAAAAAACTCATTGCAGCCCTGAGGAGGAATCAATCAGAAAATCACTTTGCATCCTTATAGAAGAGTTTAAAAGAATCCACCACGTACTTTGCAAAAAATTCGGCATTGAAGAAAACAAGGAACAGATTGCCGCGATCTTTAATCTGATACTATAAAGGAAGAGGCAGGGAACCCCCTGGCCTCTTTTTAATAGGATCTACTCGTAAACTTCCTTGCAGTTTAATCCTAATGCCAAATAACATCCTGGTAAATCATCGCAAAAACCTGTTGAAGAGTCGTTTTTTTTTAGAGTGGAACCTTTGAATACAAGCGGGAAATCCTGCAGCTGGGATTTTCCGAAAGCAACAATATGTGCGAAGACAGCTATTAATATTCTTCAATTTCCCACGTGTGATCAAAATCAATCGCCCCTTTGAGGGTCTGGGCTACAGGGCATCCTCTCTCAAACACAGAAAGGGCACGTTCAGCCGCAGCTTTTTTACCCTGGGGAACTTTTAAGTTATAACGGCAATTAATTTTGGTGATTTTTAAAACACCCTCCGGTGCTTCGATAACTCCTTGGATGTTGGCAGACACCAAATCGGGTGAAGTCGGAATTTTACGCGCCTCCAGCGCGCCTGAAAGGGTACCGACCAGTCAGCCGCCTGCAGCAGCCACAATATGGTCAAGTGTCGATGGATACTCAACTTCAGGTTCGACACCATAAAATTTCTTGACTCCTCCATGTACACCGAACATAACAGGATCTTCAAATTTGCCGATATATGCTTCCCTGATCTTGTTTGGTGTGTCCTTTTGAATGATCGTGATTTCAGTCAATTCTTCTGGATTACCCATTTTTCCACCGCCTTTTTTATAGGATAACGATTCAGGTAATGCATGGCAAATAATTAGGGTTAATCCTTTTGCTCCAAATCTTTTATTACCTTTTTTGAATTCTTCACTTAATTCTCCCATTATAATGTTGTCATGAAAGTTCCCTTCATAGAACATTTCTCCACGGATGATCCCTTCCTGTTTGAAACCAAGTTTTTCGTAGGACCTTTTGGCTCTCGAATTGTATGAATAAACACCTAAACCTATTCTATGTAAATTCAATGTCATGAATCCATGTTCGAGAACCAATTTTAGTGCCTCTGTACCATACCCTTTACCAAAATGATCAGGATGATGGAGGGCAATATGAATATTGGCATTTCTATTAGGCTCTTTTCGTAAACTTTGTTGCTATTCACTATAAATTTCAACTAATATCCTGGTATATCGTCGTAAATACCCCGGTGAGCAGGAAAGAAAGGAGCTGCTCGTTCTTTTTCAAGAGAAAACCTTTGAATACAGGGGAAAAATCCGGCACCTGGGATTTTTCCGAAAGCAACAATATATGCGAAAACAGCCTTCTATTAGGATGATCTATTTCATTCAGTGCCAAATCTCCCACCACTTCATGGTTTTCAGGCAGCACAATGACAGGTTCGATACGGTCATCTGCCAATGGCAAATGCTTCATATGCCTTTTCAATCTTTTGCAGGGTCGGGAACTTTTGCAAACCCGGCATTTTCCTGAGTTCAGGATAAGAAAGAGCTTTTGAAATTTTGTTATAGTCTTCCTTATGTAATTATCTTAAATATACTGACTTGCCCTCAAGAAATTTTTCCAAATGGTTTTCTCCTATTTAGAAAGAATATTTATCCAGGAAATTATATCAGAAATTTTCACAAAAACGGAATATTCTGTTTTTGTTGTGATATAATCTTTAAAATATCATTAAGCAGGAGGAGGTAAAGTGTTGCAAGTTCATTCACATGCCTTGCTGAAACTAGTCAAAGGGAAGAAGAGAGGGAACCGGTTTATTTTGGGGATTGATGGTCTGAGCCGCTCGGGAAAAACAACATTGACCCATTCTTTATGCAAACATTTAAAGGAAGAGGGGATAGCCCACGCCGTTTTCCATATTGATGATTATATCGTCGAAAGAAAAAGAAGG
Source organism: Bacillus salacetis (assembly GCF_003581585.1). Classification (GTDB taxonomy): domain Bacteria; phylum Bacillota; class Bacilli; order Bacillales; family Bacillaceae_B; genus Rossellomorea; species Rossellomorea salacetis. The sequence continues at coordinate 95,533 of NZ_QXIR01000010.1, forward strand.
TATAATACCGGCCGGGATGAATGGTTTGAATACTACTTCCTTCAATGGGATCTGCATGACATCAGACAGAATCTTTTGGAAAAGCTTTTGCTGTCAAAAGAAATCGCCCTCAGCTTCTATGACCCTGGATCGGATTCTCATGATGTCAGGTCCATACAGCTTCCAGAAGAGTGTCTAATCATCGTGGAAGGTGTATTCCTGCAGAGGCAGGAATGGAGAAGTTTTTTTGATTATATGGTATTCCTGGACTGTCCCCAGGAAGAAAGGTTTCTCAGAGAGAGCGAAGAAACCCAGAGAAATCGCGAAAAATTCAAAAGCAGGTATTGGAAAGCCGAGGATTTCTATCTAAAGGCAGTCTCTCCAAGGAAGAAAGCAGACCTTGTTTTCAATGTTTAATTATCACAAGGCTTATTCGGAAAAGCCGAATTTTTATATTAAGGTCTAACCTAGAGAATTTTCCAGTCATATTACAAAAAGTGTAAGCAGACAATAATATCTGAAGGTGTGCAACGCGCTTTCAGATTCTGGACGAAGAGGTGTTTCGCTTGGATAATTTGTTGTCTACTCTTTTCACCAATCGTAAAAGATCTTCTCTTCTTAATATGTTTGGACGAAGGAAAAAGAGGAACAGCAGGATGTTCTGGAGTTCTATCATCAGCCTTGTGATGAGTGCAGCTGCCTATGGGATGAATAGAAGACGAATGAATAACACCTCGTCAGTTCCCTATGGCGGACTGATGAAAAACAGGAATATGAGTACACTTCAAGCCGCAATGATCGAGTTTGCAGACGAGATCGCGCCAGACAGCAAATTCAGATGAGACAGAATATCAGAATGAGGCTGGGACATAACAATTTTATTAGCGTCCAAAGTCGAATGCTCATTTCACTTTAGATCTAATTAAATTCAAAAAGCCGAACTATTCTAGAATGCTGTGTTAGCAGTTCTAAAAATAGTTCGGTTGTTTTGGTTACTGAAAAGCTTTTGACCCAGCCTCATTTCAGTCTATAATTGATTGTGATTTGCACCCATATGACAAACAACACCTGAAGGTCATCGGCTGATTTTTCACAATGCTATTCAAACTCCAATGCTGTGAGCATATAGCGAAGTTCCCGAAGGTTTTTTATGGTAAAATAATAAAAACTTATTTTACCAGTATAAGAGGTGTCGAATGTGAAAATAGTCTGCTTCGGTGACAGCTTGACCCGAGGGGTTTCCTTTGTAAAAGGACGCTTGAGAATTATAAAAAATAACTATCCGCAAATACTTCAACAATTATTTTCAGAAAGCAATCAAGAGGTATCTGTGCTAAATAAAGGAGTGTTTAACGACAATTCCCAGCTCCTGTTGTCAAGACTTGCAAAAGACGTGATTGAAGAAAAGCCGAACTATGTCATCATTGAAATCGGCGGCAATGACTGTAATTTCAAGTGGGATGAAGTAGCCCAAAACCCCTGGGGAAAACATGAGGCGATTGTGCCGATGAACCAGTACTTGGAGAACCTCAAAACGATGATCTCAAATATTAAGCAAAATGATATCACACCTGTTATAGCCACCCTTCCGCCATTGGACCCTGTTCGTTATTATAAGAATATTTCGGAAAGATACAGCCCGGCCATCAGCCACTGGATCAGTGAAGTTGGGGGCATAGATTATTGGCATGGATTATACAACCGCAACTTGAACAAATTGGCTGAAGAATATAATGTTCTTAAAATCGATGTGAGATCAGCCCTGAAAAAAGCAGGCGATCTTTTTGAATTCATAAGTGATGATGGAATACATTTAACAGCGGCTGGTTATAAAATTCTGAGTGAAGAAATCTATAGCAATCTTGAAAAATGGTCCAGCAAAGATGGGAACTTGCAAACGGGTTAAGAGGGTGTATCGGTTTTTACAGCCCTTTTTAGTCATGATCTGAATACTTCACAGTGCGGCAGGACATTGTATGAAGATAAGGAGATGATTGCAAGTGCCCACTGATAAAAAGAAACAGCCCGGGGAAGCTACGATTGCACCAGGAATGGACGATGGTGAAGGCCTGAATAAAGAGGCATCCGATAAGGAAATCGAACAAGGTGATTACACGCAGGTAACGCAACTTTCCTATGATGAAGTTGATCCAAATTAATTTATAAAAAGCACTTAGCCGGTTGCCGGCTGAAGTGCTTTTTTGTTTGAGGACTTGAATTATTGAAGCAGCTGTACATTATTACGGGATACCTTCAGTAAGTTGATGAACCAAGAGGTTGTTTGGAGATGTTAAAGGTCCATTATGCCGATTTCCGTTCAATATATTGTGACTGCCCTAATATGTGGTCCATTTTTATAGTAATGGACCATCGGATTGCGATTTTTCCTCCTAAGTGGGCACCATCTTCAGTATTGTGGCCAGTATCATAACTATCTGGAATGATAACCGACCAAAAACGCTGTTGTAGTCGATTGTGATGGTATTTTCCATGCTGAGTTTTCAATATCACCTTGCCAGTTCTAAACCTGAAGAAATTCACGGGCATCATTGTTTTTCACTAAAGCATTCAGGGAAAATATCTAATCACAAACTGGAAAGGGAGTGCGGATATGAAAATCATCTCTGTAACCAGGATCTTGGATGAAAATGGACGAGTCGTCATTCCGGAAGAGGCCCAAAAATCGATGAATTTAGACGAAAATATTATTTTTAAAATAGATAAAGAAAACCAGATTCTTTACTTCTCAAGAAAAGAGAGTGGAGGCCAGGGTATTCAGGCCAGGCTTGATAATGGCAGCCGCCTGGCCATCCCGTCAGACTATCTTCAACAACTAAATTGGGAAGCGGGAATGGAGATAGGGCTGCATGCAGAAGGAGAAATTGGAATTTTGCAAAAAACGGCACCTTCTTGTCTAATATGCGGAAGCAACCATAACCTCTTAAAGATAAAGAGCACCCTCGTCTGTGATGACTGCATCCAGACGGGAAATGAGGCAGTAGTGAAAAAATGGTCCGAAATCCTTATGAAAGTGTACCGGGAATATAAAACATTCTGTGACGGCGCGGTAAAATCCATTGACACAGAGAATGTTCACAAAGCAAGGACGAAAGGAAGGAGGCTGCGGACACTTCTTCAATTCATAGGGGTTGCCAAAAACCATCCTTTGTATCGGAGGTTGAAGAATGCACATGATGCACTGGGAAAGGTAAGGGAGGAAGATGTTTTCATCGAAGCGTTCCAGAAAGAGACAGAAAACGGTTCGAATGAAAGTGTCTATTCCGCTTTCTCAAAGTCTGCAAAACTAAAGAGGGACAGACAGCGTGAAAAGCTGAAGAAGAAGCTCCCTGACATTATAGATGATCATTTCTCCTCATTATTTCATTCATTTTTGAAAAAGGAATTAAAGGATTACATCCTGACTTTAGATATTCAGTCAGAACTCAAAAAACATGAAGAAGACTATCATAAGCGTGTCGGCAACTACCATGAAGTGATAAGTGACAAAGGCAAGGCCACACCAAAAGGCATAGATGCTCTCCATGAAGTCAGGAAAAAAGCTAAAAAACTGCGTTACATTTACAGCTATCTTGATAAATTGAACTCTAAAGATTATAAGTCCAAATCAAAACCATACAAGAGAATCCAAAAGAAATTCGGGGACATCATCGATCTCCGTGATTGGCTGGAAGAAACCGGACACCTTAAAGTGGAGAGCAAAGATGGCTCAGTAGAAAAACTAAGAAAACGCCTGAAAAAGAGACAAAAACAGCTACTTGAAAAAGTAGAAATTTAAAAGTTCCCTGCAATGTTTATCCCTATACCCTTCGAGGAAACCTATACAGACAGGATAATTTTCAAGGAGGGGATACGAATGAAAGCCATTGTCATCAATCAATATGGCGGAAAGGAAGTCCTGAAAGAAACGGACATGGATATTCCGGAAATTGGGAGTGAGCAGGTTTTGTTGGAAGTCCATGCAACGTCCATCAACCCAATCGATTGGAAGCTGCGGGAAGGCCACTTACAGGAAAAGCTTCCATTTGATTTCCCTATCATTCTTGGTTGGGATGCTGCGGGCATTATTAAAGAAACAGGAAAGAATGTCACTGAGTTTAAGAGTGGTGACCGGGTCTTTGCCCGCCCTGCGACCACAAACAGAGGGACTTATGCTGAATACACTGCTGTAGATTCAAACCTTCTTGCGAAAATGCCGGATAAAATGAGCTACGCCGAAGCGGCAGCGATCCCGCTGGCAGGATTGACCGCTTGGCAGTGCGTTGTGGAATTTGGAGAAGTAAAGCAAGGTGACAAAGTCCTTATCCATGCCGGCGCAGGCGGAGTTGGAATTTATGCCATCCAGATTGCCAAAAGTCTTGGAGCAAAAGTAGTGACCACTGCAAGCGACAAAAACATTGATTTTTTACAGTCTCTAGGTGCAGACAGAGTCATCAACTATAAAAAAGAAGAGTTCAGCGATGTACTCAAAGAAGTCGACTTTGTACTGGATTCCATCGGCGGTGATGTGCAAACTAACAGTTATAAGGTATTAAAAGAAAACGGAAAGCTCGTTTCCATCGTTTCACCTCCTGATGAAGAGGAAGCCAAAAAATTTGGAGTGAAAGCAGGTTTTCTATGGCTTGATCCTAACGGGGAGCAATTGAAAAAGCTTTCGGATGCGTATTCTGCTGGAAACCTCAAACCGGTTATCGGTACAACGCTGAAATTCAGTGAAGAAGCACTTCAAGAAGCCCATGCTATAAGTGAGACACACCATGCCCGCGGTAAGATCGTCATCATTATGAAAGAATAGGAAAAAGCGAAAGGCAGTCATTGCCTTTCGCTTTTTCTACTCTGTATGGTTTTCTGGAGAATACACAAAATAACCTCGAATGATTTAAACGACTGAATTGAGTGTAAGAAATACATATAGGGGTAAGGGAATATCAAGGACATAAGGAGGGGTGAAAGATGGCTGTACAAACCATTTCAGCAAAAGACTTAACAAGTAAAGTTTTAAGCAATAAAAAAGTATTCATCGTAGACGTTAGAAATACAGAAGCCTTCGATGACTGGAAGGTCGAAGGGAGGAATGTGGATATCATCAATATCCCGTTTACGGAAATTAAGGAGAAGGGGATGGATCCTTTTCTGGACAAGCTGCCAAAAGATCAGGCCATCCATGTAATATGCGCCAAAGGGAACTCATCAAAAAAAGCAGCTGAAACCATTTCAGATGCCGGCTACAATAATGTTTATTCAGTGGAAGGCGGTATGAGCGCCTGGAGTGAACACCTTGAACCAATTAAAATCGGCGATTTGAAGGAAGGCGGTACGCTGCACCAATTTGTTCGTATCGGAAAAGGATGCTTATCTTACCTGATCCAATCGAATGGAGAAGCGGCGGTCATTGATGCTGCCAGGCTGACAAAACCCTATCGGGAGGTGCTGGCAGAAAATAATGTGAAATTGACCCATGCTCTGGATACCCACCTTCATGCGGATCATATCTCCGGAGGCCCTGAATTGGCCGGCAGGACGGATGCCGAGTATTACCTTCCTCCTAAGGATGCGGAAGACTTGCAATTTCATTACAAAAAGGTGGAAGATGGAGATGAATATGAGATTGGTTACTCAAAAATTTCCGCTTTATACTCCCCCGGGCATACCAGCGGGAGCACTTCCTATATAATAGATGATCAGTATCTATTGACAGGCGATATCCTATTCATCGATTCTATCGGGCGTCCGGACCTTGCAGGAAAGGCAGAGGACTGGGTAGGCGACCTGCGGACCACCCTTTACGACCGATATAAACAGCTGGCAGATGAATTAATCGTGCTGCCCGCACACTATATGGGAATCGATGAAATGAATGAAGATGGCAGTGTATCTGCAAAATTGGGTACCCTTTACAAAGAAAACCACGGATTGAATATCGAAAATGAAGAAGAGTTCAAAAAAACTGTCACGGAAAACCTGCCTCCGCAGCCCAATTCTTATGAGGATATCCGGAAAACGAATATGGGCAAAGAAAATCCAGCAGAAGAGAAACAGAATGAAATGGAAACCGGTCCAAACCGTTGTGCTGTTAGGTAGAAAAAAGACTCTGTTAAAGAGTATGGTTGTTTTTACAAAGGGTAAAGTTGACTTCCACTCCAGGTGTGCGACTCCGCGGGGCGGGCGGTGAATTAAAAAGTGGAAGCGCCTTGATCAGCCCCGACAGGCATAAGTCGAGCCGGCGGGAAGTTTGTTCTTTAACCTTCTTGACGGATTGGCTTATGACCCCGAGGGGCTAGGCGCTGAAGCTGGATTGGCCTCCTCAGCTTCGCTTCCGGGGTCTCACCTACCAAAGGTGGAAGCGGCCGTTCAACGACGTACGGATGATTGGAGGGCTCCTGCATGAGATATAGGAACCACGGAGAGCAGAGCGATTCGATGATGACTAATCGCAAGGAAGGAGCCTGAAATCCGCTAGTCGTTGGCCGCTGGAACTAGACGAGTCCCGCTAGTCCCGCAGGAGGTCGAACACCTTCCGCTCCAGTCAACATATCGGAGGGAATAAATGTCCGTTGTAAACTAGACGTATCATTTTTCTTACTAAACACAAAACAGATTCACACTGGAATTAATGGATGTTGATTAACCAGCCTCTCCAGTTTCTTAATTGGAGTGGTGTTTTCTTAATAGTAAATGAACCCACAACATCTTATTACAACAATATTAACTAACAAAGAAAAAAACTAAGAGAGAGGGAGATCTATATGTTTGATTACACTCTTACCACTGATAAAAGTATTGAAGAAGCCGTTACCAGCCTGGAAAGCAGTTTAAAGGAAGACCAGTTTGGCGTTCTCTGGACATTTGACATCAAGGATAAACTCAATGAAAAGGGCCTGGACTTTGAAAAAGAATTCAAGGTGCTGGAAGTCTGCAATCCTAAAGAAGCACAAAGGGTGCTAAACGAAAATGTGATGGCCGGTTATTTCCTTCCATGTAAAATGGTCGTGTATCAAGATGAGGGACAAACCAAAATCGGAATGCCAAAACCCACTTCGCTTATTTCCATGCTGAATGATGACAAGATGAAGGAATTCGCACAAGACATTGAAGACAGGCTCATGGCCTGCATGAAAAAAAGCGTATAAGCATGGAGGAGAAAGGATGGATCCCTGCCGGATTCATCCTTTCGTTTAAGCAAAACAATTGCCGCCCTAAACCCCAGATGGTATAGTGGGCTCAGCAACAAACAGCATTCTAAAAAAGTTTAAAAAGGCTGTTGACTTTATACCCTATAGGGTATATAATGGGTTTTGTGAGCAAGCCAATGGCTATAAATTGAATAGGGTGGTCAAGTAATGTTATTATTGATTATTATAGCTGCTTCATTGTTGACGGCACTATATAAAAGATATATTCCTGTTGCAGGAGTTAAACAGTACGATGCTGCTCCTGCTGAGACAGATTCCATACAGATTTTAGATGTAAGAGATTACAACCAGTCATCCCACAATCCCATACCTCAAGCACTTAATCTGCCGGTTGCCTATATGAACCGGAACTGGCACGAACTTTCCGGCATTCGGATTCATGTTGTCGCATCAACTAAGCTTGAAAAGAACATGAGCATCAGGATCCTAAAACGAAAAGGGTACGAGGTAGCAGGATTCACTTTGACTGAACAACAATCTCCACCAAAACAGAATAACGGAAAGGGGTATTGTTATGGAATATAATGATCAGGTCAAGAACCGTGTGAAACGGATGGAAGGTCAGTTGAGAGGCGTCCTGAAGATGATGGAAGAAGGCAAAGACTGTAAGGAAGTCACTACTCAGCTGTCAGCTGTACGTTCTGCTGTGGACCGGACGGTCGGCGTCATCGTCAGCTCGAACCTGGTGGAATGTGTCCTCGAAGCTGAAAAACGGGGCGAGAAGACAGACGATATGATTAAAGAAGCTGTCAATTTACTAGTTAAAAGCAGATAAAGTTATAGGGTTGACAGCCTTTTTTTCACCTGTTAGTATACCCCTATGGGTAATTACAAACAAAAGAATTCTTTAGGAGGAATAGTAAATGAACGCAGATAAAGTATTAGACGCAAAAGGGTTGGCGTGTCCGATGCCGATCGTTAAAACAAAGAAAGCCATCAATGAATTGGAATCAGGTCAAGTACTCGAAGTCCTTGCTACAGATAAAGGAGCTAAAAATGACCTGACTGCCTGGGCTAAATCAGGCGGACATGAATTGATCGACTATAAAGAAGAAAATGATGTATTTACATTTTGGATTAAAAAAGGGTAAATTTTTTTAAAAATGTTTATACCCATGCGGGTACATGTAAACATATAAGGAGGATACTAAAAATGTCAGAGAAGAAAAAAACAACGATTGTATTATTCAGCGGAGACTATGATAAAGCAATGGCTGCCTACATTATTGCGAATGGAGCAGCTGCGTATGACCATGAAGTAACAATCTTTCACACTTTCTGGGGATTGAATGCCCTTCGTAAAGATGAGAACATCGAAGTGAAAAAAGGCTTCATGGAAAAGATGTTCGGCAAGATGATGCCTAGAGGCGCAGATAAGATGGGGCTGTCCAAAATGCACTTTGCAGGAATGGGGCCTAAGATGATCAAGGGCGTTATGAAGAAGCACAATGCCATGTCTTTGCCTGCACTTATTGAAATGGCTCAGGAACAAGATGTAAAGCTGGTTTCGTGTACTATGACAATGGACCTTCTTGGTTTGCAAAAAGATGAGTTATTGGATAATATCGAATATGCCGGAGTAGCGGCATATTTAGCTGATGCAGAAGACGGTAACGTGAATCTGTTCATCTAGTAAGGGGGCCATTTAACTTGGAAGAATACTTGAGGTATATCCTTGTCGGAATTTTAATTTTGATCATCATCATGCGTCTTACCCCTGCAAGAGGAGTAAGGCACATCACTACAGCTGACCTGAAAAACGAACTGAATGATGGAGATAAAATGTTCATCGATGTCCGGACAAAGGGTGAGTTTAACAAGAGAAAGATTGAGGGATTCAAGAATATTCCTTTATATGAACTACCGCAAAGAACCAGCGAACTTACTTCTGACAAAGAAGTTGTGCTGATCTGCCAGAGCGGCACGCGAAGCAACAAAGCCGCTAAGCTATTAAGAAAAAAAGGGTTCAGCAAAATTGCAAACGTCAAGGGCGGAGTGAGTTCCTGGAAATAAATTAAGAAAAGCGCAAGTGCCCTGTTCAGCGGCGTACGGTCTGGACCGGTTCCCCATGAGATAAAGTAAACACAACGAACAAAGTGAGTTGATATTGACTTATCGGAAGGAGGAGCTGGGAAGTACGCTAGCCGCTAGGGCACTGGAGCTGCACTTAAAAGTGACCATCAATTTATATGCTCTTTTCCCCAGCAACCCATTCAAGGAAAAGAGCTCACCATAAGGAGGATGAACAAGATGAAAGAAATTACACCAAACGAAGTTGAATTAATCGTGAATGAAGGAACATCTGCAAATATCATTGATGTCCGGGAAACGGATGAAGTAGCTCAAGGGAAAATCCCCGGCGCAGTAAATATCCCGTTAGGATTAGTTGAATTTCGCATGAATGAACTGGATAAATCCAAGGAATACATCATGGTTTGCCGTTCAGGCGGAAGAAGCGGCCGCGCTTGCCAGTTCCTTGAAAGCCAAGGATTCAACGTAACAAACATGACTGGCGGCATGCTTGCTTGGGAAGGCGAAACAGAGTAATTTTTTTAAACAGTAATATACCCTATAGAGTATAAACATGGAGGTAATAATATGGAAAACATCACTGTAAATCATTCATTAGATGCAAAGGGCCTTGCGTGTCCAATGCCAATCGTCAAAACAAAGAAAGCCATCACGACCCTGGAAGCAGGACAGGTGCTTGAAGTCGAAGCGACAGATAAAGGATCAAAGGCAGATATCAAAGCCTGGGCTGAGAAATCCGGCCATCAATACCTTGGGACGATTGAAGAGGGAGATATCCTGAAGCATTACTTGAGAAAAGCATCCGGAGAGGAAGCCATCGAGAAAAAGCATCCGCATACAGCAGACAACGATCAGCTTGCAGCTAAATTGGAAGAAAGTATTGTTGTCCTGGATGTCCGTGAATCAGCTGAATATGTATTCAATCACATTCCGAATGCAGTTTCCATTCCATTAGGTGAATTGGACTCACGCATGGATGAACTGAACAAAGAAGACGAAATCTATGTGGTATGCCGCACAGGAAGCAGAAGCGACCTCGCTGCACAAAAACTTGCCGAAAATGGATTCAACAACGTCATCAATGTCATCCCTGGCATGAGCCAGTGGAACGGTGCGTCTGAATCGAATACTAACTAATACTTTAGAGATTTACGATATTTTCAACCCAACACAATCTGGTTCATTGAATTTTTCCCATAATTGTGATAGTTGGTTCTTTTAATTTCCGATTGGTTTCCGCTTCAGGTTGCATGACCTCCTGCGGGAGCAGCGGGACAGGTGAGACCCCGCAAGCGAAGCTGAGGAGGCTCACCGCCCGCCCCGCGGAGTCGTGCAGCCTGAAGCGGAAACCAACTATTTAACAACCAAATTTTTTTACGAAAAATAATACCTTAGGGGGTAACTTAGAAAATGACTGTTAAAGCTATGAACGCAAAAGAAGTAACGAAAAAAGTATTCAATAACGAAGAACTATTCATCCTTGATGTACGTAATGAAGACGCATTCCAAGATTGGAAGATTGAAGGACATAAGTTCGACTATCAGAATGTTCCTTACTTCGACCTGTTGGACGGAGTAGAAGAAATCTTGGATGAACTTCCAAAAGACAAGGATATTCTGGTTGTATGTGCCAAAGAAGGGTCTTCAGTGATGGTAGCAGAAATGCTTTCCGACGAAGGCTTGGATGTATCCTATCTTGAAGGCGGCATGAAAGCATGGAGTGAACACCTTGAGCCCGTCAAAGTAGGCGACTTGAAAGATGGCGGCGAACTTTACCAATTCGTTCGTATCGGCAAAGGCTGCCTGTCATACATGGTCGTTTCCAACGGCGAAGCAGCGATCATCGATTCAACAAGAATGGCTGAGGTTTATACTGATTTTGCCGACAGCCTGAACGCTAAGATCACTCATGTATTTGATACTCATCTCCATGCCGACCACATTTCCGGAGGACGCATCATTGCTGAGAAAACAGGCGCAGCTTATTGGCTGCCTCCGAAAGATGCTGAAGAGGTTACATTTGAATACGCAGCATTGGAAGACGGCAATGAAGTAACGATCGGCAACACCAAAATCAACATTCATGCATTGTACTCACCAGGACACACAATTGGATCCACATCGTTTGTGGTTGACGAACAATACCTGATGACTGGTGATATCCTTTTCATCGATTCAATCGGAAGGCCCGACCTTGCAGGACTAGCTGAAGATTGGGTAGGTGATCTGCGGGAAACGCTATACACACGGTATAAAGAACTTTCAAATGATTTAATCGTCCTGCCGGCACATTTCATGATTATTGATGAACTGAACGAAGACGGAAGTGTATCAGAGAAACTTGGTACGCTATATGCACAAAACCATGGCTTGAATATTGCGGACGAGGCGGAATTCAGATCACTTGTTACCGAAAACCTTCCTCCTCAGCCAAATGCATATCAGGAAATCCGCAAAACTAATATGGGTAAAATCACACCTGATAATGATGAGCAGCGTGAAATGGAAATCGGACCAAACCGCTGTGCAGTGAGATAAGACGAATACGGCTCAACCACAAAAAACCTAATATTCAGGAGGCTATTATTATGGAATCAGCAAAAGTATTAGATGCAAAAGGCTTGGCTTGCCCAATGCCGATCGTAAAAACGAAAAAGGCAATGAATGACTTGCAATCAGGGGACGTCCTTGAAGTGCATGCCACTGACAAAGGCGCTAAAAATGATCTGACAGCCTGGGCAAAATCAGGCGGCCATGAACTTGTACAGCATGAAGAAGAAAATGATGTCTTCAAGTTCTGGATCAAAAAAGGCTAAAGAATACTAGGGGACCTGAATATGGTTCCCTTTAAAAATGATGATATGAATTAAGTTAAAAGGTGTCTAGCTGCAGTGCCCTAGCGGCTACCGTACTTCCCTGCCCCTCCTTGCGATAAGTCAACATCAACTCACTACGTTCGTTGTGTTTCCTTTATCTCATACGGAGCAGGTCCAGTCCATACGCCGCTGATCAGGGCACTTATATTTTTATAAGGAGGGAATAAGAAATGGACATTGGTTTTTTAGTAGTCATCTTTCTAATCGGATTTATAGGATCTTATATATCAGGGATGCTTGGAATCGGAGGTTCCATCATCAAGTACCCAATGCTTTTATACATCCCGCCATTGTTTGGGCTTGCTGCATTCAGCGCCCATGAAGTTTCCGGCATCAGTGCCGTTCAGGTATTCTTCGCTACAATAGGGGGCGTCTGGGCGTACCGTAAAGGCGGATATTTGAACAAGGCCTTGATTGTATACATGGGCGGAGCAATCCTTATCGGAAGTTTCGTCGGGGGCTATGGATCCAAAATGATGTCAGAAGGCGGCATCAACTTGGTATACGGTATACTCGCATTGATTGCAGCTGTGATGATGTTCATTCCCAAAAAGGGAATCGATGATATTCCGCTTGATCAAGTGACCTTCAATAAATGGCTCGCTGCTTCATTGGCATTGATCGTCGGTGTTGGTGCAGGAATTGTCGGTGCTGCAGGAGCATTCCTGCTTGTGCCCATCATGCTGGTCGTATTGAAGATCCCGACCCGTATGACGATTGCTTCATCACTCGCCATCACTTTCATTTCATCAATCGGTGCCACAGTCGGGAAAATCACGACAGGACAGGTGGATTTCGTCCCTGCTTTAATCATGGTTGTTGCCAGCTTGATTGCATCACCACTAGGGGCGATGGCAGGTAAAAAGGTCAATACAAAGATCTTGCAATATATTCTGGCCTTCTTGATCCTGGGTACAGCCATTAAAATCTGGATGGATATCTTATAATTCTCCATACGTGTGAGCATTGTTATTACAGGGTAAAATATAATAATAGAGGCAAACCAGGCTTCAGCTTGATTTGCCTCTTTAGATCATTGAAGGAGGGAATTTCATGGTCAAGGTAACTCAACCGGCAGTCGATGTCATCAAGGCTCAAGTGAAAGAAGAAATCAGCGAAGGCAGAAAACCCTTTATCCGTCTTTCGATGGGCATTGGCTGAGGAGGCCCAAAACTGCGTCTGACTCTGGAGGAGTCAGCTTTAGAAAATGATGAAGTAACGGAAATTGACGGCATTCAATTTCTCGTACATGAAAAAGATAAGGTTTATTTTGATGAATCCAAAATTGACTACGTCAAAACACTGTTTGGCGGCGGGGAGTTCAAAGTGCTCCGTGTATAATGAAGGTGATAAAATGAAAAAAGAACGAACTGTACATTGCAGCAGCGGCACCTGAGGATACCAGCCAAAAGATACCCGGTCATGGAGGAAGTTCATTCCTCCCATATGACCAGGTATACTTGTCTGGCTCCTAGCAGGAGTCATCTTACTGCTTAAGAATATCAATTAATATGACAGTTTTAGTATCCTGAGGTGATTGGGTATGAAAAAGAGAGAAAATGACAGCCTGCAGAACGAAGGAACAACTGACAGTAAATACATTCAGCAGCACCTGGCAAGTGAAAGGACATTCCTGGCTTGGATCCGTACAGCCATAGCGATTATCGGTGTCGGCTTCCTTGTCACCAATCTCCATTTCACAATGCAAGCCAGCCTGTCGCCCATTGGTGACGCTCTCGCGAACATTATCGGCTTATCATCAGTCGGCCTTGGCATTTTGACGATTGTCATGGCGCTCATCAGCTATATGAGAAAAATAGATGCAATCAATAATCAATCATTTCGCACTTCCAGGGCCACCATCGTGGCTTTGGCTGTCTTTGTGATTGTGATCTCCCTTATATTCGGGGCATACTTCCTGATTGTTTAAGACCTTCAAAATGGGCTCATCTTAATGTAACTTCCTGTTTTTCCAGCCGTCTAATGAGGTGTAAAAGGAAAATTCAGGCATTACATCAAGAGAGAACATTATGGGGGTCATTTCTATGAGAAAAAAGTATTTTAAATCCGTCATCCTTGCTTTAGCCTTTGCTTCAGTCAGTGTTTCAAGTGCCGGCGCAGCTGGTTTTCACCTTATCCAAAAGGGAGATACCCTTTGGGGGCTTTCACAAAGATACGGAATGACGGTAGATGAACTGAAGGAACGCAACGGCCTGTCGTCCAATCTTATTTTAGCCGGCGGTCAGCTTGAGGTGAAGAACATAATCACTGTGAAAAAAGGCGACACTTTATGGAGCCTGGCCAAAAAACATGACAGTACAGTCGGACAACTGAAACATGTGAATAACCTCAAAACTGATAAAATTTATACCGGCCAGAAACTCGAAATACCTAATGTCGTACTTGTACAGGCAGGGGATACTCTCTGGAGCATCAGCCGTAAGTATGGAATGACAGTGGATGAGCTGAAGAAGAGAAACGGCTTGACGAGTAATCTGATACTGGCCGGACAAGTGTTGAAGGTGAATAAAGTTCAAAACGTTGAGACTTCTTATGATGCGGAAAAAGTGAGGCTGGTGCTGACACCATCAAAAGGATATATTTTCACGGCAGAAGAACCAAGAAGATTCATCCTTCAGAACACTAAAGATGCAGGTTACTTTGCAAGAGTTGAAGTGCTGGACTGGAAGGGTGATATCAATACAGTGAAAAAGAATTCAGTGGAACAGTTAAAGTCTCTTGGCAAGGTGTCGGAACTCTCAACAAAGAATTCCCTTCCGTTCTATAAAAACGCGCATTTCTTCCTTCACGCTCACGATGCTAAGCACCAAAGAAACCTTGTCGTTAAAGAGGTTGATGGCAAGCTGCTGAGGTTCACGATTTATTATCCGAACCGGGAAGAAGCAGAGGGGATTGTCCCTGGAGTGGTGGAAATGCTTAATAAGACACAGGTGAAATAGGCGAGAGGCCCCGCTGCGGTTGCAGCGGGGATTTTTTGAGTCAGGGGGATTGTAACGCAGCTTTAAGGCGTAACCATCCCGTTATAGTATAAGGTTTATTTTAGAATGGGGGATTTCTCGTTTAATCATCAGGTGATAACTTGGATTTTCGTTTTTCGTTTAATCACCATGCTATACACTTGTTTTCCTTTTATAACCGGGTGTTTATTGCTTAATCACTATGCTATAGCCTCAATCTTTTTTTATATCCCTGTGTTTCCAGTCTAACCCCCTATTATTACCTTAATTCAATTACAGAATGCGGCGTTTCCTCTCAAGCACCCTAAGACCTGCAAACCAGCTTCTCCACTAAAAAGGGAAAACATAATTCCCCCTTAATTGCAGATACTAACCTAAAGGAGGCAGGGACATGGATGCTGTTGAACTTATATTAAGGGTGATAATTGCCTTTGCTGCCTTGTTCATAGTAGCAAGAATTTCCGGTCGAAAAGAAATCAGCCAGATGACGTTTTTCAACTTTGTTTCTGCTATTACAATGGGGACGATAGGCGGATCAATTATCACTTCAGCAAATTTTAGTATCCGTAACGGACTGCTTGCCTTAAGCGGATGGCTTGTGTTGACTTTGATATTTGGTTACTTGGATATTAAATCGAAAAGTGCAAGAAAACTTCTTGAAGGGGAACCGATCATTGTCATTAAACAAGGTAAAATCATGGAGAAGGCACTTGGCAGGACGAGGTTGGATATCGATGCATTGATGGTCCATCTCAGGGAGAAAAATGTGTTTTCGATTAAAGATGTGGAATATGCAATATTTGAAACCGATGGAAAAATGTCAGTTATGAAAAAACAGGCTCAGCAACCCGTGACAAAAAGGGACATGAATATCATTTCGTCAATACAGAGTTATCCTTATTCCACTGAAGTGATTGCTGATGGAAAGATCATCTATAATAACCTTGATAAATTGAATTTACATGAGGAATGGCTGCAAGGTCAGTTAAAAAAGAATGGGGTAGAATCGGTTTCAGATGTTTTCTACGCAGAAGTTCAGAAAGATGGTTCGCTTTATATCGACAGCCGCAACGATCATATGACTCATTAATAGGAACGATCTTCACCTTCTGTTCGGAAGGTGCTTTTTTGCGCCTATGCATCCAGAGGTAAAGAGCATGTATAACAGGTTCAATCAACATTACATATTTTTAGGAAATACCAGAAAGCCATTAATTGTCAGGCAAATGACGGGCGCGATTTCTTTTTTTGTTTTATACTAGGTAAATGACAAAATGCTATTCTAGAAAAATTTTGATTTGGAGTTTTGCAACATGAGTTTTATTTTAATCGTTTTACCGGTATTTCTGATACTTACTGTCGGTTTTATCGGACAAAGAGTCCTTGATCTCGATATTAAATCTATATCCACTGCAGCACTTTATCTGATGCTCCCGTTCCTGGCCTTTCAGACCTTTTATGAAAATGAACTGAATTTGAATTATTTATATATTGTTCTATTTTGTGTTTCGCTTCTATTTGGATTGATAGTGGTTTCTTTCCTTGCCGGTAAGATGACCAACCGCCCTCAAACGAAAACCCCGGCATTTATACTTGCAGGGGCATTCATGAACAGCGGGAATTACGGTGTTCCGGTCATTTTGTTCGCCTTTGGAGAGACTGGTTTTCAATATGCCGTTATCATGATGGTCATTCAATCACTGCTGATGAACACCGTTGGTTTATACTTTGCAGCAAAAGGCAGTAAGAAAGGAGCAACACTGAAGGACTCACTGATCACCATTTTGAAAATGCCTGTTTTGTATGGTTCTATTGCAGGCCTGCTTATGCAGATTGGTTCTGTGAGTGTTCCTGATTTTCTATATAACGGGATGACCTTGATTGCTTCCGCGACAATTCCGACGATAATGCTCGTCCTGGGTATGCAGCTGGCAAATATCTCGAAAAAGGATGTACAGTTGAAAGAACTTTCAGCTGTACTTGTCATAAGGCTGGTAGCATCTCCAATCATCGCCTATGCAATAACGGTCCTTCTGTCGCTGGACAGCCTGCTTTCAAGTGTTTTGATCGTGCTTGCTGCTATGCCGACTGCTGCAAATACGACAATGTTTGCCGTTCAATTTGACACGGAGCCGGACCTTGTTTCATTCAGTACACTCGTTACCACCTCCATCAGCATTATTTCTGTTCCATTAATGATCATGCTGATGTCCTAGTATCGGAGCTTCCGTTTTTGGAAGCTTTTTTTATAAGTTTTTCTTATAATAAAGTATTAATTAAATAACATTTACTTATGTAATTCCCCGTTATATAGTAAGTTATGGAAATAACAAAAGAGTGATGGGGAAGAAGGGGAACGAGTTGAACACAATAAAAAGATATATCGGCCAGTTTCATCCGATTGTATGGGTTCTGCTGACAGGAACGATTCTATCCAGGGGAGCCATGTTCATGACCATGCCATTTCTGGCGATTTATTTATCAAGAACAATCGATATGCACCCTCTGCTCATAGGTCTTACTGTAGGGATCAGTCCTCTTGTGGCAACAGCAGGAGGGTTCGTTGGCGGGCATTTATCTGACAGGTATGGCCGCAAACCGATTTTAACGATATCTTTGTTTACAATATCGCTGGTGTTTTTCGGATTCAGTCTGGCCACCCATCCGGTATGGTTTATCGTATTGAACGCATTAAATGGATTATCCAATTCATTTTTTGAACCTACCTCACAGGCCTTGATAGCTGATCTTACCGAGAAGAAGAAGAGGATGAAGGCTTATTCGCTACGCTACACAGCTATCAATATAGGTGCAGCAGTTGGACCATTGCTGGGAGCCTATCTTGCGAATATTTCCGCCGAGTCCACCTTTATCATTACAGGTATCATTTACTTTGCCTATGCTCTGGCATTAACGGCTTTATTGGGGAGGTTCCAGCTTGGTGCTGCCGCTTCCGATAAGTTGAAGGTTACATTCCTGGATGCCTTGAACATCGTAAAGAAAGATTCAGCCCTGCGTTATCTAATTTTTGGGATCATCTTAATTAATATTGGATACTCCCAATTGCAGTCAACCCTGCCCATGCATTTGGAAGAATCCTTGGAGAACGGGGTCTATATCTTTTCGATTCTTTTATCTGTCAACGCAACCATGGTTGTTTTTCTGCAGATGCCGGTCAGCGCTATTGCTGAAAGATTCAGGCCAATGCATGTGATGGTATTTGGATCTCTGTTGATGATGACGGGATTGGCGGGTTTCGGTTTTACTGCCGGATGGTTCCTGTCCTTATTGTCTGTGGCGCTGTTGACAATGGGGGAAATACTGATTTTTCCTGCAAACTCCGTATTGATCGACAGGCTGGCTCCTGAACGGCTGCGCGGAATTTACTTCGGGGCTGGACAGTTCAGGAAAGTGGGGAATTTTGCAGGTCCAGTACTGGGAGGCTTCCTGTTCAGTGAAGCGGGCGGCTCTGTAATGCTTTGGACAGTGTCCATCATTGCGCTTGCCAGCATCATCTTTTTCTCTTTGGGGAACAGGTCTTTCATTAAAGTGGAGGCTGATGTTGCAAAGACTGGTTGACAGGGAGGGATTTTAACGAGTTAACGCACTAAAAGGGACTGTCCCTCTTAGTGCGTTAACTCGTTAAAGCAATACTTTATTTTAGCTGCCACTTTACCGCGGTGACTAAGGTACCTTCGCCTGGGGTGCTTTCTATTGTGAACTCATCCATCATGGTCTGGACTCCTGGCAGGCCAGCACCAAGCGTACCGATCGATGAGTATCCTTTTTTCATCGCCAGTTTAGTATTCTCTATTCCAGGACCATCATCTTTGGCTGTGATCCTGATCCCGGTCTTAATTGGTTCACTTAGAATTTCCATTTCGATGACACCATTTTCGGCGTAGCGATAAATGTTTCTTGCCAGTTCAGAAACGGAAGTAATGCTCCTTGCCAGATTCAGTGAAGAAAATTTCATATTTTCTCCCAGTTTTCTAACTGTTTTCCTGGCAAAAATGATATCTTCTTCTTTATTTATATGAACTACAACTTTTTTATCCATAAAAATCTCCCTATTATTCTAACTTTCAAATCAACTTACTCTCAAGATTATCAGCGTATCTCCCTTTGAATTCCTTTTCCATTTCCCTTATTAATAACGGATTATAGTATAGAGCCTAAAAAAGGCATAAGCCAAAACAACAAGGAAAATTCCTTATTATCTTGGCTTATGCCTAGTTCTGCTGCCTAGTCCATTACGGCCACTAATATTTAAGATCGGAAGATATAATAACAGAATGACTTTTCAGTGCGGGGCAGATTCTCCCGCCTTGACTCCAAAGCATTTCTTCTTAAAGATTCCTTTTTGAGATTTCGGCTTCGTATCCGTTATCCCTTGTGGAATCTTAATTATTTCCATTATATCGTAAATACCGCTGTTACTCTACCATAATCTTAAAAAGATTCCTTTTTTAGAAAGAAGTTTTTTCGACCCATCAATTGGGAATTAATAAAAACAAAAGATTAACCTTGTTTTCATCAAAGCAATAAAGTGATACTATAAAAAGAGGGCAAGAAGAATTTAATGCTTCTGCCTCTAAAAAGGAAGAATTAAAATATGGAATTGAAATTACAACAGACTAAGCTGGCAAGTAATATTGGAAAACTCCTTCGGGAAAAATTCGGAAAAGGACCGGAAGCAGTATATGCGACTATTTCCGAACCCTATGTGCTTGTTTATGTTAAGGGATTCCTTTCACCCATGGAACAGGTTTTGCTGGAGCAGGGTGAAGAGTTGACTGTAAAAACCACCCGTGAGCAAATGATGAAATCCATTGATCCTGAACTGAGGGGACAAATTAAAGCGATCACCGAACTTGAGATTCAACATTTATATTATGATTGGAATCTTGACCATTACTCTGGGATTTTCGTTGCTGTAGGACCCGATATGGTCACTTCACAGCAAGACTCCCGTGCTCAGTACCATGGAAGAGATGCAGTTCATGACGAGATCATTTCCATCAGCAGCAAGGCTGAAAAAGCACCCACCAATACATTTTCTTATTTATTGAGCCCCCGGTCCTTGATAGTAGTCCGGGAAGGAATCCTGGTTCCTATCGAGAAGCAATTGGTTTCACTTGGTTTTGACGAAAAGTTAAGGGTGGCTAAGAGGCAGCTTGAAGGGGAGATGCTCATCAACAACACACATTTTGAATCAGTGTTGAATGCAGAGGTTCAGGATGTTTTTGTAGACTGGGATTTTGAGCTTGATAACAGCGTCATTTCATTGATATTGAAACCGACTAAATAAAATGGCAGTAATGAACCGGACCATTTTGCCGGACATAAGCCGAAAAGAGCAGGGATCCCTGCTCTTTTCGGCTTATATTTTTTTCTCAAAGGCTTCCGGACACCACCGAGCGAAAGGATTTTTCTCATGACAAATTTCTTGGAACAAACTTTGTTTCAACTCGAATTACAGCGGCTTCAAAGTGATTTGGCGAGATGTGAAAATACAGAATTACAAAAAGAAATCAAGGCAGATATTGATCTTCTTTCGTCCGTTATTCCGAAATATAGGGAGCACAAAAGGGAAAAAGAAGAAGTTTAAAGACAAGAGAAAGGGTCGTTCACCAAAGATGAAACAACGTTTTCTTATAACGCTCTTCATTATTAAAGAATTAAGAAGGCATATCCTGTACAGCTGTAAAACGGGAATATGCTTTTTTTAATTAACGCATTAACGCGCAGAGGGACTGTCCCCCGGCGCGTTAATGCGTTAAAGGATTATTTCAGCTTGTTTTTAATATCCTGCTGGGTTATTTCGCTCCGGATTGTCGCATCCTTTGCAAATTCTTCATTGAATTCTTTGTTTCGCGGGTACTTATTCTTACGTTCACGATTATCATTCTTATTGGTCATTGCAGTCCGCCTCCTTTCACTGTTATCCTTTTCAATAGTTGATTTGATTATGTACTATGGAAGAGGGTATTATCGAAAGTACACACTGACACTATAACGACTGGAAATGAGGGTGCGGATTGAATATCTTTTTAACGGGAGCCACTGGATTTGTCGGAAAGAAACTAGCAAAAGAATTACTGTCTGAGGGCCATACTTTATACATACTATGCAGAAATACCGAGAAAGCTGAAGCCTTCAGTGCGGAAATGCCGGCATCATATAAAGAAAAAATCGTTTGTTTACAGGGAAATTTACTGAACGATACCCTTGGATTCTCAGAGGAAGAAATAAATAACCTTTCAGGGGTTATCGATGCCATTTATCATATGGCTGCTTATCTGTCATTTGACCCTTCACAAAGGGAGGATACATTCGCCATAAACCTCGATGGAACAAGGCATACGCTGGAATTAGCCGAAAGAATCCGCTGCCAAAAATTCCTTTATGTGAGTACAGCCTATACTATCGGCATGGAAACGAAAGGGCAGGAGGACTTGTACAGCCTGGACAGGGACTTTGTTAACCCTTATGAGGAATCGAAAGCACATGCCGAACACCTGGTCTATTCATATAAAGAAAAAATGGATATCTGTATATTAAGGCCTTCCATCATTATAGGGGATTCAACCACAGGAGAAGCCGAAACAACTTTTGGGGTATACGGTTTAATGAAAGCTGCTGCACTGCTTAAACGAAAGGTCCGGAAAGAGAAGGAGGGTAACCGTACAATTTATCATTTTTTAGGTGAAGCTGACCTGAAAATGAACCTTGTACCCGTCGATTACGTGACAAAAGTTTTGAAATCCGCTTTATACACTAAAGGAAGTGGAAAAATTTATAACATAACAGACCCTGATCCGCTCAGCCAGAAAGAAATTTTCCAGGCTATAAAAGAAGTGCTGGACTTTCCGAATATGGAATTGATTCCTTTTTCTAAAGCTGACACATTGAAGCCGATTGAAGAAACATTCAATCAGCCCATGTCAATTTTCGAAAATTATTTCAGAAGGGAAATCCAGTTTCCTTCTGAAAACACCCGCGAATTATTAAAAGAGGCAGGGATTCAGCCATTGCAATTGCATTATAACAAATTGAAATTCATACTCAGCGGAAATAGAAAGTGAACTTTAGCGCTTTAAAGCGCCGGGGGACAGTCCCCGGCTGCTTTAAAGTGCTAAAGCAAACAAGGGAGGGATACGATGCAGCCGTTGCCTGATCATTTAAGGAAAGACCTGGATATTGTATTTATCGGATTCAATCCCAGTTTGAAGTCGGGAGAGGTCGGCCATAACTATGCCAATCGCAGTAATCGCTTTTGGAAAATCCTTCACTTATCCGGACTGACACCAAGGCAGTATGCACCTTCCGAAGACTCCACCCTGCTGGAACTTGGATACGGCCTGACAAATATTGTTGAGCGTCCGACAAAAGAAGCCGCAGACATTACCAAGGAGGAGTATAAAGAGGGAAGGGAAATCCTGAAAAGCAAGCTGAAAACCTACACTCCGAAAATAGCCTGTTATGTAGGAAAGGGCGTGTATCAACAATTTTCCCAGAAGAAGAAACTGGATTGGGGAAAGCAGGAAGAGTCAATGGTTGAAGGTGTCATTGATTTCGTTGCGCCATCTTCAAGCGGATTGGTGAGGATGAAAACCGATGAGATTGTCAATATCTATAAAGAACTTACACTCTTAATAGAAAAACAGCTATAACCTCAGATTTATAGGCGCTTTAGTTACAGCTGTACTTTTTGTTTAGTCTCAATGAAAAGAGATTTGCTTTCCTTTTAAATGAGAACCATGGAATCCAGAAAGAAATCTCGTGATTATTAAAGTAAAATAAGTACTTTGATGTTTTTTATCATTGCTGCAATCTACTGTGCATTTCAAAAGCCCCCACTAATCTTAATAACCTTGATAAAAAAGCTGCTCTTCCTTAGTGGAATTGTATGTTTATTCCCAGGTTAAGTCCAGGTATAGGGAATCTCCTGCAAGCAACAATTTATAGGAATAGCCTTAACTGAAAATATTGCAGGAGACAAGTTCATGAAAAGGCCATAATGCCGAATTATATAAAAATATCCTTTTCAAATGTAATGTTTTCCAAGTATAGTATGTATATGAAAACATATCATTTTCAAATAACATGCTTGTACATAGCAGCTGTCCGGTAAAAGAAATTCCGCCATTAGGATTCATCACAGCAGCAATTAACAAGCTACATTATCCTACATACAGAATAGCAACTCATTCTATACGGAAAGGGAGCTTTTCATGCCTGATAATGAAATTGTGCAATACTTTGTCGTGAATAAAGAATTGAATATGTCTCCGGGTAAAATCGGTGCACAGACTGCCCATGCTGCCACTATAAGTACAATTGATATCCTCTCCGATAGATCTGCTTTTCCCGGGTACAGGGAGGCGTTTTTTCAATGGTTTCAAAAAGGAATGACAAAAATTGTTCTGAGAGGAAGGCAGAAAGACCTTGAAAAGCTGGCAGAGCAAGGGTACTACAGCATCCGGGACAGCGGCAGGACAGAAATTGAATCCGGCTCGCTGACCGTCGTCGCACTTCCTCCCATGCCGAAAACCGAGGCGAAAGAGAAAGTCGGTCACTTATCTTTGTTTAAGTAGGGAAGGGAAAGGAAAATCAGAAGCGTGCTGAATATTAAAGGGGGAATTATAATGTTTGCAAAACTCGATACTGTTTTAATCAATGTGAAAAACCTGGAGGATGCCAGACAATGGTATGGTGAAGTACTGGAGTTGGAAGAAACTTATGATGGTGTAAATCATATCGTCTTTAAAGTAGGACAGGGGGAGACCCCTATCACGATTATTGAAGGGGAAACCTGCCGGCCATCCGTTAAGCCAATTCTTTTCTCCGACGCGATAGAAGAAACACAATTGAAACTGAAGGGAAAGGGAGTTGAAGCAGGGACCATTGAAAATGATGGAAATGTGACCTTCTTTACCTTTGAAGATCCTGATGGGAATCAATTTGAAGTCTGCCACTTTTAACAAAAACCGGCCACAATAAAGACTGCTGTTCTCAAATATTTGTAGATTTTGAAAAAATCCAAAGAGCAGGATTTCCCACTTTTTTCAAGGAATTATACTCTCGAATAACAAAAAAATCTTTTCTTTCCTGCCTGCCTTTTTTTGTTATATATCCTGTAATCTGGGATTCATATTAAACATCAAAAAAGGTTATAAAATGAGCACAAAACAAAACAGAGCAGGAAGTGACCCCACTCTGATTATTAATCACCAGAACGATCTCATGCCGGGTCCCATGCTGAATGGTCCGCCTGGCATGCCGTATCCCTGGGTTGGGCTGCCTCCACCGAATGACTGTCCCGGATTAAAAAAACCGCCCGCTCCGGCCTGTTGGGAACCATAAGGATAACCTTGATTATATCCTGGATTGCCGGTACCTGGCATGAATTGGGGGGAAGAAGCCGGCTCTGGAAAGTATCCAGGTTGCTGCCCGTATGGAGAAGCGGAAAAATGGAAATAATGATTTCCTGCTCCGCCGCTTCCCATCTGGCCGGTATTCATGCCGTGCTGGTAAGGATTCATGGAACCCATATCAGACATTTGCCAAGGATTGACCCCCGCCGGTATATCTTGGACGGCAGTGCCGCCCATACCAGGCTGCATTCCATACATACTGTAAGAATTCTGCCCTTGCTGCATATCTGAAGGCTGCATATCCTGCTGCATCCCATACATACTATAAGGGTTTTGATCAGGCTGCATTCCATATAGATCAGCCGGGTTCATATCCTGTCCCATGCCATGCGTACCATAAGTGCTTGGTCCCTGCTGCATTCCATACATTTCGGTTGGATTCATCGGCATCAGTTCATCTTCATCTATACCGGACATCTGTAAAGGATTCAATCCTGTCATTCTATAAGGATTCATATGATCCTGGTCAAAGTCTGCCACCGGATTATAAGTAGGATGGGAATGCTGCATTCGCTCAGACATTGTGCCATACATTGAATATGGATAAAAATTGTTCACGATATTAACCTGCCTTTCAACCTTATGCAATTTGAACTTCCTTTCCATCCTATTGAACGAAGAAAAACATGTGCCTATCCACCAGTATAATGAGTGTTTTGTCAACGAAAGGAGCCGGCAATGAACGGGAAATATGCTTTATCCAGCCTGAGTCTATTTATGATCATTTGGATTTTCGTGCTTTTGTTTCCATTAAACAGCAATGCCTGTCTTTGCGATGCAAGAAGTCCGAAATCCAGCTTAACTGAAACGGAATCCTTTGAATTAGCAGCTGCTAATCAAGTAAATGAAGAGGAAGGCAAAAAACAGCCTGCTTTAGAAAAATTCCTAATCTATTTCATCATTTTCACTCCGGTTGTATTGGTTACGCTGGTGGTCGGGATATTGGTGCAAATAATAAAATTGACAAAAAACAAAGAATGAAGCCTGAATAACAGGCCTCATTCTTTGTTTTTTAGAAAGCAGCTCCAATAATGACAAGCAGAATAAACAAAACAAGAATTAATGCAAAACCTCCGCCATAACCAGCTCCTGAACCGTAACCCATTTATATCACCTCCGCGTTTCTTAAATTTTTCTATTGAAATTTCATTTTGAAAGAGCTCTTTCTCTATTACTATATTCATAATGCTGATTCTTGAAATGGACAAGCATCTTAGTGCAAGCGTTGGTTTTTTGAGAGTGCTGCTGTCGCAAGAATTTCTGCTCTGCGGAACTTCAGTAAGGATATGAGAAGAATTTTATATCGATTTTTTTGAAATCTGCCTTACAATCCCAAAGTATACGAGTAAAGCCTGTAGTAAGAGTAGATAGTTAACCATAATTATACTATCTCTGTCATCCGCCTGCTCAACCTCCATGGACAAGGCATAAGATAAATAGAACATGAAGAAAGGAGTGATTTGAATGGAATCAGAGTCACAAACTCCCTTTGAGCTAAGGTTATATAGAGTGCAGGATCAATTGAAAGCGCATGAAACGATGATTTATTCAATGCAGACGGTGATCGAACGTCAGCAGAAAATGATAGAAAGGTTGACTGCCGGAAATATTTCTGCACCAAAACCTTCAATACTTGAAAATTTTGATATGGAAAAACTGGCAAAAATCGCATTGTTTGCCTTTTCGCTTAACAACGAAGAAACAGAGTCAGAAGGGGAAGAGGACAATTAAAAAAAGAGGCTCTTTTCGTAAACTTTGTTGCTATTCAATACAAAATTTAAATTAATATCCTGGTAAATTGCTGTAAAAACCCCGGTGAGCAGGAATTAAGAGAGTTGCTCGTTCTTTCGAGAGTAAAACCTATGAATACAGGGGGAAAATCCGGCACCTGGGATTATTCCTGAAGTAACAATATCTGCGGAAGTAGCCTAAAATAAAGAGGCTGAAGTCCATTCAGCCTCTTTTTGGTTCATTATTTTTTGTTTTCAGGGATTTCCGTTGCACCAAAATCGCGGGCAAGCTTATCCAGGTTCGTTCTGAGTTCGTCATCAGCGAGCGGAAGGCCATGCCCCATCACCGCGACAAGGGGTTTTAATTGGGACAATGTCTTCACAGAATTCCATGCTTCCTGCCAATCTGTTGTGAAGTATTGGGGAGGGCCGTGGATTTCCTGCTTTTGCGTGAGAACATCATAGAGCTTCTCCTGTTCAACATTAATGAAGGCATCTCCTGCTATCAACGCCTGGTCACTATCCCTGAACAAAGATATATGCCCCGGAGTATGGCCAGGTGTATGGATATACTTCCAGCCCGGAAGGACAGGAATCGTACCATCTTCAGGGAGGATGTGTAAATGTGTGGTTATATCAATACTGTGGCGCGGGAACATGGAAGACAATTTGGTCACCAGACCTGAATCTGCATCCGTATTGGGAGGCGGATAACTGCTCTCACCTGTGAGGAACGGCTTTTCTGCAAAATGTGCATAAACCGGAACATTCCACTTTTTGATGAGCCCTTCCAAAGCTCCTACATGATCAAAGTGACCGTGCGTCAAGACAATCGCTTTACATACGGCATTTTCTCCGAAGCGTTCTTTAGCTGCCTTGATGATCTTCTCCTCAGATTCAGGCATGCCTGCATCGACCAAAACAAATTCACTGCTTACACTGGGGTTTCCCACAAAAGCAATATTTACTATCTGCACTGTGTGACAATAGAGATCAGGAAGCACTTGAATTCCGCTTCCATCAGCCACAGATGTCATAGGCATTTTCTTCAAAAACATCCAGCCTCCTTCGTAGTATAAGACCTAGTATCTGTAAACTTAAAAATGATTATGTCTTGTTTCAATCACGTATATACCCTTAAGCGAAAAAGAATAACTTGAACTTCTTTAGAAAGGCTCTTTTCGTGACCTTAAAGCTTTTCAATATAAGTATCAAATAATATCCTGGTAAGTCGCCGTAAAATGCCCGGTGAGCAGGGAAGAAGAGATCGCTCGTTCTTTGAAAGTGATATCTTTGAATACAGGGGAATAATCCGGCACCTGGGTTTTTTCCAAAACCAACAATATATGCGAAAACAACTTTCTGAAAAAGTACTGATATTTCCATCAAAAAATTGGTATGATAAAATACAAACAGCTATTACTTTATGATCAGGAGGAAGTTCACATGGACAATAAACCCCTGCACTATGATGGCTCTATTAACTCAGAGAATGGAATGGAAGAAGCTGGGCAACCGGAAGAAACCTTCATACTGACGCCGGAAGCAAGGAAGAATATCTCGGGTAATCCTTTCGGGGTAAAAGGCGAGGATTGATGAAGTTCATTTTGAAGCTGATTTTTTTCAGCTTCTTTTTTATAAATAAAACACACGCACTTTAGGGTCCTTCGTCATATTTTCACCATTTTTGGTTATTGTCTGTATAGAACGGGTAAAGAAGATGTTGTATGTTCATAGATTTCCAAGTTGAATAAAAGCGTACATACTAACAGAAACTAAACTGTCAATTTACTCAGAAGGGACGATCAGCATTATGGCAAAGGTTTTGTATATTACTGCACATCCGCACGATGATACCTAATCATACAGTATGGCAGCAGGAAAAGCATTCATTGAAACATATAAAGAGAGCAATCCATCCGATGAGGTCATACATGTTGATCTATATAAGGAACACATCCCGCAAATCGATGTAGATGTATTTGCAGGCTGGGGAAAGCTTCAAAAGGGGTCCGGCTTTGAAGAACTTTCAGAGGAGGAAAAAGCAAAAGTAGGAAGACTCTCCGAACTGAGCGAACAATTCGTTTCAGCCGATAAGTATGTTTTCGTGACGCCGCTCTGGAATTTCTCCTTCCCTCCTGTGATGAAGGCTTATATCGATTCAGTTGCAGTGGCAGGGAAAGCCTTCAAGTATACTGCTGAAGGTCCGATTGGATTACTTACCGGCAAAAAAGCCCTTCATATCCAAGCCCGCGGAGGAATCTACTCCGAAGGTCCGGCTGCTCAAATGGAAATGGGGCACCGTTACCTTGACATCATCATGCAGTTCTTCGGAGTTCCATCCTTTGAAGGCTTGTTCATAGAAGGACATAATGCTATGCCTGAAAAAGCGCAGGAAATCAAAGAAAACGGAATTGCACGTGCAAAGGATATGGCTCAAACCTTTTAGAACACGCCCAGCAGATTTTCGATCTGCTGGGATTTTTTGTGGAAGGATCCTTTTACAGAGTCCAAATCATATTCTGGTAATTCACAGCCTAAACCCGGTAAGCCAGAAAGAATAGGCTGGAGTTAAACCTGGAAAAAAGAGGGCAGCCCTGTCCTTTGGATTTTTCTTAAGAAACAATACATTCGAGATAAGGAATGAGCAGGGGAGGGGGAGGACGGATTTGGACTGCATTTCTCGGTGTCTGGATTTTTGTCTTGGAGCGGAATCGGGATTCGGATTTTTTTGTCATTTTTGTCTGATTTCTGTCCGAATTCGACCGGGATTCGGACTCTTTTTTGGTTTTTGTCTGATTTCTGTCCGAATTCGCCCGGGATTCGGACTCTTTTTTGCTTTTTGTCTGATTTCTGTCCGAATTCGCCTGGGATTCGGACTCT
>NZ_QXIR01000100.1 GCF_003581585.1 Bacillus salacetis
GCTCGTCTTGTTCAAACCCTTTTAATAGATTAATAAAGTGCTTTTCAAGATAGTCTTGATGAAATCGTTGGGATGAACAGCCGTTCACAGCGTAATATTTCTCTGCCAGCCTACAAACCCAACGATTGATTTCTTTGGTTCCGTTGGATCCTCGTCTCTCCAAGCTTCGTTCATACCCTAGTACATTACCGCATTCTCCGCAATACAACTTCTCTGTAAAAGAAGAATTTTTATGCTGGTCTTTAGAATACTTTTGGTAGTTCAGCTGCTTGAAGGCTTCGCTGCGTTTTTGGATAATGCTTTGTACCTTCTCCCATTCTTCCGGAGCAATAATAGGCTCATGGTGGCCCTCAATATAATACTGGGGTAACTCCCCTTCATTAGGAGCG
>NZ_QXIR01000101.1 GCF_003581585.1 Bacillus salacetis
GGCTGGGTTTGCTCGGAATAGCGGCACGTTTACACGCTAATCTTACCCTTTGAAGCTGGGTTTGCTCGGAATAGCGGCACGTTTACACGCTAATCTTACCCTTTGAAGCTGGGTTTGCTTGGGGCAGCGGCATATTTACTTCCTAAACTTACCCTTTGAAGCTGGGTTTGCTTGGGGCAGCGGCATATTTACTTCCTAAACTTACCCTTTGAAGCTGGGTTTGCTTGGGGTAGCGGCACGTTTACACGCTAATCTTACCCTTTGAGGTTGGGTTTGCTTGGGGTAGCAGCACGTTTACACGCTAATCTTACCCTTTGAGGCTGGGCTTGTTTGGGATAGTGGCACGTTTACACGCTAATCTTACCCTTTGAGGT
>NZ_QXIR01000102.1 GCF_003581585.1 Bacillus salacetis
ATGTGGCCATATGGTCGCTATGGGGTGGTTGATTTCAGAAAAAGCAAAATCGATGTAGTCATATGGTCGCTATGGGGTGGTCGATTTCAGAAAAAGCAAAAACGATGTAGTCATAGTAGAGCTATGGGGTGGTCGATTTCAGAAAAAGCAAAAATCGATGCAGTCATAGGAGCGCTATGAGGCGGTTGATTTCAGAAAAAGCAAAATCGATGTGGTCATATGGTCGCTATGGGGTGGTCGATTTCAGAAAAAGCAAAATCGATGTAGTCATATGGTCGCTATGGGGTGGTTGATTTCAGAAAAAGAAAAAACGATGTAGTCATAGTAGAGCTATGGG
>NZ_QXIR01000103.1 GCF_003581585.1 Bacillus salacetis
GTCTGAATAGCCTGGTGAAACTCCTTTAAGCTTGAACTTTCAACCTGTCGGTAAAAGTTATACAATCCCTCTTTAACCTTATTAGGAGCTGACGTACCAATTTCCTTCGCCTCTTCAAACCATAACCTGTAGGCTTCTTTCAACGCATAAGCTGTACGCAGCTCTTCAGACAAACCAAGATACCTTTCTAAATACCAGTGTTGCCGATCATTTAATTGGCTATATGGCTTATGAAAAATGTGCTTCATTCTTTTACATTTTTTGCGGTCATATGGATGAAAATCTTTCTGGACCCGCCTTCTCACTCGTTCTAAAG
>NZ_QXIR01000104.1 GCF_003581585.1 Bacillus salacetis
ATGCAAGTAGAAATCATCGAAAATAAAACCGCATGAGATCAAGGTTACATACTTGATCTCATGCGGTTCATTTTTGTTATTAGGCTCTTACCTTAAAGGTGTTACTTTTTAGATTAGGTTATCCGCCAGTTCCTGACCGTAGGCGGATCTTCGCTGCAGGTGTGCGACCTCCTGCGGGACTAGCGGGACAGGTGAGACCCCGCAGGCAAAGCCGAGGAGGCTCAGCGCCCGCCCCGCGGAGTCGTGCACCTGGAGCGGAAATCCTTTCTTTATACTCAGACACATTCTTTTGAAAAGAGCTTTTTATAAG
>NZ_QXIR01000105.1 GCF_003581585.1 Bacillus salacetis
TTCTGCCTCTCAGTTAAAAGAGGTTGAAAAGCTTCCACCTGTGATTGCGATCGATGAGTACAAAGGAGATACCAATGCAGGAAAGTATCAGTTAATTATAGCTAACGGGGAGACTAGAGAGCCACTTGATATACTTCCAAACCGCTCAGTAAGCACCATTAAGAAATACCTTCGGGAAAAGGGTTCAGAAGTTCAATTGGTCGTGATGGATATGAGCAATGCCTTTAAATCTGCGGTTCAAAAAGTATTGGGTTCGCCTATTATTGTGGCGGACAGATTTCACTTTTCCCGTTATATCCATTGGG
>NZ_QXIR01000106.1 GCF_003581585.1 Bacillus salacetis
CTCTGCCTCTCAGTTAAAAGAGGTTGAAAAGCTTCCACCTGTGATTGCGATCGATGAGTACAAAGGAGATACCAATGCAGGAAAGTATCAGTTAATTATAGCTAACGGGGAGACTAGAGAGCCCCTGGATATACTTCCAAACCGCTCAGTAAGCACCATTAAGAAATACCTTCGGGAAAAGGGTTCAGAAGTTCAATTGGTCGTGATGGATATGAGCCACGCCTTTAAATCTGCGGTTCAAAAAGTATTGGGTTCGCCTATTATTGTGGCGGACAGATTTCACTTTTCCCGTTATATCCATTGGC
>NZ_QXIR01000107.1 GCF_003581585.1 Bacillus salacetis
GCAGAAATGTAATACTTCTCACCCTTCCTGCTTGAAGTCATCCGCCTTCGTATAACGGGCCTTCCGCATTCTCCACAAAAGTATTGGTTAGAAAATGGACTGTGTCCACTAAAGTGTTGTCGATATTTTTTATCCGGGTCCCTCATCATCAAGCTTCGCCTTTTCATTTCTTGTTGAACAGCCTCAAAGGTTTCTTCGCTAATAATTGCTGGATGGGTGTTCTTCACATAATATTGTGGCTGAATATCATGGTTGCGAACGCGTTTATGAGTTAAAAA
>NZ_QXIR01000108.1 GCF_003581585.1 Bacillus salacetis
ACTCGCTTGGGTTCTGTCCGAATCCTGACCTGTTTCGGACATTTTTCGGCTGTCTTGCTTGATTTCTGTCCGAATTCTGACTTGTTTCGGACAGGTTTCGGCTGCCTTGCTCGGTTTCTGTCCGAATTCTGCCTTGATTCGGACACTTTCCGGCTGACTCGCTTGTTTTCTGTCCGAATTCTGCTCTGATTCGGACATTTTCAGGCTGCCTTGCTTGATTTCTGTCCGAATTCTGCCCTGAT
>NZ_QXIR01000109.1 GCF_003581585.1 Bacillus salacetis
GCGTTTTGATTGTTTAGTTTTGAATGTTTAATGTGATTAAACTTCATAGTAATGAGAGGGGCCTATAGCTCAGCTGGTTAGAGCGCACGCCTGATAAGCGTGAGGTCGGTGGTTCGAGTCCACTTAGGCCCACCATTTTTTTCTTCTCATTCATATACGGGGCCTTAGCTCAGCTGGGAGAGCGCCTGCTTTGCACGCAGGAGGTCAGCGGTTCGATCCCGCTAGGCTCCACCAA
>NZ_QXIR01000011.1 GCF_003581585.1 Bacillus salacetis
CTTATTATTTTTCTTTTCCCCATGATAACAATATGTCAGTCTCGGCTATTTGGAGGGTGATCGTCTTCTTATATTGATAGAAAAAAAGGTTGCAAATCCCCACCTGACCGCATTTCCCCCTTACTAACAATCAGTCATTCGATAGTCTCCCCCTCGTCCTGCACAACCGCCCAGTCCTCAACGTATACTGCATTATTGAATAACCGGGGGGATTCATGTGATTATCCATGTTGTAAGCAGCGGTGAAACACTTTGGCAGATTGCCAATCGTTATCAAGTGAATGTGAAGTCCATAGTCGACGTCAATGAACTGACGAATCCGGATCAGCTCATCATCGGGCAGTCGATAGTCATACCTTTGCGGGGCACCACGCATACCATCCAATCCGGCGAGACTTTATGGTCCCTTGCACAAAGGTACGGTGTATCCGTCCAAGCAATCATCCAGACGAACCAGTTCAGCAATCCAAACCTTCTCTATCCCGGAATGCCTATCATTATTCCACCCATTACGCATACCATCCAGCCAGGCGAAGCATTATGGCAAATAGCCCAGCGCTATGGAACCACTGTCCAACAGATTGCTGCTGAAAACCAGATTCAAAACCCCAGCCTGATCTATCCAGGCATTCAGCTCAGCATTCCAAGGAACAAGCCGGTCATCGAAGTCAACGCTTATACGTACCAGACTCCTTCAAATGCCAGCCAGACCATTGAGGAACTGCACCCGCTTCTCACTTATATCAGCCCGTTCGCATACATGATCACACAGAATGGGAAGCTCAGTCCGATCAAGGACGAACAAACGGTCAATACCGCCATGAATAACAATGTGACACCTATGATGTCCATCACTAATTTCACGACCACGGAAGCTGGTTCGAATCTTGCCCACACCGTTCTGGCAGAGGCTGAGTATCGTAACAACCTGTTAAATGACGCACTTCGGATAAT
Organism: Bacillus salacetis; assembly: GCF_003581585.1. Lineage (GTDB taxonomy): Bacteria > Bacillota > Bacilli > Bacillales > Bacillaceae_B > Rossellomorea > Rossellomorea salacetis. The sequence goes on from NZ_QXIR01000011.1 coordinate 955, forward strand.
GGAAGCCAAGGGATATAAAGGGATTAACATCGATTTTGAAAATGTACTGCCGGATGACCGCGAACTGTATAACCAGTTCATGCAGCAGGCAGTCGATTTTTTCCATCCTAAAGGGTATTTCGTATCATCAGCACTTGCTCCGAAAACAAGCGCTGCCCAGGCAGGACTGCTCTATACCGCCCATGATTACGAAGCACATGGCAGGATAGCGGATTTCGTCGTGCTCATGACATATGAATGGGGCTACCGAATGGGACCGCCACAGGCCATTTCACCGATCAATCAGATGAGAAGGGTCATAGAATATGCCGTCTCAGTCATGCCATCGAAAAAAATATTCCTTGGCTTCCAAATTTATGCCCGTGATTGGAAAATCCCCCATGTCCAAGGCCAGGAAGCGGAAACCTTCAGTCCGCAGGAAGCCATCCAGAGAGCAGCAAAATACGGGGCAGCCATCCAATATGACACTGCCGCCCAATCGCCGTACTACCGCTATACAGACGAGCAGGGACAGCAGCATGAAGTTTGGTTCGAGGACGCCCGCAGTGCACAAGCCAAATTCGATCTGGCCAAACAATACAACCTGCGCGGAGTCAGCTACTGGGCACTCGGCTACCCATACCCGCAGAACTGGGCACTGCTCAATGACAACTTCACTATCCGGAAGAGATAGGCTTCCAGACGCTTTAGTGCTTTAAAGCATGATAAGGGACTGTCCCCTATCACACTTTAAAGCGCTAAAGTGCATTCCGAGAACAAAACCACTGTCGATGAAACCAACAGTGGTTTAATTAAAATTGCTGAAATTTGTTATATCATATTAAACCTACAAAAACTTCACACAAACCGGTTCCGGCACTTTAACTCCTGCCTGCAGCAAACTTAACTTTCCGGTTGATTCATCCCTGCTGAACAAGGTGCAGCTGTTGGATTTTTGATTGGTTGCGACAAGAAATTTCCCGGAAGGATCCATTACAAAATCGCGCGGCCAATTGCCTTCTGTGGATGTCCATTCAACAAAGGATAAAGATCCCGACTCCTGATCGACTTTATACACTGCGATGCTGTTATGGCCACGGTTACCGGCATACACATAGTTTCCATCAGAAGAAATATGAATGGCGCTTCCGTCATTTGTCTCTGCAAAACCTTCCGGAATCGTCGGGATATATTGCTGTTCCGCAAAGCTTCCATCCTCCTCATTGTAATGAAGCACAATGACTTCGGAACTCAGCTCTGTCATGACATAGGCAAACTTCCCATTCGGGTGGAATACAATATGCCTCGGCCCGCTTCCCGGGGCAACTTGAAGGACTTTTACCTCTTTTAATTTTCCATTATCAGTTGCATACGTGATGACACGGTCACTTCCAAGGTCAATCGCAACCACATATTTTTCATCCGGAGTAAAACCTGCATAATGCATATGAGGTTTGTCCTGACGATCATGAGGACCGGAGCCTTCATGCTCAATGACAGAAACTGCCGGCTGCAGAGAACCGCCTTCATCTGTTAAAAAGGACTCCACTTCAGTCGTGTGATAGTTTGCCGTGACGACCTGGCGGTTAGCTGAATCAACACTCACATGGCACGGAGGCGACCCGGCAGATGTCCGGCTGTTCAGCCTGGCCAATTCCCCGGTTCCGGCTTTAATGGAAAAAGCAGCGATTCCTCCCTGGTCACCTTCCTTGGAAACTGCATATAAGTTCTGCTGATTTTCGCTGATCGTTAAGTATGTAGGATTACTCAAAGCCGCCGCCAGCTTTACATCGGTAATCTCTTTCTTCTCAGTATCCAGAGTGAACTGATACACCCCTTCACTTTCTTCCTTGGTGTACGTTCCAAAATAGCCAATCATCTTTGACATCGTCATTCTCCTTTTCGCTAGAATTTATTATATTTTAAGCAAAACCCCAACTCGTGAACGGCCTAAACAAAGGTGTACCGAAGGATTTCAGTGTTGGCAGTTGTCACCTCGGTTTAATTCAATGCCACATTCTATGTTACCACTAACACTTTATACCTTACACATTAATTGGTCAAAATCAACCACAGAAGACAGGATCCATTAGGTCCGTATTCTTCCATCAAAAATGAATATTATTTGACGATTCAAGATGACCTACCAGGCATTTCCTATGGATTATTAAGGGAATACAAAAAACATATCAGCTTTATTAACTGATATGTCCTTTGCCGATGGATTAACTTATAAAATATGATGAACTGAAACAGATATCAATTTGTTTTAATTGCAAACATTTCTTGCATACTTTCTTAACTAAGACCTTAGATATAATGGAACCTTTATAGGTGTGAGCGAATGATATTATGTAATCTTGGCCTTAGTCTTAAAATCTGTGGTTGTCTCCCTAAATGTACTCGATTTGTTAATAGAATGACGTTTAACTCCGCCTCAGGGTCAAACCATACACTTGTCCCGGTGAAGCCAGTATGCCCATATGAAGTTTGAGAGAATAGATCCCCACAAGAAGATAATGAAGGACCTTTTAAAAGCCATCCAAGCCCTCTATACTCCTTAGCAAATGGTGTGTAATTTTCTTTGGACAACTCAATAACTGACTCAGACAGAATCGTTTTCCCCTTATACTTACCATTGTTTTCAATCATAGATGAATAGTTTTGTAAGTCTTTCAGTGTAGAGAAAAGGCCTGCATGCCCACTAACCCCACCCATAGTCTCGGCATTTTCATCATGCACGACACCTCGTTTATACTCCTTTAGTTCCTTACTAAATTCGGTAGGAGCAAAACGATCAATATTTTTAGCAGGATTAAACCCTGTTTCCTTCATTTCCATTGGAGTAAAAAATTCTCTTTGCAAAAACACCTCAAACTTTTCTCCAGTCACCGTTTCGATCAGTTTATAAAGAATGATTAATCCAAGATCGCTATAGATTACTTTTCTTCCAGTCTCATACTCTAAAGATTCGTCACATATTTCACTTACTATCTGATTCTTATTAAGCCCTTCTTTATAATACTGCCTATAGGCTGGCAATCCCGATGTATGTGTTAACAAATCCCTCAGAGTTATGGATTCTTTCCCATTCTTAGCAAATTTCGGGAGAAAAAAAGAAACAACATCATCTAACCTAATCTCACCAACTTCCATAAGCTTCAATAACACCGGTAATGTAGCAACTACTTTTGTAAGTGAAGCTATATCAAAGATAGTATTCAGCTTCATTATTTGTTTTTCCGGATAAATGGATTGATAACCTATTGCTTCTTCCAGTAAAACTTCTCCCTTAAGAGATACACTGACTGCACCACCTGGTATATGTTCTAAATCTATCTCTTTTTGCAGAAAATCGAGAACCATTTCCCTCATTGATAAGACAATCCTTTCAAAGTTTAGATAATCTTTTTATATGAATCATAGCTTTTCCAGACTTCATATCCCAATTTCCCATAGAAATCTATTAATCCTGTCCAATCAATGACAATTGAGCTCACATTCCGGTTTCTTAAATAAGCAATACCCGCTTGCACTATTGCCAATCCATAGCCATTTTTACGTTCATTGGAATCAATCCCCAGCGGTCCGATCCCACCTAATTCTTTATTAATTAATGGGGCCCAATAAACATTTTGAGCAATAATTGGAGAGTTAGAATCATTCATCCTGCAAAACCCAATAATTTTTTCACTCTTTTTAAGGACAACAAACTCTCTTCCAGTACCCCCTTTCTCAAAATATTGGATAGCTTCATATTCCCATCTGCCGGGAAAACATTTGCTGAAAAATTGCAAAAAAGCATCTTTGTCCTTTAGATTTAGGACTGAAAACTCAACTTCTTCAAATCTTGGAAAATCAGTATCACTTTCAGAATCATAATTACAAATGACATCATAATCACTTCCAATTTTGTTATAACCCTGCTTCTCAAACCACCTTGATACATCATTATAAGGTTGGGGCACACCAGGGAAATAATGCCAAGGGTCTCTACCTAATACTATCGATTTAATGCCATTTTTCATTAAGGTTTCTTCAGCATGCTTTAACAAGTTGGTTCCGACTCTTTTATTACGAAAACGCTGGTCTACTAATAGTACCTGAATCCATCCAATCTCCAGATTCATACCCACTTCTAACTCTTCTTGCCACCTCTTTGCAACCAGGAAACCGATAACATTGTCATTTTCATCTATAGCTATACGAGAGGCTTCAAAGCAAACATTTTCGTCATTGAAACTATTCTGTTCAAATAACTCCTTACGCATAGGAAAATACGATCCTAGTTCTTTGTTCCAAAGTTTCACTAGTTCTTCCAGTTTGTCTTTGCTCCATGAAATATATTTCATATACTTGGTCCCTCCTTCAACTTTACGTAATCGATGAAAAGCTCTCTCTCAAACTATCATCTATTTTTACATTTTCTTCTAACAAAGCTGCTATAACCGCTCCACCAACAGGGTGAATCTTAGGAATAGCAAAGGCATAATTTATCCTATTCTCGTTCAGTACCTTCTCAATATTGCCTTGGAATAAATCAATCCTATTGAAAACCCCTCCAGTAAGCACAATGTCAATCCCACTTTGTTTTTCACGGTCTGAGAAAAGCCGATTAATTAGACAAGTTATGGATTCTCCAATATAGACTCCATTTTCTTCAACTATTTTCATAGCTATCCCATCTTCCAGATCAGCTGCTCTGACAACAAGTTTACTTAATGACGCAATTAATTCTTTTGAGTTTTTTGATTGATAAACAGTGTGTACAATATCTGGAAGTGATTGAGATTGAAAGTGTTCCATAACAAACCCTTTAATGAGTGTAGGGTCACCAAGTCCATCATGGTATGAAAAAGCTGCACGCAGCCCATCACTTCCGAGTGCATAACCGCTGCCTTTCTCACCAAGTAAGTACCCCCAGCCTCCAACTCGATCAAATACTCCATTACTATTCAATCCGTATGTAATCGAACCTGTCCCGCCAATTTGAATAATACCCGGCTTTCCCCAGGTTCCGGAATATAACGCTGTTATCGCATCATTATTCACCATTACCTTAACACCTTGGGGCAATAGTGAATTCAATATCTCTTTCATTTTCCTTTTGGCGGTAGGATGATCAACGCCTGACATTCCAGCATAGACTGTTTTTACCTGTGAAAATGTATCTCCGCTTTGTTCTCTTAAAGAGTCTATAAGTATAGATAATTCCATTTTCAAATCAAATTGCGTTACACTATTCAGATTGGAAGGGCCGGACTTTGCTTGTGCAATAATTTCACCATTTGAATCAGCAATGACTCCTTTAGTTTTAGTACCTCCGCCATCGATACCTAGAACAAACATTTAAAATGCCTCCACTGTGTTTGAATTTAAACCATATGGCAAAGAAGCCCACTCCTGCTCGAGCAAGCCCCTAAAAACTCATCTTACTTATAATTTTTTGTTTATTACTTCCAATAAAATCCACAGCCTCTTTTGTTGCGTTTAAATGTTTTACTGTTTCATCATATTGTAAGGAAGCCACACACATAAATAGAATATCTATGACTTGCAGTTGAGCAATACGAGAAGAAGTAGCACCACTTCTAAAAGTTGGTTCTCTTGTAGCAGAGGTATATAAATTAATGTCTGCATTATCAGTCACTATAGAATTCCCATACTTCGTCAAACTAATTGTAGTGGCATTATTCTGTCTTGCCAGTTGTAATATGTTTGCCACTTCGGTCGTTTCTCCTGAAAAAGAAATACCGATCACCACATCTGACTCGTCAGCATTTGCAACCTGTGTAGCTGCCATGTGAATATCAGAAAAGGCATAAGCATCCTTATTAATCCGCAAAAACTTTTGTTGTGCATCTTGGGCTATAATACTGGATGCACCCACCCCTATAAAATGGGTCCTTCTGGATTTTTGTAATGCTGCAACCGCCTTTTCCAATTCATCTACATCTAGCAATTCAGCAGTTTCCCGTATGGTTTGAATAGTATTATTTGTCATTTTATCAATAACAAGTTTAGGTGGTTCATTAGGTTCTATGTCCCGATATCCAACATCACCTGTCTTTTGCAGATCTCCAGCAATTCGTATTTTCAAATCTTGAAACCCTTTAAGATTAAGTGATTTACATAACCTAATAACAGCAGCACCACTAGTGGAACTCCTTTTCCCTAGTTCCATAGCTGTTAAAGAAATGGATTCCTTGGGGTTTTCAATAATGTATGCAGCTATTTTTCTTTCTGAAGGTGGTAATAACGGTAACATCTCGGAAAGTATAACAAGTCCTCCAGTAGTTGACATGCTATCAACCCCTCTCATAATTAATTTTTCCATCATATGCAACTCGGGTGCTCAGTAATTGTATTTCTTTTATCAAGGTTCTTTTCGTAAGCTTTGTTGCAATTCAATATAAATTTCAAATAATCCCCTGATAATCGCCGTAAAAACCTGCGTAAACAGGAACGAAAAGAGCTGATCATTCTTTTAGATAATAAACATTGGGATACAAGGAAAAATCCAACACTTAGGATTTTTCCCAACTCCAATAATATATGCGAAAACGCCCTTTATCGAGACTTCCATCAGTAGTTTTTCAATATTCTTTCAAAACATGTATAAGTTAAACTTTTTATCTTTTTAAACCAATTCCCGTTGTTGTTATGGATGGCCAACACAATTATCTGAATCCACTGCGAGGAAAAGGAGGAATCCTCCAAATAAGAACTGGTGTGCTATTTGATACACATCTCTTTCTTACTACCTTAAAAGGTTAAGAAATAGGAATAGTTCGGATAGGAAATACAAAGGCTCAAGAGAATCTCTTGCATTAACATTTTACACCTTACAATTATTGAAGGACCTTGATAACAATAGTCAAGTATTCAATTCCTTGAGTTAACTACACAAATTCCCAAAGGTACATCCTTCAATAGTATTCCTCTTCGATTTGTCGTTAGTCATCTAAATTATATACTGCTAAAGGGGGATATTATTTTTCCCCTCATTTAATGCAAATTGGATTGCTTTTCTAACAAATCCATTTGCTTGTTTTATATACTCTTTCGCAGCTTGTAGAGTTACTCCCGTTTTTATCATTACAATAGCTGGCTTGACCTCATAATTTGTTTTTTCTAGAATTTCTTCAGCTACTTTGTAGTGTACACCGGTAATAGTAGAAATAATATTCTTAGCTCGTTCTTTCAACTTATGATTACTAACTTTCACATCTACCATTAAATTTTCATAAACCTTGCCAATTTTAATCATTGATGTGGTTGTAATCATATTCAGAATAAGTTTGTGAGCAGTTGCCGCTTTCATCCGGGTTGAACCTGTTAATACCTCGGGGCCTGTTATCACCTCTATATTGATATCAGCAATTTTACTGATATCAGAATTTTTATTACTGGATAGACTAACAGTTGTGGCACCTATACTTTTAGCATATTTCAGAGCCCCCATTACATATGGCGTTCTTCCGCTTGCAGCAATGCCTACCACCACATCCAAATCGGTTACTTCCCTTTCCTCCAAATCTATAATAGCTAATTGTTCGTCATCTTCCGCTCCTTCAACTGCTTTTTCAATTGCATTAATTCCACCTGCCATTACTGCTTGTATTAAATCTGGTGGTGTACTGAAGGTGGGAGGACATTCTACCGCATCCAGGATTCCAATTCTTCCGCTAGTTCCTGCTCCTACATAAAATAACTTTCCTCCCTGTTTCAATGAGTTACATACCGCTGAGACAGTGGATTCAATTTCAGGCAGAACCTTTTGTACACTTTTCGCAACTGTCATATCTTCTCTATTGATCATTTGCAGGATTTCATCAGTTTGCATACTATCAATATTTTTTGAATTTATATTTCTTTTCTCTGTAGTCAAAGTTGATATATTATTCATTTATACTCCATCCTAATTATATATAAGATATGGTTCTTTTATTTTTTCGAAAGATTCTTCCTGAACTTTGCATCCTGAAACAAATTCGCTCGAGTTTCTATTTAATAGGTGCTCCCTTAATTGTTTTGTACCAGCTAATAGGTCAAAAAAACACTTTCCATTTTCATTCCTAATAAAGTTAAAGTCATTTGGATACATATCAGCAATAATATCTAGTAAGGAGATGCCAGCGTGAAAAGAATTAAGTTTGTTTCGATCTGTTATATGTAACTGTACCCCTCCACACACCTCATCTTTATACTTTTGATAGGTTGGGATAAAGGAAGTAGCGCGAGCAATTACACCTGGGATTCTCTTGCTATTAATTTGCTTTGACAGTTTTTGGCCATTTATATAAGGAGCCCCTACAATTTCAAATGGCTTAGTGGTTCCTCTTCCTTCAGATAAGTTCGTGCCTTCAACCAGGCAAGTTCCTGGATATAATATGGCCATATCCAGAGTTGGCGTATTAGGAGAAGGAGGCACCCAGAATTGGCCGGTTTCATCAAAGTACATACTGCGTTTCCAACCTTCCATAGTCACCACAGATAGTTCGCAGTTGATACCAAATTCATATTTATAGAGCTGGGCCAATTCTCCAACCGTCATGCCATGCCTATTTAATATAGGATATAAACCAACAAAGGAACGCATTCCGTCTTCCACTAAATTCCCTTCCACTTTCTCACCTGTAAGTGGATTGGGCCTATCCAAGACAACAAAGTGAATATCATTCTCAGCGCATGCTTCCATTACATAAGCCATCGTATAGATAAAAGTATAGTATCTGGATCCGATATCCTGAAGATCAAATACAATGACATCCAAAGAATCCAACATTTCTACACTAGGTTTTCTATCTTTACCGTATAAACTGTAAACGGGTAGACCTGTTGAATGATCAATAGAGGATTCTACCATTTGTCCCTCTTTTGCATCACCACGAATGCCATGTTCAGGACCAAAGAGAGCTGTTAACTTAATATCAGAGTGCTCAAAAAACAAATCAATGGCAGAGGTAAGCTCTCTGTTAACCCCCGTCATATTGGTTACTAATCCGATTCTTCTATTTTCAAACTGCCGATATTCCTTTTTTAGAAAACGATCCAGACCAAGCTCCATCTAATCACTTCCTTTTAGAAGAAATTATTTGAGTTAATAAGGGCTAGCCCAATACAGGGCTAGCTTCCTCTAATTATTACTGTTCAATCTTTTCCAAATTCTCATGCCATTTGTTTGTTTGGAATTCTAATAACTTATCTTGGCCCACATCTTCGGCATCCTTCCGGGCTTGTTCTATTAAAGCTTTTACTTCCTCTTTATCTTTTGCAAAAAGAATTTTGGCAAAGGTTTCATCAAAAATATCTGTAACCCTTTGAGCTGTTATACCTTCTCCAGATTCAGGAAGGGGAGACAAGTTAGTGAATTCCGTAACATCTTTAGCTGTTTTCCAAGTAATTTCATTTTGGGCTACAGTAGTCCAGTCACGCTCTTCTTCTGGACGCATATATTCAATCTCGGATTTTGCATTATCGATGAAAACAGTGTTTCCTGCCCAGTTGAATTTCTCGAATTTAATCATTGTATCTCCACGAACTTCAGCTGAATCTGCTTTATATTTCTCATTTGGAATTGGATAGCCATTTTCATCAACTTCATCCCAATATAAACCTTTAGGACCAAAGAATAGTACTCTTTGCCCTTCTTCTCCTACCATCCAATCAAAGTAAGCAAAAATTGCCTCTGGATTATCTGCATCTTTTGTTATGACATTTACATTCCATCCCAAAGTGACATAATCATCTATCCAAACTTTTTTCTTATCAACACCTTGTTTATGGATAGGCCAAATCATTTCGTATCCAGCCTCAGGGTCCTCAGCTTTTAAACTATTGTTGCCCACCCTGCCTAAATCTGCAGTACTTGCTGTAAATACTACGGCTGCTTTCCCTGTATTGATCTTTTCTTTCACCTGGTCCATTGTCTGGGTCATAGCATCTTGTGTAATAAGTTTTTCTTTAAATAATTTGTTTGCATATATCATGGTTTCTTCAAAAATCGGATCTTCAAAAATCGACTTTAATTCATTACCAACTGGATACGCACGATTTCCAATAAATGTTCTGGATAAATTTTCACCAAACCCTGTATACATCATTTCAATACCCTGGCCGCTCTCACCAACTTCTAACGGAACAACATTTGGATACTTATCTTTCACCTGTTGAAGATATGCATATAAATCATCGAATGTCTCCAGTTTCGGAGAGCCCAGCTCTTCATAGATTTGCTTATTGATCATCCAGCCTCCATTCCCTCTTGGCTGGGTACTATACCAGTTTGGAATTTGATAGATGTGTCCATCTTCACTTCGCAACATATTAAGTGTTTGTTCTCCGACCCATTCTTTTATATTGGGATATTTATCAATATAGTCATCTAGCGGTACCAATTGGTCAGCTTCAACCAATCTTTGAACCTCTGGTCCTCTGTTCAAGTGAATAACATCTGGTAAATTGGCTGAAGCGATCATTGAATTCAGTTTTTCGACAGATTTGCCGCCAGATTGTATTGGTTCTACTTCTACATTTAAATTCTCTTTTATCCATTTTGTTGCTTCATTTTCAGCCCAGGGGTCAGTAGTCATCCAATCATAATGTCCATAAAACGAAAATGATAAATCCTCTTCTCCAAAAACTACGTCTTCTTTTGTACTTGCTTCTTCATCTGAACATGCTAGAAGAACAAAAGCCATACTTAGAATAAATAAACTAACTAATATTTTTTTCATGGTACTCCCTCCATTTTTTAATTTACTTATTGCTAACGTTTTCATAAATTATTTGATAATAATTTTTTCAACGGTAGAATACTAGTTTGTAGAAACATCATAAGGATTTAATCTTTTAATGAACCAATAAGAACACCTTTGACAAAGTGTTTCTGTATAAAAGGGTAGACCAAGATTATTGGAATGGTGGCAACCATCATGGTTGCCAATGTCAATGATTTCGTTGTAACGCTTTGTTGCTTCGTCATATGCTCCAGCGCAATTGCATTTCCCTGAGCCGCTTGAGCCATTTGATCAGACATAATATTAGAATTCATGATTTGTTGTAACAAAGTTTGAATCGGGATTAGGTCCGCATCTGATATATAGATGCTCGGAAAAAACCAATCATTCCAATGGAACACGGCTGTAAAAAGTGCCAAAGTTGCTATAACCGGCCCTGATACGGGAACGACAATCTTGAAGAACACTCCAAAATCAGAACACCCATCAAGCTTTGCTGATTCTTCTAGTTCAGCTGGCAGTCCATTGAAAAACGTTCGAAATACGATCATATTCCAGACATTGATTATAGTTGGAATAATCAAGACCCAGAAGCTATCCAATAAGCCCAATCCTCTGATGGTCAAGAATGTTGGTATTAAACCTCCACTGAAATACATGGTAATGACAAAGAATATCATCATGTACTTTCTGCCAATCAATTTCTTTTTAGTCATACCGTAAGCTAATAACGCTGTAAAGAAAATGGATATAAATGTACCGATAACTGTTCTAAGAATAGTTATCATAAAAGCTTGTGTAAGCCGCTTATCTTCAAAAACGATTTTATAATTATCTAATGTGAACTCCCTTGGCCAGAAGGTTATCCCGCCTAAAGCTGTATCTGCTCCTGAATTGAAAGATATGACAATTGAATTCCAAAAGGGGTACATTGCCACAAATCCTAATACTAATAGAAAGCTCCCAATGAAAAATTGGAGGACTTTATCTTCAAAACTTAACTTCATTACTAACCCCCCTCTTCAACAATGACTTTCTTACCATAAACTTGTTCCCATTCTTCTGGAAAATCTATTAGCAATTACTAATAGCCCAACACTAATGATTGCCTTGAATAAACCAACGGCGGTGGCATAAGAAAATCTGTTATTTAAAATACCTACACGATAAACATACGTATCTATTACGTCCGAAACATCTCTCAATATAGGGTTGGATCCTAGAAGCAGCAGGTCTTCAAAGCCAGCACTTAGTAAGTTTCCAATGGCTAATATGAAGAAAATAAGGATTACCGGCATGATACTTGGTATGGTAATCAGAAAGATTTGTTTAAGCCTTCCCGCTCCATCAATAGCAGCTGCTTCGTATAATTGTGGATTTACACCTGCAATGGCTGCCAAATAGACAATGGAACCAAAGCCTATTTCCTTCCAAACCCCTGTAGCTACAATGATTGTCCAGAAGTATTCAGGTATGGATAGAAAATTGATAGGTTCATCAATGATGTTTAATTCTTTCAATAAGATATTCAAGCTGCCGTTATCCGTTGACAATATAGAACCAACAAATCCGGCAACGATCACCCAGGACAAAAAGTGAGGTAGATAACTGACCGTTTGGATACTTCTCTTGAATAGTTGGTTCCGTACCTCATTCAGCATTAATGCGAGAATTATAGGAGCTGGAAACCCTATCAAAAGTTTTAATAGGCTAATAACAACTGTATTTCTCATTACTGTAAAAAACTCTGGAGATTCAAAGAACATCACAAAATGTTTCATACCGACCCATTCACTATCAAAAATCCCTTTGAATATGTTATAGTCCTGAAATGCCATTAAAATCCCATACATCGGTATGTACGCGAAAACAAACACCAGAATTATACCTGGCCACACCATCGACTGTATTTGCCATTGATTCATAAATGATTTTTTCAGATCCTTACCTTTACCTTTTGGAGACTTCTTCTTTGAATTGAAATTTTTCACTTTAACAACTTCATACGTATCTTCTCTTTCAGTATCCATAACTTTTCTTTCAGCGTTCACAGTTTATCCCCCTTTCTTTAACCAAATGAAGGTTTTCTTAAAGCGCTTTCAATTGATTGCTTCGCAAACCACATCCAAATATATCCAACGACTCCACCTATGAACAGTATCAATATTGGTAAATCATTAATAAGCGATATACCTAAGTAAATGATAATACCCAGGATTAATGAGTGCAGTGGATTAACCATTCCAATAATGCAGCTGTATTTCAAGGTTTCAAATGTTTTCAACTTATGCTGGGCAAGTATAGGAAATACATAGATTAAAGTGCCTATTGCTAAGATTGATATAGTAATTAAACCTACATACATCAGTATGGAAAAAACTCCGGAATTAACAGTCTTGATATATTGAAAATCAATGTATAACACATACATTATCCCTATAAAAAACCAGCCAATAGCATTTGATTTCCAGAATTCTTCAAAGTAGCCTTTCCAAAACACACGGTTTAACCTAACATCTTTTCCTTCAATCCACTTTCTTGAAATAACGAGGGTCGCAACCAAACCAGGAAAGACACCTAATAAAACTCCACCTAATAAAATAGACAAAACCCACAAGAAATTCAGATAAAAAAAACGCGAAATCCAAAAAGATACTTTATATAAACCTCCTGCAAACCCATCCAGTTCCATCCTTATCCCTTCCTTCTTTCTTCCTGTTTAATAGTCACTGGAAGAACACCACTTGGTTGTTCCTTTGCAAATATTGCTCCTGCAGCAACCATTATTGCCGGGTATGTATATTCATAAGTAGTAATATAAGCAGCGGCCTCTTGGAAATGAGACAGGTCATAAGGGCTTCTCATTGACACAATAATATGAGGCAATTGGTTATTGGCTATTTCTTTGATTAGAGAGACCTGACCCGGGGTTAAGGTTAACGTGCCAATTATAGTACAATCATAATCCCGACATTTTTCAATTATGAATTCTATTTCCTTAGGTTTGAGATCCACACCTATGGGGTAAATATCCACACTGGCATGAAATGCCTTTACTGCTTTCCCTAATATTAAAGTGGAGTCAATATGATCTTCGACTAGCATTTTAGTTTGTTTTGCCGGTTCAATTACTAGAATTCTAGTGTTATTCTTTAAATCTATGGGGAACATACCCTCATTCTTTACAATTGTTACACTCTGCTGATAGACCTCATAAGCAATTTTTTCTTGTTTTCCACTTTCTATGATCGAAGAAAAGCCTGTTAACTCTTTTTCACTGGGGATATCATTCCAGTTGAGGTATCTTTCTTTCAACTTTTCTACCCTTTGATTAGCCTTTGTGATTACCAGTTCATCTAATTCACCGCACTCAACCGCTTTCTTAATCTCTTTGATTACTCCTGTCTGCTTGGAATGCGTATGTGAAACCATAAGTAAATCAACACCCGCTTGGATTGCTTTCAATCCGCCACTCTCTGTCCCCACGCCATTTGAAATTGCATTCATTTCTAAACAATCAGTTGTGACCACTCCATTAAATCCCAGTTCCTCCCTTAATAGTCCCGTTATCACTTTTTTTGAGAGGGTTGCAGGCACACCTACTTCCCTGTCAATCGCTGGAAAGTAAACATGGGCTGACATTATTGTATCCGCTCCTGTTTCAATACAGGCTTTAAATGGAACCAACTCGATTTTATCCAGCCTTGTTTTGCTGTGTGAAATAATAGGCAGTTCTAAATGCGAGTCCGCGGTAGTATCTCCATGACCTGGAAAGTGTTTTAGAGTCGTAATGACTCCTGCTTTCTGCAGACCTTTCATTGTTGCTTTCCCAAATCCAGCAACCTTTTCTGCAGATTCACCAAACGATCTAACGCCAATTACTGGATTTTCTGGATTATTGTTTACATCAATAACAGGAGCGAGGTTCCAATTTATCCCCAACGATTTAAGTTCCTTTCCTGAAGCCAGTCCAATGGAATAAGCATTTTCTGGATTATCAGTGGCACCGATAGCCATAGCACCTGGAAAAATTGTTGTTCCTTCGCCCAGCCGACGTACAACTCCGTTTTCCTGATCAATGCAAATCATAAGGGGATATTGATAACCTGCATTTTTCGCTTCTTTTTGCAATCCAGAAGTTAAAGCAATTGTCTCTCTTGGAGTTCCTATATTTCGCGCGAATAAAATGATACCGCCTACATGATAGCCATGTATCATTTCCTTTATATTTTCGTTGACTGTTTTTCCCTCAAACCCGACTACTAGTAACTTTCCAATTTGTTTGGCTATATCACTGCTTTTGTTCATAAGTAAACCTTCTTTCCAAGAAAACTATTGAAGCAACATCCTAGGATCAGCAGTCTTTTCAAATATTCGTGATTGTTAGAATTCTGGTTTCTACGCTTCAGTACTGGTGCATTGCCAGGTACTGTACTTCCGGCCTCCCTTAAATCAATAGCTTCGTTTTCTTAGTAAGGTAAGATAAAAATTTTAGGGATTCCCCTCTTATTATTCTCAAAATTCTAACTATTAAGTTTTCATAACTTAAATATACTATAGAAAGGACTGAATTGAAATAAAAATTTAGTTTTTTTAAAAAATAATGTATCATCATTTCAAAATTTCTTAAATTTTTTTTCCTGGGATTAACCCAGGAAAAAAATTAATCATGCTAAATTTCCAGCCGTTACTATTCTTTTATATATATTTCTGCCGATAGAACCTTCCGGCATCGGATATGGCCCCTCAAAATGAAGGCGCTCCTCTTCCAATTCTTCTATTGTTGAGATGGTTCCTTCAAGCCATTGTTCCACACGATGTATCGCTGTCTCTATTCTGGCAACCAACCCGCCATACCTTATATCTAAAACTTCCCATCCGAATGCCTTGTTCATCGAGAACCATAAACTTCTATGTTTTTGACGGAGGTCATTAGTCAAATCCTTCAGTTCTATTAATTTGTTCAGATGAACACTCAGCGCTTCCCTATCAGCCGTTTCATATGACAACTTCAAATGATTGCCCATTTCAGATTTGATGCTAAGAACTTTTGCTAATTGTTCATAAAATTCAAACATTTTTTTCCACTCCTGATTATTCTGCTTAGCAATTTCCAAATCAGGTATTAATTCCTTATAATGTTGGTCCATTGATAAATCACGGATGTTCGCATCATATAAACCTATAAGAATATCCTGCCAAAGCAGAATCTTGGAAGGGTTGGACTCATGCAGGTTATCTTTAGACACCCCCGGAGTTTCATCAAAATCATTTAGCCGCATAAAGTCAGAAAAATTACCGCCGGTGCAATAGTTAAATCTTTCTTCCAAATGTGCTCTTGTTACAGTTTCATGATAGGAGTGTTCCGCGTATAACTGAAGCACAGGCAGAGCTGTAACCAATGGCGTCTCTGCCCCATTATCTCCCCACATAGTCGCAAACACCTCTTTCACACCTTCCTTCTTGCAAGCCATCAAAGCAGCCTCGGAAGTAACCATTGCTTTTCCGTAGTTAGGACTGATCCCATTCCATGTCCACACTCCCCCAGCAAAAATGGGATCTGACCCTAATTCTTTATGTTTTTGCAAAAAAGTGCGATAGAAATCTTCTTCTGTGTGATAATAATCCCAATACACAAGTTGTGTGTTAGGAATCGACGAAATGACCTCTTCTGGAATCTCCGCTTCCAAATCATAATATCCACCATTCCGGGAGCCCAGCCTAAAATACATATCACTCCATATCATAGGCTTAAGATCCTTTTCTTCGGTAATAGCAATAACTTTTTTTAGGTGCCTGTTCATAACATTGAATCGTTCCTCATAACCATTTTTTGATAGGTATCTTCCTAATCCAAGCTGAAAGGCTTCGTCCATCCCTATATGTATTCTATTGGTTTTAAATGGTTTAGTAGCAGCGGTAATGATTTTTTTAATAAATTCGTATGTCTCGGGTTCATCAACTAGCAATATATCAGGGGTGTCTCTAATATTTGCTGCATAATTCCATTTTAGAGCCTCAGTTAGATGGGCGAGTGTCTGAATACAAGGAATCATTTCAATTCCTAATGATGAAGCATACTGATCACAAACCTCTATTTCTTTTTCAGTATATCTGCCACGCATATATCCAAAATAGGGATAGTCTTTCACTTCATAAGTATCCTCTGTATATACCATTAATACATTCAAACCCATAAGGGCCATTTTTCGCAGTAAATCCTGGATACTCAGTACACTTAACACTCCATTTCTAGAGGCATCCAACATTGCACCATTCATTTCGAACTTAGGAGATTCGGTGATTTCAAAGTCTCCTTTTTTTTTATAATTTTCAATCCATACTCCCAGAGCCCGGAAGAAATGAATTTTCTCCTTATAAACAATACTGCCTTTTCCGTCTTTATTTTTCACTTTTAAATCCCCTGTTGCAGTTTTCTTGACTTGAATAGGGTAACCCGTGTTTGTTAGCTGGAGATTCAGTTCTTTTGCAATCAGTTCCAACCCATCGGATAATTCAGTGATGTCTCCAGTAAAATTTACCTCCACATTAATCCCTCCTCGATCAGCATTTATGTTAGCGTTTACAATGAAATTGTTCATATCCTTTTCTATAAAATCACTATAACACACAAAAGACATAAATGATTTAATAAATCAAAAAAAATATAAAATTTTGATTTATTATTTTATTTATGTTCTAAAATTGCTAGAATGGTTTATATTCGTTAGATTTAAAAATCTTGTTAAACTCTGGATTTGTAATTTAGTTCATCTTCATATTTTTAGCGATATTTGAATCTTGGTTAGTTGTTAATAATCATCTTAAAGACAAGGAGGCTTCACTCTATGCTGCCTATAGAACTAAAAGAAAAACTGATCGCGATTGTTGGAAAGGAAAATTACCAGGATTCCAACGCAAGCAAACTCGTCTACTCTTTCGATGCCACCCCGCAGTTCCAATCCATGCCAGATGCCATCGTATCCCCCGGCAATACCAGTGAAATTTCCCAGATCTTAAAACTGTGCAATCAGTATAGAATTCCCATTGTCCCGCGGGGCTCGGGGACGAACTTAAGTGCAGGCACCACCCCGCTGGAAGGCGGGATTGTCCTCTTATTCAAACGTTTGATTAACATCCTTGAAATCGACGAAGAGAACCTCACCATTACGACACAGCCCGGCGTCAATACCCAGCACCTGATTGAAGCCGTCCAAGAAAAAGGCTTATTTTATCCTCCCGATCCAAGCTCCATGAAGATTTCCCAGATCGGCGGCAACATCAATGAAAACTCCGGCGGCTTAAGGGGACTGAAGTACGGAGTGACCCGCGATTATGTATTGGGGCTCGAGGTCGTCCTCCCCAACGGCGATATCATCCGGACAGGCGGAAAGCTCGCCAAGGATGTGGCTGGTTACGACCTGACAAGGCTGTTTGTCGGGTCTGAAGGAACACTCGGAGTCATTACAGAGGCCACGTTAAAATTACTTCCGATGCCGGAAACGAAGAAGACCATCCTGGCTCTCTATGAAGATTTAGACGCCGCCGCCAAAACGGTTTCAGCCATCATTTCCAATCGGATCATCCCGGCGACACTGGAATTCCTGGACCAGCCGACACTGCAGGTAGTGGAAGACTTCTCAAAAATCGGTCTCCCGACACATGTACAGGCAGTACTCCTGATCGAACAGGACGGCGACCCTCAGAGCGTCGAGCGGGATATCGGGAAAATCGCGGAAATCTGCAAGGAAAATCATGCTGTCGAGGTTTCTGTTGCAGGGTCCGAAATAGAAGCCGAAGCACTGCGGACGGCAAGGCGCTCTGCTCTTTCAGCATTGGCAAGGCTGAAGCCGACAACGATCCTGGAGGATGCTACCGTTCCCCGCTCCGAAGTAGCCAATATGGTCAAAGCCATCAACCGGATAGCCCAAAAATATGATATCTCGATCTGCACTTTCGGCCATGCCGGGGACGGAAACCTGCATCCTACCTGCATGACAGATGCAAGAGATGAAGAAGAAATGAAACGGGTCGAGAAAGCACTGCAAGAAATTTTCGAGCATGCGGTCGCATTGGGAGGGACCATTACAGGTGAACATGGAGTCGGCGCCATGAAGGCCCCTTACCTGCACCTGAAGCTGGGGGAAGCGGGAATTGATGCCATGCGCGGCATTAAACAGGCATTCGATCCCAACAATATCATGAACCCTGGTAAGATTTTTGCCAAATCAGACCGAAAGAGAATCGTGGTGAGCCAAAGATGAAACAAGCAGAGAAAATACGGATCCAGCAAGAGTTCAAAGACAGGATGGATTATGACGAATTATTGAATTGCATGCGCTGCGGCTTCTGCCTGCCAAGCTGCCCAACATACATCGAATCAGGTTACGACGAAACCCACTCCCCCCGCGGCAGGATCGCATTGATGAAGGCAGTCGTCGACGGAGATATCGAGCCTGACGAAGAGGTCAAGCGCTCCCTGGATATGTGCCTTGGCTGCAGAGCCTGCGAACCGGTCTGCCCGTCGGGGGTCAATTATGGCCATTTACTAGAACAGGCACGGGATATCATCTACCAAAACAAAAAACTGCCTTTCCATATCAAAGCCGTCCGTACCTTGATGTTCAAGGAAGTCTTCCCCTATCAAAATCGGATGATCGGCCTCACCGGTCTCCTGGGCTTCTATCAGCGTTCAGGTGCGCAATCCCTGGCCAGGAAGACAAACGTGATGAAGCTTTTTCCGGAACACCTGCAGCTGATGGAACGGATCCTTCCAGAAGCCCCTGCAAGAAAAAACATGAAAAACAGGCCGGCACATCTGGAACCCGCCGCTCCCAAAAGGAAAAAAGTCGCCTTCTTCTCAGGGTGCTTGATGGACACTATGTTCCTGCCGACCAACGATGCGACAACCAAACTCCTGCAATTAGCAGGGTGTGAGATCGTCATCCCGAAAAGCCAGACCTGCTGCGGAGCACTCCATGCCCACAGCGGTGAAAAGCAGGATGCCAAGGAACTCGCCAAGAAAAACATCGAGGCTTTCGAAGAGGATGAGATCGATTACATCATCACCAATGCCGGTGGATGCGGTGCTCTTTTAACAGAATACAACCACCTTCTTGATGATGAGCCTCAATGGAATGACCGCGCCTTGAGGTTCTCTGAAAAAATAAAGGACCTTTCCAGCATACTCGTGGAATTGGCGTTTCATAAGCAAGACCTGAAGCTCGAGGACCAAGTTGTCACCTATCAGGACTCCTGCCACCTCAAGAATGTCCAGAAGACGTTCATGCAGCCGCGGATGCTGCTCGAATCCATAGAAGGCGCTGTCTATACGGAGATGAAAGACGCCGGCCGCTGCTGCGGGTCGGCCGGAATCTATAACATCGTCGAACCGGAAATGTCGATGAAGATTCTCGACTACAAGATGGAACAGGCAAGAGCCGCAAAGGCCACGACCATTGTCACGGCCAACCCGGGATGCCTGCTGCAGATGAAACTGGGAATCGAAAAAGAGGGTTTGGCGGGGAAAGTACGGGCGGTGCATATTGCGGATCTGCTGTTGGAGGCTTGGGAGGGCGGCAAGAAGTAAAAATCAGGTTCCATCATATTCCATTCCCAAATACCTTCTGATTACCTCTGGCTATGTTACACTTAGATTATTAATTTCATAGTTATTAAAAAAGAAGCTATAATTCTCAGCTTCTTTTTTTGATTTGAGGTGAAAAAAATGAAAAGAAAGCTGAATTTATACATACTATACATCCTTCATATCATCTTCCCGTTACTCATGTCAGCATCGATTGTGCTCGGGATCTTCGGCAACTTCTACTTCTTGTTTGCTGTTTTTGGACTGCCTATCGTCTTACTTGTCATAGACATCGTTCTCTTGAACAATATCCGCCGGCTGTGGGGGCTGCATTTCGTGATCGGTATGACTCTTTCTTATGTAGTCTTCAGGTATTCGATAGGTCTGGCATTCATGAGCAGCATTAAAGTTCCTTTTTAAAAGGTTCTGCTTTTATTAAGGTTTCCGGGATTTCAGAGACGTTCCCGAAAGCAGCAACTTATACCAAAACACCCTTTGAAAACAAGATTCAACCCCGATATGGAGGTCTAGCATGATTAAATCACCGTTACTACTACTCGTCTCATTCGTTTTGTTTCTCGTATCTTTTCTTCTGAGATTTCCTTTCTCGTCCGTGCAATCACCGGAAATGATGATCACCCTTACGAGGCAGATCAACTTAGGATTCCACCTTTCCATCCTTTCTCACGTTTTGATGGTTGCGAGTGTGACCGTTCTTTGGTTTGCCCTGAAGAAATTTCAGCTTCTCGCTGTGACGTTTGCCTCGATCTTTGTGATTTCCTCCCCTGCCATAGCAGTGGATATTTATAAAGACAACTTGGCAAACGGCGTTTATTCCATTGAATACGTTCCCGATGAAAGTGTCTGCATGTTTGACGTTCCAGATTGGGACAATCGGAGAAACATGACTGCAGAATGCGAAATAACATTGGAAAACCGGGGTAACGAAGATGTGGAATTCACCTTCAGTTTTGAAGAAGAAACGAACTATCACCCTGTTCCTTTGTTGAACCAGGAAGCCCCTTTCCATACGAAAATTAAAGCCAAGGACATAGAAACAATACAAATCGACATGATGATCAGGGTTCCTGAAGAAATGAATTCACACATCGGCGGAGTCGAAGGGCCTAAGCTTATCCTCTATACCGGCGAGGAATCCAGGGAACTGTAAATGCTGGTGAAAGTCAGAATAAGCCGGAGGGAAACCTGCCCTCCGGCTTTTAAGAAGATCATTCTCACTGCCAGTTTCCGCTGGCTCGCGAAAGACCTTTTCATCAATTGCCTCTCCAGTCTCTTTATCCTTCACAATGACAAAGGCTTCCGGATCCGCACCAGCATACAACTGGTAATACATCCCCGCCATACCTAAAGATAACACCCCAGACTTACTTACACTGTTTTCATAGGCCGCTTTATCGACCACTATCGTAAATCGGGAAAAGGATTCATCATAAGAGATATCATGAACAAAGGGGTAGTTCCCGTTTTCTTTCATTCCCTCAATGGATTCCATGATATTCTCTTCAAATCTCTTCATGATTTTACTATGGACAGATTCAGACATTTTGTATGTGAGAGAGTCATCCTCATTTTTGATGACTTCCTTGACCCCCTCTGCTTTAGCGTCGGCGATCACCTGCTCCACATCCGACCCTTCAAATGTAGAAGCCGGCAGCGTGATTTCAACAGTTCCAGAACTATTCTCTGCATCTGCGGCTCCTTCGTTTTCCTTGCCAGCCTGTCCTTCAGAAGAACATGCGGAAATGAGTGCAGCCAGCAAAAGTACCAGCATTATATACAGCGTTTTTTTCATATCTAAATCCTCCTGCATTTTTTCTTTACTTCTATTCTATCTGTCAGATTCCTAAAACCCCAAAATATTGATATTTTGAGCAGAGCAATGATAACAATATGATATAATGATGAGGAAAATAATAGAAATAAAGGGAGGTTTTACTTTGTCCACATCCAAAATCTTAAAGTGGGTAACAGGCGCGTTGGAAGCTGTCCTGGGAATTCCTGTCCTGGGTGGAGCAATCATTCTTAGTTTCTTTTGGACACCGCTGCTTCTTATGCTTATCCTGCATATTGTAACGTTGGTCCTGACGTCAAAAGAGGACGGGGCGAAAGCAGGCAGCATCTTGGGAATCGTCACTTCCTGCATAGGCTGGATCCCGATCGTTGGAATGATCATGCACATCATCACGGCAGTATTCCTGATAATTGATGCAGCAAAATCTGAAACGGCATCTAAAACGAAAGCAGAGATTGTCAGGTAATAGAAACAAGGGGATGGTTTTTGTGAACCGTCCCCTTGTTTCTGTCCTGTCTCCCTCCCACTACCACAACACAACATTATCAATCGAAGCAGCAGCCGTTCCTGTACCGCTTACTGGTTCGATTTTCACACCAATCGATTTTACCGCGCTGGCGTTTTCTACTTTCGAAAGATCGAGAGTGAGTGTTTTATAGCCGTTTGCATCTATTGTAGTGATGCCGCTGTCAAACCATGTCCAGCCGCCGCCTGTTTTTACATAGAGGCGGGCATTCGCTGTTCCGTTTGAAAGCTTCACATCGACACTTAAGGAGCTTCCCTTGGAAAGGTCGACATTCTGGACCTTCGCCAGCTCAAAGCCTGCTGTTTTCGCCAAGTCAAAGGTTGACTGTAGTGCACCACCATTCACAGAAAGAGCAGTCGCCGCTGCCTGGTTCTGTTCGATGACCCAGCCTTCAACACCATCCTCAAAATCGTAGAGCGTCCCCAGTTCTTCCGGCATGCTGCCCGGGCCTGTTCCGCCATTCGGCACCCCGCCCGTTCCGTCATTTATCACACGGATATCGTCCAGGTAGAGGCTTCCAGAACCTGTATAACCGTTAACAGAATTAACATACACGGAGAAGGCCGTTACCTTCTGAAGATTTTGCTTTGTGAGTATGGCTCCTGCATTTGCTGTATCCCAAGGTGCAGGGGCAAACTCGCTGAATGGAATCTCAACTGCTTCCGCTTCCGTTCCAGCAAGAGATGGATAAGCTTCAAAAGCAATTCCATCTACATTGATTTGAATGACCATTTTTTGATTGGAGCCATCCGGGACCATATCGAACCGCAATTTATTGTAGCTCGACCAATCGACTGTACCAAGCGATTTGGTAATACCGGCGTAGCCTGAACCAGCCAATGTATAATCAAACTTCAACCCGTAAGAACCCTCTGCTTCATGAGCAGTATCAAGCGAAACGGATGTCGTGTCACCACCCGCATGGACAAACTGTGTTCTCAGCGAGCCGTTATCACCTAAGTAGGATTCGAAGTTATCGACAAGGGAAGGATCTTTCGGTGCCTCCGCATAGGTGTTAAACAGCTGGAGATTGTCGATGTAAATCTTTCCTTTATCTAAATCCAAGCCATTCCCAACAAGTGAAAAAGCAAGGCTTTCTGCTGCTGCAACTTTTTCAGGATCATTCAAATCGATGGAAACCGAATATTTGGCAAGATCCTCTCCCTTAATCGTCACAGTTTCCAGATCGGTCAGCTTTTTCTCTGTTGTTTCCTGTCCGAACTTTTTATTCCAGTCAGGCGGGAGCATGACAATGCCTCTTACCGTTGCATTTACACTTTCACCGGCTGCCTCCAGAGGTATGAGAGCGTCGAATTTCACGCGCTCCACTTGAGATAAATCTACCTTTCCATGCTCCTCCAGTTCCAATTTCAGTTCTTGCCAAGTATCACCACCATTCAAGCCGCTTACATTGATTTGCAGCTTGCCGTCATTCCCTATTTTTACGTGCTCAAATTCAGTAGAAATGGTATCAGGATACGTGCCATTATTCTTCACAGAGCTGATATCCTCATCAAATGTAAAACCGTCCACAAGAATTTCCGGCACTTTGACAAATACCTTTACCGTCTGCTCCTCAGTCACTTTTCCTTTCTTATTATAGACTTTGACTGTTACATCAGCAGAACCTCCGTTAAACTGTGCATCCGGGGACCAGTCTGCTGAATAATAACCTTCGGAATCAATTGTCATTGGTACTTCTTTTTCGGAGCCCTCTGCAATGTAGACGACTTTTCCAGGATTATCATTCAATACACTGGCACGGATCACTGTGGACGCTTTTTCGATGGTTGATCCGGCAGTCGGTGTGACGATGTGCATAAATGGATCTTCTTCTGCAGCGGTTACATGCTTATACTTATAAACCCCTTCCACTTCATTAAGGAAAGAAGTATACGGATCCTTATAGTAATCGATGAAATCCGGCAGCAATTCATGGTCGCCCAATCCATCAGGAGCGTTTTTATATGGAACAAACAAGTTTCCGTTCAGCGCAAAGTTAGCCCATGTCTGCATGTAAGCGATCTTCTTGGCATCCGGATCGGCCTTAATGGCATCCATCACTTTTGTGAACCATTCCAGATCTCCGTTACCTTCTGTTTTCATCCCTTGTGGACTGTATCCATACTCAGAGATAGCAGGGATTTTCCCTTTTTCTTCTGAAAGCCGGGAAATCATCGCCAAGTCATCTACAAGATTATTCAAAAATTGTTCAGTCCCTGGTGCAGCCTGGTTGTCATACTGGTCCATGCCGAGAATATCAACATAGTCATCCCCGGGATATGTCTGCAGATAGGTATCTGCATTTCCGCTGAACGTGCCATTCGGTGAAAAGACATACAAGAAGTTATGTACATCCTTTTGGTCCCTCAGATATTCAACCGTGTACCGGTAAAGTTCCTTATACTCACTTGCAGAAGTGGTTTTCGATCCCCACCAGAACCAGCCTCCGTTTTGTTCATGGAAAGGACGGAACAGAACCGGAATCAGTTCTCCTTGATCATCTTTCAACTCATTAGCAAAAAGAGCAATATTGTCTAAAAACGCCCTGAACTCAGCATTCTTTTCACCGCCTGGAAGAATACTTTGCGCAACCCTTTCAGACGTGTCGTTATATCTTCCTCCCGTCAAAAAGTTCGGGAAATGGGTACTGAGCGCAACGACGCCTCCCATTTCATGGGCTTGTCTCATTGAAGCAGCCAGGTTTTTTCGGCTTTGTTCCAAATCACCGGGAACACCGGGTTTCTCATCTCCCTGCAGACTTAACGTATCCCAGCCAAAGACAGCCGGATAATCCCCTACTGAATTTTTCACATCCGACTCGACAATTCCCTCTTCCCTGGTAATCGTGATGCCTTCATCTGTCGCATGCTGATGCCCAAAGAGAACTTCTTTCCCGCTGATACTATTAAGATAGGCAAACAACGACCTGGTATTTTGCGTGGCGTTCTGGTCTGCAAAGTCATACGTTCGTTTAACACCGTACTTCTTTCCATTCCCATTCTTAAGGGCATGGCTCTCATTCTGGTTCCCTTTGGCAGGCGGCGAAGCGGAAGCAGCTGTTGCAAATGGCGACAGGACCAGCGAAGAAGCCAGTACTGCCGTTAAAATCTTCTTATTCTTATTCATCAAGCTTATCCTCCTTTTGGTTTTTAAAGCGCTTACAAAAATTAGTATTGTACTCAGTATATTTAATTTTCAGAATTCATTCATCAGACTATAGTCCTGTTTTAAAGTAATGGTTTAAGTAAAATAAATTTATAATTTACTTTACTATTACTTAATTCATCACTAAAGATATGATACAATTCTATGTAAGCGATTACCATTTTACAAAAAAGGGGAGATTCATGTGGTGGATGTAAGTGGAAAGTGGGCCCTTGTAACAGGTGCCAGCCGCGGAGTGGGCTATGAGGTAGCCAAGTTCATGGCTGGAAAAGGCTGCAACCTGATTTTACATAGCCGAAATTTGGAACATACGAAACAAATTGAAGAAGAGGTCAAAGCGCTTGGCGTTGAAGCATACAGTGTCCAGGCAGAGCTGGCTGACTATGAGGAAGTGGTAGCCATGCTGGATTTAATAGAAAAAAAAGGCACTGAAGTGGACATCGTGTTCAATAATGCGGCCGTTCAGATTGCCTACAGAGAAAACTATTGGGAGACTCCGGTTGAAGACTTTGATATGAGCTTCCGGATTAATTTCATTTCGATGGCAGCGATTTGTTTCCGATTGATTCCGAAAATGATTGAAAGAGGGTTCGGCCGTGTCATCAATACGACAAGCGGAATCAAGAATGAACCCGAACAGTCAGGTTACGCTGCCAGCAAAGCAGCACTTGATAAATTCACAAAAGACCTGGCATCCAAACTGGAAGGGACAAATGTTATGATCAACATCACCGACCCGAACTGGTGCAGAACCGACCTTGGCGGCCAGCAGGCACCCAATGCAGTCGAGTCGGCCATTCCAGGTGTCGTAGTAGGCGCGTTTGTGGATGACCAAAAGAGCGGACGATTCTTCCATGCAGAGAATTTCTATGGCCTTTCGTTCGAAGAAGCAGTCAAAAAAGCGGAATCCATCGAAGCAAATCCTTATGTGATTTAATAACAAAAGCCGGAAAAGAATGAATGATTCTTTCCGGCTTTTTATTATAATTCAATCTTTAATTCCTTTGCCACGCCTCTTACATAAGAGGCAGCCTGACGATACTCTTCTGGAGTGGTTAAGTGTTCAAGGATAACCGGAATATCATGATCGAGCTTATTAAGCTCTGTTAACAATACTTTATAATTCAGCGTTCCTGTTCCGGGAAGCACTTCATCCAAGTGCACCATGAAATCACCTGACATCCTTATATCTTTGGCATGACAGCTTTTAATGTAAGGGCCCAGCTTTTTAAAACATTCCTTTATGAACTCTCCGTTTCGATAGTAGACTCTTGGAGAAGAAATCATATTGACTGGATCCAGATGGACCGCAAAAGCTTTTCGATCAATGGCACGAATTAATTCCAGATAGGAATCAGCGCTGTCCGGAAATATCCACGGAAGGGTTTCCAATGTGTAAAACGTCCGTTTCGGATTGACCGCATCAATGATTTCTCTGACAGAATCAACGATCATCTCGAACGTTTCTTCGCTGAAATTTTCCTCATGCGGACCATCCCACTGACCGCCTCTTGCCCCTGCAATATTGACGCATACCCGGGCACCTGTCCTTTCAGCCAAGTCGAGCTGCCTTTTGCATTTGTCCATTGCTGCTTTTCTAATGACTTTGTCAGGGCTGATTGGATTGCTCCATGCACCGACTTCAGCAAGTAAAATATCATTGGATTCTGCTGCATTTACATAACCATTGATTTCTTCTTCGCTTGCTTCATGGTCAACCGGAAATACAGCCGCACGGTAACCCTCTTCCTTCAGTGTCGCTGTCCATGTATCCGGGTTAAGGTCATCTGTAAATACCGGTCCTCCTAGTCTCATAGACATCCCCTTCTTATTACGTTATTCTTTCCTGTGATCCATTCAGGACAATTGCCTTCAGCACACCATCATTCAAGTCAAAGACCTTCCCGAAAGAACCAGGCAGCTCTTCCAATTCAAAGCGATGGGTCAAAAAAGCCATTGGATTGATTTCCCTATTCACGATAAGTTCCTGGATCTCAGCTCCGTCCTTCATTGTAGAATATAGAGAGGCTTCGATCGTCAGGTGTTTGTGAATCAGATCACTGAACCTTACTTTCACTTCCGCTCCCTCACCAATAGAAACCAGGGTTCCTCCGATAGCCAAAGATGAAAAAGCGAACTCATAGCTTTTCGGGCTGCCGGAACACTCAATGACATACCCGAGACCCTTTCCACTTGTCAGATCTTTAACCTGCTCCCTTGCATTTGACGGAGTAACGACGGCATAAGCCCCCAGGTGTTCAGCCATTTTAAGCCTTGCTTCTACGGGATCAATGGCGAGGACCTTTGCTCCTCTTAACTTCGCCAGTGCAATGGCAGCCAGCCCAATCGGCCCGCACCCGGTTACCGCCACGAGGTCCCCTTCTTTGATAGAGGTACGTTTAAGTGCAGAGTGTGGAGTCCCCCAATTGTCAAAAATCAGGCTGCCCGCTTCATAGCTGATATCAGGATGAAGCGGAAGGCAATTCCGTGCCGGGACAGCCAGCTTCTGCGAAAACCCGAACCCCATGTGGGTAAGCGGTTTTTCACAACGAACGAACTCTCCTGCACGGCAGGCATTACATCTGCCGCATCCTTTTACATTATTGACAGCTACACGGTCCCCCGCTTTCAGGGAATGCACATCCTCTCCAACTGCCAACACTTTTCCTGCCACTTCATGGCCGGCAACATAATCATTGGGCTCTTCCACATGCCAGAACCATTTATCCGATCCACAAATGCCGCAAGCCTTCATTTCAATTAACACTTCATCCGTTTTCAAATCCGGAGCATCTGATGTCACCACTCTTAAATCCTGCGGGCCGAACGCTTTGACTTGTTTTACCATATCGGTACAAACCCATTGATTTCTTCCAAAACGGAATCAATCTCTTCAAGCGTTTCTTTTGATAATGAAACACCTGCTGCCTTCACGTTTTCATCCAGCTGTGCAGGACGGCTCGCTCCGACAATCGTTGAGCTTACCCCTGACTGTCTCAAAATCCAGGCAATGGCCAGTTGTGATAACTTCAATCCCTGCCCATCAGCAATCTTATCAAGACGCTGAATGCATTCCAGCACCTCATCTTGCATATAGCTGTTAATCCACGTATTGATGTTGTCATTGGCGGCACGGCTGTTTTCCGGCACTGCCTGGCCAGGTTTATATTTGCCAGTCAGGATTCCCTGGGCAAGCGGCGAGAATACAACCTGCCCTAAGCCTTCCTCCATGCTGACAGGCAGGACTTCCTTCTCGATATAGCGGACAAGCATGTTATAAATCGGCTGGTTGGATGTCAGCGGACGCAGGTTCCGCTGTCTAGCGATGGCCGCAGCATCCTTGATTTGATCCGCATTCCATTCACTCACACCGTAATAAAGAATCTTTCCTTGAGCAACTAGGTCATTCAATGCCCATATCGTTTCCTCTACTGGTGTTTCCTCATCAAATCGGTGGCATTGATAAAGGTCGATGTAATCAACCCCCAGGCGTTTCAAGCTGGCATCGCATTGTTCGATGATGGCCTTGCGGGACAATCCCTTTTCATTAGGGGCGTCTCCCATCGGAAAGTATAGTTTAGTAGCGAGTACATAACTTGAACGGGAAAACCCTTTTAAAGCTTCACCGACAACGACTTCCGCCTGTCCTTGATTGTAGGCATTGGCGGTATCGAAAAAGTTGATTCCAAGCTCATAGGCGTGATGAATGATTTCTTTGGCAGGCTTGGAATCGACGGATTCCCCGTACGTAAGCCAACTTCCGAGCCCGATTTCACTTACCTTCAACCCGCTGTTCCCCAAACGGCGATAGTTCATTTGTGGTCACACTCCTTATCAAGAGTTATTCAAACTCAAAAAATCCATTCGAGATGGTTTGTTTATACCAGTAGAAGCTGTCTTTCTTGATTCGCTCCTGTGTTCTGTAGTTGACATATACGATGCCAAAGCGTTTGCTGTATCCTTCTGCCCACTCAAAGTTGTCGAGAAGCGACCACGTAAGGTACCCCTTGATATTGACACCGGATTCGATGCTTCTGCTCAACGCTGTCAAATGCTGCTTCAAATACTTCGTCCGGCGGTCATCTTTCACACGGCCATCCACCGGTTCATCATTATAGCAGGAACCGTTTTCCGTAATGTAAATCGGAACCTTGCCATAACTGTCCGTGATTCGTTTCAATACGTTATAGAATCCTTCATGGTAAACCGGCCAGCCAATATCCGTGCGCTCATAGCCGTTTTCAACCATTTCCCAATCAAACAAGCCTTCATTTTCTTTATAGCGGGCAATGTGGCCGGTATAATAATTGATCCCAAGAAAGTCGATCGGCTGGTGGATATCCTCAAGGTCGCCCTCTTCAATTTTGACCTCCACACCTTTTTTCTTGAACCAATCCACCATGAATTGAGGGTACTCCCCTTTGAACACGGGATCCATGAACCATTCTATAAAATAGGCGATTTCACGGTTGCAGGCATCCACATCTTCCTGCTTATCACTGAATGGCTCAAGCCAGGTTGTATTCGGGGCAAATCCGATTTCCCCTTCCATATTCAGTTCACGGAATTTCTGGACTGTGCGGCCATGGGCAACCAGCAGATGGTGCGCTATGTTGGTTGCAAGCTGAAGGTCCTGATATCCTGGAGCATGGGCACCAATGTAGTTGGATAGATAAGATACACACCATGGTTCATTAAGAGTAATCCAGAATTTGATTTTGCCGGAAAATTCCTTGAACATCGTCTCTGCATAACGAACAAATGCGTCGATGGTTTCACGGTTGTCCCAGCCGCCTTTATCTTGAAGTGCCTGCGGCAGATCCCAGTGATAAAGCGTGCACATCGGCTCAATGCCCGCTTCCAGCAATTTGTCTACAAACTTATGGTAAAATTCCAGCCCTTTTGGATTCACCTCTCCATCACCAGTCGGGAAGATCCTCGGCCATGCCACTGAAAAACGGTAGACATCAATCCCTAAGTCTTTCATAATCTCGATGTCTTCTTCATAGCGATGATAACTGTCGCAGGCAATATCCCCGTTGTCACCATTCTTTACATTGCCGGGTGCGTGAGAGAATGTGTCCCAAATCGAAGGACCCCGTCCATCTTCGTTCACAGCTCCTTCAATCTGGTAGGAAGCTGTCGCCGTTCCCCATTTCATATCTTTTGGAAATTGAATGATTGCCATATATTTTCCTCCTCAATTATAAAAGCCGCCTATTTTGATAGCGCTGTCATTAAATTTAAAAGTAAGAAAGGAGCAACAGACTCCTTTCTTACTTTATCGATAACTTTATATTATCACTATACTTCTTTCCGATTGATAGTGTCAATCAATTCAGACTTTTTCATTTTTATTACAGTAAGCCTTTTACAGCCTTCACCCATTCAACTGCCATCAGCATGTTTCCTTTTGAATTCATGTGAACTCCGTCGGTTGTCAGCTCCTGGCGTCTTGCTGTTTCCAAGTATTTAATGAAGGCAGTATGCGTCGGGACCACTACTGCTGAAAATTCCTCAGCCAGTTTATGGACGGCGCTCACATACTCTTTCAGCATCTTATTTCCAGGAGAATCTGTGTCTTCTTCAATAATCGTTGGTTCCATTAGGATAACTTTTACAGAGGGAACCTCGCTTTTCACTCTTGTCAGCAGCTCCCTGTAGATATCTGTAAATCGCTGGGCTGAGACTTGTTCCATTTCAGGATGGTCCAGCTGTCTCCACACATCATTGATTCCGATAGAAACGGAGACATAGTCAGGCTGTTCATCCAGAACATCCTTTTCCCACCTGTCCGCCATATCAGTGATCCGGTCGCCGCCGACTCCCTTATTGACCACCTTAATGTTTTTTCCAGGGAAGGCTGTCACTACATAATTATTGACCAGGCGGACATATCCGGTTCCGATATCCTCAGGGTCTTCTTTTCTTCCCCACTCCGTTATGCTGTCGCCGATCATGACGATTTTAGTTGATTCCATTATCCTCGCTCCTTTTCGTACCACTCTCTCAATACTGCCTCTGCTTTTTTACCGTAGATATCAAAGTATGTATTGGAGTTCGCTTCTTCAATAGGATAAAGCTTCGTACTCCAGTCCCACCAGAAAAACCCGCCGAACCATGGCACATCCCAGAAAACCTTTAGGCAAGAGCTGTAGAAGCGAGCCTGTTCCTCTTCACTGACAGGAAGGTCCGTATGCTCGAAATCCCATGGCATCGCGGCGCATCCTCCCGCACTTCGGCAGCCGATTTCCATGAATACGATCGGCTTCTTGAACTTCCGGTGCAGCTTTTCCAGTTTGATTTTTACCTTCTGCCAGTTCGCTATCATCGTTTCCTCTGAGTCGCCGGGCTTTTCAGCAACCGGATAATAGGCACTGGTCCCAATCAAGTCCACTTGATCAAACCATTCCACTCCCTCTTCCTTTCCATGATTGGCATTATAGATGAGGGGTCCATGATAGACATTTCTCACTTTTTCGATGACCTGCCTCCATTGTCCGGTTCTTGCTTCCGTTCCGATCATTTCACAGCCAATGCAAAACATCTCACATCCCAGTTCTTCTGCAAGCTCTGCATAATGAAGAAGGAAGTTTTCATAGGAGCGGAACCACTTTTCCCAGTAGTCATGTGCATCCTCCGGAAAAGTTATCCTCGCTCTCCACAAACCGTCCCTTGAATTCACCACCGGTTTCAAGCAAACCTTCATTCCAAGTTCCTTCGCCTTTTTTACAGCAAATTCAATATCTCGGTCCGTCATCGTGCGGCCATAATCAAATCCGATCTCTGTTGACGAAAATGTTTCTTGATAGGTGAAAAACGAGAGGGCGATCCATTCCGTACCGGTTTCCCTCAAGGCTTCAAGGGATTGGACCGCTTCCGGGGTCCTATAGGCTCCCCGGGTCGTATTCCAACCGTATGTCATTCCTTTTATGAAGAGTTCTTTCACACGTATCTCCTCCTATTCATTCACAGCGGTTACTGGCCGAGCTGTATTCTCTGTATCTATCACATTATTAATCCATTTTTGCGAGAAGGTCCTTTTGATCCCGACAATCGCCCTTACGAATTCATGGGAGTTTGCTAACCCGAACACAAGATAGATCGGCAGCTCCCAGACAAATGCGCCAAGCAAAGCAAGGGGAAGCCCCACTCCCCATACCCCGAGCACATCGAGGTAAAGGACAAACCTGGTATCTCCTCCCGCTCTTAATACGCCGATATTATTCACCATATTCAGCATCTTTCCGGTCACGAGAAAGGCATAGACATATAAAATCATCACAGCCTGCTCGCGCACAAAGTCGGTCACATTATAGATGGAAATGAAAAATGGGGATATCACCAGGACACCGATTCCCGCTATGATCGACATACCAAAAGTCAAAGACAGGAACTGCTTGGCATATTGAAGAGCATCATCGTTCCGGTTATCACCAATGCTATTTCCGACCATTACGGTGGAAGCATCACTCAACCCGATGAACAGCGCCATGAAAATAAACAGAAGCGGATCGATGAGTGTCGCGGCGGCAAGCTCCGCTGTCCCCATTTGCGCATACACCCAGAAATAGGAGGTTTCCCCAACCGTCCACAGTGCATGATTGATAATGGACGGAATGGTAATGACAAAGTATCTCTTCATAAGGGCTGCGTCGCTCATTGTACTCCAGCGGAAATCCTGAACACTGAGGGAGAGCGCCTTCTGAATTAACACGAACAGCAATAACGCCTGCACTGTCCGGGCGATAACGGTCGCAATAGCAGCACCTTCCACACCAAGCTCGGCGAACCCGAAATGGCCGAATATCAGACCATAATTCAGCAGTGTATTCAAGCCGATGGCTATCACTGCCACGTAAAGCGGCCTTTTTACTTCGCCCATCGATTTCAGCACCGTTGAGAAAAGGACAGTCAGGGCCGTGACAAAATAGCTGAAGGCGACGATCCGTAAATAATTCCCGCCCAAAGCAACGACTTGCGAATCACTCGTGAAGATATGGATGAATGAATCCGTGAAAAATAGAATTACAAACGTAAATAACAGCGAGAAAATCGTCACAATGGAAAACGTAAGAAACAAAATCTTCTTGATCCCGAAAAGATCTTTCCTTCCCCAGTACTGCGCTGAAAAAATAGCAGCACCGGTTCCAAATCCCTGAAGGATCAGAATCAGGATGGTCGTGATTTTGTTCCCTACTCCCACAGCAGCGATGCTATCCACTCCCAATTGGCCGATCATCAGAGAGTCGACCATATTGAGGGAAGAAATCAATAAAGTTTGGAGAGCGATGGGAATGGCCAGTGAAAACATTCGTTTATAAAAATCAGGGTCTCCCCTTAAGCGCTTAAGCATTTGGCCGTTCTCCTTCTTCCATGTTCGTTCTATTAATAAAAGGTAACTTATATTTCCAAGAGCATTTTCAAAGCCCTGTCAGAAAGATGCGGCAGGAACTCATGGCCGAACTCATGGTAGAGCAGCAGCTCTTTCTCTGATCCAATCTTGTTATAAGCGGCAAATTGAGTGGAAGGAGGACAGACAGCATCAATCATTCCTGTCACCCATAATACTTTGGTCTGTATTCTTTCAGCCAGATTCTGAATATCGATATATCCGAGCTTGGTGAAGATCTCCTCTTCCCGATCATGGTGGGGATCAAAGTTTCGGAAATACTCAGCAATTTCGGCATAGGCAGAATTATTGATGTCCATTTCCCAGGCTCGTTTATAATCACTTAAAAAAGGATACACAGCTATCGCCTGCTTGATCCGGGGCTCCAGTGCCGCACAAGCCACAGCAAGCGCTCCCCCCTGGGAAATGCCGAACACACTGATACGGTCCGGATCCACTTCATCGAGCGACATTAGAATCCTTGCCGCCTGCACCGTATCCAGAAATACATTCCGATAATAAAATTTATCAGGGTCCGGGTCATCAAGGCCGCGGATGATATGTCCCCTGAGGGTCGTTCCTTTAACAGCAAGATTGTCCTCCGAAAGTCCGCCCTGTCCCCTGCAATCAAGTGACAGCACCGTCAAGCCATGGGCGGCGAAGTTGATTTTTTCCGACCAATCCCCGCTGTCCACCGAATAGCCGTGGAACTGGACAAGTCCTGCTCCAGACGCCTTGCCTGCTTTAGGTTTTACAAATTTACAATGGATCTTTGCCCCGCCTGCACCGGTAAAATATAAATGATAGCATTCTGCCATCGGAGTCAGGATATCAGCCGGAACAAGCTCATACTCCAGCGAAAGCTCTTCCGCCTCCGCCAGTGCTCTCTCCCAGTAAGCATCAAAATCCGATGGTCTTGGGCTTGACCCTTTATATGTTTTCAGTTCTGATAAAGGCATATCAATATTCACGGTTTCATCCCTTCCTAACCTTTTAAAATAGAATCGATTGCCGTTAATTCTTCTTGTGAGAATGATAGATTATCCAAGGCTTTCACATTTTCGATGACCTGTTCAGTGCGGCTGGCTCCGATTAACGCTGATGCCACCACATCATTCCGCAACGACCAGGCAATCGCAAGCTGGGCCACCGTCTGTCCCCGTTCATCAGCCATATGTTTCAATTCACGGACCTTCTGAACACGATCCTCTGTCACTTGATCCGCAGAAATGGAATCCACCCCTTTGGCGACCCGTGAATCAGAAGGTATGCCTTCGAAATACTTGGTTGTCAACAGACCCTGGTAGAGGGGCTGGAATACAATAGCCCCGATCCCGCCATCAGAAAGCGCCGGAAATAATTCTTCTTCGGCATGGCGCAAAAACATAGAATAATTGGGTTGATGGGAAACAAATGGAGTCCTCATTTCCCGGAACAGTTCAATCATTTTCGTCGTGGCCTCGGCAGGGTAATTCGAAATTCCTGCATATAAAACTTTCCCCTGCCGAATCGCTGTATCAAGCGCTCCGGCTGTTTCTTCAAGGGGGGTATCAGGATCAAATCGATGAGAATAGTAGATATCGACATAATCAAGTCCAAGGCGCAGGAGGCTCTGGTCAAGGGAGGAAAGCATATATTTACGGGAACCCCATTCCCCGTAAGGACCAGGCCACATATCATACCCGGCCTTCGTCGCGATCAACAGTTCATCCCGATAGCCTGCCAACTCTTCTTTTAAAATCCTGCCGAACGTCTTTTCCGCACTCCCGGACGGCTCTCCGTAGTTATTCGCCAGATCAAAATGAGTGATGCCCAGATCAAACGCTGCCGTAATCATGTCTCTTGCAGCAGCAAAATCATCCGTTTCGCCGAAATTGCGGTAAAGCCCTAATGATATCGCCGGCACCTTCAGCCCGCTATTACCTAAACGGTTGTAGGTCATATGAGTATATCTTTCAGAAAACGGTTTGTACGTCATATCAGTAACTCCTCCTCTTTTCAGTGAATCCCCTTATTCAATCAGCAGGGAAGCGCCAATCACACCCGCATTTCCGCCTAGCAATGCAGGGCGGATGTCAATCGTACGAGCCAATTCCGGATACAAATATTCCTTTACCTTCTCTCTCAGAAGATGAAGGACAAGCTTTTCCGATTTCATGACGCCTCCGCCTAGCACAAAGACTTCAGGGTTGATCGTGTGGGCGATATTCGCAATCCCAGCCGCAAGGTAATCAACTGTTTCTTCAATAATCGCCTGTGCCTCGGCATTCCCATTCTCAGCAAGACGGAAGACCTCCTCGGCACCTCCCGTGATTCCCAACCGTTCCCGGCCGATCCGTCCGATAGCGGTCCCGCTTGCGTGGCCTTCCCATGAACCTCTATTAAGGTTCGCATGGCGATAGCCTCCAGGCTGGATGATCATGTTGCCGACTTCTCCGGCATATCCTTGAGCTCCATTGAATATCTGGTCATGAATCACCAATCCTCCGCCGATTCCAGTGCTGATGGTGATATAAAAAACACTGCTGCTTCCTTTGCCGCTTCCTGCTCTTGCTTCAGCTAGCGCTGCCACATTGGCATCGTTATTCAACTTCACGTCTGTCCGTAAACGTTCTTTGAACATCTGGACAAGCGGAACATCATCCCATCCCGGCAGATTCGGAGGACTGAGGATGATCCCCCTCTTCGGATCGAGGGGACCGGGAGAGCCGATTCCGATTCCAGATATCAGCTCCCCGCCTGAAAGTTCTTCGACCATCCGGAACATCTTGTCGACAGTATGGGCATACCCCAATTCCGCTTCCGTGCTTTCCTGAATGATTTTGCTGACTGCCCCATCCGTCTCGACGATTGCTGCACGGACGTTCGTTCCTCCTAGATCAATTCCGATTTTTATAGACATTGCTGCATCACCATCCGATTTTTAAAAATTCCTGCACCTTGCAAATCAGTTTTTTTCACCAATATCAAAAATGCTTCTCACCTTTACCTGTGCTTTTAATGCTGTCAAATCAAGTTCACTGCTCATGCGGCTTTTTTCCACTGTCACTATTTTTGCTGTTCCCGCCGATAAATCAAAATAGTTTTCACTGAAGACACAATCAGCCTCAGCCAAATCCATTTCCACGTACTTGGCAAATGCCTGCGACTTCAAAGTCAGTTCAAACATTTCTTCAGTTTCTTCCACTTCTACACTGATTTCCGGATTGATAAACGCAAAATGTTTTGGCTTAGTGAAAAGCAGGGTGGTCACATTGACCTGCTTTCCATCAATGAAAATGGTGCATTCAAGATAGACCTTTCTTTTGGATTCCCTTTTTAACTCTTCCGTAAAATCCAACCGCTCGCATAATTCCGCCGATAAGCTGCCAACCTCTGATTCAATGACGCCTTCCTTCAATACTTCTGAAGTATTTGTCCGAAGTTTCCATTGTATCCGGGCCTTCACATCTTCCCTGGAATCATTCGTCACATGAACTTCCACCGCTGATCCATCTTCCCTTAAAGACATGAGGACAGGAGAATAAAATTTCTTGGCAAAGTAATGAAGCGCCTTCCAGCGGCCGAAATAATCAAGGGAACTCCAGGAAGCGACAGGCCAGCAGTCATTAAGCTGCCAATAAAGGGAACCCATGCAGCGGCCCCGGTTCCTTCTCCAGTGTTCGACCCCGTATTTGATGGCTTCCGCTTGAAGCAGTTGTGAAGCGTAAAGAAGGGAATCAAAGTCCTTCGGATACAAGAAGTTTTCCGATAGATAGAAGAGGATCTTCCCGTTTGCCGCCCCGTTCTTTTGGTGTTTTTCCATTACATAGGAAAAAATATTGCGGTCTTCCGGCTCCGTAAATGTCTTGATCGTTTTTAAGGAAGGAAACGATTGAAAGCCGAATTCCGAACAAAAGCGGAAGTGAAATTTTTCATATTCCGTGAACGGCTTAAGGCCGTGCCAGACCTCCCAGTAGTGCATATCGCCTTCATCCGGATTGCGCGGTTCATTGAATCCTCCGCCTGAAGATGGTGAAGATGGCCAGTAAAAGGTGTGCGGGTCCACTTCCTTGGCGATTTCCGGAATGATATATTCAAAGATTTTGATATAATCCGCTTTATGCTTAGGATCCTTGGGCATATCCCCCCAGTACTCCCATGCTTCTTCCACTTCATTGTTTCCGCACCAAAGGCCAAGGCTCGCATGATGGCGCAGGCGCTTCATATTATCCCTAACCTCATGTGTCACCGTTTCCTTAAATTCGTCATTCAACTCATACATGCTGCAGGCGAACATGAAATCCTGCCAGACAATCAACCCGTGACGATCACATAACTCATAAAAATAATCTTCAGGGTAAATCCCTCCACCCCAGACACGGATCATATTGAAGTTCGCGTCCACACAATCCTCGATCAGGCGTTCCGTCTTTGCTTTCGAGTTGCGGGCCAGGAGGTTATCTTCCGGAATATAGTTCGCTCCCATAGCAAAAAGACTGAGACCGTTCACTTCAAATTCAAACGATTTCCCCCACTGATCTTTTTCATGCTTAACTGCAACTGTCCTGAGCCCCGTCTTCAATCGCTGCTGATGAACTTCCCTGCCATCAGCCAGAAGCTTTACATCCACATCATACAAAGGCTGGTCTCCATAACCGTTCGGCCACCAAAGCTGTGGTGAATCGATCATAAAGGTAAAATTTTCCTCTCCAGCTGCCCCTTTCACAGTCGTCCCGGAAACTTCCCCATCAGGGTCTGTCACCCGTACGTGAAGCTCAAAGTTTGCACTTGTAAGCTCTTCCATCCGAACCCTGACACCCATTTCAACCGACCCTTTTTCATGTTTCTGGGTAAGATATACATCGTCCAGCCTGCCTTTTGAATAGGCGAGAAGCGATACATTCCGCCAAATCCCAAGGTCCGGAATCTTCGGTCCCCAATCCCATCCGAACATACTGTGCCCTTTCCGCAAATGAGGGTACCCTTCAACCGCGTCAGGAACTCCCCAAAGCGGGGTTTCCTGTTGCTTTTCCTTAATATAGTTGACGGGCGACTTCAGAAGCACGGAGATCTTATTGACTCCGGTCATAAGAAGATGCTTGACCTCGAACTCATAGGTGCGGTGCATATTATTGGTACTGGCGAGAAGCTGACTATTCAGGCGGATATCAGCCAGTGTATCAAGTCCCTCAAACTGAATCTTTACGGAATCCTCCTGAAGAAAAGCTTCTCCGATGTTAAATTCACGTTCATACAGGTAATCTTTCGAAGCGATGACTAACGCCTCATCTTCATTATCACGGTAAAATGGATCGTCAATCATCTCATTCGACAGCAAATCATTCATGACCGAACCAGGAACATTCGCTTCAATCTCATAGTCTTCTGTTGTACATCTCATGCTCCATTTGCCGTTCAAATCCAGCTTCTGCATAACTCATCCTCCTGGGTAAATTTTATATGTAATCACACTATTATTTTCATTGTAATAGGTTCTATTAAAGAGTATTTTTGTTTTTTCGAAGAGTAAGTTGACTTCCACTCCAGTCACCCCAGAGGAAATAAGTCTCCATTGTAAATTAGACGCATCACTTTTCATAACAATTCCCGGATTGGTTTTCACCGGAATTAATGGACCAGAAAATGGATTATCCAGCATCTTTAGGTTCTTAATTGGAGTGATGTCTTCTAAATAGTTCATGAACCCAAAACATCTTGTATCAACAATATTGACTAGCAGAGCCTTGTTAAGAGAGAGAATATTCCGTGGGGTTGAGGGAAGTTTGTTTTTTGATTTTGGGGGCCTATTCTTACCGGCCGGCCCATTTAGATACTTATTGGGCCAACATCCTCTTTTTCCGACGATCTCATTGGCCCATTTAGACGCTTATTGGACCAACATCCTCGGTTTTCATCAATCTCATTGGCCCATTTAACCCCTTATCGGGCCAGCATCCTCTCTCTTCGGTGATCTCATTGGCCCATTTAGACGCTTATTGGGCCAACATCACCGGTTTCTGCTGAACTCATCGGCCCATTTACACGCTTATTGGGCCAACATCCCCGCATTTTCCCGAACTCATTGGCCTGCAACACTAGATTACTATTTTTTTAAAAACGGCCCTTTCCCGATGAAAGAGCCGCTCCAATAATGCTTTTACGTTTTATTCCGTTGCTGCAAGCACCCGGTCAGGCTTCACACTTTGATAATAGTCTTTGATCACTTTCTCAGAAGGCTTACCGAACACGGCATACTCATCATTGCTTTCGGCTTCTGCTTCACTATGAAGAATCGCTTTCCAGTCCCATAATCCGAAACCTTGGACCCAGTCTCTCTTGCTTGTTTTTTCAAACATCACTTTATAAAAATCTTCCTGGGCTTTCATATCCGTTTCGCCTTCCAGCCCCCAATCATTTGGCACATATGGTGAATTCGAACGGCTTGGACAGCCTGCTTCCGCAAAGAAGAACGGTTTGTTGTAAGGCTTGATGATTTTTTCAATGCGGTCCAACTGGTTATCCCAGTCATTTATTGGATAGTAGCCGCTGGAGGAAATGACATCGACGGCATCCCACCACTTCACATTGGCTTCCTGATATTTATCAGTGTTGTACGTGATGCTTCCGTTATACACCTTACGCACATCTTCGACCAGCTGGCGCCATTCTTTGGCGCGTCTTTCTGTCTGGACCATTTCACAGCCGACGATGAACATCGTGCAACCGGTTGCTTCGGGAATTTTAGCGTAGTGCAGCTGATATTCTGTATAGCTCTTGAACCAGTCCCGCCACTTTGGTTCACATGGGACATCGATATCGAAGAAATTGATATGCGCCCTCCATGTACCATCCTTGCAGTTGACTGTCGGCTTCAAGATGACATCCATACCAAGTGACTGTGCGTAGGAGATCATATCCTCCAGCTCTTCATCAGAAACCATGTGATCACCTGTATAATCAATTTCAGTACTGTGGGCAGTATCCTGCAGG
The DNA here is from genome assembly GCF_003581585.1 of Bacillus salacetis. Classification (GTDB taxonomy): domain Bacteria; phylum Bacillota; class Bacilli; order Bacillales; family Bacillaceae_B; genus Rossellomorea; species Rossellomorea salacetis. Next base: position 42,133 of record NZ_QXIR01000011.1, read on the forward strand.
GCCGCCAAGGAAATGATCGCTGTTTCTGTATTTGTCCGTTCTTTTAATAATCTCATGGAATCTTTGGCTTCAGGCTTCTCAAAGTCCCCTTTGCGAGCCATCCAACCGTACGTAAACCCTTTGATGAATTCCATTTCCACTCCTCCTTAAAGTACGCTTATGGCTCAAACAGCCAAAAAACAAAGGGCTGACCCGCGCATCTGTCAGTCCCCTTTTTCCTTCTCTTTTCACCGAATCCATCAGCACCCGCCATCGCGAACGTGATCGGTCTGTCCGGCACTCAGGAAACCTTTATTTCACGGAACCGTCTGTGAATCCGTTATAGATATGCTTTTGTAATGCCAGGAAGATAATGATTGTCGGAATGATCGCAATCATGATTCCGGCAGATATAACTTCCCATTGTGACCCGTATGGTCCCTTGAATTTAAACAAGGCGGTTGAGATCACTTGCAGATCTGGTTTCGGCATGTAAAGGAACGGCGTATAGAAATCGTTGTAAACATTGACACCTTTTACAATGATAACCGTTACGATTGCCGGTTTCAGCAAAGGCAGGATGATCTTACGATAGATGGTGAAGTAAGAAGCACCATCCAGCATTGCTGATTCATCAAGTGAAACCGAAATTGAATCCATGAACTGCAGGAAGATATATACCGCGATGATATCCGTTCCTGTGTAAAGAATGATGGCTGCCCATCTTGTGTTGAACAATCCTAAATCAGAGATAATCTGGAATGTCGCCACCTGTGTCGTTACAGCAGGAATCAACGTTGCCAGCAAAAAGGCCCCCATCAGGAGGGAACTCCCTTTGAACTTGAACCTGTGCAGAACAAAGGCAATCATTGATCCCGTCAAGGTTGCCCCGATGATGGAGATAACCAGGATGATTGCTGTATTCATAAAGCCGACAAGCATATTTCCTTCGATAAATGCTCTTGTATAGTTCTCAAAGTTGAACCAGTTTTCCGGAGGCGTCAAAGGGCTCGTGCTGGAATATTCGGAGCTCGATTTGAATGAAGCAAAGAATACAACAACGATTGGAAGCAATGCAGTAAACGCACCCAGAATGAGAGCCAAATATTTAAGTATATTGAAAAAAGTGGTTGATGTCTTCACTTTCTAGTCCTCCTTAAATGCACTTTTCTGGATTAGCGTCACAATCACGACAATGAATAACAAAACGACCGCCATTGCTGAAGCCAGACCGATTTTTCCGTATTTAAACGCGATATCGACTGTCTGGATAACGAACGTTTCACTTCCATTTGAACCGCCGGTCATGATGAACGGAATTTCGAAAGCACTGATCGCCCCGCTGATCGCGAGGATCAGATTCAATTGCACGATACGCTTGATGCTTGGCAGCACAATGAACCTGAATTGCTGCCACTTGTTCGCTCCGTCGATATCAGCTGCTTCATACACATCTTTCGGGATGGAAGAAATGGCACCCAGGAAGATGATGAAGTTAAAGCCCATGTAACGCCAGATCGATGTCCCGGCAAGGGAGATATTGATGATATCAGGATTCCCGAGCCATAATTGAGCATATTCTCCAAGCCCGATCCAATTCATGAGTGTATCAAGAGTTCCTTCAGGCCTGAAGAAAATCAGGAACATGAACCCGATGGCTACACCGTTAAGTAAATATGGGAAGAATAATACCCCTTTAAAAAAGTTTTTGAAGCGCGCATTGAAGCTCAAGATGGTGGCAAAGAACAACGCGATTCCCATTTGCAGGAATGTCGCCGCAAAGTAATACAAACTGACAACAAAGACATAGAAGTATTCAGGGTCTGTAAACAAGGAAACATAGTTCTCGAATCCCACCAAGTCCTTCGTTTTGCTGAACCCGTTCCAGTCCGTAAAGCTGTAATAGAACATGTTGGCTACCGGCAGATAAGCGAATGTCACAAGCAGCACAACTGGTATTAATGAAAAAGCTAATATGATTAATATTCTCTGAGTTTTATAGGTTAAGTTCGAAAACAACCTTGGCACCTCCCTATTAAGGCGTACCACTTTGATGCAAAAAGTATATAAGGGAAGTTGCACACGAGGTGCAAATTCCCTTATTCATCATTGTGATGAGCCAAATCCTTTATTCTGCTACTTTTTCTCTTGCTTTTACCCAATCTTCATTAAGATCTTTCATGATTTCATCATACGTTTCATCTGTATTTCCGATTGCGGCTTCAACGATACGTTTCTTGAAGTCTTCAGTCCAAAGACCGATTTCGGCTTCCTTATCGATCGCATCCACAAGACCTTCCTGGCCTTCTTCAGCAGGAGTCAATGTTTCGAATTCAATTCCAGTTCCTTCGAATTCACTCAAAGCATCAGGAAGCAGAGCATCTTTAGCCGGGCTCAAGCCGAATGCCTGCTCAGTCGGGTAACCGGATTCGTTGATGAAGAAATCAACCCAAGCCTTAGCAGCAGCTTTATTTTCACTGTTTACATTCACAGCAAGGTTATAATCAGCTGACAATGGGAAGAGAACCTTTTCAGCATTAGTAGGGAAAGGCATATATCCGATATCTTCAGGTGTATCAGTCAAAGCTTTAATCTGACCAATTGCCCACGACCCAAGAACCATTGTGGCAATATCACCATCAGCAAGCATTTGCTTGGATGTTTCCCAATCTGTTGTAAGTGGATCTTTCTCGATCAACCCTTTATTCGCTACATCATACATTACTTTATAAAGCTCATAATGAGGCTCGCCAGGCACAAAGTTATCATCCGTATTTGGCTGAGTGATATTGACATAGTCAGGATCTCCAGCAACTGTTGCTAATGCAGATTCCCACTGAGTCAGTGTCCAGCCTGCAGCATAGTTTGTGTAAAGCGGAATCGCATCTGTTTTTTCTTTAACGGCTTCAAGCGCTTTCAAGAATTCATCAGGAGTAAACTGCAATTCAGAAATACCCGCTTCTTCAAAAACCGATTTGTTATAAACGATACCAGAATAGTTAACCGCGATCGGAATACCATACACCTTACCGCCAACCGCTCTTTCATCAATCGCCATATATTCCTCCTGCATTTCTTCCACATCACCTAGCGGCTCGAAGAAATCAGGAATATCTTCAATTGGAATGGACGTCGGGATCAAGAGCACATCACCATAATCCCCTGTATTCATACGAGGCATGATTTGACCTTCATAGTCAGCCAGCGCCTCAAAGTTGACCTCTACATCAGGATACTCTTCCTGGAATTTTGCAGCATAATCTTTGAACACAGTATCAACAATATCTGTTCTCTGAGTGATAACTGTGATTTCCCCTTCTACTTTCCCATCATCATCACCAGAATCGGATCCCGCCTCATTCGAAGAACATCCAGCAAGGAAACCAGAGACTACTAACAAGATAGACATGAAGAATAATATTAACTTGTTTTTCTTCATTGTATTAACCCCTCTCTCGTTTTTGTTAAGTTACCGTTAAGGTATAAATTAATTTTATGATGAAAACGGTTACTTGTCAATGACTTTTTATAATTAAGAATTTTCTGAAATCACATCTATCTCCATCCCACTTAGATACTTCTGCTTGGAATAGTAATTTTCTCTCCTAAATAATTCTGGGTTATGGATATGTCAGCGAATATTCTTACTCTCCCTCTACAAATTTACTATACTTAAAAAATAACCCTTCTTTATATGAAAGTAGGGTTATCGATTAACTTTACAAATCTGCATCTCCTAACTTCACTTTCATTAACGCATAATAAACAACCAAGCCAAGAAGAAATGGTGCAAAAACAAAAAAGAAAGCCAAGTTGGCCAGAGCCGAATAAAATAAGGCCCCTAAACTAATCAAAAGGAATAACGAAGCGGCGAAATGCCGGATGCTTTCGACAAACGAGAAGATGATCACCTTTCCGAAAGGCAGAGATGGGGATTGCCCAAGCAAATGAACTGTATATACAAACAGGACAGATAACAGCACCGTAAAATATAGTGCCAAAATCGTCAAGATCAAAGTAAGGCTGCCGCTGCTTTTGTTCAACAGATACAAAGATACATAGAGTACGATAAACAAAAAGCTGAAAAGGAAGGACTGCCACTTAAAACGGTTGAACCGATGATAGGCATCCTTGAATACTGCCTTCACTTTTTCTTCATCTTTCCCTTCCATAATGGCTTCCACGGTTTTGAACAGTGCACTGAAGGCAGGAATCAAGCTGTAGATGACCGCCCCCCGCAAAAGGTAGATCCAAAAGTAAAAACTAACCTTAAAGAACTTATAGATATATTGAAAAAACACCGTAATGCCATTGGATTTCACTTTCTTCATTCCTTTCTGGCCTTGTTAAAAAATCATGCTGTCTTCAGAAAAAAAACAAGGCTATTTCACCTTGTTTTTTGGAGGTTTGACTGATTCCCTGTATACGATGTTGCTTTTAACAAGCACGCGCCCGAACGACTTTTCACTGTTTTTTACTTTTTCAATAACGAATTTCACTGCATTCTGTGCCATTTCTTCCACATCCACTTCCACCGTCGTCAGCGTTGGATCTGTGATTGTCGCGTAAATGTCATTGTCAAAACCAACAACAGAACAATCCTCCGGCACATTAATTCCCCGGCTCTTGAGCTTCAGCACCAGGTTATGGGCGACCTGATCGCAATTGCAGACAAAGGCAGTCGGCAGCTGGTCTGGAAGGTCGATATCAATATAGGTCCCCTTTTCATCCCGGTCATTGAGGATATGCTCCTGCTTGAGTATAATCCGGTGTTCCAGCAAGGATTTATAGTACCCGAGGAAACGGTCCTGGATACTGCTTGTGGAATGCAGATTCCCAACATACGCAATATCCCGGTGTCCCGTCTGGATCAGGTAATTGGTGATTTCATAAGAACCGTAGAAATTATCCGTGATGACAGAATCGATATCCGCATGCTCATCATAGAAATCCAGAAAAACTTTTGGAAACTCGATGCCCTGGATCTTTTCAATATACTCCTTGCTTGTCTGTCCGAGAACAATGAAGCCATCCACTTTTCTCTCGTAATAAATACGCGGCAGTACAAGGTTTCGTTCATCTTCACTGCTAAGAATATGAAGGATTCCGTAATAGCCCTGCTTTTCCAATATTCTTGTGATACTTTGATAGACATTCAGATAGAAGGACTGATTGATGCCTGTGAATCGTTCCGGAATCACCACTCCTATATTATAGGATAATCCCTCTTTCATAGACTTTGCTGCGGCATTGTAACGGTAGCCCAATTCCTCAGCAAGATTCTTGATTTTCAGCTTCAGTTCTTCGCTGACACCCTCTTTATCGTTCAACGCTTTTGAAACAGTCACACTGCTTACGCCGAGTTGATCGGCAATATCTCTCATTGTTACATTATTCTTCATCTTCAATTCCTCCGAGCGACCCTCTATATATACTTTCATTAAGTAATGCAAACGTTTTTATTTACCTTATCAAGTATACATGTTAATTGCCGTCATTTCTATGTTGTTTTCATCAGCCCGCTGTTTCAAAAACTGGTAAATATTATTTGTTTTCCGATAAAAGAGTCTCGTTCCTTAAAATCAAATCTTTTCGCTGCTGAGCACATTCCAGTGAACGATATGGATCTTCAGGCGTATTGAATGTGTAATCCACCAGACGGTCCACTGTCATCAATGCCACATGCACCCTTGTATCACTTGAAGCGTAATAAATGAAGACATCATTGTTTTCATTCACAACCGCACCATTACAGAAGATGACGTTCGAAACATCCCCCACTCTCTCTTCATCATAAGGAGCGATAAAGTGTCCGCCAGGCTTGGCGATCACTTTCGCCGGGTCTTCCAGGCTTGTGGCAAATGTGTAGAGAACATAACGAAGACCAGCTGCTGTATTTCTTACACCATGAGCAATGTGGATCCAGCCTTTTTCCGTCTTGATCGGTGCTGGTCCCTGGCCATTCTTCACTTCATAAACCGTATGGTACTTCTTCTCATCAAGGATTTCCTCATGAGTGATGACAGGGTTAAGGATATCGCTGCATAAACCAAACGCGATTCCGCCGCCTTTTCCTGTAGAGATGAAACCATCCTGAGGGCGTGTATAGAAAGCATATTTTCCTTCAACAAACTCCGGATGAAGCACGACATTGCGCTGCTGCGGTGACGGCGTCTCGATATTCGGAAGCCTTTCCCAGCTTTTCAAATCACGTGTACGAACAAGTCCTGCTTGAGCAACGGCACTTGACGTATCGAATTCCAGTGCTTCAGGGTCCTTGCTTTCCGAGCAGTAGATCCCATAGATCCAGCCGTCCTCGTGCTGCACAAGGCGCATATCATACATATTTGTTTCTTCTTTATCGATATCTTCCCATGTAAGCGGAGTATCTACGAAGCGAAAGTTATCCATTCCGTTGTCACTCACAGCCAGAGCGAAGATCGATTTACGGTCAAGTCCTTCCGTCCGGACAACAAGATAATATTTTCCTTCAAAATAAAGTGCCCCTGGATTGAATGCCGCATTGATCCCCAATCTTTCCTGGAAAAACGGATTGGTTTCTTTATTCAAGTCGAAGCGCCAGTGCAGCGGAACATGGTGGCGGGTTACAACCGGGTTTTCAAAGCGGTCATATATGCCATTGTAAAAGTCCGTTTTCTTCTCGTTCTTCCTGCTTAAAAATGCCTCTTGCTTCTCTAACAGTTCATAATACTTTTCATGTATCATCAGTCATCCAACCTTTCCATCATTTCTAGACAAAATCTGGTGTTATGATAAGGAGTCTTCCACGGCTCTGCCACCGATCTCTCTGTAGGGGTTCCGTCCGCTTCCACAGACCAATACCACTCGCCGCCTTCACGCGGATCGACGATATTGCCGCTGATATAGGCCCATAACCCTTCCACAATCCCCTTGAACTTTTCATCATTCGTTCTCTGATAGGCATTCTGAAAACCGACTGCAGCTTCTGCCTGTACCCACCAGATTTTCGTCAGGTCACGTTCATCCCTGACCTCTTCATTCGCAAGCGATCCATCTTCAAGAACCGCGGTTGAAGCAATATTATAGGCTATATCGATCACCATTTGATTGTAGCGCTCTTCCTCAAGCCCCAATGCCTTGATGGCATCATCCAGGAGCCAGCTCGCTTCAATGTCATGGCCAAAGGATTGGATATCCAAGATCGAATTCCAGTTCCGATCAAAGAAAACACCTAGGAACTTCGTTTCTTTGTAATAAATCTTCTCATAAAATATATCCAGCAAATTTTGCAGGCGTTCTCTCATCCGCTCAGTCGGAGACGCGTTGAAAAGGTTTGTATAAGCCTCCAGAACATGAAGATGAGTGTTTGTCGTGATCTCAGCAAGGATGCCGTTCTCGCTTAGCTTTTCATTCGGAAGTTCATTCCACTGGCGGTCGAGCTCTTCCTTATAGGCATTGTTATCGGCACCGAATCCCTTTTCTTCTATCAGGTCAAACAGTTTGTTGGCGTATTTCAGCGCTTCCTCATTGCCTGTCGCCCGGTAGTACTCACTCAGGGCGTAGATTCCGAATGATTGAGTATAGACATGCTTTTGGTCCTCGAGGGGACACCCTTTATAATCAAGCAGCCAGTATAAACCTCCAAATTCTTCATCATAAAGATGATTCTTTAAAAACGAATAGGCATGGTTGGCGCAATCCAGGTACTCTTCACTGCCGGTGTGGCGGTAAGCCGCTGAAAATGACCAAAGGAATCTGGAGGCTGCAATGCCGCCTTTATCTCCTTCATGATTGACGGACAAATCGTAACGCACTTCTCCGAAAAAACCTCCAATTTGTTCATCTTTTAAGTTCATCCAAAATGGGAGGATATGATTGATTAACTCTTGCTTGATACTCTCTCTTAAGCAGTTCATAACGATTAACCCCCAGATATTTAGTTTATCGATAACTTAATATTTATGTTACTTTCCTATGGAGGTTTTGTCAATGATAATTAAAGCGATTTCATATAGTTGGGGCGTAATGCCTTTAAAAGAAACGGGAACTGTGGTTGTGGGTCCCGTTTCTTTTAAAGAGTAGTGGATTTCCGCTCCAGGCGCACGAATCTGCGGGGCGGGCATTGAAGAAAAAGTGGAAGCGGCCGTTCAGCGACGTACAGATTGGAGGGCCCTCGCATGAGATATAGGAAACACAACGAACATAGTGAGTTGATGTTGACTTATCGTAAGGAGAGAGACCGAAATCTGCTAGTCGCTAAGTCCGTTCCGGTGGGTACGGACCCTCGGCCGATGGATCTGGACGAGTCCCGCTAGTCCCGCAGGAACTCGTACACCTTTCGCACCAATCAACGCTTTTGAAAATACATTGTAGAGCTTATTTATAAAGATCCTGTAATCGTTTCATTGTCATTTTTATCGTTTAAATACTCTAAAATTGAAAAGGATTTACACTACAATCAGGTTCTAAAGTTTTATAGGCAAACTAAACCCTTAAAGTACAAACATAAATCTTAATTCTGCATCTGCTTCAGTTTATGGAAGTGCCCTTGTTTTTCCATGAGCTCTTCATAGGTGCCTACTTCGACACATTTTCCGGCTTTCATAACGACGATACGGTCAGCGTCGCGAATGGTGGAAAGTCTGTGGGCGACAATGAATGTAGTACGTCCCCTGATGAGTTCCTGTATGGCTTGCTGAACCCTGTACTCTGATTCATTATCAAGAGCAGAGGTTGCTTCATCGAGAAGGATCACTTCTGGGTTTCGGATGAGCGCCCTTGCGATTGCAATCCTCTGGCGCTGCCCTCCGGAAAGCTTCCCTCCATGCTCTCCGATGCGGGTATCTAAACCTTCAGGCATCTCGCTGATGACGTCTTGGAGGTTCGCCATTTTTACAACCCTTTGAATTTCTTCTTCCGAAACATTTTCCACCCCATACGCAATATTCTCCCTAATGGTGCCGGAAAATAAGACGGTATTCTGTGGGACGACAGCAAGCTTCTGCCTGTATTTCTTCATGTCCAACTCTTCGAATGGCGTACCGTCAAGCACGATCCTGCCTTCAGTCGGCCGGTAAAAACCAATCACCATGCTCAGGACAGTTGATTTTCCCGCCCCCGATTCTCCGACAAAGGCGATGCTCTCACCAGGTTTAACGCTGAGGTTGAAATTATTTAATACGTGCTTACTCGTCCCTTTATAACTGAAGTGGACATTTTCAAAACTGTATTCCCCATTTAACCAGGATAGGTGCTTTTTTCCTTGGTATTCGGCATCCTCATCTGAAAACAGTACTTCTGATACAGAGATGACTGATTCATATCCTTTTGCCAACTGGGGAAAAACATTAATGATTTGATTGACACTCATAAGGATTGATGTAAAGTATGCCTGGTACATAGCGATGTCCCCTACCATAATTTCTCCATTATAAGCAAGAAGTGCAGTGAAGATGAGACAGAACATCTGAAACGATTGGAAAACGACCCAACCGGATGCACCAAATAATGCTTCTGCCATATCAAGCCGATACCCTTTTCCCTTTAACTGCTTTAAAGTATGGTCGGTTTTCTTGATCTCCAGGTCTTCCAAGCCATGCGCCCTAGTAACGGGGATCATCGTGACGGTTTCTGCCACCTGCCCCGACATGGTTTCAATCTCTGTACGAAAATCCCTATTTTTTGTCTGCAGACTTTTCTTGAAACCAAACACCAGCAGCAATGCAACCGGAATCACAAGGATAAAGAATAGCGCTACCCATCCATTCTTATAAGCTGTCACTCCAATGGCCACTGCCACATTCGTCAATGCCGCGGAAAAAGTGAACATAAATTGTTTTGAAAGAGTCTCGATGTTCTCTACATCTCTCAAAACTTTTGACTGAAGCCTTCCCGACCGGAGATCACTGTGATAAGAAATGGAGAGATGCTGCAGCCTGCGCACCATCGTACTCCTCAGGGCAGCTTCCACATGTCTGGATGCCTTGCTTAAAAAGCTGACATGCGCTACCTGCGATAAGATATTCTGGCCAATGACCACCAGCACTACCGCAAGATTGATCCAGAGCTCAGACGTATTATGCTGTTCAGGTTCACTGGCAATATTGATCATGTTGGCTGTCACAATCGGGATCACCCAGACAGGTGAATGCTTAATGATGAAAAAGAAAAAAGATAATACGATATTTTTAAAATGGCCTTTGTACATCAAATATAAGGTGTGAAAAACCTTTTCCTTTTTCCCGCGATTATTCTTGAACATGGATTCATAATCGAAAGACGGCTCACCTTGCTTGTTTTTCATGAGGCTTCCCCCTTCATATCTTTTCTTTAAGATATTATAGCGGATGAAAGGGTGAATGAATATATATTTTACTTAACATTTTATTTATCGATAACTTATAAAAGGTGTTTTTCCCTCTTTATTCTTTCTTCTACGGCAAGTATGGTACTATTATTTATAGAATAAAGAAAAACTGGAGGAAACATCAATGTACAATGAACCAATCTTTCTACAGCCTGTATTCCAGGAAAGAATCTGGGGGGGGCAAAAGCTGAATACTGAATTCAATTATGAAATCCCCTATAAAAAAACAGGAGAAGCATGGGTCATCTCAGCTCATCCGAACGGACCAAGCCTGATTAAAAATGGACCTTTAGAGGGAAAAACGCTTGCAGATGCCTGGAACAGCCATGGCAGTCTTTTCAATAAAAAAGCGGATAACAATGAAGAATATCCACTGCTGGTTAAAATCCTTGATGCACATGATGATTTATCTGTTCAGGTTCATCCCAATGATCAGTTCGCCCAAGAGGTGGAAGGACAGCCTTACGGTAAAACGGAGTGCTGGTACGTGCTTAGTGCAGAACCGGGCGCTGAACTTGTCCTTGGCCATCACGCCCGGACACGTGAAGAATTGGAAAAGATGATCGATAACGGAGAATGGGATGACCTGCTAAAGAAGGAAAAAGTCCAAGCTGGTGATTTCGTCTATGTCCCGAGCGGCACGATACATGCAATCGGAAAGGGAATCGTCATCCTTGAAACCCAGCAAAGCTCTGACATCACCTACCGTGTCTATGATTACGATCGCACCGATGCTCATGGCAGCACGCGCGAACTGCATTTGGAACGCTCCAAAGAAGTAACAACGGTTCCTCATCAGCCGGCAGACACCAACCAGGAGACAGAGGTTACTGGTGACCTTACCTCCAAAAAATTAGTAGAAGAAAAATACTTCACCGTTTATCATTGGACACTTAGCGGAAAAGCTGAACAAAAACTCTCCAGCGACTTCCTGCAAGTCAGTGTCATTGATGGAAATGCCGATATCACGGTCGGTGAAAAGACTTATTCCATTGAAAAGGGAAGTCATTTCATCCTGCCGCAAGGTGTGGAAGACTATGAACTTTCTGGGAATGCTCAGTTTATCGTTTCTCACACTTGATGCCTGGTAAAGGAAAAAGACGAAACAGGGGGACGGTCCTTTCGGTGCAAGCATGCATTAAGAGAATACCAGCATAAAAAAAGACGATCAATCAAGATCGTCTTTTTTTATGCCATGAACAAGGGAACAACAGGACTTAAGTGGATGCATCAAGAGAACCGTCCCGCTGTACCACCTTAAGCTCTCGTAACAAGTGTGACAGAAACACCCAATATTCTTGCAGCCTGTCTATGAGACACACCAGGAACCATTTTTACTTCTCTTAAAAAATGATCCCTTTGTTTTTTTGCCATGCTTTTAACGTGTGCGATTTCTGTGGACGGCAATACCTTTTTAATTTTCTTTCTTGCCTCGTCATCTGTCAGTCTAAATTGATTTTTCTCCGTAAATTCCATGCAGGCATCAATATTTAAAACCTCATTAAACTGTCTAAAAGGAATTTTGCCATCCTCACTCTCAGCCGCGAACATAAGGAGTACAGGTTCGCTATTCAACAGCCCTGCCGGAAAAGCTCCGTTCTCATAATATCCCCGACAGTTGCTCCATTCCCATTCAACCGCATGCTTCACCATGCCTGCTTTTAGAGGGTTTTGGTGAATGTACCTCAAAACAGTCAGAAAGTACCGCTTGGATTCAACCACTTCACTTTTGTATCTGTTTTCAAAGAAATGACCAGAAGTTTTGTACTTCCAATGATAGTAATGCACGTAACTGACCCCTATACGCTTCATAGTGATGGAGATATCTTCCGCCCCCTCTTCCACTAATAAATGCACATGATTATCCATGAGACACCAAGCATAGACTTTCAACCCAAATAGCAATGCATACCTTTGCAGCGTCTTCAAATACGTAATCCTGTCTTGATCATCATGAAATATTTCCTGTCTGTTGATACCTCTGACAATAATATGGTAAATTCCGGTTTTGCTTTTCCTTCTTGCTGCACAGGGCAAGACTTATCACCTCAATTTACAAATTGGGATTTGACCGAATATTGAAAAAAGAGAGAAAGGATTAATGAGTAGAGAAAAAACGCAGCGACGCTGAAGAAAAATTAAACGCTCTAATAGGAATAACAAAGAGGCTCTTTAGGAGGGATAACTAACTATACAAAATTACAGAGTAAAACGTCAGAAAATTCAATGTTTTTTAAAAAGAAAGAGGGAAAGAAGGGAAACAGCAGAAACAGGGGGACGGTCCTACTGGTGCAAAATGCACCAGTAGGACCGTCCCCCCGTTGCCCCCTGCTCCACTACATCAACCTAGCAACCTGCCCAGCCGTAACCCCCACCTGCACCCGGGTCACTTCCGGCTGCAAAGCTTCCTCCAAGCTCCGGCACTCCGTTTGAATCGAAAACACAGCATCCAGATGCTCGTTCAACTCCCGCAAGCCGGAATCAATCCTCCCCGCTATGCCAATGACTTTTTTGCCGTGCTTCCTGGCAAGCCGGGCAACTCCGACAGGAACCTTTCCCATCAAGGATTGCCGATCCAAACTCCCTTCACCTGTGAGCACGATATCCGCTTCCTTGATCTTCTCTTCCAGTGAAGTCAGCCCCATAATCGTGTCGACACCTGATTGCATTTTGCAGCCCATAGCCGCCAACAGTCCACCGCCGATCCCGCCGGCAGCACCAGCCCCTTGCACCTTCTGAACATCAATCCCATAGGCGTCCTCAAACAAAGTTGCCAGCCTTTTCAAACCACCATCGAGCTTCACTATCTCCTCTGGACTGGCCCCTTTCTGCCCGGCAAAAATATGGGCCGCACCATTCTCTCCATAAAAGGGATTCGTCACATCACTGGCAATACTGAATGAACAATCCTGCAGTTGAGGGAGCTTTCCATCATCTGAAAAGGAGGCGGTCCTCAAAAGCGGATTCCCTTCGTAACCAACTGCCTCTCCATCTTGATCAAAAAACGTCCAGCCCAATGCTTGAAGCATGCCAACCCCGCCGTCATTTGTCGCGCTTCCGCCAAGGGAAATGACAATATGGCGGTGTCCGCCCAGTACCGCATCCTTGATTTGTTCTCCCAGCCCAAAAGTGTTGGCCCTCATCGGATCCCTCTCGCCAGGGGCCAACATTGGCAGACCGCTGCTTCTGGCAGATTCTATATAAACCGTTCTCTTCTCATCATCCAGCACAGCATATTTTGCTGTGATCTCTCTCATCAATGGGTCATGGACCGCCACTTCTTTTTCTTCCCCGTTAATGCAGGCAAGCAGCGCATCTATTGTTCCTTCGCCGCCATCGGCCATCGGTGAATTGAACACCTCCGCTGCAGGAAGTGCCTCCAAAATGCCTTTTCGCGCTGCTTCCCCAACTTCATAAGCAGAAAGCGATCCTTTATATGAATCGGAAGCTACCAAAATCTTCATCTTTTCTCACTCTCCTGTAAAAAGGGCCGGCGCTAATCCAGCAGCCGGCACGTTTTCTTTTTATTCTTTTATCCACATAAACTGATAAGGGGCAAGCTCTGTCCTGCCGCTTATCTCCTTGCCGCTCAATAGATCCTTCCCCTGTGCAGGAAGATCTGCACTGACCGTACCGGAATCAAGATTAAGGATAAAGTAAATGACTTCATTTCCATCAACAGACTGTCTCTTTAATGCGAATAAGTTCTCTCCCATTTCAAGGACTTCTTGCTCTGCATAAGGAGAAAAAGCTCTTTGCTCCTGGCGAATGGAGATCATTTTTTGCAGTCCTTCAAAGATCCCTTTTCGGCGCGGGTTCGTTTCAAGCTCTTCCACAATCGTTCCAAGCTCGAGCTTTTCTCTGTTGATCCGGCGGTTGATTCCGGACTCTTCCACTCCCTTTTGGTCGTTTTGGGAGCCTAATAGGGAATGATAATATATGGCCGGAACACCGATGAACGACAACAGGATACTATGCGCAGCCAGCATTTTCTGCACTTGGATTTCCTCGCTTTGGTCTTCTTCAAGATTCATAAGGGCATCCGAATAATTGATGTTCATCTCATAAACAGACTGGCTGCCATCACTATTCGTTTTGTAGGAAATGCGACCGCCGTTTTGCTTCACCTTTTCCACAAGCATGTTTCGTTCCTCGTCCGTAAGGATCCCTTCTGTCGGCCTCATTCCAATTCCGTCATGGCTGGCCAGGAAGTTGAAATATGTTCCTGTATCGGAAACTTTGTGGATGGTTTTGGCCCATTCCGTAAGCTTCCTGCCATCATGGGTCGTCAGGGAATGGAGCACTAACGGAGGCAGCGAGAATTGATAGACCATATTCGCTTCATTCGTCCCGTCTCCCAGGTAGCTGATATTTTCCTTGTGGGGAACATTCGTCTCCGTGATAATCTGCGTGTTCGGTTGGAAGTAGTCGACGACTTCCCTCCACAACTGGATAATCGCATGTGCCTGCGGCAAATGAATAGACGTTGTCCCTGACTCCTTCCAAATGAATCCGATTGCATCCAAACGGATACTCGTTCCGCCCTTGCTCACATAAGAAAGCAGGATATCGGTCATTTCCAGTAAGACTGGGAAGTGGCGGAAATTCACATCCACTTGGTCTTCACTGAATGTGGTCCAGGCCGTTTTCATCCCATCATCGCCTTCGTACTCATGGAATAAAGGAGATGTTCGCGGGCGGACAACCTCACTTGCATCAAAGCTGTCATCTTTCGGAATGAAATAATTCCTGTATTTCTCTTCTCCATTAAGATAGCCTTGGAACCAACGACTGGATTTAGACATATGGTTCGCGACAAAATCAAACATCAATCTGTAGTCCTTTGAGAGGTCCTCAATATTCGCCCAATCACCCAATTCAGGATTAATCTCGCGGTAATCTGTCACTGAAAAGCCGTCGTCGGATGTATATGGAAACATCGGCAGCAGGTGAACATCTGTTATCGTATCCTTCACCTTTTCTTTTAGAAACGTGTGAAGCGACTCTAACGCCGGTTTGCCTTTTTCAAAGATGCTGTCTCCATAGGTAATCAGGTAGACATTTTCTTCGGAAACAGGCTGAAAACCTTCACTCTTCCTGGCTGACCACTTTTCGATCAGCTCCTGAAATGAGGTAAGATAATCATCTCGATACTCCTGTTCATATATCCGTTTCAGCTTTTCTTCAGCGATTTTCATCAGATTGTCTACTGTCATGCTGTCACCTTCTTATCCTAGTTTTAATGTGAGATGGCTCTTCGGTCTAATGATCAATTCCTGATTCTCTAAAACTTCTTCCCCAAGATTCGTCACGGTTACTTTTTTATATGGATGAACAAGATTTACCGACTGCTCCTTGTCCGTCGGGTTAAAATAACGAACAATCACAGAGTTATCATCATAAGCACGTTTGCAGCTACTCAAAATCAACGATGGGTTGTCCTGCTCAATTAATGAAGCAGCAGGCTCCAGCTCTTTCACCGGATACGGAATTTCGAACCGCTCCAATCTTTCCTCGAATGTGTTGAGGGATTGCAGCTGATAGGAAGTGAATCGGCCAATGTAGCTGTTGGACATTTGGAATAGCTGTTCCGGTTCCTTCTCTCCAAAGTAAAGAGCATATTCAAATATCATTTCTTGTTTCATTTGAGCATCCGGTGTTCGAACGACCTTATTGTTGATTCCAGAAGCTCGACCCGGACGCCATGCCAAATCGTCTTTTCCAAGCAGCCCGACACTTCTGAACAGTGTCAGGGCAAGCTCGCCGGATTCGCTCAGAACCTCATATTCCTTGATGCCTCTCGTGATTGCGACAAAAGTAACCTCTTCCTGGTTGATTCCGGCAAAGTTTTCAAGCGGATAGATGGAAACCGGGGCTTCCGCAAATCCTTTTTCCTTCCAACCTTGCAGGCGCGGATTCTCAGCACTTCGTTCAATCAAGCCAAATCCTTGATCAGCAAACGTCTTTTCAACATTCCGAACGCCTGTATTCAACAGCACCCTTACACGGTGATCTTCTGCTTCGTTTTGAATTTGGTGGCATACACGGACAACCTGTTCTCCGTTTCGGACCTCCAGAGTGGTGGTGATAACAAGCGGCTCACTCTGATGACCGGCTTTGCGCTCTTCCACCGCTGCAGGAATCAGTCCTTCATGCTTAAGAACCCACCGCTGTGCCAGTTCCCCTTTTTCTACTGATAATAGTTCAGCCTTCTCGATTACAATCGCTTCATCTTTGTCCAAGGGAGAGAAATCGTAAGAGTCTCCTGCATCGCCAACGTTCTCAAAGCGCAGCAGGTTCTCCACTGTTTCTCCTGTGGTCTTATTGGTTAAGGACACATTTTCATTCGTCCATGTCAAAGCCAGCAGTTCATTTTCAATTCGCTCATCAGCTTTGCCTATTCTTTGCTTCAGAGCCTTCTCTGTTTCATCGACGAGATAAGTCTGGTATCCCATCGCCGGAACCTCTTTCAATTCTGCCAGAACGACCGTCCGATAGTAACCGGCTACCTCGACTTCTTTTTCGCCTTCAGCTGTCACGACAATTTTCTTGCCTCCGCTGATGTACTCCTGAGCGGCCTTCTCAATGCTAACCTTTTCTCCGTCCAATGCTGTTAATGAGAAAGCTTTTTCTCTAGTGAATAGAACCAGCTCAGCCATGCCGGAGTATTCGGTTGTATCGGTATTAAAGAAGACAAAGATATTTTCTTTTCCAAGCTTGTTGCTGATCGCCTTGGAGATCTGTTTTTTCAAGATATTGATCAATCCATCAGCAGTCCGCTCGACCTTCTCCAGGCGCTGCATAATGTCACGGTTGGTGTCATCGGAATTACAGCCCCCGATGCTGTCGTGGGCATGGACATCAAATAGCATCTTCCACATCTGATCAAGCCACAACTGAGGATAGCGGAATCCAATGCTTTGGGCAGTGACGGCAAGAGGCTCAAGGATATTTAGAAGCTTATGTTCCACATCATAATTGCCTTTCTTGATATCATAGCGCTGGGAACGGATCGTATTATGGATCCGGGATTTTTGCGACGCAATCAGCTCGCCCTCGATGACATTGGTGAACTTGTTTCCATCTTCCCAGGTCTCCTTCATGAACGTCTCATAATCGGACAGAACAAACTCATATTCCTCACTGTCTTCGTTCAACTTTTTGATCGTCTCCGGAAAATGTTCCCGGACAAGAACCTGATCGCCGCCAGCAGGCAGGAGCAAGTTGTCACTACTCTGATTCATCTCTGCAAGCTTCTCAAGGATCGGATATAGACGCTCTTCCCTATATTCCTCGGAAGCCTCCAAAAACTTACCTGGACCATAGCCAAAATAAATATAGTTGGCGTTGACGCTTTCTCCATCAGGGGACTTCCAATTGAAATTCAAATCACCCTTCATTTCATCTGTATAAAGTCCGCGCTGCAGGACGCTGTTATCAATGCCGAATCCTTTAAAAATAGACGGAAGGTATTGATTCTGGCCAAAAATGTCCGGGAGGTAGCCGGAATTCATGCTGTGGCCGAAGCTCTTGGAAATCTTCGTTCCGTATAACAGATTGCGGATGATCGACTCCTTGTGAACAAGCAGGGAATCGGTCTGTGTATACCAGGGTCCGATGAACAATCTTCTGCTTTCAACCTGAGCCTTCAACCGTTCGCGATTTTCAGGGCGGACTTTGAGGTATTCCTCGACAATGCTCGCCTGGGCATCAAAGACATATCCTGTGTAATCCGGGTCGTTCTCCAGCACATCAAGCAAATGGTCGAGGTTTTCTGCCAGCAGTACGTTTGAATCTTCTATGGTAAAGTACCACTCACGATCCCAATGGGAATGCGGTACAACATACACACGTTTCTTCATAATGATCTCCTCCTGAAAACGGAAAGGGTGCCCCTGTCCATTTCTGCACCGGGCACCACGTTTCAATTATTGTTGTTCATTCTTTTTGATAAGAGCAAAACGGATAAAGATATTGGCGAATGCGATGAACGCCGCACCCACAGCAAGACCAATCAGATAAGCTGCAATGTTTTCAACGAGCGGCCAGCCCCAAACAGCAGGCAGCGGATACCATTGAACCGCACCAAGGAGGACAGCTGTAACTGCACCAAGTATCGCACCGATGATATTGATTGGAATCGTGATCAATGGATTCCGGAGCATGAATGGAATCGCCCCTTCACTGATGGCGATGAAACCAAGTAACAAGGATGTATTTCCGGCAACACGAAGGTTTTCGTCAAAGACTCGGCGTCCTACAACATATTTATCGATGACCGTTGCCAATCCAAGACCGATCGGCGGAATGACAATCGCCAGTACACGCGCCGTAAGCGGGAAGATCTGATCAGCCGCCAGACCGATGGCAATCGCACCGGCTGCCTTATTGATCGGCCCACCAAGGTCGAAGGCAGTCGCTGCCGCGATAATCGTTGATAGTACTACACTTCCGGAATCCTGCGCACCCTCGATCCAGTTGCGCAGAAGTGCATTTAATCCCCCGAATACAGGGTCGATGATATAAAAGTTCAAGAAGAAAATCGTCAGGACGGATATAGCCGGAATGATCAGCATCGGCTTCATCGCCTGAAGATTCTTGCTCAGTTTGATTTTTTCATTTAAAAACTTGGCCACATAACCAGCCGTCAGTCCAAGAATCAACGCACCAAAGAATCCAGATGGAATACCGTCTTCAATTCCCCAGAACGTATAGTGAAGGCCAGCTGCGAACACACCGCCGATAAAACCGGAAACAATCCCAGCCCTGTCAGCAATCGCATAGGCGACAAAAGCACCGAAGATCGGGTACATGAACTTAAAGATCAGTCCGCCGAATTTATCCAAGTGGTGCAGAATGACAAATAACTCATTGGAGTGTGTGGCATACTCAGGATTTTGAATACTGTCAACCAGTCCAAACGGCATTGCCGCAAGCTTGGCAATTCCCATCATCAGCCCTGCTGCGACAATGACCGGGATCATATAAGAAATCCCTGTCATGACCGCTTGTGCAACTTCAGCCAGGAAACCTTGCTTATTGCTGCTTCCCATACCAGCGGAATCTGCATCTGCATGGTCAGCCGTCACCGTCCCATCCGGATTATTCAACGCGCGGTTGATGATCTCTTTTGCACTTTTTAACGGCTCGGCCACACGTGTCTGCACATAAGGCTTGCCTCTGAAGCGGTCCTTATTCTTAGCAGCAACATCTGTTGCGAAGATTACTGCATCAGCTTCTTCAATGATGGAACCTTTATGTTCCCCTTCAATTCCATTGGCACCTTGCTTTTCAGTAAGAACACGGATACCCATTTCACGTCCGGCCTTTTCCAAAGCCTCCGCAGCCATATAGGTGTGGGCAATCCCTGTGGCACAGGCTGTTATCGCCAATACCGTTTTCGTATACTCCTGGCTGCTTTCTTCTTCCTGATCTTGCTGGTCAAGAGCTGTTAGGAATCCCGCAGGAGTGGAGGCACTCATCAACCCGTTGATATAGCTGCTGTCCATTAACCTTGTGCTGAGCTCGGAAAGAATATTGAGATGCGTCGTGCCCGCTTCCTGATCTGGAATCGCCAGCAGGAATACAAGTTGTACTTCATTGTTGGGATCGATGCTTTCCCATGTAGTGATCGGCTTTTGCAGTCTGGCTACCGCGAATGCAGCCTTTTTTACCGCACTGCTTTTCCCATGAGGTATAGCCAAGCCTGCTTCAAGTCCTGTTGGTGACATGTTCTCTCTGTCTAGTACTGCTTGTAAATAGTCTTCTTTTGAAGTTAAGATACCGTTTTCAAAAAGGGCGTCGACAAGTTGTTCGATGACGACCTGTTTAGATGTGGAATCTACATTGAATAAGACCAGGTTTTCGTTGGTCATTTTTCTAAGTTCCATTGAGGTTCACCTCTCTATGATAAGTTTGATAATTTTGTATGAAATCCCTTACAATTCAGTTATAACACAGAAGGTGAGGGTTCAATTGTACAGGCAGTGTACAATTGTACGGAATGTAATCCTTTTCATAAAATTAAGGATATTAATTGGTCCGTTGATTTCCGCTCCAGGATTCACGACTCCGCGGGGCGGACGCTAAGCTTCCTCGGCTTTGCCTGCGGGGTCTCATCTGCCCGCTAGTCCCGCAGGAGGTCGTGCCTTCTTCCGCTCCAATCAACTCTGTGCGTATTACAGTGCCACTACACTTCTCGGATTACACCGATTCATTAACAACGTACCGCTGCACCGTCCTTTTTGTATATAAAAAAGATTACTTTCTAGAACTACACTTAAATGGAAATGATCGATCTTTCATCTTTATGTATAAGCTTTCATCTATTATTAAAGTGCTCTGGTATTAAAAGTATCATCAACCTAATTACTTACCCTCTTTTCTTTTATTATGGTTTCTATTAGTGAATGCTATAATAGAGGAAATCATATGTGTAAAAGGGGCAGCGTTATGGGAAAGGTTTTGGATCGGTTTTCGAAGTTTGTTGGGGAGCTTACTTATTCTGAGAAGCATGTGCTGTATTATGTGGAGGAGCATCTGGAGAAGGCGAAGCAGGAGTCTTTGACGAAGATGGCAGAGAGCAATAATGTCAGCACGACGACGATTATCCGCATGTGCCACAAGCTTGGTCTTGAAGGGTTCTCTGAATTTAAATATCTATTGAAGGATATAGATGAGAATATCCGTCCTGCGGAAAATATGCTGGAGCGGTACAGCCAGGATATGGAGAAGACACTGAGTTCCCTGCGTGTGGAAGAGCTGGAAAAGATCAGCGGGCAGATTCAGCAGGCAGACCGCGTCATGATTGTGGCTGTAGGGTTGACAAAAATGATGGGGGAGTATTTCAGCAAGCTGTTCATGCAAGTTAATAAACCTACCTCCTATGTCTATGAATCTCATATCATTGACCTGCTGCCGAATATGGTTCAGCCTAAGGACTTGGTCGTTTTCATCTCTTCCAGCGGAGAAACCAAAACGATTGTGAATGCTGCCGAGAAAATCCGTTTCAAAAGTGCAGATACTTTAGCGATCACTAACTCAGCAGACAGCACACTTGCAAGGACCACAAGGAATTCAATCAGTGCCGATGTCCAGCGGGTCCAATTCGGCGGTTATGATTTGACAGCCCGGTCAACGATTGTGGTTCTTATTGATTTGATTTTTGAGTTTTATTTGAAGAAAGTGATGAAATAAAAAGGGGGAAACAAGGGGACCGTTCTTCCGGTGCGGAATGCACCAGGAGACAGAACCGTCCTTCTGTATCTTCCCCACCCCCAATCTATGCTACGATAAAATCAACAAACGAAAGAGGTGAATGGATTTGTCACTATTCAATAAAGTCGTTGCAAGCCTGGGAATCGGTTCAGCGAGAGTGGATACGAAGCTAAAGAACTCTTATATTCAACAAGGGGAAATGCTTGAAGGAGTGATTGAGGTAAAAGGCGGAAGTTCCGATCAGCGGGTAGATGCGATTTATCTCAAACTGATGAGCATGTACGGACACAAAGGCAGCGACCGCCTTTCGCCTGGTGTCGTGATGACCCACAAGCTCAATGAGCCGCTTACAATCTCGAAAGGACAGAGAATGGATATCCCGTTTTCGTTTCAAGTACCGCTGTACACACCTGTCACAATGGTTGACCCGGAAACTCAGAAAAACGTCCCGCAGGTCTGGATAGAAACGGGGATGGACATCAAAAATGCGGTAGATCCAAAAGACCGGGACGAACTATCTGTGGACCCTTCCCCTGTCCATGAAATCCTTATTGATGCCATCAAAGTCATCGGATTCAAGTTTCAGCAAATGGAGAGCCAAAGAACACCGGCCTGGGTCAAAACGAAACGTCCATTTGTGCAGCAATATGAGTTCAGACCGGTTCATAAATACAGCAGGCTGCTGGATGAACTTGAGATTTACATCCTCCAGAACGAAACCGAAACGACCGTCTACTTTGAAATTGAAGAGCGAGGCAAGGGTGCTATGGGAGCCTTGAAAGAAAGATTGAACCTGGATGAACACCGGGGAAGCCTGACATTCAAAAATGAGGATATCCTGGAGAACAGAAGCCGGATCAGCGACGCGTTTGAGGAGAAAATTGATGAGGTTGTTTCTTAGTTGAATATATGCATAATTATACAAAAAACCCTAAAGCGAAGGGGGCCGTTACTCGAGAAGAGCGGCTCCTTTGTTGTTTTTCATGGAATTTAAATAAGATACATTCCGTTCCCTCTTCCACACGTCTGCCTGCGCCTTCCCAACTCTACCTCTATTAATAGCAGGCTGTGAATTGCCCCCTTCCTCCATTCCTAGAAAACTAAAAAATGAGATTGAGTGAGATACGATTAGATAAGGATCCCATTTATTAAGAAATTGACACTTAAAGGGATTTTAGTAGTCTTAATTATCTGAATTTTTGTATATCTTTTTTAAGAAAAATCAACTAAACTACTCTTAATCGCGCGGGTTACTGAATTACTAGTTTTGAAAAATTTAGCCATTAAAAGGAGCTTGACTGTCCATGTCAAAAAAATTAGTAACGATTGCTCTTGGTACTTCACTGGTATTTGGTGCTGCCCTTCCCTCGGCTTTTGCCAGCTCGATCTCTGATCATTCTTCAGCGAAGATCGAAGCCGCAAAGACGATTATGGAAAAACAAAACGATAAACCTAAATTCTTCTCTGCCAACCTTTCAAAGTCTGCTGTAAAAACAGAAAAGGAAGTAAAGAAACTATTAAAAGCAAACAAGGCTGCCCTGGGGATCGACCCTTCTGCAGAATTGACTTTGCTTGAGACCACTACAGATGACCTTGGCATGACTCATTATAAATTCTCTCAATCTGTAAAAGGGATCCCTGTCGATGGAGCCATTTTTACCGTGCATACGGACAAAAACAATGTGATGGCGAATGTATCCGGCCAAGTCTATCCTTCTGCGGCTAAAAACCTGAAGAAGCAGAAAACCGAGATCAGCAAAGGGGAAGCTGTGAACCTGGCCTGGAAGCACATTGGGATCACTGAAGCCGACACACTCCCGAAAGCTGATATTGCCTTGGACTCTCCTAAGAAGAGCGAGGTGAAAAACACGACAGTCAAGAAGGACTTGGTCGTTCATGAAAATAACGGGCAATTCAATCTGGCCTACAAAGTCCAGCTTCAATTCATAGAGCCGTATGGTGCGAACTGGCAGGTGTATGTAGATGCGGTCAGCGGAGACATCCTTGAAGCTTACAACGCCGTAACGGATGCTGCAACCACTGGCTCAGGAACAGGGGTGCTGGGAGATTCCAAGCAGTTGAATACGTACTCTTCAAACGGAACGTACTATCTTTACGATGTCACAAAACCGATGAACGGGGTCATTGAGACACGTACGGCAAACAACGGGACAAGCCTTCCGGGGTCCTACTCTGTCGACAGCAATAACGCCTGGACTGCCACCTCACAAAGAGCGGATGTGGATGCCCACGCTTACGCCGGAGCTGTATATGACTATTATAAAAACACGCATAACCGAAACAGCTTTGATAACAACGGGGCCACCATCCGCTCGACGGTCCATTACGGTTCAAGATACAATAACGCTTTCTGGAATGGATCCCAAATGGTTTATGGTGACGGTGACGGGACGACATTCCGTTCGTTATCCGGCGCGAAAGACGTGGTCGCCCACGAAATCACGCATGCCGTGACCGAACGGACAGCTGGCCTGCAATATCAATACCAATCAGGCGCTCTGAATGAGTCGTTCTCAGATGTATTCGGCTACTTCCTTGACCCTAATGATTACCTGCTGGGTGAAGACGTCTATACGCCGAATATCTCCGGTGACGCCCTGCGCAGCCTTTCCAATCCAGCCAAGTATGGCCAGCCGGAGCACATGAACAATTATGTCAACACTTCTTCGGATAATGGCGGAGTCCACACAAACTCCGGTATCCCGAACAAGGCAGCCTACAACACCATCTCAAGCATAGGCAAAGCCAAAGCGGAAAAAATTTATTACCGAGCGCTGACCGTCTACCTGACACCGACAAGCAACTTCAGCTACGCACGTGCGGCCCTGCTTCAATCAGCTGCCGATCTTTACGGCAGCGGAAGCACTACCTACAATGCTGTTAAAACGGCTTGGGACAATGTGGGTGTGTATTAATCCGATTACTTGAATAATTACACAAACTTTAAAAAGGACTCGCCGATTGGCGGGTCCTTTTATATTTATCGATTTTAGCGGGCGGTAAAATGGCTTGTCTCTTTTCAGCATCCCAGTTAAAACATTAGATAGATTGCCGATCAACAGGGGATGTGACCATGGCCGTATATTTATCTCCCATTGAGGGTACTGCCCCCTCCTACCCTGGAACTGAAAAGGAACGGAGACGGAACGCAAAGAGAACAACAAGAAGAATGTAAAAGAATTAAAGAAAGAGAGAAAAAGAGAAAGATCCGCGGAGAGTCCCTCCTCCTTTCGTCCAAAAACAAATGGGCATCCTTCTTTTCAATGCACATTTCCGCATCCACTCTGAAAAAAATCAATTTCATGGTGTCCTTTTCTTCCCATCCTCCCTAAATAGAGGGTGAAAGGAGGTGAGGCACATGGCAACGTCAGATTTGAAAAGCATCAAACTCAGAATGGTTTTTGATAACGGCATGGACGAAAACGGCAAGCCGAAGTACTCCAACAAGACTTACTCCAATATCAACAACGCTTCGACACCTGATGAAATCCATCAGGCTGCCCAGGCACTAGCAGGACTTAGCAGCAAGCCGCTTATGAACATCGAGAAGAATGACAGTTACGACATCAATGCCTAATTAATTGTTCAAGATACCTAACGAAAGGGGGATGGAGAAATGGCTAAAGCATTGGAACTGCAATTCCTTACCCAGGCAGGAAAAACAGCCCGGATTTCAATTGACGAACCGGTTGAACCGGTAGATACCGATCAAGTGAAGCAGGTAATGGACACGTTAATCGCCACAAATGTTTTCCAAAGCACCAGCGGCGCGCTAGTATCAGCTGATGGCGCTCGTGTGGTCGAGCGGAACATCACGGAATACGAGGTTTAATGATGAAAAGGTGCCCGCAGCTTTGGCTGACGGGCACTTTATTATGATACTCTTTTTGAGTTATGCATTGAAATTAGGTGGTTATGCATCGAACTTTGGGAGTTATGCTTCTAAAATGAAAGTTATGCATCAAAACCGGTTGCTTTTGCATCTAAATGAACAAGTTATGCATCAAAGCAGCTTTTATGCCCATCCTCGGCGGGACAGGGCGGGACAGAGGGACAGGTTCATTGTCCCATAGAAACGCCCCGGAATTCGAAAAATCCCGGGGCGTTCCTGTTACATATTTATTGCTCCACAAGCAGCTGAGAATCTTTTTTCGCATATTCACTCTATCACAGCTTTTCCCACGCACCGGGGGACAGTCCTGATTACGGAAACATTATCATGGCACCTACACATATCATGACAATACGGACAAGGTACATAGGTATTGAGAAGACCCAGAACTGCGGAAGCTTGTATTTCCCCATTCCCAGAATCATGGCAGGCATCCCATCGATTGGCATGTAGCCCCCATTCCATCCGGATATGACAACTGCAATTGCAGCGGCAGCAGGGTTCATTCCCAAACTGATGCTGGTTGCAATGGCGATTGGTGCAAAGATGAATACAGAACCCATATTAGAACCAGTAAATGTAGCACAGGTACTAGTCAAAAGTGCGAAGATTAAGATAAATAAAAACGGATTGATATCATTACCCAGCGCGTTCGCTACAGAATCACCGATCATAGCAGTGAACCCAGAGTTGGCAAGAGCATCCGCAACGCCGATAACACCAGCCATCATAATGATGACAGGAGCACCCATATTATCCCGGACTTCCCTGAAGTCCAGCACATTGATCATGAGCAAGAATGCCCCTGCAATGCCGGGAATGACAAAGGCCGCATTGCCCAACACGTTCATAAGCATCATACCAACGACACTTATGAGAAACGCAGCAATAGTTGAGTATTCTTTCCATGCCGGCATGTAAAAAGGCTCAGCAGTCGCCGCCACCTCTTCATAGGCTGCGGCTTCTTCATCCATAAGAGGATGATCCGGCAGGAGACGGTAAGCAATCAGGCTCCAAGCCAAGAAACCAAGTGAAAGGATGAAATTCACCACTGCAAATCTCGTCATGGACAGCCCGCCGGTATAACCAGCCGTTTCCAGGACGCTGACAGTAACACCGTAAAGGAGTGCTACGTTGAAAGGAATCAAAGGATGGTTAGTAGCAAACCCCAGTGGCATCATCAATTTGGACGTAGGCATTTTTTTATTGTAAGGGATCGTAGAAATCAAAGATAAAATCAGGACATAGTAACCAGTGGAACCTGTGCCTGCTAAACTGGCACCAAGCATAACGACCACAAGTAAAAGAGCATAGCTTTTGTAACCGCCCTTATTGACTAAAGAGAGCATTGAGGACTGTACCTTGCCAATAAGGCTGGTCTTCATAAGTCCCGCCATCACAACCATAAAGCCGGCGACCATGACAACGCTCGGATTCACAAAACCAGCGAATGCCTCCTGAACAGTAGAAAGACCGGTGACTACGAGCAGCAGACAAGCCATTAGCGGCGGTGCGCCGAATGCAAATTTGTCTGTCATGATCGCTACAATCATCAAAATTAAGATACCCAGGGCAAGAATCATTTCGATTGTCATTTAACGTTTCCCCTTTATTGAAGATTTGTATAATGTCCGTTAATTATAGAGAATTTCATACAGAATGATGGGATTACGTGAAATCTAGCTTATTTCTCCAGATGTAGGATTGTAAACGCCTTCATTTTCGCGCTTCTTTCCATAAATATCTTCAACTGAAAAGCCGTTATACTTCACACATAATCGATTCTTATATGCATAAACCAAATGCAGGCGCCCTTCTGTATCTTGATAGATTGTAGGATATTCAAATTGTGAATTATTTGTTTTGTTCTCTGCACCAATGAAACCCTCTGCATGTTCAATGATCCGGCCGATCGGCCAAGTATTTCCACCATCTTCGGACACTGAGACCACTACCGGATTACGCAAACCAGGCCATGCTACTTTACCTTTTTCAGGGCTAGTGGCAGAGTTTGCATTATATGCAATGGCTATTGCGCCGTTATCCAGTTTAATGGCACTTATACTTGCATTATTATTTGGCAGGATTGTCGGCTCGGGCACTGTCCAAGTATCTCCATTATCCGTCGACTCGCTTCTATAAATATAATCCGCAAATCTACTTCTCATAAAGGCTGCTAAATGGCCATCTTTCAATTCAATAACATTGGCATGTACGCGTCCGTTACTCTCAGGCATTATTACTTCTTTCCATGTCTGTCCTTCATCATCTGATACTTGGAACACTGTAGGATCATTGGTAAGACCGAATTCCGAGTCTTCACAAACCCATGTACTGAAGATCCATCTGCCGCTGCTCAAAACCTGAATAGCCTGCCGGGCAAACGTACCAGGCCGGCTGAATAATACTTCTGGTTCCGTCCACGTTTCACCATTATCATAGGTTTTCTGATATTTTACTATTGAGGTAAACTGCATATTATCTTTATCAGGCTGGCGGCCTTCCTGGGAAGTGTAGATCAGCCATACTGAGTTATCAGGTGCGTGGAAAAAGGATGGATTTTGCTCACTTCGCGTATCGTCCTGCGAGACAATTTCCGGTACATTCCACTCTTGAGTTTCATGATTGAACTTTGATAAAACAATTGAAATATCGGGACTGCCTTCGAATGAACCGGCAAACCATGCGCATAATAAGTCCCCATTTTCCACCTTTGTGATTGCAGGGGCATGTGCGGTTGGGAAAGGTCCAGCTGGAATCAAGGAAAAATCAATATTTGTATAATCATCGTGATACAATTTACCGTTGTGTATCGACTGGTTAATGACCAATGTACTCAAGCTTATCACCCTATCCTTCAAGTTGAATTTCGTTGTAATTTCGGAGCTCTGAACAATTGTGGATAGTTGATTCCAATGAGTTATACCTTCAACATTCTCTATCAAATCAACTATCACACTGTTCTCTTTATTTCTCAATCAACATTATTTGCCAGTTTCACCGCGTAATCTATTGCATTCTCCAGACTGAGTTCACTCGCAGTCATCTTACCTGCTTGATCGAATGCTGTTCCATGGTCAACCGAGGTCCGGATAATCGGTAATCCCAATGTGATGTTAACCCCGGAAACCTCTTTCCATTTATTTTCTTCTTTATCAAATACAAACCCTAGTAGTTTTAAAGGGATATGCCCCTGGTCATGATACATCACCACAACGATGTCATACATTCCTCCACGAGCTTTTGAGAAAACGGTATCTGCAGGTAATGGGCCGAATACATTCATCCCTACACTTTCAGCTGCCTCAATGGCAGGGATGATCTCATCAATTTCTTCCGTACCGAACAATCCATTTTCTCCACAATGTGGATTCAAACCCGCCACAGCAATCCTTGGATTTTCGATACCCAGGCTTACACAAGCATTATGGGCAATCTTTATGACATCGAACACTCTTTCTTTTTTCACCAAATCACAGGCTTGTCTTAAAGATACATGGGTTGAAACGTGGACCACTCTTAAATCGCCGTCAGCCAGCATCATTGAAAACTTGGAAGTGTTTGTAAGCTCTCCATAAATTTCAGTATGGCCGGCAAAGTGATGCCCCGCCAGGTTCAATGCTTCTTTATTGAGTGGATTTGTAACAGTTGCATCCACTTTCCCTTCAAGTGCCAATTCAATTACTTTTTCAACATAATGGTAAGCAGCATTTCCGGCTTCCTTGGACACTTCGCCAATTTGTAATGTCGATGCCTCTACGGAGGCTAAGTCCATGACATCCATTGTGCCCCGCTCATACAATGCTTCTTCAGGTGCAGAAACGGCATTTACTTTAAGATCAATCTCTGGGAATCTCTCTAAATAGCTCTCTATGACACTTTTATCTCCAATAAGTAAGGGATTACATTTTTCGTATAAGCTTTGATTTTGAAAAGCTTTGATTGAAATTTCAGGTCCGATACCTGCCGGATCTCCCATTGTGATTCCGATAACTTTTTTCATAATGCCCTCCTGATTACTTCATTCCTGCTTCAGTATTTTCTTTTAATACCGATTCCAATGCTGCAATTCCTTCTTCAGGTACTTGATTGAATGGTGCGCGGCAATTCCCCACCGGATAGCCCAGCAGTTCGACTGCAGCTTTCACCACCGTATTTGGATTCGCAAATTTAAAGCAGTCTCTGAAGCTTCTGATGGAATCTTGATAGCTGCGGGCTTCTTCTATATCGCCATTCACAAATTTTTCATAGATTTGAGCCATCGTAAACGGATATACATTCGAACATCCTGCAATACCGCCTGTTCCCCCGGCAAGCAACGTCCATAATATTAATGAATCATTACCTGACAGCACTGAAAAATCTTCCCTGTTTCTTGTTCTTTCAATGTATTGAAGAATATTATCAAAATTGCCGCTGCTATCTTTGACACCGACAATATTGTCGATGTGACTTAGTTTTTCAACAGTCGCAGGCTGGATGACATTACCTGTCCTGGCTGGAATGTTATATAAAACAATCGGCATATCAATCGCTTCCGCCACTGTTTTAAAATGGGTATAAATCTCTTCCTGGGTTGCTGCCGCAAAATACGGTGTAATGATTGACAGGTAGTCGACACCAATACGCTTTGCTTCCAGTGACAAGCGAATGGTATCTTGTGTCCCAACCAATCCTGTTGATGCATAAACCGATACCCTTCCCGCTACGGCCTCAACAACTGTTTCCATGACCCGGACTTTTTCTTCTTCATTTAAAATATACCCTTCTCCATTCGTGCCGAATGTGAAAATGCCATGGACACCATTTTCAATGACTCTGTTCACTTGATTGACGAGTTCTTCATAGTTCACTTCTTCATTGTCATACATTGGCGTGACAATTGGTGAGATGATTCCCTGCAATTTATTCATACTATTCACCCCTACATAATTTCCAGATACATTTTACGGGCATCTTCCGGTGTGACTTCTCTCATATTGTTCACTAGTAACCTTTGGACCTGCATTGCGGCCTCGACCAAACCATCCAGATCTTCCTCAGGCACATTGAACGTTTTTAAACTGGTTGGGATTTCAAGTGTTTTCACAATGTCCTCCAATAAATCGATGATGTACTTCGATTTTTCTTCTACACTCAATTCGTTATTAGGTTCTTTTACAACCCGGTCATACGCTTTAGCCAGGAGGACTTTGATAACCGGCTCATTGAATTTCATGACTGGTGTTAATAGAATTGCGTTCGAAACACCATGAGCAATGTGATATTTTCCGCCTAAAGGATAAGACAAGGGATGAACAGCAGTGGTCCCTGAGGAGGTGATTGCCACCCCCGCATAGAAAGAGCCTAATAGCATGTTATGCTTGGCTTCAAGCGCATTTGGATCGGTGCAGGCTTCAATAATATTATTCAGGATTAGATCCAGTGCCTCCAGTGCAAAAGTATCGCTGATCGGGTTTGCTTTCTTAGAAGTGAAACATTCTATAGCATGGGCCAGGGCATCGATTCCTGTTGCTGCAGCAATTGGCTTGGGCAGATTTTTGATCATGCTGCTATCCAAAATGACATGATCGGCAATCAATTCACTATTGACAATACCGACTTTCAAATCTTTTTCAGGTACACCTACAATGCTGTTGGGAGTCGCTTCAGAACCTGTACCTGCTGTGGTAGGAATCATCAAAGATGGTACCTGCTTTTTAGCCAGCAACGGATCATCCAGCAAATCCTTCACCGTATAATCATCCGTAGATAACACAGATGCCAACTTAGCTATATCCATGACACTTCCGCCGCCAACTCCAATGATCAAATCAGCGTTCAAAACTTTAAACTGGTCGATGACTTCTTGGGCTTGTATATAAGATGGCTCTGCTGGTATATCGGATATGATGTCGTACTCGATTCCATTGTTCTCTATAATCCTGATGACCTCGTCTAGCAATCCTAGTTTATAGATGTGTCCGCCTGTAAAGATTGCGATTTTTGCCGCACTGTCTTTTAGAATTACATTAAGATTATGCATGGCTTCCGGCCCTGCAAACACATTCGTGGGCATCTTTAAATTATATTGATTCAACATATTTTGCATCCCCTCTTTCGCTGTTCAATTCATCTAATTTCACAAATAAATCCGCATCACCAAATCCGCCTGACTTGGTAATGACATAATGTTTTTCATCCTGAAACTTAATTGTTCCAAGTACAACTCCAGGAAATAATTCTTTCAGCGGCGCAACTTCTGTAATCCCCAAAACTCTCATCGATTGATATAAAGTATCTCCCCCGGTAAATAACCAGGTTCTCTTAATGCCCTTGGACATAAGATTTTGTACTAAGTACCCGAGTGACTGTGCAATCCTGAATCTTAGTTCATTGCGATCAGACACCTGATTCACTTGATCTGCTGATACATTCCCAAAAGTTTCAAACATTAAAGGACTTTCATTTCTGGAATAGCGGCTAATATTTTCTTGACCATTCACAGTGTCCCAATAGTGCTTATCCCAAAGCTGATCCATCGTGAGGGATACCCTTTCAAATCCATTCAATTCCGCAAAGGCAATTTGTTTTTTGGTTACCGGATTAACACTTCCACTTACAATCAATAATGGAAGGTGCCCATCGACTTCCGGTGTATCCCTTTTTTGATAGATAATATGGGCCAGTGCTTTAGCAAACCCCGCACAGCCCACCGTTATATTCAATGCGCCATTCAGTAACAGGTCATTTCCTTGTGAGACCATTTCCTCATCAGAGCGGCTTTCCATTAACAAAATTTCTTCTCCCTTTGCCGGGATTGTATATCTTTTTGTTATAAACGTTGTTAGATCTGCTTCTTTTAAAAGAAGTGACGGGATATGGCTTTCCGTCACTGGTTCGTACGGGTCCATTCCAAAAACGCTTTCATTTACTGGTACAGAATCTATAAGTAATATTCCTTCCCGGCTGTAGCGGTTCTGTTCCGGATACGCCGGAATAAAAGGAATGGTTACACCTTTGAACACATCACTCAGAGCTTTTAATTCGGAAGCGACATTTCCTCTTAAGGCTGAATCCACTTTTTTAAAGATATATGGAATATTTTCTTTCTTTGCTTTTAAGGCTATCTTTTTAATCACTTCATATGCTTCGATTTTATTTAAATACCTTGATTCCGTATTGAATACAAGCACTTCTATTCCAGCTGTTGTTTCACCAAATTCAAACTCTAAATCAGAGGTCACTACAGTGTGAACACCGTAATTAGAGAACTGGACGCCGGTATCAAGTGCGCCCGTGAAATCGTCGGCAATTACTAGTGTCTTTACCATCTGTCCACCACCTTAGTACCTTATAATTTGATTATAGGATGTTGATTTGTCTAAAAAAACAAAAAATTAACGTTTATCGTTACAATTTGAAACTCCCAAAAGGAAAGCGCTACCAAAACTCAAAAATTTATGGTAAAGTGTTAAAAAAAGAAACACTTGAGGGGAATATACATGCAAAAAATCATTAAAATCCTCGGTATCGCACCTTATGAAGAATTACGATACTCAATGGAAAATGTAGGTTCTACTTTCACAAACCTTTTGCTGAATACATATACTGGTGATTTAGAAGAAGGGAAGGATCTGGCCCTGAAGGAAATCCATAACGATTACGATATTGTCATATCAAGGGGAGGGACAGCTGACTTAATCAGGAAAAATATATCCATCCCGGTTATCGATGTTTCAATATCTGTTTATGACATTATAGGAGCCATCAAATTAGCGGAGAATTACACTTCTAAATTTGCCATTGTAGGCTATTCAAGCATTACTGAAGCTGCGCATTTGATTTGTGACATATTGGATTACTCTGTAGAAATCTATACGATAGATGATACAAGTGATACGTTAAGTTTATTGAAATCACTGGAAGATAACGGAATTGAATTAGTTCTTTGTGATGCCATAACGAACAAACTGGCTCTGGAAAATTCTCTGAATACAATCCTTATTACATCCGGAAGTGAAAGTATTAAACAAACGTTTGAACAAGCAATAAAGCTGAATACACATCTTCAAAAATATAAATTACAAAACAGCTTACTAATAGAAGCGATTGAAAAATCCAAAACAGACTGCTTGATTTTATCCAGTCAGTTTGACTTGATTTATTCAAGTTTGGATTCACAAATAAATGCCTCAATCTATCAGTATTTGCTGAATAAAAAAGAAATCACTCCATTCCATGAACCACATACTTTTTACCATACAATAAACAACACTCTATATAACTTAAAAGTAACGATTTCAAATAAGACAGATGATATTTTCTATATTGTCACTGTCCAAAAATCAGTAACACCGATCATGAATTCCAGATTCGGAGTGACATATGAAGATAAGGCGGAAGTGGAACAAAAATTAAAGAAAAACTTATACAAGAATCCTATTATCACATACGAGATCAGCGAGAAAATGAAACAAATCAATTCAAGTAATTCGCCAATTATCGTTCTGGGGGAACGAGGTACAGGAAAAGAGATCGTTTCTCAAAGTTTATTCACCAGCCAAAACACAAACAACCATACATTAATAACGATCAATTCCAACTTGCTGAATGATACGATGTGGAAACACCTTTTAAACACAAGTAACGGCCCTTTCCTTAAAGTTGATAATACATTTCAATTTAACTACTTTGATAAAATTTCAACTGAAAATTTCGAGAGGCTAATCACGGTTATGGAATCAACCAACTTCCACGCCAATAATCGCCTGATCTTTTTTTGCGAAAAAACCTCTGAAGGGACTACATCAGAATCCTATAAAGAATTAATCAAACGAGTCAACTGTATAAGCCTGCATCTGCCGGCATTAAGAGAACGGAAAAATGAAATATCTGCAATACTCACGATATTTCTAAACAAGGTAAATATTGAAAACAACACCGATATTCTCGGGTACGAACCCAAGGCTCTTGCTGCCCTTTCACAATTTCCGTGGCCAGGGAATTTCCAACAACTAAAACAAGTGCTGACCGAATTAGTATTCTTATCGAAATCCCTATATATATCGAGTAATAACGTCAATAGTATACTGGGTAAACAAAAAATTGTTGGAAGCATCCCTCATTCAGAAGAAGGAATGAATATTTCAGTGAACAGCGGCAAAACATTACATGAATTTAATATGGAACTGATCAAGCTGGTCATTGACCAGCATAATGGCAACCAGACGCTAGCAGCCGAGCAGCTCGGTATCAGCCGGACAACCTTGTGGAGGTATTTGAATAAGTAGCCTGGGCAAAGGGACAGGTCCTTATTCCAATACTGTTTCGCCTTTATATAGCCAAAAGACATGTCACGATGACATGTCTTCTTTGC
Organism: Bacillus salacetis; assembly: GCF_003581585.1. Taxonomy (GTDB): domain Bacteria; phylum Bacillota; class Bacilli; order Bacillales; family Bacillaceae_B; genus Rossellomorea; species Rossellomorea salacetis. The sequence continues at coordinate 76,948 of NZ_QXIR01000011.1, forward strand.
ATGAAGAACAGATATTAATGACGAATGAACAGCTTTGGTGCAGTAATAACGTGGCGGGGGACAGTCCCCGAGATTAGTGATAAGCAGCTTTGGCTGCAGAGCAACTTATTATGATACTCTTTTTGAGTTATACATTGAATTTAGGTGGTTATGCATCGAACTTTGGGAGTTATGCTTCTAAAATGAAAGTTATGCATCAAAACCGGTTGCTTTTGCATCTAAATGAACAAGTTATGCATCAAAGTGGGACAGAGGGACAGGTTCATTGTCCCAAAGAAAAGCCCCGGAATTCGACAACTCCCGGGGCGTTCCTGGTACATACTTATTGCTCCACAAGCAGCTGAGAATCTTTCTTCGCATATTCTATAACAGCTTTTCCCATTGTTTTTGCCGCTACAAGCATCGCTTTTTCACTGATCTTAAACTTGGGATGATGGTGAGGATAGGTTTCTTTCCAATCCGGATCGCCTGCTCCTGTGAAGAAGAAGGTTCCTTTTACGTGCTGCAGATAATAGGAGAAATCTTCCCCGCCCATTTGAGGAGCCGGTTCATAAACATTTTTCACTCCTGGGACAGATCCAGCGAGCTCTGCTAAGAACTCGGTTTCTTTCTGATGATTGACACAGGCAGGGTACCCTTTGACGAACTGGTATGTATAGTCTGCATCAGCTGAAAGACATGCGCCTTTTACGACGCGCTCGATTTCACCTTCCACTAAACTCCTCACATCTTCATTGAAGGTCCTTACTGTTCCTGTCAGCTCCACTGTATCAGCAATAACATTGAACGCATTCTTCGCCACAAAGTTGCCGACGGATACAACAGCGGATTCAAGCGGGTCGACACGGCGGGCAACAATCTGCTGCAGGCTTGTCACGACCTGGGATGCAATGACAACAGAGTCTTTGGTCAGGTGAGGCTGGGCACCATGGCCGCCTTTACCTTGAATGGTGATATGAAATCGATCTGCTGCAGCCATCACCGGGCCGGAACGGAAGCCCACTTCCCCGACATGGGCATTGGCCCACAAGTGAGTACCGAAAATCACATCCACCCCTTCAAGACAGCCGTCCTCGATCATGGCAATCGCACCGCCAGGCTGGTATTCTTCGGCGTGCTGATGGATGAAGACAATAGTGCCCTCTAAATCGTCCTTCATTTTGTTAAGCGCTTTTGCCAGAATCAGCAGTTCCGCAGTATGGCCGTCATGGCCGCAGGCATGCATCACACCATCGACTTTGGATTTGTGAGGAAGATCGGTTTCTTCCTGGATCGGCAAGGCATCAAAGTCGGCACGCGGGGCGATAGTCGGACCCGGCTTCCCCCCTTTAAGCTTGGCGACAACCCCGCGGCCGCCTACTCCTGTCCGAACCTCGTGCCCCAGCTTAGTATGGTAGTCCTCGATAAATTTCGGCGTTTCCACTTCTTCAAAAGAAAGTTCAGGATGCATATGAAGGTGGCGGAAAACCTCCACCATTTCATCGTACAAATGATCGAGCTGCTGATATAATTTCTCCATTACATAACACCATCCTCTTTTATTTTTGGCGGGACAGAGGGACAGGTTCATTGTCCCTGGGACGCGGGACCTGTCCCCGTGTCCCGTTTCCCCTTGTCCCGTTAGACAACTGCAGCTTTTTCTTTTATCTCTTTTGAAAAATAGCATTCTCCCTCTTTGAAAACTTTTACGACCTTGCGCAAAGCTGATATGTTTTCTAATGGGTTTCCCTGGACAAGCAGCAGATCTGCGGACTTTCCTACTTCCACTGTTCCGGTTTTGTTGTCAATCCTCATGGCTTCCGAAGCTGTTTTCGTTGCGGAACGCAGTACGTCATCATGCTTCATTCCGTTCTTTACCATCAGCTCCAGCTCGGTCACAAAGTCACCGTGCCTGTTAAAAGGTGTCCCGGCATCTGTACCGGCCGCGATTTTCACACCTTTTTGATACGCTTGATAGAAGCTCTTTTGGTGGTCCTCCATTACACTTTCCGCTTTCTGCACGGCATGTGCCGGTATCCCGGATTCGAGGCCGTATTCAACGATATTAAATGGAGCGGCCAGGGTCGGGACGAGGAACGTGCCCCGCTCCAGCATCATGCCGATTGCCTCATCATCCAGGTAAATGCCATGTTCCACCGTGGTGATGCCGGCACGGATTGCATTTTTGATTCCCTCGACTCCCTGTGCATGTGCTGCCGTGGTTTTTCCGGCATTAGCTGCTTCTGTACAGGCGCATCGCAGTTCATCTTCACCAAGCTGGGGCGAGTTTGGATCCACGCCAGGTGTCATGACCCCTCCGGTTGCCATCAGTTTAAGAAGATCTGCCCCTTTCTTCAACTGAGTACGGGCCGCTTTCCGAACCTCATCGACACCATCAGCTTCGATGGCCATCGTATGTCCGTGGCCCCCTGTCATCACGATCGGTTCTCCGGAAGCAACGATCCTCGGTCCTTTGACGACCCCTTTTTCGATTGCATTACGGAGCGCAATATCAACATTGGCTTTGGAGCCGACATTACGGACCGTCACCACACCGCTCTCAATCTGCTTTTGAGCATTGCGATAAGCTTTAAAAGCATCGTCCGCTTCGGTGTTTCCGAGGCTGTCGACAAAAGGATCTGCGTTTCCGTCCATTGTCAGGTGAACGTGGCAGTCAATCAATCCGGGCACACAGGTCAAGCCTTCTCCATCGATAACCTGATCTGCTTCGGCATCTCTAGCCTTGTCACCGATTTCCAGGATCATTTTTTCATCAAATATCATCGTCGTTTTGGTCATTTCAGAGTTTTTCCCATCAAATAATTGGATGTTGGTTATTTTCGTTTTCATATAAGATCCTCCATTAGGTAAAATTTGGTGGGACAGAGGGACAGGTTCATTGTCCCTGGGACACGGAACCTGTCCCCTTGTCCCACCCAAGTTATGACAAAGTCCCCATCAGGACACTTGCGATGACAATCGACGCGATCGTAACGGTGGTGAATCCACCTACTAGCATCGGGGAAAGGATTTCGTTGAAAATATGCTCCTGCTCTTCTTTCGTCTCCCCCACACTGCGGCTGACTTCCTCGCATACAAGGTAATCGCCGGGAAATCCGTACATCGCTGTCAACGCGACTGGAATCCCCTTCGTAACATCCCATTTCACCAGCTTTGCTCCAAGGAACCCTCCAAGGATGATGCCAGCAGAACCGATTACCAGGATTGCAGCCACAGCCGGCAGGTTCTGTAAAAACAACCCGAACGTTACTTGGTTCATAGAAGGAATGATGACGAAGATGACACCGACCATCCCTACCCCGAAGGAATTGGCCCGTTCCATCATCTTGTCGCGATAGAAACCGCTAAGCGTTCCAGCCAAACCAATGACAAGTGCCCAGATACTGTAGTGAATCCCTGTAAGGTTGCCGGCAACCACCGCAATCGAGCCGCCAAGGAACAATTGAAACAGCAGAATGGAAGAAGTTGCGTAACGATCAGGAATCCAGCTTTTCTTCACAGCTTCTTCTTCCACCTCTTCAGCTTCACCAATTGATTCCTGTCGAACGGCCGCTTCACTCGCTGCTGCAACATACAGCTTGCTTCCCATTTGTGCTTTGACTCTTTCGGCGTAACGACGCAGGAAGTACGTCGTCAACGGAAGGCCGATCAAGCTTTGAAGAGAAAGGACAAGGACCGGGATCGTGATAAGAGCTGTCAAACCCATGGCCTGTAATTTTTCAGATGTTACAACAAAGGCAATGATTCCCCCGGTAAGCGGCCCGGTTCCTGCCGCCGCTGTGTTATAGCCGAAGATTGGCGAAACCGTCAACAGGATCGTGCCGGCAGCAATAACGATTCCGAGCAAAGCGATGATGACTGATTTATACTGCTGCCTGATGATTTTCATAGGGATCAGCGTACCCATATGGACGATCAATGGCGCGATCAACACAGCCCCAACCGTTGAAAACGTGGAATTCGCAACAAGGTCTTTCGGAATGACACCGACCCACATTAAGACAAGATAGCCTAACAGCACAACTAACAGCATCGGCACCCTTGCCCTGGTCTTAATGGAGATGACTTCCCCGACCGCAATCAAAGCAAGGATGAGCATCGTGGCTACTACTGGTTCATTTAACAATTAAATCGCCTCCATTAATTTAGTTGGTTTGTCATTCCTTCTGGATACACTTAGACTAGTTCTACTTTTTTTACATCCACATCGTAAGCTTAGGTAAAATCTTCAAAGCTCGTCCTATCTGAACTTCTGCCAGTTTAAAGATTTTTACTTCCAGGCCGTCTGCGGTAATCATTTCACCACCTATGTATAACACCTGCATCCGCTCCATTCCCTACGTCATTCCCATCGATCAGGAAACCGCCTATCAAGAAATCTGCTCCGTCATCCAACACCTTCTTTCTGAATTATTTAAATTGTTTGTAAGTTTATCCTATAATGTTAGAGCTGGTCAATGGGTTTTTGAAAAAATTTTAGAATTATATTATGAAAGCGTTTTCTGATAGAAACGGGACAGAGGGACAGGTACATCGTCCCGCCCAGGTGAAAAAATCCATGAAAAATGTCGAAACAGTTCTTTTGATTCATACAGGTTTTTCCCTTTGAGGAAGCGGGTGAGGGGCAGGTTGGGATTAGTGACAGCCAAACCTTTAAATAGGGCGATTACTTAAAATTCAATTTAAAAGACCAATCGCAATAATTATTCTAGAATAGTAAATTCGGCAGCGCTTGACAGAGGGACAGGTTCATTGTCTCTTCATGAAAATAAAAAAAGCATCAGCACATATACTGATACTTCAACGGGACGAAGGGACAGGTCCCTTGTCCCGCTTAATACTCAGAAGTCGGGGAGTACGCTTCCCCGCTCCCTGGTAGTAGAACTCAAAGGATAAGAGATTGGCGGTGTACATAAAGATGGTGGGACAAGGAACCTGTCCCCTTGTCCCTAAACCATCAAGCTGTCACAGTATTGACAGTAATTAGATTGTCCGGTTACCATTTCATTACTTGCACCACACGTTTGGCACTTAACTGCCTTCTTAACAAACTTTTCTGGAATATGATTTTTATCTACTAATATTCCATTCTTATAATCAATATAATACCCATTAATGTAATTTGAATCGATCATGTTCTGAAGGTCATTCATAACTCGGCGATAATCTGAATGAGTAATATCCGCGACTTGTTGTATTAATAGTTGGTCATGCCCTTTGATAATAGGTAAGTATTTTTTATATTGTCCAAATCGCAGTGTCAACCTTAAAGCGGTAACAAGACAAACAACTGCCACTACTATTAACACGATAGCGGCTATTAGATTTGGCATCCTCTCACTTAAATCATGATGAATGGTGGTTTCTGTGGTTTTTTTCCAGAAAAGGTGTCCTGTTTCTTTTGTAATCGTCTCTGTTTTTTCGGTAAAAGCCCCATAGGATAACATACCGAAAATAAAGGCGAAAAATGCTGCAAACAACAATCCGTTTCTAAGACCATCATGATATTTCGCAGGCACTTTACTTAATGCATTTATTAACATAATTTACAGCCCCATTATCACTTTCTTCTTAGCGTCAAATTCATCTTGCGATAAGATTCCCGCATCGAGCAAGTCTTTAAGCTTCTTGAGAGCTTCGATTTGCTCATCGAACGACATTTCTATATTCGTTCCACTTTGTGAGGCGTTCTGATGATTTAACCCTTGAGACATATTCATTCCAAAGACCATACCTCCTGCATTCCCTAAACCATTATCTTGGATACCCTGGGCAATTTTTTGTTGAGCGGCTATGTTGGATGACCTTTGAGAAATATCTTCGAAGGCTTTCACGCCCATTTTATTTGAAGAGTATTGTTTAACTAACTCTCTTGATTCAGGTGAGAATTCAATATTTTCAATACCAACTTTAACAATTTCGAAACCAAAGCGGTCTTTCCATGTCCCAGCGTTTGAGTTGGCATCAGAAATAATAGCAGCAATTTCATTGGATTGTGATGGTAATTGTGATATTCGATACTTTATAGAGAGGGAATTTAGTGCATCAACAAAAGATTGAATAAATTCAGATAAGATCTGGGCTCTCGCTTTTTGACTATCAAATGAATAGAAATTCACATTTGCAGGCACATAATTTTTAATGAATTTTTCCGCATCCACAATCTTTAGTGAAAATGAACCAAATGCCAATATTTCAAGGTCAGTACCATAGAATAAATCATTGTAAACAAGCGGTCCCTTTGTACCGAATTTAATACCGCGAATTTCACGTAAATTGACAAAGGCGATTTGTTTTTGGTCAGATGAGTGCCCGCGATACCCAACTCTATCTTTTACTTGCTTCAGAATAGAGCTTGTAATTCCGTCACCATTAAAAATACTTTTCCGGCCATTTTGATACTCATAGCCACCCGGAGTTGTAATGATTTCTTCAATGCCGGATTGACTAAAAATGAAAGCAGCTGTATTTTCAGGGATATAGATTTTCGAACCATTTGAAATAAGCCGGTTTGAACGATTATAGTTCGATCCATGTCTTTTGTTTACTTGTTTCAATACACCCGGCGATAACACAGTGTACTCATCAAAATGATTCGCAGTGATAATTTCTTTCCATTGGTCAGCAAATGTTCCTCCAATTGCACCTGTAAACGCTTGCACAATACCCATTCTACTTTCACCTCTTATATTTCCTTAAGATTGGCCGAGGGAAGGGACAAGGGGACAGGTCCACTGTCCCACAAAACAGCTTCTTTGTTTATAGTGTACTCTAATCCTGCTATACACATGTTAAATAATAAGGACCTCCCAGTCAGGGGACGAGGAAACTGTTTCTATGTACCAGTCACCATCCAAGCTCATAAAAAGAATCTTTCCCAAGGTGCTGAGTGTATTCTTGAACCAATGTCTCTAGATCCTCTGATCCATCTATAGGAATCCAGTCGTCGATACTTCCTGAATAACAAAACCTTTCCACTTCAAAAGTCCGTTCGTTCTCATCTATCAGAGCAAAACGCAATTGGGTGTCATACTGTTGAAAGCCTGGCGGGGTGTCCATATCTTGATCGGCAGTATATACATAAATCATGTTCTTTTTAATAACCAATTTAAAATCTTTTATTTCAGAATACCTTTCCATTCCTTTTTGAATGATTTGTATCTCCTTATCATGGATGTACTCTTTTGTTTTCTTTCTCAAATACACCTTTCCATTGGGTTCTTCATAGATTTCATATCCAACTGGGATCTCCCTTATGTCTGCAGCTCCTTCTTCTTTTTTTGAGAAATGATAGGACGTATTGCCCTTCTTGGTTAACTTACTGTGCAAATAATAGGTATCTCCTCTAAAGTTTTTATACGATACCGTCATGTCGCACCCTCTTTTCTTCGGGACGAAGGGACAGGTCCCTTGTCCCTGGGATGGATAAATGTGCATGGTGGGACAAGGAACCTGTCCCTATGTCCCACGTGTGCTTCTCATTACGATAAGCCTCCAGGAACTCATAGAACCCATGCAGCCCGCCGATATCTTCAGGGGGTGCAGTCTCTGCTCCATCAAGGAGGGTCGGATAACCAAAGTAGTAATCATCGACAACCTGCTCAAGCTTTACGATGAATCGCCAATCGTCACCAAAATCATAGACATAGCTGATTTCCTTATGCTTTTCCAGGTACTCATCAATTTTCAGACTGGCAGGTTTGCGCACTTCAGTTTTCAATCTTTCCTGATAACGCTTTTCAAATTTCTGCATTTCCGGCGGCATTGTTCTCAAGCGTTCTTCAAACAAGCCTTTGTTCTTCTGATAATGCTGATGCTCCAGGTAAGCCTCTTCATTATCGGTAACAATCCGCTGATCTTCAGGCAGGTCGAACTCAAAGAAGTGGTAACTTCCATGAGGATAACCACTTTTAAAATTGGTCACTGTCTGGATGGCATCATGAAGCCTGTTAAATGTCGCTCCTGCCGGCATGATGACTCTTCTCCAGATTAATGGATTGGACCCTTCTAATTCAATTTTCATGATATAGGCTTTCAATTCGAATCCCCTTCCATTTACGATTTGACAGCCTGTATTAACAGCAGGCAGCATTGTCTCTATGCCACCATTATAAAGGATTGGCGGGACGGAGGGACAGGCATATTGTCATTTTCATCTAAAGATACAGAAAAGAGTCATGCCGAAATGAATGCCTCATTTCTCTTTTGGTTACTCGATTCAGCTTCAAAATCAAGGACGGAAACCCTGCCGCCCCTTTAACTGCGATACTTATCCTCAATGATCTAATATCCTTTTTTCAGCATTAATCCAACGTTTTATTAATAGGACGCAAAGGGACGGTTCTCTTGATGCAAAAACGCACCAGTAGAACCGTCCCCCTGTTTACCCCTTGCCCTTGTATCTTATTCTGTGTCATCCACATGCTCAGACTTTGAAACTCCCGGTTCATAATCCAGAAAACCGATGATGTCATCAAATATCGCTATTGTGTCTTTATCTTTATCTGCAATATGAAGATTATATTTTTCTAAGTTATTCGTAATTTGTTTTATTTGTTGAGTACTAATATCAGATGCAGTCTTTTGCGTAATAGTTACTTGATAGTTCATTTTATTGTTGGCAGGTTCTTCTGATTTTACTAATTGGGAAAAGGGTGTTTCATAAAGTTTGTGTATATCCTCTGGGTATTCTAAAGAAAAATACATTTCTTGCTTCCCCTTTGTTAGACTTTCATAAATATCCAAATCTATTAAATAATCTACTAGATATGACACTTCCTTTTTCGAATCATCATAAGCAATCTCAAAATTTGTAATTACAAATTTAGGTGGCAATAGTTTTTTTTCAAGTGTGTACCTTTGATCCAAATTAAATTGTTCTAAATCCTCTGTAGGTTGTTTTACTTGTTGACTGATATCTATAACTGGTTGCTTGGCTGATATTTCATTTTCAGAAGATGAAGGTTTTTCTACAGTTGTACATCCTAGCAACGACAACATGACCATAATAATAGCTGCAAAGGTTTTAATATTTTTTAGCATTGTAATGTGCCCCCCCTTTTTATAAAGTTGTATGTATTTAATTTACCTTTCTACTAGTAAAACCTAAATGTAATAATTTACTTTATAAAGAAAACTCAATGAAAGATTTTCTTCATCGAGTTTTCTTAATTTATTTTCTTATTGCGCAGTTTTAGAAGACCATGTTGCATAAGTATAGTTTGCCGTCGTAGTTTGAGGGTTTGTTAAATTACATGGTGGAGCGATGTAATACCGCGTCCCTGAAGATTTCACCCATTTACTTCCAGCGGTTAATTTCCAATTCCCTTTCGGAATGGACCAAGATTTTGTTAATGTTTTTGTGTTGTTATATCCATATCCAACATTTGCACTGATTTCAGCTCCTGCTACCAAAGCATCAAATGATGCCTTTCCACCTAATGAAACTGTTGCTTGATGAGATATCGCAACTGAATGACTGACTGTATCATTACTGGAGCTACCATTATACGCATAATGTGTGAACTCTGTTTTGCTTGATGTAGTTTTACTTCTATATGAAGTAGTATATGAACCTACTTCAGGACAAGCGTTAGGTCGATCAGAAATCTTTAAGTCAGGATTCTTTTGTGCACTTACCGAACTTAATGAAAAAGTTGAAAGTGATAATGCAAGGCCAATTGATAATAATACTTTCGAAGATTTCAATCCAAACACCCTTTCACTGATAAACTTAATTTTCTTGATTCAAATAAATTACCTTATTTACTTCATATATGAAATAAAACTAATATCGTCAAACTAACCACAAGGTGAAACAGGGAGGTATTTAGGCCTAAATAGTCTCTAAAGTGATTATAATCCAACAGTCTTCCATATTGTGCAAATATTCCCAAAAGAATAAATATTCTTATGAGAATAGTTATTGTAATACTAAAAAAAATAATGTAATATTTAGGAAATTAGCACTTTGATAATAATTCTTATCCTTTTATTAAATTGCTTTTTTTTACAACATATTTTTTGGGAGGCAGTCATGAATAAAAATCGAACGTATTTTTCTGTCTGTTTTTTAGGAATCTGTATACTTTTAAGTTCCTGGCTAATTGCAAACTCATTACAGAAGGACTCTGTAGCAAAAGCACATTCACAAGACGGATCCAGATATGAATTAGTTCCTGTGAATGACCAAAACATAATTCTATTTGATAAACAAACTGGGGAGTATTGGAGAAAATTTATCGAGCCAAATGAGGGACCAACCAATTGGGAAAAACAGCCATCCCCTTTCGCCTCTGAAAATGAATAATAATTAAGGGGATTTTTTCCCAATGTTAAGATAACCAAAAAACCTTGAGGCTGGGACATAACTATTTTATTAGCGTCTATAGCCGAATGCTAATTTCACTTAAGATCTAATTGAATTCAAAAAGCCGAACTAATCTAGAATGCTAAGATAGCATTTCTAAAATAGTTCGGCTTTTTTAGTTACTGAAAAGCTTTTGTCCCAGCCTCTTTTTAGCATAATTAATATTAATGGTTTGTTTTTCACAATATAATTGAAATCAATCAGAAGTACGTCATTCCCTTGAGTAATTTTTAAAAAATTCAAAAAAGTATTGGGGGGCATTTTAAAGTAGATGGCCAATTATAAGAAAATAGCTCATCCATCCGTTTATGATTTTATTACTCCTATCGGGTTGAGATAGATAAAATGGCTGACTTCAAGAAAATAGTGATTCAATTCAATCAAATTCGACCCGATCTCCCCTGAAAAAGGCGGCCGTCCGTTTTCAAATGTCAATTAAGGTAAATGGCATATCGTTAGTGGAGTTCTTTCTTGATGTCTTTCCGTAATGCTGGATGGTTTCAATTTAAACATGCAGGTGGTTGGTCATCAAACAGTAGGAATGCAAAACAAAAGGGAACATTGCGCGGACATCCTAGAGGATTGCTAAATACATTAGATGATCTTCTTTTCTCTGAAAAAGGGCAATATGACGATTCCCACGTGCGGTTATATGATACATCGCACCAAGATACCAAACTCTCTTCTTTTGTCAAAATTCCTCCTTATCATCTTATCTTACATTAATGTACTGGGGATCCTGGGAATCAGACCCCGATAGCCAGCCTCATACATGACACTGGTATATACGCAAAGGGACGGTTCTCTTGATACAAAAACGCACCAGTAGAACCGTCCCCCTGTTTACTTCTTATTATAAAACCGCGAAAGTACAATCCCCACACCGCCCAGAGCGATGAATAACACAGCGCGAACCAGTATGGAATTATAGGCGATACCAATAAAAATAACTTTTATAAGAGTCAAGAAGATTCTGGGCGTCACTGTGACCATCTTTTAATGGCCTATAGCCTTTATCCCTCTAATCACAACGACAATACCGGTCCGGCTGGCCGCAATCGTCACAGCACTCACACGGGTACGAGTCACACCTTGAACAGCACCTGCAAGGATAGTCATCACATGTCCTGCAGCACTGGCAAGGGTATGAATCGCACGTCCGGCAGCAACGGCAATTCGCTTCTCCACATTCATCGCAGCATTCACATGGATACGAATCACAACGGCTGCAGCAGCGGCAGTAACGATCCGGCTGACCGCACTCATCACAACATTCACAAGGGTATGCCTCACATCTGGAACAACAACGGCACCTTGCCTCTCCGCACTCTTCACAGCATTCGCAGGGATATTCTTTACATTTGTAGCAGCATTTACATGGATAATCGTCACACGTGTTGCAGCAGCGGCATTGGGAGTCCCAGTGGTTGCATGTATTGCATACGGGCTGGTAAGCTTGTTTTTCATTTTCCCAGTCCCGCTCTCTTTGCGTGCGTCCTAAGGCATCATCGGCTGCTTTTACTTTCCAGTGATCAGCATTATGCTTACGAAGAAGATAAGCCTCTTCTTCTAATGCCTTTCGCTTCGCCCTTTCGTCTTCCTTTTTTGCAGAATAACCATCTGTAAAGGAGTCAGCACCCTTCCTCCTTCTTCGCTCCTCCTGCCTGTCTATCTCCTGCAGGTGAAGGTTTTCCGGGTCCTCGTAATACCCTTCTATGTCACCGGGAATGTATTCTTCCTTTCTATACTCTTTATTCTTTCTTGCTTTTTTTGTGTTGGCAGATTTAGTGCTGGATGTTGATACACCAACGGACTGACCTATTCCCCTGTATTCACGCGCAGTTTCATTCTGAGACAGTTTTGCCTTTTTGGACATCCATAATGTACAGATAGGAAAACCGATAAGTGCCACTATAGCTCCGACTAAATGATGGCCTCCATTAAATAACACATATAACGCAGCTAGATAAAGAACCCAAATCATACCCCAGCCCCCATGATTTCCAGATTATATCCAATCATATGATTCATTAATCCTGGTCATGATTCAAATAACTCCTTATTAGAATTGTATTATAAAAAAAGACCCATCAGACGTCTCTTGATTTTACTATTGCCCGTTATCTTCATGCAGCCATTGGATAAGAAATTTACCAGCCGACGACGAGGGACTAAGATATCCCGTCCAAGCTGCATACCTTAGGCCAAAACAGCGGTGCTGTTACTGACAGTCAGGGGCGGATTCGATAAGAATCCTCTTCGTTCCCACTGACTGAAAAGCAATAAAGATCAATAAAGCATAATCTAAACAAACAGCAGCGCAAGATTATGGAGGGAGGAGTTTATATATGCCAAAAAATAAAAGCCTATTTGATTCTGAAAAAGAAAAGAATCAAGCATTTGATAAAAAGATGGCCGAATATGATAAGAAAATAGAGGAATTGAAGAAAAAGTTAATAAAAAGACCTGATAGGAGTGAGTGAGACTAAGGCGGGACGGAGGGACAGGTACATTGTCCCTTTCAAATAAAGATACAAAAAAGAGACATGCCGAAATAATGACACGCCTCTCTTCATTGATTAAAATTCTGCATTAATGGATGGAAAAACGAGCGGGGTGAGGAACCCGTCCCTGGGGATAAAAAAGGGGAAATAAATGAAAAACATTAATTTTTCTGTTTCACTATCCGGGCAATCTCTCTTTCATTCCGTACTGCATTCTCCCCGATATAGTCTTGATCCAATTCAATATTCTCCAATTTAGCAACCACCTCTTTATGGCGCTGGTCATTCTCAGTTTTCATTTGCCCGACCATTACATTTAAATTGCCAACACTTGAGATTAATTGAGAAAGCATGCCTTCCATTCTTTTTTCCATTATCAACACCTGTTTCTTTAATAACATAACAACGTGCCATTGCCTTCCAAATGTTCTTATTCAAAATTCCTTCACAAAGCTGCACTTCTGCAATTCGTCCGGCCAAGTCTAAGTGTTGATTTGCGCCGGTTGCGTAAGTGATTCTTGAAGAACAGCTGCCAGGTCAATAACGGAAACACCAGATGCAATATGGCAGGGAATGTAAAAAGCGGCTGCCGAGAATAAGCTGCACTGTTGGTGGACAGCTGCAAAACATTAGGCATACCTCGACTCTCATAGAACAAAGATTTTACTTATTCTTGCCACTGAGTTCCAATATTAAAATTTTTCTTGAAGATACGCTTGACTTTGCAAATTTAACAGATTTTAATTAATTATCACATAAAAAAGGAGTGCTCTGTATATGAATAAAGAGCAATTTTTGCAATGTCCCACTTGCAATTCGATTAACTTGGCTGAACCGGATTATTCAAAAACAATAACTAAACCTGAACATCCAAAGCCTTTTGCCAGCTATTGCACTAACTGTGACGAACGTTATGAAGGCCGGCTATTTACTAATTAATATGTGACAAGGGGGACAAGTCCACTATCCCACAAAAACTGTTTATTTGATGATAGTGGACCCTTATCCTCCCATGCATATTTCAAACAAAGGGCCCCTCAGTCGCGGGACAAGGAACCTGTCCCTATGTCCCAATGGGCTTTCCGGACTAATAAGAAGTAAGACAAGAAGGCCAAAAAGCTTGCAGCCAATATAATGATCCCCATCGGAAGCGCGGAGTACTCACCCGCTACCCCCACAAGCGGAGCTGTTAAGGAACCAAGCAGGAACGGCAGCACCCCTAATAACGCAGATGCACTTCCTGCCACATGCCCTTTTGTCTCCATTGCCAGAGAAAATGACGCTGTTCCGATAATACTGATGCACATGACTAAGAAGAAAATAGGAATCGCCACAAATAGAAGAGATGCCTTTAGAATAATGGCTGTCAGCAATAATACAGCAGCTGTATTGGAAAGCCCTAAACCAATTTTCAAGAATGTCTTTTCCGGTATATAATCTGACAGCCGCCCAACCAGTTGAGTCCCTATAATCAAGCCCACTCCATTTACTCCGAATAAGAAGCTGAACGTTTGAGGTGAAACGCCGTAAATGTTTTGGTAGACAAAAGAAATACCTGAAACATAAGCGAAGATCCCTGCTGTTATAAAGCCTTGAGTAAAGGCATACCCAGCAAATTCACGGTCCTTTAATAACATCCCAAAGTTCTTGATGACCTGCTTAAAATTTCCCTGTACCCGTTTTTCAGTAGGCAACGTCTCTTCAAGTTTCAAGGTAACAGTGAATGTGAAGAACACGCCGATACATGCCAGGACAATAAAAACCCCTTTCCAGCTCGTAAACGTTAGAATACCACCACCTATAATCGGCGCTATAATCGGACCAAGATTTCCAACCAACATTAAAGAAGCAAAAAATTTCGTTAGTTCCCGCCCGCTAAACAGATCCCGTGCAATGGCTCTTGAAATAACCAGTCCGCCTGCAGCTGCAAAGCCTTGAATAAACCGGGAAACGATCAATGTATAAATATTTGGCGCGATGGCACAAGTGACAGAGGATAAAAAATACAAAGTGAGGAAGCTGACCAATGGTTTACGACGGCCATGTACATCACTCATAGGCCCTATAATTAATTGGCCTACTCCGAGTCCTAATAAACAAGTGGTTAAACTGATTTGGACCAACGAAGCATTTGTGTGAAAATCGTCAACAATCGTAGGAAACGAAGGCAAATACGTGTCAATCGTGAATGGCCCTAAGATGGCAAGTGACCCCAGAAGAAATACCAGCTGTACTCTTTTAGTCTTTGATAAGTTCAATTTTCTATCGCCTTTCTCAAGAAGTAGATTAATGGTTTGATAGCATCTTTGCAATTGTATAACTTCCTGCAGGGTTTTTCACTTAATATGCAACGTTATTATTTGGATTTTTCAGGAGTGAAGGAAGGGATGAGGAGGCCGGCCCCTCGTCCCTCTCTTACTGTGCACATATACAGAAAAAAGACATGTCGTGATAACATGTCACTGTGCTAAAGAACTTGCGGGTACCAACGGATGGAGTAAACCCTTTCCCTACTTCAACTAGTAATTTTCCAGCTAAAGAATATTCCAAATTTTATTTTGGCGGTGCTCAAGAGGTTGTAAGGGACGTCCGGTTTGGCATTCATTTTGCCGGCTTTGCTCATTTTATTGACTCTGTCTACGCCCTTGCTGCCGAAATGGATGCGGCGATGTAGGTCACTGCATAGGAAAGTTACCTAATAGGCAATCAAGTGCTTTATAGTTAGCTATATAAAATACTTCATAGGATTAAAATGCATTTCGCATAATTATATGGAAATCTTTTGTGAACAAAATATCATTATAAAAACTCTTGATGGTACAACCATCAAGAGTTTTTGATTTTCAGCAATCTCATTTATAATTTCTTACAATTTATCTATCTTAATAATCTTCTTCCCATGCTTCTTTTGCATCCAACAACCTTTGTGATAAAAACTCATAAAAATCCTTTGCTGTATTGTAGTCATCAAGTCCCCCTGGTCTATTCCACGCTATTACCGGGCACTCATTATTCTCCATTTCACTGATATATAGACAATAAGCATATTCTCCAGCACCTTCAATAACTACTAAATCCTTGTCCATTCCTAAATCTCTATATCTCATTGTATTAACAACAACCGGAGCCCTATTTGACTTAGCCACTCCTAAAATATTAACTCCAAATAACCCCCCAGAACCATAGGTAGTTAAAAACCACTTATAACTTTCTGGTAATTCCACCCCTAGCTCATTTTGGATTGATTTAATTTGACTTTCATCTACTCCACCTGTAAAGTCATCTGATTCCTTGTGTTCGTTAATAAAGTTTATTAATTCCTCTTTATCCAATCAAGGTTCCTCCTTTCACAATTCACTTTTATCTATTTGCTTAGCTCTCCATCTCCAATATTTACTTCTAAAGTTGTCATATTGCTTTTTTAATACAGGGTCATTCCTAAAGCTCCCGCCATTCTCCACCAAACCATGCAAAATTTTATTATATTCATCATGCATACTTGCAGGAATTTCCACCATTGATCCTGGCTCTCTTTGGATTAAATGATGAAGCTCTATAACCGTTCCATCTTTCCAAATTGGTGCTCTTCCTTTTTTCATTAATTGAAAATTTGTCATGCCAGTATCAGGATCGATTCTCTTATAATCGATATCAATCCTTTGAAAAACCCTTCTGCTAATATCTCTTTCTTCTCCATTAATCTTCGTTATTCCAGTATATTCCACATATTTATAGTTTTTATACTCTTTACCCACACCCTTAGTCCCAACACCAACCCTCTCACCCTGTGAAACCTTCCCCTTCCCAGGAATCACCACATGCCCATCTTCATTCAACAAAACCCTGCCCATCCTGGAAAAAACACCAAATTGAACAGCCTTGGAGATCGGTCCAGCCGACACTTTCTGATAGGTCTTGTCGATGGCGGTTTTGATTTTATCAGGGTTCAGGACGTTTCTGGTTTTTCTGAAAAGGTCCTGTAAGTGCGAGGAAAGCCTGTCCAATTCCATTGCCCGTTTTCCGCTGCGGGAAGAAAGCAGGTTATGAACGGTGTCTTCCACTTTTCCGAAGGTGCTTTTGACTCCGTTCTTGATGAAGGTCTTTATTTTTGCGGTGGTCAAGACGTTGTAAGGGACGTCAGGTTTGGAATTCATTTTCCCGGCTTTGCTCATTTTATTGACTCTGTCTACGCCCTTGGTTCCGAAAATGGATGCGGCGATGTAGGTCACTGCATAGGAAAAGTACCTCGATCCGCTTCGGACATCCCCATTGACGACTTCCTCTTCATAGGATTGCTTCAGGTCATTCCAAATGTACTTGGCGGTGTCAATCGGATGCAGAACAGTATTGATAGCTCCCTTGAAGAATCCGATTGGATCCGTGAACAGTGCAATGAGCGAGTCGGCAAGACCGGCTACGATATCGACGATGGCAAAGAAACTTCCTTCCAGTGTACCAAGGAACTGGGAAAATTTCTGCGACAGCCATACAGAGGCAAGCTCTGATAATTTTGTTGGAAACGATAATTCCTTAGTGCTGATCTTTATATCCTTCTCAAACATCCAAAAAAATTCGCAACAAAAACAGAAAAACGCCTCAAAATCTTCGACAATTTCGGGGCGTCACAGTGACCATCTTTTAATTTTCTGCAAAGTTATGGAGTAATAAAGAGTTATCTAAATTCTTTAACAGTCTTATTAAACTATTTTTATCTGTAATATATAGTAATCTTACCAGATAAGTAATCTATGAGTTAACACTTAATCAGATTTTCAAATCTTAAGGGTTTCTCTTACTCATATCTTGCAGCACCAATAAAATCAAAAGCACCTGATGAACTAATTTCATTGTTGTATTCAAAATTATATATTAAAATCACTGCATTATATGATTTCTTTAGGTTTATACTTTTTTGGATTTTTGGGATGACAATTTCTTCATAAGAACACCCCTCTAATAATAATGATATATCACTACTATTATTTTTATAGACCGCTTTTTCTATAGTATCCTCATCTGTTTCATCCATATCAATATTAAACTCGATAAAGAATTGGGAAGGGACAGACTCGCCATCCTCATCATACGTTAAATCAACATATTCTCCTATAGAGTCCTCATCGTTAATATTTCCTAACCAAATCGAAACCCATCCTTGTTTTTCCATTATAAAATCCTCCTACCTTAATCTTAGACCTGGTGGTAGAGACCAAACCCCACCCTCTAATCTATAATTAGCCCAGTTATTAAGTCGTCTAACAAATGTATTATAGTCGCTAGAAGTATCTATTATTGCTAACAATTCATTATGTGCTCTAGTTGAACCTAATCCTCCATGAACACCCCTTGGATTGACAAATTTGACATCGGATATTGCTGTTCTTAACTCTTTAATCTCTTCAGCACCAATATTCCATTTGGAATGGGACGAGGATCCCTCTGTCCCCTTATTTTTGGTGGATTAAGGAACCTCTGTCACTACAACCAGTGGCTCAATCTGTAGAGGGTAGCAGTGCAGTGTAAATATTTGGTGGGACGAGGAACCTGTCCCTGTGTCCATTGTCCCTATGTCCCACATGTCGGTACAACCATCATGTGCTTTCGATTCTCACACAAAATTTTTATTATTCACTATCTTTATGTATCCGTGTCGATAATTTAGCATTGCGAGCTTTGACATTCTCTTTAGTTTAAGTACTTGAAGTATCTTAAGTATCCCTACCTTATAAACATCAGCTCGTTCGGTTCTCGTACTTTTCTCGTTAGACAAAATATTACAAGATACTCCAGGAGGTCTCTATTTTACATAAATTATACTTTACTGTGTTCAACCAAACTTATTACATGCAAAAAGCACCTTTTGTCAGCTAACAAAAAGTGCTTCGCGGCTTCAAGTACTAAATTATTTTTCATATTCAGTTACTAATCTTCATAAATAACAGACCCCATATATTTAAGGCTCCTACCATCAAGTTTTGCATCCTCAACAAGTTCCTCATATTCAAAATCATATAACCGAATAACAATATTGTACTTTTCTTCTAAACTGTCACCATAAAAGTTTTTAAGTTCACTTATAAGTGCATCAGAATAAGAAGCATTCTTTAGTAATTCAGACAAAGAAGAAGTAGGATAATCATTGTAAGTACATTCTAGTAAATCTTGGTTGTACTCAGGGAAGTCTATTTTAAAGTCATTCATAAAGCTTGAAGGAATTCTGTTTTCCTCATTATCATATTTTATTTCTACATACTTGCTTAGCAAATCCTCATTACTACAATTTCCAAACCAAAGAGAAACAGCTCCTGGGTTTTCCATCTTAATCCCCCATTTCTAATTATCTAAGCCCTTCAGGTAAAGAATCAATTCCGCCTTTCAACCTATAATGTGCCCAATTTCTTAATTTCCTTTTAAATGTTTCATAATCAAGTGAGTAGTCAATCAGATCAAGAAGCTCTCTATGAGCTTTTCCAGAACCATCAAACCCATGTCTTCCTGCTGGGTTTACAAACTCAACGTCTTTCGTTAACGTTCTCATTTCTGCTATATCTTCAGCCGTTACGCCCCACCGTTTAAAAATTGGTGCTCGAGATACTAGATGCCATTCATGGTAGCCACCAGGATAACGAATCCTACTCTCAATTATAATCCTTAATTTTGGAGTAGACCAGGCTAGTTCAAATTCATCTATGCTCAATTCATTAAACCATTTTGCAAAATCTTTACTTCCTGGCATAGTTTCTGGTGTGAAGGTTCTAGTCCTAGAGGTTTCTTTAACAAAGTTGCCTTTTACAAGATTATTTAAATGCTCATTTGACAATCTTTTTTCCTTCTGTTTTATACTAGCAGAAGGTTTCTCTCTTACCCCTGGTTTCACACTACTTGCTTTAGGTCTTGCTGGCTTAGATATACTAGTTTCAGCCGTACCCTTAGAACCACCATCAACCCTATCACCCTCCGAAACCTTCCCCTTCCCGGGAATCACCACATGCCCCTTTTCATTCAACAAAACCCTGCCCATCCTGGAAAAAACATCAGATTGAACAGCCTTGGAGATCGGTCCCTCCGCCACTTTCTGATAGGTCTTGTCGATGGCGGTTTTAATTTTATCCGGGTTCAGGACGTTTCTGGTTTTTTTGAAAAGGTCCTGTAAGTGCGAGGAAAGCCTGTCCAGTTCCATTGCCCGCTTTCCGCTGCGGGAAGAAAGCAGGTTATGAACGGAGTCTTCCACTTTTCCGAAGGTGTTCCTGACTCCGTTCTTGATGGAATTCTTAATTTTGGCGGTGGTCATGACGTTGTAAGGAACGTCTGGCTTGGAGTTCATCTTGCCGGCTTTGCTCATTTTATTGACTCTGTCTGCGCCCTTGGTGCCGAAGATGGATGCGGCGATGTAGGTCACTGCATAGGAGAAATACCTGGCGCTGCTTCGGGCATCTCCGTTGATGACATCCTCTTCAAAGGATTGTTTGAGACTATTCCAAATGTATTGGGCGGTGTCGATGGGATGCAGGACGGTATTGATGATGCCCTTGAAGAATCCGATGGGATCCGTGAACAGGGCGATGAGTGAGTCGGCGAGGCCGTCTACGATATCGACGATGGCAAAGAAGCTTCCTTCCAATGTTCCAAGGAACTGAGAGGATTTCTGCGACAGCCATACAGAGGCAAGCTCAGATAATTTTGTTAGAAACGACGATTCATCGATAATTATTTTTTTATTATTCTCTATTATACCAAGCTTTCCTTTTTGAAAAACAGTTTGAAGCTGTGTGATTTCCTGGGTCATGGAGTGGACTTGCTTTTCTAAAGAAGAGAGGGAAGATGTCTGTATATGGTCAAATTCGAGCAGTTTTTCGATGCTTCGTTCTTTTTCCCGCTGGGCGAAGGCCGCCTGCTGCAGAAACGGTCCATCCTGTATCCTTGGAACGGAAACGATATCCGATACGCTCCGCAGTGCAGCGTTTGCCTCACTCGTCAGGTCCATCGTCGTCTGCCGGGCGCGTTGAATACCTTGCTCGACATCGCCTTCCAGGAAGCTCTGCCTGATGAACCCGGCAGGCGAAGGCTCAAGGGAATAAAGGGCTTCTGTCGTCTGCCTTAGGACGGACTGGTAGTCTGATAGGAACAGCTGGTACTTTTCCAGCATGGGAAGATGCTTGCTTCGGTAAAAATCACGGATCGCATCTCCACCTTCTCCCTTGAAAGCCTCATCCAGATTAACCACGTCTGTGACAGCCTTTTTAATCTGTTCCACCTGATCTTTCTGGGAGGACAAGGTTTCCTCAATCTCTTCCAATCCACTATGAAAGGCTTCCACATTTAGTATTTTCATAGAGTGCCTCCCTACCGGCTCAAGGTGATCATAGAAGAAAGGGAATGATCGGTTTCTTCCATGGTTTCTACGGACTGTTTGGCAGCCGCTTGATTTTCCAAGAGAAGCTGTTTATAGCTCTCAAGCATTTGCTGACATTGTTCGTTCAATTCATTCATCTTGTCGATGACCTATGCAGAGTTCCAGGAATCGACTGCCTGTCTAAGCGTCGAAAGAGCTCTTTCCGTCTCATTGTACTGAATCTTGATTTCAGCGGCCATTTGATCGATCCTTTCTTATTAAATACAAAAATTAATTTCATAAAACACCTATAAAATTCCAATTCATAAATATAGTACCATCCTTTCCCAGGGCATTCTATTTTCAACTTAAAATTTGGCAAAAACAGGAAAACACACCCTGGACTTTAGTAATGACATAGACAATAAATAGCCGCACTTTTTGATACTTCATGATGTACCAAAACAAACCAGTGCTGCTTTTCTTTCGGGCCTTCCTCGGCAAATGAGCATCATCTCTTTATCGATTTGATAATTGGTTTAAAAAAGTTAATGGGGTATTCGAAAAGAGATTACAGGAAAGAAGGCTTTCAGGCGAAGGATTGGGCAGGAAAGGAAACTACCACTTCTACTCCCACACATGTTCATCGCAAAATCCTTCTAGATAAATCATTATCTAATGAATCACCAATCACATCCGCTTGTCGCAGAACATTATACCAACCTTCTACTGAGGCAAAAAATTGGTGGTACGAGGACCCTTTGAACTGCCCTTCTTTCCCATGCTAAAAAAGGATTAAATGGGGTAAGATTGCTGCCTGTTTGGACACAAAGGGACAGGGGAAGAAGGGATAGGTCCCTTGTCTTGCTTTTGTGAAGGAAGTTGGAACTTTTATGATAAAGGCTTTCATTTGCAATCCCCTCCATTTAGAAAATAGATCTTCTATATGGTCAATTTTAATGATTGCCGGAAGGAGGGACAGGCACCCAACCTAACCACAAAACACCTTAAATATAGCAGTAGATTCCAGCGTAGTCTAAAAGGTGCACAAGAATATCCAATAAAAGGGATTGTACAAAATAGTGATTAGCGGTGTTCCAATGGATGATATGGCCCTATGAAAATGTAAAAAAGAGACATGTTCCATGACATGTCTCTTCTTCATAAGGGAGAGAGGAACAGACCCCTCTCTCCCCTCAGTATTTAAGCAGTTCTTCTCTTATAAAGGAAGATAGAACCGCCGCCAACCAGAATTAATAGTAATCCTGCAAATAAAACAATGAAAGTATTTGTTCCTGTATTTGGAAGTTTACCACCTGGTGTTTTGCCTGGATTCTCTCCCGGCTTATTTCCTGGATTATCTCCTGGATTTTCTCCCGGTTTGTTCCCAGGATCATCTCCTGGGTTATCCCCAGAGCCTTCTCCCGGATTATCTCCTGGGTTTTCTCCCGGGTTATCCCCTGGGTCTTCTCCTGGATTTTCTCCCGGGTCTTCTCCAGGCATTGAACTAATATCTACAATTCGGCCTTCCACTTCAGTTGGAATTCCTTCACTGCCTATAGTGACCAAATGATCACGGAAGTTTTCCCAGTCAGATAGACCCAGGTCGGTTACACGGCCTTCTGCATAAGCTTTTGCAAAGACGTCATATCCATCTCCGCCTTTTGCTGTGAAAGCATTTGTTGCGATGGTGTATGTTTCTTGATCAGAAATCTCTACATATTGACCATCTTCATTCAGATATTTAATTGATACTACACGTTCGCCTGCAGGCTTGGCAGAATCAAATTCTACTTTCCCTCCGGCTACATGCAGGAAGCCTCCATTTTCACCTGGGTATTGACTGAAGCTGATTTCGAATGCTTCTTTAAGTTCAGCACCGGTCAAATCCATTGTTGCCAATGTATTGGCAAATGGAAGAACTGTAATGATCTCTCCTACAGTAATCGGACCTGCATCGATTGCTGCGCGGATTCCACCACCGTTTTGCAATGACATGATAATATTTTCACCTGTAAAGTTCTTAGCTTTTGAAAGCATTCCATCGGTAATCAGGTTACCCAGGATTGTCTCGTTTTTACGTACACTTGGATTCGTATTGTCACCGTTCGTTCTAGGGTTTTCCAGTGCAATTGGAGTTGAAACGCCGATTTCTTGTTTTGCTACCGCATCAACCTGTGCTTTAAATGGTGCCAATACATCCACTGCTTCTTGGTCAGCTGTTTTGTCACTGATTTTTATTAAGTTTCCGTCATTGTCTATAACAACACCATTTTCATCGAAACTTACATCAAGAAGACCTAGATTGCTGTTAGAATTTCCTGTTTGCACGAGTACAGTTGGAGTGGCATCCTCAGCTACAACAACTGGTTTAGATAACGCTGTATGGCTATGTCCGCCTACGATAATATCAATGCCCTCTACTTGCTCTGCAAGAACAAGGTCATTATCAACTGCTGCATTGTCATCATAACCAATATGGGTCAATGCAATAATTTTGTTAACGCCTTGCGACTCGAAGTACTCTACTGATTTTTCAGCCTCTTCAAGATAATTTTCAAATGTAATGGAGCCCGGACTGGAAATATCGGCAGTTTCTTCTGTCGTCAAACCGAAGATCCCAACTCTCTCACCGTTCACTTCTTTAATGATGCCATTATAGATCTCGCCATTGTCATATGCGGATTCAATAAAGTCATTGAATAGTCCGTCAAATTTGGCATCTTTTGAAAAGTCAACGTTCGCACTTACAAATGGGAAGTTAGCTCCCTTAACAAAGTCAGCCAACGCCTGATGGCCTTCTGGTGAAGAACCTAAGTCGAATTCATGGTTACCGAACGTCATGGCGTCATAACCCATAAGTTTCATTAAGGCAAGTTCAGCTTCACCTTTGAATTCGTTGAAATATAAGGTCCCGGTGAATGCATCCCCAGCGTCAAGAAGGAGTGCATCAGGATTTGCTTCTCTAACTTCTTTTACAGCAGTAACTGTCTTCGGCATGTTCTCTAAAGCTGAATGAGTATCATTTGTATGCATGACAGTCAGATTATATTGTCCTTTTACATCAGTGATTCTGCCTTCTACATCCGTTGGAATTCCCTCACTGCCGATGCTGATCAAGTGATTCCGGAAGTTTTCCCAATCAGACAGGCCTAAATCAGTTACACGGCCTTCTTCATAAGCTTTCGCAAAGACGTCATATCCATCTCCGCCTTTTGCTGTGAACGCATTGGTTGCGATAGTATAAGTTTCTTCATCTGAAATTTCGATATATTTATCATTCTCATTCAGATATTTAATTGATACTACACGTTCACCTTCTGGTTTGCTGGAATCGAATTTCACTTTTCCTCCGGCTACATGCAGGAACCCGCCATTTTCCACAGGATATTGACCAAAGCTGGTTTCAAATGCCTCTTTCAGTTCTGCGCCGGTCAGATCCATCGTTGCCAGAGTATTGGCAAACGGGAGAACAGTGATGATTTCTCCTACAGTGATTGGGCCTTCATTGATGCCCGCACGGATTCCCCCGCCGTTTTGCAAAGCCATGATGATGTTCTTGCCCGTGAAATCTTCAGCCTTAGCAAGCATACCATCTGTAATCAAGTTGCCAAGGATTGTTTCATTTTTACGTACACTTGGCTTGGTATTATCGCCGTTTGTACGCGGACTTTCCAATGCAGAATCAGTTGTGACTCCGATTTCTTCATTAGCGACAGCATCGACACGTGCTTTAAATGGTGCAAGCACTTCCACCGCTTCTTGATCAGCAGCAATCTCTTTTGTGATTGGTATTACGCGCCCATCATACGTTGCGATTACATCATTTTCATCAAAATTAACATTCAAAACACCAAGGTTGTTGTTTGAATTGCCGGTTTGTACGATGATGGTCGGTGTCTCATCTTTTGCAACAATCACAGGTTCACTTAATTTTGTATGGCTGTGTCCACCTACGATAACGTCAATACCTTCTACTAATTCTGCAAGCAAAAGGTCATTATCTATTGCTGCATTATCGTCATACCCGATATGTGTCAATGCCACAATCCGGTTGACTCCTTGTTCTTCTAACGAAGCAACAGCTTTTTCAGCTTCATCAATGTAATTCTTAAAAGTTATAGAGCCCGGACTTGAAATATCAGCCGTTTCCTCTGTAGTCAAACCGAAGATACCGACTTTCTCGCCGTTCACTTCTTTGATGATGCCATTATAGATTTCACCATTTTCATAAGAAGCTTCAATGGAGTCGTTGACAAGTCCATCAAATTTCGCATCTTTTGAAAAATCCACGTTCGAGCTTACAAATGGGAAGTCTGCTCCTTTGATAAAGTCAGCCAGAGCTTGATGGCCTTCCGGTGAAGAGCCTAAATCAAATTCATGGTTACCAAAAGTCATAGCATCATAGTCCATCAGATTCATCATGGCGAGATCAGCTTCACCTTGGAACTCATTGAAGTATAAAGTTCCAGTAAATGCATCGCCTGCATGAAGAAGCAATCCATCCGGAGAAACGGCTCTAAGATCTTTTAGTGCTGTTATTGTCCTAGGCATCAAGTCCAATGCTGAATGGGTGTCATTGGTATGGAAAAGAGTTAGGTCCGGTCCTCCCAGATCAAGTTGAATCAATACAGGATCATGGTCAGATGCACGGCCCTGCTCTTCTGTAAAATTCGCATTGATATGGATCATATCAACTGAAGTATTGGACACAAGATTATTAGAAACCAGTATATGGTCCAGAACTTGGTTGTTTCCTTGGAAGAAGTATGAGAAACGATCCTTGACAGGAACTGAATCTACCATATTCGTCAAAACTCCGCCTTTTAGCGTATCAAGTGCCGGGGTGAATTCAAAATCATTCATATCTCCCGCAACAATCACATTCAAAGCGGGATTTTTTGCAAGTCCGGCATCAATAAAGTTGTTGACTTCTTGCGCTAATTTCAATCGCTCTGCTTCAGAACCCAATTTAGGCGGTTGGCTTGCACCCCATAGGGATTCATCTCCGCCCTTGGAATTAAGATGAGCGCCGATGACTACAACGCGTTCGCCTTTAAACTCGAATTCTGCGGCAATCGGCTTACGGGTGTCAACGAATTGGTCTGGATTGATCACTCCGGGATTAAGCGTTAAGTTTCCTTCTTCGGACCAAGCATTTGCTTGTGTGGCAGCACCTTTTGTACCTTCCACTAGAGTTACTCGATCTGGATTATACAAATATCCCACCCGGATATTCCCGCCAGGTGCACCACCATTTGTATTGTTTACAGGTGCAACATCTGTCCAGTCATACACGGGACCTCCTGCAGCCACAATGGCATCAATCAAACGCTGGTAGCTCTCGGATGCATCTGCATTGCCGGAATTAGTCTGTCCATCATTATCTTGAACCTCTACAAGCGTAATGACATCGGGGGATTTCATATTATCCACAAAGGATTCTGCAATCTTCGCCACTTTTTCATTGGGTGTATTGTCAGCGTTGTTTGAGAAGTTTTCGACATTGTAACTTGCCACAGTCAATTTGTCGTCTGCAGGTACGATGTCTGTAACTTCAGGTGTAACATTCGATGGGATGACACCCGGCAATGTGCTCTTATCAGTCACTATTCGGTAGCCTGAACTTGAATAAGAAAGAATACCAACTACATCTCCATCAAATTGGTCTCCTGCATTATAAGTAGTACCCACACCAGATAGCATGATTTTCTCAGGATTATAATCGTCTGCTGCGATATTCAACCCGCCATTAACATTTACCTCGTTATTTGTTGTGCTTTCCACAATAATTGGAACCTCGCCGGAATATGGCGGTCCGACAACAAGAGCATCTGGGAACGAAAGGCGCATATATTCAACCGATTCCCAGAAGTCGATACCATCCTCTTCAGGATCGAAAGACTCCAATTTATCGTTATCGATGATTTTGTTCGGAGGTACAATATCTTTCCCCACTACAAGAGGGGCAGGAAGGTCAGCAGTACCTGTCTTGGTTACTGCAGTTCCAGTAATTTGCGTTCTGGAAAGGTTTGTGCCTCCACCATATTCTGTCACTGTCCCGTCTACAGAAACTGTATCCCCAACAGAGACTCCATGGTTTCTTTGGTATACTTCTATAGCTTCAGAAGTTGCGGTATCCTCATCTGCATTCTCAACATCTTGCATAACAAAACTATTTGCATTGAAGATATGAGTCACAACACCAGTAACATCTGTCACTGAAGATCCATCATATTCAGAAGCATGGCCTTTCCCTTGGATGTCATGGATATAGATACCTTCAGTATTCAGAATTCTATAAGAAAAACTGAATATATCACTCTCATTACCCTCAGCAACCGCGATTGCTTTAATGGTTGTTTCTCCAGTTTCCAGAGCAATTGGCTGAGTATACTTTTCACTTTCCGGATTTGGAGCTGAACCATCAATAGTGTAATAGATTTCAGCACCTTCAATATCGGATTTCAATTCAATTTTCGTACCTGCTTCTACAACTCCTTGTGCCTGAGTTGAATATACCGCCGGCTTGTTGACTAGATCGTAGCTTTCCAGACCAAGCGTTTTCAAGTGATAGCCAGCACTGTTAACAGATCCAATTCCTGTAAGATGAACCATATCCCCTTCTTTGTAGTGCTTGATTAGATCATCATAAGTGGTACCTGTGCGGTTATCGTGAACGACAGTAACACTTCCTCCGCCCTCAAATACCGCTTCAAAAGTAGCCGTTCCATAATTATCTTTTTTCAAGTCGGTAATCTCGACATTTTCCAGCTTTAACCATTCCCCTTGCATACTTTCGTCCACTTTTGTCACAGACTGTGCTGCAGGAAGACTGTTGTCTGACGAAAGAATTTCCTGCTCGGTAGGTTTGATCTCCAACTCATTATTATAAGTTAGCAATTCACCGGTGATTTTGACTTTATCTCCCGGTTTAACACCCTGAAGACTATTAAAAACAAGAATCCCAGCTGTTTCATCTTGTACGTAGAAGGTGTCATAACCCCACAGTCCTGTATTCGTTGTAGCAATTCCTTCGAACGTCACCGTGCTGCCAGCACCTTGTCCACGTGCTTCCGCAATGGAAATTGCCGGAACAACTGGTTCTGGTTCTGGTTCTGGATCTACAGGATCGGAAGTTCCAAAGGTGTGTTTGCCGATATCAGAGAAAATATCTTTTCCTTTATTCGTCCATTCCGTATTCCTATCAAAGACATCATCAATAATTGTATCCCCGGCTGAAACATCGCTGTTCCTGACAAGAGAAACATCTGCCAGTACACTTTCCACTGAACCGACCTGACCAATTGAATCCACTGCCTGGCCATTCTTTCTCAGTACAATCTGGTCATTTCCATTAAAATTAATGACTTGCTTGCTTGTGTCGAGCATATCACCCACAGCTAGAATGGCAGCATCTGCATCAGGCCGGGTAATAACATAAGTATCACCACTTGCAAGCTTCCCCTCTAATGGCAAAGAACTGCCTGGTGCAGTGGTTCCTGTAGTGGCACTGTTACTATTATTGTAATGTTCCAGGGTATAGCCGTTCAGATCGACTTCTCCTCCCGTACCATTATATATTTCAATAGCTTTATTGAAGCTCGATCCCTCAATATATTCAGAGATAATGAGATCAGCAGCCACAGCAGCTTCAGCTCTTACATTAGTATTAGCAACGGGTGCAAATAAACTTGTAACCAAAAAAATCAATGTGACGATACTTACACTTCTCTTATGGCGTCTTTTCAATTTTCTTCCTCCCATTTTTGAAAACTAATTATCCTTTTAGTAGAATCATGCTGTTTTGGCGTTTCTTTCGTAATGGCTGCCAATACTGAAATATCCAGTTGAATCAGACGCAGTAGACTTTACTTTTCAGGGGAGCTTACTTTTTTGTTGCTGCTTTTGCACACATGAAAAAACGACAACATTTGTACGTTTCAATCTCCTTCTATTTTTATATTTTCAAAGCTTCCAAGGCTGGTGTCTATTAGATGTGACTGGCATATAAACCGGTTCCACTTAACCTATCAAAACTAATGACCATTTCATCTGTAAGCAACAAACCCTTCCCCGTGCATATTTCGTTTTAATATCTGCAAAAGTGACAATTTTCTAAAAATATAATCCAGACTTAGAACCAAATATAGAAAAACAGGGAAGAAGACAAACAACCTCCTGAAACTTTTTTCGACTTTTAATACCATAATCCCCCATTACAATTATAGATGGGGAAGAATAACGTGTAAATACAATTTGTGTAGATTTACATTTCTTTTACTTCCCTTACATAGATTGAAGACTTGTCACTATATTCCTTTCATATTTTAAATAGGCTGTTTTCGCATATATTGTTGCTTTCGGAAAGATCCCAGGTGCCGATTCCCCCCCTGTATACAAAGGTTTTACTCTCGGAAAAGAAAGAGCAGCTCTTTTCTTTCCTTCTCACCGGGGGTGTTACGACGATTTACCAGGATATTAGTTGAAATTTATATTGAATAGCAACAGAGTTTACGAAAAGAGCCTTTAAATAAGATTGGAACCTTTTCAATATGTAGGGTTTCCTGCCAGTTCCTATAAAGGCCAATGTAATAGACCCTGCTTTTTCTTTCTGGTAACTCTATCATTACCAAGTTAGTTTTAAATGATTTATGCAGATGAAGGTGGGCTCCCTTGACCAGGACTTCAAATAAGATAGGGTCTAAGTTCTTAACAAAAACAATTTTTAGAATTCAAAATAAAGGAGTATTGATCAGACCATTAATGCTCTTTCGACTATTCTTTAATTCTGAAGATAGGGTCTTGGCCGTGAAAGGCGATACACACAGCGATTGAATTTTCATGAGAGATTGATATATAAGCTCTTGTGAATGCAATAACCGTCCTCGCCACTAAATAGATTGTCGAACCTATTGCTATGTCGTTTCCATCAAATCCATCTACTTCATAAATGGTGCCAAAACCCTCTAAACTTGGCGCTTCAACATTCTCTGACCAATCACTCGCCCAGTCATCATCTTCATCTTCTAATGGAGTGTATTCTTCGCATATAAAAAAAGCACTATCCCATTTATTATCTAAATCGTATTCAAAGTAGATTGCTCTGGCTGTTTGTTTTTCAGCTATTTTTATAGATTGTTCAAGACCTTGCCTTAATTCTTTTTCATATTGATTTAAAGCTATTTGATTAATCGTATTGGCTCTATCAGGGCCAGCTAATCGGGAACAGATATTGAAATACTTCTCTTCGATTTCGTCAGGGCTTTTTCTTCTCAAATCCACTTGTAGTTCATCTAAATGCTCGAAAATATTCAATTTCCTGCCTCCTCTACAGATAATTTCATTAGATAAATTATATCATTTTCTTCATTAACCTAATGAGTAATCTATAGGCAATAAGTGAGTGTTAGTTGTTAGATATTTAATCTTAAAGTGGATAAAACAGCAATGATTTACCACTTTAAATCGCCAATAAAATAGCACCTCAATGAACAAAGGTCCATTGTATTTTATGTGATAAATCCCGCTATTTTCATTGATATTTCAAAACAAACCTAACTTTAACAAAAAAAGAGAGACCCATAATATGCTAATTGGTCTCTCTTATTACTAAATAATTTATAGTTTTCTCTCCCAAAGGATAACCCGTAATAATGACAGTTCTCCACAGTGTAGGAATATAAGATAAGGCGCGAATACCCAATTTCATATGGGGGTGATCGAAGTATCCGCTTACTTTTTCAAAGCGAATACAAGTGATAATAAACTAAAACTTAAAACGATTGAAAGCGGTATTCCATAAGCTAATAAATACTCTGCAATCAAATTAGAACTCAGTACATAGAGCAAGCTGCCTAAACTGATCAGGAATATAGCCAAGCATAATATGGACTGCCAATTCAGCTTCATGTTTTTTCTCCTTAATATCTCTACTTAGTGTCTACAGAATAGTGTTTGACCGCTGGTTTCCCAACATATCCATAGTAAGTGGAACTGGAAAGAACTTTTCCGCTTTTGTTCTTTTTAGACTTAACCGTTTTAACCTTATAGGTATGTCTGCCTTTTTTGTAGTAAAAATCCCTTGAGTTGTAGTTTCCTGAAGGTCCGGAAAGGCTGACTTCAAATTTAATCGTTTTTGATCCTGACGCAGTAAGTCCAAAGGTTTGGTTCACCGCTGATTTTGAGGGAATACTCCCCGAGTAACTTGCCGAGATGGTAGTCGTTCTCTCAATAGATGACTTATAGGTTGCACCTCTTGCAATACTAATGATGAAATAGGGGTTTGATAGATAAGACCAGGATTTGGTAATACCCTGATTATACACTTTATAAGTGTAATACGTAAAGTCGCCAACACAAGCTATACAGTTTAACTGGTCTCCTTTTTGATTATTAATGGTTTCTAGTTCTCTAATCAATTCCGGAGAATAGGGTTCTGTTACTGTTTCACCTAGTTCATTTGTAAATTCTACGAATTCACCAAGAAATACTTCTTCCCCGACAGGTAAATCTTCACCGGTTCCTGGATCTTCACCTGTATCATCACCGGTTCCTGTGCCAGGGTCTAAATCCCCCCCTGTGCCTGGAGGGTCTGTACAACCACCTTCTCGTGGATCAATAGTAATGGTTCCTTTTTTTGTTGTTCCCGCCAATGAATAATCGGCATCATCACAACCAAATGACGCATCGGCGTAATTTTGCTCAACCGCAGTAAATGTAACAAACAATAACATAACTGAACATATTATCCTAACTATATTCTTCATACATATTCCATCCATTCACATTATATTTTTTTGAATGACAAAATAAACTACATTCAGCAACATGAATAATTCTTTTACCCTGTTAAATTACTTTTCGGTTGAGCTCTAACCTGAGATTATAGTACAACACTCCTGGTAAAATAGCCACATTTAATTTGAATATTCTAACAATTATACTCAAAAGAATAATTTTCTTACTAGCTACCTTTCGTGTAACTTAAAACAGAGATATGCTTACTTTGTCTACACCTCTGGTTCCGAAAATGGATGCTGCGATATATAAGTCTTCCTGCCACTTAAAATGTCATCTCGACTGTTTATCGTACTTCTCACAAAATACAAATATATAAATAAATAATACCCCATGATGGTACTTCCTTCATGAGCTATGAATTTCATACAGTCTTTTTATATCACCTCTCATCTATTAAATTATAAGAAAAAACCTGAAGGAACTCACTTCCATTCAAGGTCAACTTTATCATCCATAATATTTCGAAAGCTATAATACAATATCTTGATAACCCACTTCTTCTACCATTTCATCTTCGATTTTTATTCCCATTCCATTGTCTATATCCCAGGAAACATCACAAAGTAAACCTAATCTTCTTTTTCCATTCTTTCTTACTCTTCTTACAATTAATTCAACTGGTTTTACTATTCCTTTTAAATCTGAGATAGAATCAATCTTTGGTGCAAATTGATCTGCTTCTGATTCATTACCTAACATCTCTCTATACTCTTCATAGTTCTCAATATAGTAATCGTAGACTTGCTTTTCAGCCTCATGTATTATGTTTTTCATTTCTTGATTAAAGTTAATAAATGCTTCTCTTTGCACATTTGAAAAATCAGCATTTTCATGTGCATCAACACTTAAAAGTATTTCTCTTTCCAAATCAAACATTCTAATGGTTGTTTTCCCTCTCCAAATATTGTTTTTATATTCAAGCTTTCCAAATAATTCATCATTAATCATAGCCATCCTAATTACTCTCCTAACTTAACTTTTATATTATATTCTCCAACTCCACCCAAATGTTTAAAAACTCTATTGATTTTACTTGGCACCAATTGTATTGTTTCCAAGTCATTAAGTTCATGCCAAGTATATTTATTATCTTCTCGCCAATCAGCTATATCTTCTGCTGTCCATTTTTGTTCTGGTGCACTCCACTTTTTAGCCAATTCTTCATCAGCAGTCGAAAAGTTTGATTTTCTATCATTCGTCATATTTTCTAATTTAATTTCACCTTTTGAAAATGGAGAAAAGTCTGGCATTCCGTTTTTATACTCAACTCCATCAACACCAGCTTCATCAAGATATTTTTTTATTTCACCGGTCTTAACCTGTCCCTCTGTCCCTCATATTGGACCGTCTCCTTCACCGGAGCGAAATTTTGACTTTCAGCGAAGGACAGGATCAGAATGAAATACAGAAAAGCTTATTTGATAATCAGAGTGTTGAATCTTAATTGACGAAAACTGTTTAATTTTATTTCCGAAAAACTGTTGATTTCTACTTGACGGTTGCACCCAAGCGGAACGAGGACCTGTCCTTTGTAACTTACGGTATAATACTTACATTATATGAAAAAGGTGGAAAGTATCTATGACTGAAGTCGGTTACGTATCATTACTCAGAACAATTGGCTTAAATAATGATGACACTTTTTCTATTGAAGATATGGGTAAAAAACTAGACGTTTTTTATGAAATAGCACAAACTATGGAGAATTTCAATCAAGAAGCTAAATTGGAAGTAGTGTCTTTAATAAGAAGCTTTGTTTCATGTGCGTGTCATTACTACCAACAACAAGGGAAATATTATTGGTCAGAAGAAAGAAATATAGACGAACTGTTTAAATTTCTAACTCTCCTGGGTGATACATTGTTTATATATGCTGCAATACAAAAGGATGCTGGAAAAAGAATTGCTGCTCCAATGGCTGCCAAAGATGGATACGCTATATTTCCTCCAGAGCATAGACAAGTAAATGAATTTAGAAAAAAGATTTTAAACTTTCTTGGGGCTGCATTTTCATATAATATTCAAGAGACGAATACTATTTATGAAAGTAGTTCCTATATGTGGGGCATAACTAATTCCTATATGGACTAATAACCTATTTAACAAGTAATGGTAGACACAATTAACCCATTTAATTTCTAAAAATTTCGTGAGATGTGAAACTTGTGATTTAAACCTCAAATGAGTGTCTGTTGGGCATTTTGTTTAAAGTAACAAGCATAAAGGCAAGAGATGTACATTATTACTTGGCGGTTTTAGGTGGGAATATTGTGGAACGACGAACCTATTCCTCTGAAACTGGAATTTCTTGTTGATAACGGTGATTGGAGGATACAATATGTTTAAAATATTTATACCGGATGACGAATTAATAATTGTAAGAGCTAAAAAAGATTTTAGAACGAATGGTTTTAACGTTAATAAAGGGGAACTTTTCAATGCCTCAGTAAAAGAAGGGGTAATTGTAAATGGTAGTTTCGCATGTCAAATCGGCAGTCCTAGTTTCGTGGCTTGGTTTGAAATAATCGCCTAAAATACTTTTTAACTGAATTCTGAAAGCAGGGAGATATATTATGCCTTGCTTTTTTTATTTCTGTTATTACCGTTCAAATACTTAGGGGAACCAAAGTTACTCCCTTTGGGGACAGAGGGACAGTTCACTGTCCCTCTGTCCCTAAATTTCCCATTAAAATATGGTTAAAGATTGTTATGGTATAACAAATAGTATATTTAGATTGCTACATCTTGGTACCCTACTTCATTCACCTGTTCATTCAATAAACGGAGTCCCAACCCATTTTCTATATCCCATGTACAATCAAATGTTATTCCAATATCACGTTCATCATAAATATCCCCATACGGAACAACAATACCAACTAGGTTAATCATTTCAAGTATTTGATCAGTTGTTTCAATTTCCGGGTAATTCTCATTGTGGTCAATATCATAACCCAATTCATGTCGCGTTTGTTTATAATAGTTTAAAATTGGTTGCAATATACTGTATTGTATTTGTTCCCATTTTTGCATCAGTGAGTTATAAGCAATATATTGTTCTTCATCAAACTTACCATCCTCTTCACCTTTTATCATAAGTGCTACCTCTGCTTCTTTTCCACAAAATTCTATAGTAGTGTACCTAGACCAACCATATTCATATTCAAGTTCACCAAAAACTGTATCATTTATTTTCATATTAGAATCACCTTTCTACTATTATTTTTTAGCTAATCCCCCAGGTTCAAACGCGCCTGCATTTATCTCACCTATACCACCAAGATGTCCGAATGTCTTGTTTATCTTTGATGGCACAAGTTGTATAGTTTTGACATCGTTTAATTCATGTCATGTTAATTTATTTCTTTCTCGGTATCTTTCTATATCTCTAGCTTTTATTCCACCAGCTTCAATCCCGAAATTTCGAGCAAGATTTGGGGAACTATTAAGCTGATCTGCTAATTTTTGTGATGCTTGAGCGAATTTTGTTGTTGTACAAACAGAGACTCCCTACAAAAAAGCACTCGCTGCCTTTAGTTGACAATCAAGTGCTTTAAGTTCATATGTTTTTAAGTAGCATAAATTTGTAAGAATTATATTAACAGTATGACACCTTTGTAGGTCATCACTACTTCTGCATTAAACTTACGAGTTTGTACGGGTTCGTTAATTGATTCATAAGTATTCGCTGGATTAACCTCAATAGTTTTTAACAGTTATCAATTCCTTCTTGAAATATGTCTATTACATAATCATCGAATGTATTATACCTTGGGTTTAAATCTGTCCCTCCCCTTTCCCAACTAAATACTCTGTCATCATTAATATCTGCACAATACATACATCTAGCAAATTCTCCCGAGTCCTCTAAAACAATTAAGTTCCTACCCAAACCTAATTTTCTCCATCTCACTGTTGCATCAACTACAGATGCTCCTAAATTATCCTGAACACCTTCAAGCTCAACTCCACATATCCCCCCCGAACCATATTTCTTTATAAAATCGCGATAACTTCGAGGAAATTTAATTCTAAGTTTTTCTTCAGCCTTATTAATATATTCTTCTGATACTTCTCCAAAAAAGTCATCTTCTACACCATAATTTTCAATCATCTTAATAATTCTTTCATCCATAGATTAAACTCACTCCTATTATTCACTAGCACGCATTTTCCAATAGTTACTTCTAAAATTATTATACATTTTTTCAAGTTCTGGATTATTCCTAAAACTATTTCCATTTTCAATCAAACCATGTAGCATCGAATCATATTTATCATGAGTAAACTCCGCAATTTCAACCATTCCACCAGGTTCTTTTTGAATTAAATGGTGTAATTCAACTTTACTTTCCACCCCATCATTTACAATATATGGTGATTTCCCCTTTTTCATTAATTCTCCATTCGATTTTCCTAGTGCCTTCGGATTATTAGGTACATAATTCTTATCAATCTCAATTTGGTACACTCTTCTGGATACATCTACTTTCTTTCCACCAACTTTAACTGTTCCTTTTACTTCTACAGCAGTGTACTTATCAGCCAGCCAATCTAACTCAATCTGTTCAGAAGATAATCTTTTGGATTTAAGCCCATCAACTTTTTCCGTAACCCTCTCACCCTGCGAAACCTTCCCCTTCCCAGGAATCACAACATGCCCCTTTTCATTCAACAAAACCCTGCCCATCCTGGAAAAAACATCAGATTGAACAGCCTTGGAGATCGGTCCAGCTGCTACTTTCTGATAGGTCTTGTCGATGGCGGTTTTAATTTTATCCGGGTTCAGGACGTTTCTGGTTTTTCTGAAAAGGTCCTTCAGATGCGAGGAAAGCCTGTCCAGTTCCATTGCCCGCTTTCCGCTGCGGGAAGAAAGCAGGTTATGAACGGTGTCTTCCACTTTTCCGAAGGTGCTTTTGACTCCGTTCTTGATGGAACTCTTAATTTTGGCGGTGGTCAGGACGTTGTAAGGGACGTCCGGTTTGGAATTCATTTTGCCGGCTTTGCCCACTATGCTGACTTTGTCTACACCCCTGGTTCCGAAAATGGATGCGGCGATATAGGTTTCCGCATAGGAGGAGTACCTGGCTCTGCTTCGTATATCTCCATTGACGACATCCTCTTCATAGGATTGCTTCAGGTCATTCCAAATGTACTTGGCGGTGTCGATGGGATGCAGAACAGTATTGATAGCTCCCTTGAATAATCCGATCGGATCCGTGAACAGGGCGATGAGTGAGTCGGCCAGGCCGCTCACGATATCGACGATGGCAAAGAAACTTCCTTCCAACGTTCCAAGGAACTGAGAGGATTTCTGCGACAGCCATACAGAGGCAAGCTCTGATAATTTTGTTAGAAACGACGATTCATCGAGAATCATTTTTTTATTTTTCTCTATTATACCAATCTTTCCTTCTTGAAAAATAGTTTGAAGCTGTGTGATTTCCTGCGTCATGGAGTGGACTTGCTTTTCTAAAGAAGAGAGGGAAGATGTCTGTGTATGGTCGAATTCGAGCAGTTTTTCTATGCTTCGCTCTTTTTCCCGCTGGGCGAAGGCCGCTTGTTGCAGAAACGGTCCATCCTGTATCCTTGGAACGGAAACGATATCCGATACGCTCCGCAGTGCAGCGTTTGCCTCACTCGTCAGGTCCATCGTCGTCTGCCTAGCGCGTTGAATACCTTGCTCGACATCGCCTTCCAGGAAGCTCTGCCTGATGAACCCGGCAGGCGAAGGCTCAAGGGAATAAAGGGCTTCTGTCATCTGTCTTAGGACGGATTGGTAGTCTGATAGGAACAGCTGGTACTTTTCCAGCATGGGAAGATGCTTGCTTCGGTAAAAATCACGGATTGCCTCCCCGCCTTCTCCCTTGAAAGCCTCATCCAGATTAACCACGTCTGTGACAGCCTTTTCAATCTGTTCCACCTGATCTTTCTGGGAGGACAAGGTTTCCTCCATATCTTTCAACCCACTATGAAAGGCTTCCACATTTAGTATTTTCATAGAGTGCCTCCCTACCGGCTCAAGGTGATCATAGAAGAAAGGGAATGATCCGTCTCTTCCATGGTTTCTACGGACTGTTTGGCAGCCGCTTGATTTTCCAGTAGCAGCTGTTTATAGCTCTCAAGCATTTGCTGACATTGTTCGTTCAGTTCATTCATCTTATCAATTACCTGCAGTTGGTTATCTCCGCCAATCTGTCTTGGATAGTGCGAGTTCCAGGCATCCAACGTCTGTCTAAGCGTCGAAAGGGCTCTTTCCGTCTCATTGTACTGAATCTTGATTTCAGCGGCCATTTGATCGATCCTTTCTTATTAAATATAAAAATTAATTCCAAAAACACCTATAAAATTCCAATTTATAAATATAGTACCATCGTTTCCCAAGGCATTCTATTTTCAACTTTAAATCTAGCAAAAACAGGTAAATAAACCCTGGACTTTAGCATCATTATATAAGATGTAAACGCTAAACTAATGTCTTTGCTCTATAAGATGACAACATTATATCCCCTTCTCCAGACCTTCAGAATACTACAATTATTGAAGCTACAAGGGAGGCAAGGAGTGAAAAAGTGGATGATACATTCAAAGATACATGAACTTATTAAAGCGGGACTTAGCAAAGCAGCTAATTCAACAATGGTCGGGTGAACAAATTTCTTATTCACTGTTTGTCAAACTGCCAACCAAGTTCTCTGCTAGGATTGGAGATGTTATCCTTTCCTCATACTCACCAAGTAACGGAGCTGCAGTACTTCTCCCTCTTTAGCGATAGTTCCCCTTCATAGTAATCCAGTAGAACTTTTCCATTCATAAATACAGGAGCTGTTAACTTGTCATTTTTATAGTAGGGAAAACTACTCCAGGGATAATGTTACGGTCGCTTAACCATTCTGGCTTCTACCGGATTAAGATGAATATAACGGCTGACCTCCAGCATCCCTTCTTTGCTGTCAATGACCTTGTCGTAAAAGCGCTTTTCATAAACATGACCTGTGAGCCGGTATTTCGTATTATAGTAATTGGCATATCGCTTATTGATAAGGCCCATGATCTTAGAAAGAGATATCTTCTTTGAACGCAGCTGCAAATGGTAATGGTTATTCATGAGGCAAAAGGAGGCAATCTCAAAGGGATATTTTTCGTGGATTTGATAGAGGATGTGGAGAAAAGCTTGAAAATCGTCTTCATCCCGGAAAAGCGGATCCCTGCGGTTTCCCCGGGTCACAATGTGATAGAAGCGTTCAGGTATATGGACTCTCTTTTTGAAAGGCATACTTATTTTTCCCTCGCAATCAAATGTGGTTTATTCATGTCCCACCTTCTCAGTTTCATTGCTTCCCAGATAGCTCCATCCGATAGTTGTTCCTCTCCTGCTAAATCTGAAATGGTTCTCGCTAGCCGGATAATCTTGATTTGCACGCGATTGCTCCAGTTTTGCTTGGAGGAGACGCGAGTGAGCAGTTGTCTCTGTTCATTTGAAAGTGGACTGGCGGCCATCATTTTTTCAAAAGGGACTTTGTTATTGGACACTTCTTCTCCGTACCGATCCAACTGCTTCAAGCTGGCTGCCTCTACTCGCTTCCTTATATCAGCCGAAGATTCCTTCACATGGGATAGCTTATTGACATTCACCGATTGCAAAGATAAGAGAATATCCATCCGGTCATAAATAGGACCTGACAACCGATTTTTGTAGGCTTGGATTTGTTTTTGGGAACAGGTGCAGTAATGATGAGGCGATCCGAGGTATCCACAAGGACAAGGGTTCATGGCTAACAATAGGATAAAAGAAGAGGGATACGTCACAGTGGAATGGGCCCTGCTAATCGTTACCTCACCTGTTTCAAGAGGCTGGCGGAGCATCGCCGTGAGGACGTATGGATAAAAATATGCAAAATATATCCCCACTATAACAATAAAAAAATGCCCACCACGTATAGTGATGAGCAAGATTAAACGAGTTTCTTCTATTAAAATTGTTTACCATTTTCCTATTCGTAATTGAATCGTTAGTTTAGAAAGTCCTTTTTTACACTGCCCAACTCTTCCTTTAAAGATTTCCTCATAGCCTTTAGCATTTCCCTCATTCTTTTATTGTAATGTTTAACCTTAGTATCGTCTGAAGTAAATGCTGCAATTAAAACAGGAATTAATTCATCTTGGAATTTGATAGACTCCTCGACTAGCTTATAACATTCTTTCTCTGTTCTTTCGTTAATGAAATCTTCACCTTCGACAGTTACAATATGTTCAAAAATCTTAGTGAATACAAAAACTGTAAAGAAACGAACAAGTAGAGGATAATTTTCCTTTTCAATTGTAAAACACAAATTCTTATCAAGATAATAATTTACTATGCCAAAATTGCTGTGAGCAAAAGGAGATAGGAAACCATAAAACGTATAATAATACTGTTTATCTTTACCTGTTTTAAATCCACTTGGATTTATTAGCTCCCCCACTTTTTCCCCTTCTCGATTAAATATCTCTCCTTCGTCTCGAACATTATATTCAGCAAAGAACAAATTTAAAGGAAAGGTTATCAACTGGTCAATAAATTCTTCATTTTCGTTAAGGTATCTGCTGCTCAAGTAATTTTCAAACATACTTCTTATCAGTATCAGGGCATCTTCGTTATGACCCATTTTTAGTAATTCTCTAATACTAATCAATGTTTTAGTGCTTTTAGTAAAGTTAAAGTACTCATGATCATAGGTAAACTTTGAGTTGTTTTCCCCTGTCATTAACATCTCAGTATATCCGTACAGGTGTGCCGCATAATCCACAAAGTCACGTGATCTAAAAATAAACTTGTTTATTAACTTATCAAGCTCTTTTATGTACAGCTCCTTACTCATTATTGATCACCCCTTAGTACTGACGAATGATTTTAACGCCTAGCTTCTTACGCTTACGACATTGCTTTTTAAATTCCTTAGCCGCTTCTTTACTCCCTATTATAGTAAGAGTTGTGGCAAGTTCATCTTTATTGATAGATCGATACAAAGCGTTAATTTTCCGCTTAATATAATTTGCAAAGTAAAATGTAAGAATGGCTCTATTACATTCAAAGTCTTTATTCTTTATAAACCAGTCAACTAATCGTTCAACATGAATTTCATCCGGCATTAGAAAAGCCCCATCGAGATATTGAGCTGAGCCAATAACGGTATCGACGGTGTTGGTTGCTGACATAACACAACTTGCACCTAGATGATCATAGTGCTCTTGCCCTGCATATTGAACAGCATAATGTTTAACTAGTTTGATTGCTTCGTCCATATCAGTTTTAATTGTTTGTATATCCTCTGGTGTAAGTTTGATAGCTTCACTCATTTTATATTCCCCTTCATAAAAAACTGACCCTTTTGATAATTTTACCATATCAATAGATAGGCTTGTCTCAAAATAAAACAATTTAAAACAATAAAAAAGAACCCACCAAGCAGCTGCATCAGTCTACTCAGTGGGTTCTCATTACTTCTTCACCATATAATATTTTCTCTTACTTTGACTGCCTGGTATAAAATCCTTGTGCAACATCCCTTCTTCTATCAATGGCAGTACGATGCTCTTTCGGAAATAGGATTCTGAGATCGTCATCATCGTGTTCATAAAGGCCAGGATTTCT